>NZ_JBSGDV010000019.1:0-169048 GCF_053602555.1 Nonomuraea sp. NPDC004354 | reverse complement strand
GGCACAACGACAAGACCGGCCGGCCCACCGCCCGATCCCTCACCGCCTACGACCATTGACGCTCAGCCGTACGGCTTGGAATCAGTCATCTAGGGGTGGTTGCCCGCGGGAGCCGCAAGGGGACGGTAAGCGAATCTGATCCGCGTGCTCGCAGCAACAGTGAAAGGCCCACAGGCGCGGCTCCCGGCGTCCGACTAAAGCACGACCTCAACGACCAAGGAGATACGACGTCCGCGGACAACCACCCCGATTTTCAGGCCCGAACGGCCTCCACCGCCAGGGGAGATTGGAGACTAAAGCGGGTGCTGAACGTTCGAATCCTGCCGGGACACTGATCTCTGCCAGGGTATTTCAGGCCCTGACCTGTGGTTTCTCGACCGCAGGCCTTCTGCTTTGCAGAGCCTCGATATCCCCCCAGGGCACCCGTATGCAGCCGTAGGGCCACGAGTTGACTGGCTCCAGCAGTTCGGCAGTGTTCGTCCTTGCCAGTCCGATCGGTACAGGGATGAGGTGCTATCGAACGGGACAGATGGGCGCCCCGAATTCCGTAGGGGCACTCATACGCGCGGCTCCAGCAGCTTCGCCAGGAAGTCCTGCGTCGCCGGATCGACCGAGTACACAGCGGTGCCCATCATGCCGCGAGTCAGCAGCACCTTGTAGGTGTTGCGGATCAACCGGTCCGCCTGTTCGTCACTGACCCCCTTCCGCACCAGAGCCGGGTCCTTGCTGGCACTGCGAACGGTGACCAGCCTGCCGTCTCGATACACCAGGTCCGGGCCGAAGATCACACCGTTCCAGTCGTACTCGAAGCCCTGGGCGGTGTAGACGCACCCCACCTGCTCGAACCCGCCGGGTGCGGTGGCCCACAAGGCGCTGGCCGGAGCGTTCCCCACAGCCCTGTCACCCTTGACGTTCCACGGTCGCGTCCAATCGCCGACCCGTACGTCCGCGACCAGGCTGTCATCCCCGTTCGGGGCGCTCCAGGGCCAGCAGAACCCCGCCGTCATCCGCGCCGAGTACCCCGCGTCCAGCCTGCTCCTCAGCAGGGCCTCCAGCTCGTACGGCGACTCGGCGAGGGAAACGGCGAAGTGGTCGTCACCCGTCCATACCTCCGGAGCGTCGCCGTCCAGGCCCAGCAGCCGCAGCACCCACTCCTCGTACGTGCGGCTCCCGCCGCAGCGGAACTGCGCGTCAAGATCGACCTGGTGTACGGCAAGGCCGAGAGAATGGGCATATGCCGTGATGTCAGCGACCCGGCCCATCTCGCCCGGCCGTACCACCTGATGCTCGTCCAGCAGGAACACCGGCACCCGCGCGGCGGCGATCAGCTCGTCCAGCTGCGGCCGGCCCGTCCGCTCGGTTGACCTGGTGAACCGGTTGGCTGAGGTCTCGCGAACGCGGTGGGCCTCGTCGCAGATCAGTACATCGAGGTCGTTGGGCTTGGCGGTCATGAAGTTGTTGAAGTACTTGAACATCGCCTTCATCCGGGTCGACCCCTTGGCGACAACGCGCCTCATCGTCTCGGTGAAGGAGCGCGAGCCGGTGGCATGCAGCGCGGAGTAGCCGCGGTCGGAGAGCTCGCCCAACAGGGACAGCGCGATGACGCTCTTGCCGGAGCCGGGTCCTCCCGTGATGATCACTACCTGCTTCGAGTTGCCCGCCCGTGCCTTCTCCACCGCGTGCAGCACCATCTCGTACGCCAGACGCTGCTCGGCCAGCAGAACGAACTGATCGCGATTCTTGATCTCTCCCGCGGCGACCTTCAGCAGCTGCTTGGACGGGCGGATGGCGCTGGACAGCAGGCGATCGGCCGCCGCGGCCCCGGACTCGGGCGCGAACTGAGCCTTGAGGTAGTCGACGAACTGGCCCCGACGCGTCTTGCTGAAGAGCCGGCTGCGCTCGTCCTCGACGTGGTCATAGAGATCGTGGATGTCCGGATCGCTGGCGTTGTGCAGGTAAGCAACCCCACGCACCGCGTTCCTGTGCTGATCCAGGGCTCCGACGAAATCGGCCAGGTATTCGCAGTAGCCCAGCACCTGCACGACGGGATGAAGCTTGGGCCGATCCCCCATGCCCGACACCAGAACCAGGTCGGCGTCGTCCTCGTACAGCTCGGCCTGGCTCCACTGCTTGAGCTCGACGATCAGATAGGAGTCCGCTCCCGTCCGCCGGTCGCGCCCGGCGAGGATGACGTCGGCCCGCTTGCTGGTTAACGGGAGCTGGTACTCGATGAGCATCTCAACGCCACCCAGTCCGGCTTCGACCAGATCACGGGCCAGAATCGGGATGCTCCGGTCCCAGGACCTGCGTTCACCCTTGCCTGGGTTGATCCCTTGGGTGGCGCGCAGGTAGTCGGCGATCACATCGCTGAGGACGCGCTCGGGCACCGACTCGGACACCAGCTGGACCAGACTTTCCGCCGAATGCCGGAAAACGGCCACGGATCTACCCCCAGGCAGCACGAAAGACTCGTGCGGTATGGGGGCGTGTCCGCCATCAGAGCGGAAGCCCGTCGGGCCGCATCACCGATACGTCCTGAGATTACCGGGATCTTCACTCAATACAGTGCCCGATCAGCCAATCAGGGGCCCACGGCGCGCAGCGGTTACTCTCAAGCTTGATCGTCGCGCGCAAGGAGTCATGTATGATCTGGGGGCGACTGGAACAGGCAATACGCCGAGCAGAGGGCTGGCCGATCAAGCCAGGCCCGGTCTCGACCGCGCAATGACGCTTATGGCGTAGAACGTCTGAACCGGCCCTGCCGCCCTGCGCTTCGCCGACGAACCGGTCACTCAGCGTCACGCCCCGATCGGGGCGTACGCCGGTGCGGTGGAAGAACTCCGGGCGTTGTTAGCCCGCAGCCAGCGTGACAGCCACCGGCTTGCCATGGGTCAGTTGGAAGGCATCGGTCTTCCTGACCGCGATCGTGGTCGTCCCTGCCAGCGCGCCCACCGGGACCAGCCAGGCTGCTGAGGCCACTGTCGAGCAGCCTTTCAGGTTCTGGCTGACTGGCTGGACCAGCACCTATATGGAGTTGGATATCGGTTTTCTCCTGATATCGCTATTGGACATCAACTGGGCCAATCTGCTTTGCTCCTGCCCTCCGACGGGCGACAGACAAGGACAATGACATGCGAAATATCAGCGTCCGCCGTCTCCGGGCAGGGCATGCGCGCCACTTCGCCGTCAAGCTCATTCCTGGTGGGCGGCACTCTTACCTCGCGTACGGCGGCGGCGCCCGCTGACGCCGTTCCGGCCCGTGAACGCGGCCCACTTGGAGCGCTGTTTGCAGGACTGCAGTCCCGCACCGAAGTCCATAGAAGAAGACGGTGGCGGCTCACGGGAGCCTGACACCGACGCCCCCGTCGAGGAAGCCGACTCCCCTGAACGGCGATGCCGAGCCTGGCAGCATCAGTTCTCAGATCGTCCCGGCCGCTGAACCGTCTGCCGTGCTGGGGGGAGCGCGGCCATGGCGGCGGCCGCAGCCGGCGCCCCGGGCCCACGAGGGTCGTAACGACGACGTTCGCCGCTCTGTGCGGCACGCCGGACTGCGGTCCTATGGCACACGAGGCGAGGTCGGCACCGTGCAGATTCGACCAGCCTCGATCTACCAAGAGGTGGTGGATGCGGCTTGCGTAGGAACAGCCCAGGTGCTCTTCCTGCACCCATCTGTCAGGTCAGTACGTCGTCGACCGGCAATCAAGACAGTCGAAAGTGAGAACATCAATGCGGATGGCCCTCCCTGCCGTGGTGACGGCGGCGCTCCTTGTCGCGGCGAGCGGCGGGTGCAGCGACGGCGGCGAGCAGGCGAGGGGACGCCAGGCGTCTCCGACCGGCAGCCCCTCGCCTTCGGCGTCGCCGACCCCGGCCATCGCCGCCTCGGCGGCCGCGAATGTGCTCAAGCGGTACATTCTGGCGATCAACAGCGCCAACGGCCGGTTGGACAGCAAGCTGGCCGGCAAGGTCGAGACGGGATCGGCGCTGCAGATCCACACCGCGCAATACGAGGTGTACAAGCGGAACGGCCTGAAGTTCGGACGGGTGAAGTACACCGCCGGGCTGGCGGCCGCGCCCAGGTTCTCGGGTTACCCCAGATGGTTCTTCGCCGCGGCCACCGACCGCGGTACGCAGCCGGCCTCGCGGGACATCCTGGTGTTCGTGCAGGAGCGGGAGGGCGGGCCGTGGCGGGTGGCGTACACGCCGTTCTCGGCCACGACCAAGGGACCCCTCGCGCCGGGGGTTGACGTCGAAGACTTCCCTGAGGTGGTGGCCGGCGACGATGCCAGCCTTGCCCTGCCGCCCGGCGAGATCGCCACCGCACTCGCCGACGTCATCTCCCGCGGCACCCGAAGCCCGTCGGCCACGTTGTTCGCCTTCGGCCGGCTGATCAGGTCCCCGTATCGCTCGCTGATCGACAACAGGAACGCCTACCAGGGCAACGGCTGGGCGGGCCAGAGCCGGGCCAAGGACGCGGGCACGGCCGTGTACGCCGTACGCACGAAATCCGGTGGAGCTCTGGTCTGGTTCGGTGTCGACATCGAGCACTCCTACCGCAGTAAGACCCGCAACGACGGCATGATCTGGGAGAGCTCCAACTTCGGAGACTGGCACAAGGGCTTCGGCATACCGTCCACGGTGCGATCCTCGATGAGGCGCGCGGAGCGCAACGAGCTGCTCGCCTACATCCCGGCCAAGGGCAAGGGGAAGGTCCAGATCATCGCGAACCGATGGTTCCCGGTATCGGTCCGCGGCCGCTGACCACCATGACCCAGCGTCCATCGTGAGCCCTGCGGGCCGCACCGACGTTATGGCCGGCGCCAGGGGTCCCGTCCGCTCTGCCGCCGGCGTATCGGACACCTCAACCGAGACCGTGCCGACGAAGGGTCACGCCTGGTGTCAGCAACGCGGGAGGTCATACCTTCTTGACGACGATCGAGTCCGGGACCAGCTTCTCAAGGTCGTCCACGTCTGATGTGAAGACGGTGACGTGCCCCTTCTGCTGTCGTGCGATGACAGCGAGCACGGCGTCGATCGCGTACTTGTGCCCGTGCAGCTTGGCATCGGCCAGGAGCCGGCGGGCCTGGCGGGCCTGGTCCTTCCCGATGTCGGCGATGTTGAGCCGGGAGAGCACCCAGTCCCAGCGTTGCTCGGTGATCCTGCCGTCGTACGCCTCGACCATCGTCATCGGAGACGTCACCGCCTCCCCCTCGGCCCAGGTGGCGAGGTCGAGCCAGGCGATCATCTTCCGGTCGCCCCGTACAGCCAGGGACATGGCCTCGCAGTCGAGCACGAAGATCCGCAGCGGCTGCTGCCCGCGCTCACCGCTCGGCTTGCTCACGCAGCCTCTCCTGCGTTGCGCTTTCCGCGGGTACGGCGGCGCTCGTGCTCGGCGTCGAGATCTTCCAGCTCCTCCATTGCCGCTGCGCGCTCGTCATCGGTGACCGGCCCGTATTCTTCCTCCAGCCAGTTCACCAGCTCCAGCAGCCGGTCTCGGTCACGCTTGAAGCGCAACGCCTCGGCGACGTACGCCGACAGACCCCGTTCAGCCGCATCCGCGCGGATCTCCTCAAGAAGTTCCTCGGGGATCGTCACCGTCACTTTTTTGGTCGCCAAACCAGTGACCATACTCTGGTATTCGCCTCCTTACTAGCACGTCAGCGCGCTTTACAGTCGCCCACGTGGTAGCCGTAGCCGACCCGCCCGAACTCGATCTGGTGCCGCACCGGATAGGCGCTCGGGTGATCCGTTGGTCGTTCGATGTTCGCTACAAGGAAGGGGATCCGCTCGCTCTCCCATGAGCGGGGTTCGACTACGGGCACCGAGACAGGGGCTGCACGTCGCTCTGTCCAGCGTCTTGGCATGCGAACTCCGTGCGATCAGTTGGGGGCTGACAGCGCTTCAGTCGATCGTCTTATAGAGACATGCGCACCACTGGCGAATCGGTGGGGCCCGAATAAGGACTCTCGGCCGAATTGCCCGACTTTCGGGCTTGGCTTTGTCGAGGCTCGGGCAGCGTCAGCAGTATGAGTGACAGAAAACGGGCAACCAGCATTATTCGCTCCGTCTTCGCCGGCTCGGCCCTGCTCGCGGTCGCAGCCTGTGGGAGCGCTGCCACCCAGTCCAGGGCCGTCGAGGCTGCGCCCGCGGGCGGTGCCATCGCCGGCCTCGCGTCACCATCGGAGATTCCGGGCGACCCCAGCCAGGAACCCGGCGGCATGGCGGGCCTCGAGAAGGCGGGCGCCGCGGCCGTCGCCGCCGTCCAGGGCTCCACGATCCTCTCGGTCCAGGCGGAGAACGACGGTCAGCTCTGGGAGATCCAGCTGGCGGGGCCCGACGGCACGGAACGCGTGATGGAGGTGGACGCGTCAGGAAAGGTGGTCTCGGAACCTCGGGTCAAGGACACCGGCGAGACAGAGAAGGGCAGGGTCATGAGCATCGCCAAGGACGCCAAGGTCACCTTCAAGGAGGCGGTGGAGAAGGTGTCCTCGGCAGTGCCAGAGGGCAAGATCACCCACCTGAGCCTGGACAGGTACAACGAGAACACTCTCGTCTGGGACGCCGATGTCGTCACCCCGGACGGCACCTGGCACGGGGTCAAGGTCGACGCCACGACCGGCGACGTGACCAAGGAGGGTGGCTGAACCCTCGCTCGCTGCCGCCCAATCCTGTCGTTGTACGAACACGCTCACGATCATCCGCCTGCGCATCGCGGCTTCGAGGGATCCGCGCAATGTCTGGCCGAAGGTTACTGTCAGCCTCCGCCAAGGGCTGGTGACCGCATGAGGTTCTGCAGGAGCTCGGCCTGTTCGACGGCATCGTCCAGAGCGTTGTGCGTGTGAGGTCTGGCGGACAGCAGGTGGGGCGGCATGGTGCGCTTCGTCGAACGCACGATGGGCGTGGACGCCTTGGCCGCGTAGAGGGTCTTCATGTCCAGGCATCGGGAGTGGCCGAAGGGTGAGCCCTCGTCCGCGAACGTCATGAAGTACCAGTACATCCACATCCAGTCGTAGCCCAGCGGGTAGGCGGCGAACACCGGCGACGCCTGGGCCTCGTCGGCGCAGCGGGCGATCCAGGCGGCGGCCGCGTTCATCGCGTCGCGCGGCGCCTGCCCGTCGACGATCAACCGGGTTCTGTCCAGCCCGCTTACGGCGAGCGCCTCCGGGTCGTAGGTCTCGCTGATCGGCTGGAGTTCGGCGTAGAAGGTGTCCTTGGCCGGGTCCATCGCCTGGAAGGAGGCGCCGTCGAACGCTCCGGCGACGGCCAGTCCGAAGCTCAGCATGGAGTACGGCCCCGGGATCGGTCCGTCGGCCTCCACGTCGACGGAGAAGTACAGGTCAGGCTTGGCCATGGTCGCCTACGCGCTCGCGGCTCGAGTCTGCGCCGTCACGGTGACCCCGACAGCCGCTGCGGCGTCGAGGATCTGGCGCCGCGATTCCTCGACCTCGTCGGCGGGAAGGGATCCCGCTCGCAGGCGAGGCGGATGCACCGTTTGTCGTTCGCTGCTCAGCTGCACATGCGCTCCCGTGCCCAGTGGTGATCCGGTCCGTCTCGCGGAAGTGGGTGGAGATGCCGTTGCCTTCCGCCCTCTTGTCGGGCGGACCGGCCGAGGTGAAGAGCCCCGAAGCGACCTTTCGCCCGAGAGCAGCCTCCCAGCATTTCGGAAAGGTGTCACGGGCTACGCGGTCCTGCTGGCGGAGGTGGCGGCCGGGCAGGGGGTGCGGGTCACGCCTGCCGATTGCAACCCGGCGATCGTCACGTTGCCACGGGTCAGCACCGAGCCGCTGCCCGTCATTACTTAGGGTGATTTTTCGGGATCTTCACATCTCGTTCACGTAGATACATAACATGTATGCATTCAGGCGATCGACCCCATCGCAGCGGAGGCACCCCCCATGCCACCAGACCCTCCAGGTCCGTCGAAGCCGTGGTACGCGTGGAGCGAGGATCCCGAGCTGTCAGCCGACTGGCCGGCTCCCCGGGCGGACGTCGAGGTGGACCACACCCGGCTCAAGACGATCGGCACCGCGATGTGGACCGACCTCGGTGGTGGACGCAACCCCGACCCCGGAGCGGACACGTGGGAGGGGCTCCCTTCCCGCTTCAGCGGGCTCCTGCTGGACGACTTCACCGACTGGGCCTGGTGGGCTTCGATGCAGGCAGTCAGAACGGTCCTCATCACCGTCGACGACGCGCTCAAGCGGGGTGCCGTGGCCGTTCACCGCAGCTACGCCGACCTCGGCGGCCTGCTGTACGCCTCCGGCGACAACTACGACCGGGCCGTGGAGCAGCGCCCGCTGCTGGACAACTCGATCAACGGTATGGGGCTCCGGCACGACGTGGTCGACACCAAGCAGCCGTGGGAGGACGAGGACGTCTCGCCGTACAACGCGTCCAGCGTCAAGGAGTGTCTCGATTCCGTCGATCCGCTACGGCTGGCCGCGCAGGGCACGCTCTGCTCGGACCTGGCGATGTGGTTCGCCGAGCTCCAGGGCGACCTCGAGGGGCGGGCCCGCGAGCTGGCCAACGCGTGGCGCGGTCACACCTCCGAGCTCGCGCTCGAAGGGATGCGCAAGGTGCACGCGACCTGCCGGGCGCTGGCCCATGTGAGCGGGCAGACCGGCGAGACGATGAGCTGGCTGGCCGGGGTGCTCCTGCAGTACCAGTTGAACTTCGAGAGCGTCCTCGATCCCGACGGGCAGGAGGCCGGCGCCGAGCAGGGGGACGGCGACGGCTGGGCTCGGTCGATGGGAGCCGGGGCGCACGAGCGGGCACGTGACTACCTGCGGGATCTGAACGTCCAGCTGGCCGTCGCGCACGGCATGCTGCCCGACCAGGTCGAGACCCTGCTGCCAGGGGTCGTCGCCGCCGCCGGTGCGAGGGCGCCGCGCAGGCAGCGGGAGCGCGGGGGCGAGCACGTCCTGGGGAGCGGGGGTGGCGGGCGGGAGGCGGGCGGCTTCCCCGGCTACCCCGGCTACCTGGTGCCGCCGATCGCGCCCATGGCGGGTGGCGGTGGTGGAAGCGCGGGCACGGGAGGATCCCCGTCGCGTGGCCAGAGGCGGCTGCCGCCGAGCTCGTTCGCCGGCGAGACGAGGGTGCACGCGTATGAGCCGGAGCGGGACCGGGTGCGACGCGCACGGCCCCTGCCGGAGCCGCGCGAACAACGGCAGGCGGAAGATCGCCGGCCCGGCGCGGACCGGCCTGGCGCGGATCGGTCCGGCACGACCCGGCCCGGCGTGGACCGGCCCGGCACGACCCGGCCCGGCATGGACCGGCCCGGCGCGGATCGGCTCGGCACGGACCGGCCCGACGGGGATCGGTCCGGCGGCGCCGACCAGGCGGGGAAGGGCGACCGTGAGGGTGCCGACCGCCTCAAGAGGGCGTCCGGCCAACCGGAGGGCGACTCGGCCGAGCAGTTCGTCGACACCGCGGAGGAGCCGCGCCCAGACCAGGTCGTCGACGTGAGGGAGGAGCCCTGGCCGGGCCGGAGTCTCGACGCGATGGAAGAGCCCTGGCCGGGCTGGAGTCTCGACGCGATGGAGGAGCCCTGGCCAGGCCGGAGTCTCGACGCGACGGAGGAGCCCCGGCCAGGCCAGGGTCTGGACACGACACAAGAATCCGGCCCGGGCCAGAGTCTCGACATGATGCACGAGTCCCAGCCGGGCCAGGGTTTCGGCACGGCGCAAGAGTCCCATCCAGGCCAGGGTTTCGGCACGGCGCAAGAGTCCCATCCAGGCCAGGAGAGCATGGCGAACGGGCCGCACGACACCCGACCGGGCCAGGAAACCGACGTGGCCCACTCGCCCGCCGGCCGGGGGCCGGGTCAGGGGGATGACAGGGGAAACTCGCCGTGGGACCCCCGCCCAGGCGGCCGGGAGGACGATCCGGCGGACGCACCAGGTGAGAGGTCCCACCCGGCCCCGGAGGCTCGCGTGGGCGGGGACGGGGCTGCCGGTCCGCGCCCGGATCTGAACGACGAGGACCGGCCAGACGACGTGCTCAGGGGTGGGCGGTGAAGCGGCCGAAGCTGCCCTGGTGGTACAGGAGCGGACGGCCCCGGTGGTGGATGTCCGCCTCCGCCACCAGGCCGACGACCAGGATGTGGTCGCCCACGTCCACCCTCTCGTACGGCAGGCAGATCAGGTGCGCGGACACGTCCGCGAGCAGGGGCGCGCCGAGTTCGCCCGGCCGCCATCGGGTGGGTTCGGCGAACCGGTCGATGCCTTTGCGGGCGAACCGCGTGGCCAGTTCGGCCTGGTCGCTGGCGAGTACGTTGACCGCGAAGTGGTCGGCGGTGGCCAGCCACGGCCAGGTGGCGGAGGCTCGGTCGACGTAGAAGGAGACCAGGGGCGGGTCGAGGCTCACCGACGTGAAGGAGGTGGCCGTCAGCCCGACCGGCACTCCCCCGTTCTGCGCGGTGATCACGACGACACCGGAGGCGTGGACGGCCAGGGCCCTCCTGAACCGGTCGGCGTCCACGGCGCGCTCGGGCATCGTGTCGGTCATGAGCCCACCACATCGAGTTCGCGTTCGGGTGCTGCCGCGTACCGGGACGGCGGTCTGGCAAGCCCGTAGTTCTCCCGCAGTGTCCGCCCCTCGTACTCGGTCCTGAACAGCCCCCGGTCCCTGAGCTCGGGCACCACGTGGTCGACGAAGTCCTCGAGTCCTCCGGGCAGGATCGGCGGCATGATGTTGAAGCCGTCCGCGGCGCCGTACTCGAACCATTCCTGCAGTTCGTCGGCGATCTGCTCGGGTGTGCCCGCGATCACGCGGTGGCCGCGCCCGCCGGCGAGGCGGGACAGTAGCGCGCGTACGGTGAGCTGCTCGCGCCTGGCCAGGTCGACGACGAGTTTGCGGCGACTCTGCGCTCCTTCGGTGTCGACGCCGACGTCGGGGAGCGGCTTGTCGAGGGCGTCCTCGTCGAGGTCGACGCCGATGAGGGTGGACAGCTGGACGAGCCCGTAGGCGGGGATGAGCAGGTCGTCGAGTTCTTTCTCCAGGCGCCGCGCCTCCTCCTCGGTGGAGCCGATGATCGGGGAGATACCGGGAAGGATCAGCAGTTCCTCCTGGCGTCTGCCGTGGGCGCGCAGGCGGTTCCTGAGGTCGATGGAGAACGCGCGCGCCTCGCCCAGGGTCTGCTGGGCGGTGAAGACGGCTTCGGCGTGGCGGGCGGCGAAGTCCTTGCCGTCCTCGGACGAGCCTGCCTGGACCAGCAGCGGCCGGCCCTGGGGGGCGCGGGAGGTGTTGAGCGGTCCGCGGACGCTGAAGTGGGGGCCGGCGTGCTCGATCGGGTGGATCTTCCCGAGGTCGGCGTAGGTGCCGCCGGCGCGGTCGCCGAGGACGGCGTCGTCCTCCCAGCTGTCCCAGAGCTTGCCGACGACCTCGAGGAACTCGGTGGCCCTGGCGTAGCGTTCGGCGTGCGGCGGCCGTTCGACGCCGAAGTTGTGCGCTTCGGCCTCGCCGGCGGAGGTGACGATGTTCCAGCCGGCCCGGCCGCCGCTGATGTGGTCGAGCGAGGCGAACTTGCGGGCCACGTGGAAGGGTTCGTTGTACGTCGTGGACACGGTGGCGATCAGCCCGATGTGCTCGGTGACGACGGCCAGCGCCGACAGCAGCGTCAGCGGTTCGAGGCCGCCGAGCGCGTTGTGCTTCACGTTGCCCCACAGAGCCAGGCCGTCGGCGAGGAAGACCGAGTCGAGGGTGCCGCGCTCGGCGGTCCTGGCCAGGTTCTGGTAGTGGCGGACGTCGGTCAGCCTGGACGGCTCGGCGCTCGGGTGCCGCCATGCGGCCTCGTGATGGCCGACGCCCATGAGGAAGGCGTTGAGGTGCAGTTTTCTCGTCGTGTGGGTTCTCGTCATGTGGTCCTCCAGGTCGAGAAGCGGCGCTCCACGCTGACCAGGAGCTGGTTGAACAGCAGGCCGATGGCGGAGATCGTGATGATGCCGGCGTACATGTCGTGGATGCGGAAGCTGGATTGGGAGGCCTGGATGAGGTAGCCGAGCCCGGCCTTGGCGCCGACCATCTCGGCGAAGAGCAGGACGAGGATGGAGTACGCGCCCGCCAGCCGTACGCCGGTGAAGACAGTGGGGACGGCGGCGGGCAGGATCACTTTCTGGAACAGCCGGAACGGGCCGAGGCCCATGGATCGCGCGGACTTGACGAGCAGGGGTTCGACGGTCTTCACGCCGCTGATCGTGTTGAGCAGGATGGGCCAGGAGCAGGCGTAGAGGACGAATGTGATCTTGGTGGTCTCGCCGATGCCGAGGATCAGCGTGAACACCGGCAGCAGGGCGACGGCCGAGGTGTTGCGGAACAGTTCGAGCAGGGGGCTGAGGAAGGCCGCCACGGGCCGGTACCAGCCGATGGCCAGGCCGAGCGGGATGGCCAGGGCGATGGCGAGGGCGAATCCGGCGAAGGAGCGCAGCAGCGAGGCGCCGAGGTGCTCGCCGAGCTGGCCGGAGAGCAGCAGCTCGTACCAGGCCACCAGGTTCTCCGACAGCGGTGGCACGAACACCCGGTCGACGACGCCTGCCCTCGGCAGCGCCTCCCAGAGGGCGAGCAGCAGGACGATCGCGGCCGAGCGCTCGACGGCCGTCGACAGCCGCCCGGTCCTGGGCTTCCTCTGGGCGCCGGCGTCGGAAGGGCCGTGCCACCGCGCCTGGGCGGGCCGGCCGGACAGGGCGACCGGCGAGGTCAGCTCAGCCAACGGAGCCCACCTCCTCGCGGCGTGCGGCGGCGACCTCGTCGCGCAGCAGGGCCCAGATGTGGTGGCGGTAGTCGCCGAAGCGCGCCTCGGCGCGCAGGTCGCCCTCGCGGGAGCCGAACTCGACGGCGAGCGTCTCCTTGATGCGGCCGGGCCGGGAGGTCATCACGGCCACGCGCTGGCCGAGGTAGACGGCCTCGTCGATCCCGTGCGTGATGAAGACGATCGTCTTGCCGGTCTTCTGCCAGATGTGCAGCAGCTCCTCCTGGAGCGACTCGCGGGTCTGGGCGTCGAGCGCGGCGAACGGCTCGTCCATCAGCAGGACGTCGGGGTCGAAGGCGAGGCTGCGGGCGATGGCGACGCGCTGGCGCATGCCGCCGGACAGTTCGTGCGGGTAGCGGTCCTCGAACCCGGCCAGCCCGACCAGGTCCAGGTAGTGCCTGGCCCGCTCGGCGCGCTCCTTCTTCGGCACGGCCTTGGCCTCCAGGCCGAACTCGACGTTGCCGGTGGCCGTGCGCCAGGGGAAGAGCGCGTACTGCTGGAAGACGATGCCCCTGTCGAGCCCGGGGCCGGTGACGGGGACGCCGTCGATGAGGATCTGTCCCGAGGTCGGCGGGGTCAGGCCGGCGATGAGGTCGAGCAGCGTGGACTTGCCGCAGCCGCTCGGCCCCACGAGCGTGAGGAACTCGCCGGCGCGGATGTCGAGGTCGATGCTCTCCAGCGCGGTGAACGGCCGGTCGGCGCCTCTGACGTCGAACACCTTGCCCACGTCGCGGATGACGATCTTCATGAGGCGCTCCCGCCGGCGTAGGGGTTGTAGGCGTTGGTGAACAGCTCGGACAGCTTGACCTGGCCGGGCTGGATCTCGCCCTCGCGCTCCAACCAGTCGATCCAGGTCTGGAACTCCTTGTCGGCGATCACGCCGCCGGCGCCCGCGATGCCGGAGCTCTTCCAGAACGTCACGGCGGTGGCGTCCTCGCTGCGCCCGCGCCTGGCGATGATCTTCTGGAAGGTGGCGACCACCTCCTGACGGGGGTGGGTCTGCGTCCAGCGCACGGCCTTGGCGAACGCCTCGACGAAGGTCCTGGTGGTGCGGGGGTTGGCGGCGATGAAGTCCTCGCGCAGGACGACGGCGCCTGCGGTGAACGGGCCGAACAGGCCGACGTCGGTGAACAGCGGGCGCAGCCCGCCGCGCTGCAGCGCCTTGTCCTTGAGGATCCCGCCGAGGGTGCCGACGTCGAGCTGACCCTGGCGGATGGCCTGCTCGGTGTTGACGGGCGGGACGACGACGAGCTCGACCTGCTTGATCTCCTCGGGGGTCAGCCCCTCGCGCTTGAGGTACTCCTTGATGACCGCTTCGTGGTGCGCGCCGAGGGTGTTGACGCCGATCTTCCTGCCGATCAGGTCGCGGGCGGTCCTGATGGGGCTGTCGTCCTTCACGTAGTAGCCGTTGAAGCTCCGCTCGTCGGAGCCGTAGTAGCCGATGACCGCCTTGATCGGCGCCTTGGCCGCCTTGAGCTTGATGATCGCGCCGTTGAAGGCGCCGCCGATGTCGGTCTGGCCGGTCGCGACCGACTGGATGTTCTGGGGTCCGCTGGTGGTGTTGCCGACCCAGGTGAGCTTGATGTCGCCGAGGTAGCCGAGTTCCTGGGCGAGTTCGGGGAAGGTGACGGCGCCGGCGCTGCCCTGGTAGCGCAGTTCGGTCGTCTCGGCGCCGCTGCCGGTGGCCGAGCCTTCGGCCGTCGCGCAGGCGGCCAGCGTCGCCAGGGCCAGCGCGTACGGCAGGGCGTGTCTGATCTTGATCAAGGGAGTGTCCTCACGAGAGCACGGCGGCCCGCGGCGGGGCGGGCACGCCAGGGGAGTGTTCGTCGGTGGGTCGCGCGGGCGCCTTCGGCCACGCGGGAGGGAACGGCGCGCGATCGGCACGCGTGATGAGCTCCGTGATCAGCGACACTGCGCGCTGGCGACGTGGCCGTGGTCCACGTGCGGGCGCGTGGTCAGGTAGGGACCCTGCCTCATACCGGCGAACCTACGCGCTCGCGGGCATAAAGTAAATATTTCCTACTGGTTTTACATAGATAATTACCTATTGACCTTGTAGGGATATCGGAGATGCTGGGACCATGGCACTCTGGACCCCCGACCCCACCTTCTACCCCTCGCCCCGAGACGCCGCCGCCGCGCCGGCCGAACGCCTGGCCTACGTCGCCGCCTTCGACCGCAGCGCCGAACGGCCCGACGCGATCGCCGTGCTCGACACCGACCCCTCCTCCTCGCGCTACGGGCGCGTGGTGGGCTGGACCGACCTGCCGTACACGGGTGACGAACTGCACCACTTCGGGTGGAACGCCTGCAGCAGCGCGCTGTGCCCCTACGCGCCGCACCCGCACGTGGAGCGGCGCTACCTGGTCGTGCCGGGGCTGCGTTCCTCACGCATCTACATCCTGGACACCAAGGACCGGATCAGCCCCGAGATCGTCAAGGTCATCGAGCCGGAGGAACTGGCCGCACGGGCGGGCTACTCCCGCCCGCACACCGTGCACTGCGGGCCCGAGGGCCTTTACGTCTCCGCGCTCGGCGGGGCGAACGGCGAGGAGGGCCCCGGCGGCATCGCCATCCTCGACCACCAGTCCTTCGAGGTACTCGGCCGCTGGGAGGTCGACAGGGGGCCGCAGTACCTCGCCTACGACTTCTGGTGGCACATCAACCACGACGTGCTGGTCACCTCGGAGTGGGGCACGCCGTCGATGATCGAGGGCGGGGTCGTCGGCGAGCTGCTGCTCGGCCGGAAGTACGGTCACCGGCTGCACTTCTGGGACCTGCGCAGACGCCGGCACGTCCAGGAGGTCGACCTCGGCGACCAGTACCAGATGCCGCTGGAGCTGCGGCCCGCCCACGACCCGACCAGGACCTACGGCTTCGTCGGCGTCGTCACCAGCGTCGAGGACCTGTCGGCCTCGGTCTGGACGTGGTTCCACGAGGACGGCCGCTGGCAGGTGCGCAAGGTCATCGACATCCCCGCCGAGCCGGCCGACCCCGCCCTGCTGCCCGACGTGCTCAAGCCGTTCGGGGCGGTGCCGCCGCTGGTCACCGACATCGACCTGGCGGTCGACGACCAGCGGCTCTACGTCTCCTGCTGGGGGACGGGCGAGATCAAGCAGTACGACGTCGCCGATCCGTTCAAGCCGGTCGAGCTGGGCTCGCTGCGCATCGGCGGGATCGTCGGCAACCGCGCCCACCCGGCCGCGCCCGGCGAGCCGCTGCGTGGCGGCCCGCAGATGGTGGAGGTCAGCAGGGACGGCAGCCGCCTCTACGTGACCAACTCCCTGTACGGCGCGTGGGACGACCAGTTCTACCCCGAGGGCGTGGGCGCCTGGCTGGCGAAGATCGACACCGGGTCCTTCACCTTCGACGAGCGCTTCTTCCCGCACGGCGACGACTTCCGCGGCCTGCGCCCGCACCAGGTCAGGCTGCAGGGCGGCGACGCCTCCTCCGACTCCTACTGCTATCCGTGACGGTCACGGCGGCGCTCCTGCTGGGCGCCTTCCACGGTCTGAACCCCGCGATGGGCTGGCTGTTCGCCGTCGCCCGCGGCCTGCAGGAGCGCAGCAGGAGCCGGCTGCTGGCCGCGCTTCCCGCGATCGCGGCGGGCCACCTGGCCGCGGTGGCGTTGGTCGGCCTGGTCGTCGCGGTCACGGGTTCGCTGGTCACCGGAACGGTGCTGTCGGTGGCGGGTGGCGTGGTGCTCGTCGGCTACGGCCTGTGGCTGCTGCTGTCCAGGCGGCACTTCCGCTGGGTGGGGATGCGCCTGTCGCTCCTCCAGCTGGCGGGCTGGTCGTTCCTGATGTCCTCGGCCCACGGCGCCGGGCTGATGCTGATCCCGGTCTTCACCGGCCTCCAGGGCGAGCACGCGGGACACGGCTCTCACGCGCTCGCCGGGGGCCTGGGCGTGGCCGCGCTCCACACGCTGGCGATGTTCGCCGTCGCGGGAGCGGTCGCGCTGCTCGTCTTCGAGGTGGTCGGGCTGACCGTGCTGCGCAGGGCCTGGTTCAACGTCGACAAGGTGTGGGCCGTCGCCCTGGTGGGCGCCGGGGTGCTCACCCTGGCGCAGGCGTAGGGAGGATCCGTCGTGAGCCTGCCAGACTTCCTCGTCGTCGGCGGCCCCGAGGTGGGGCCGCGTCGCCGTCCCGCACGCCAGGCTCATCGTGGGCCCGCGCGACCCCGTCGAGCGGGCCCGCTCAGCGCAGCTCGGTGAGCAGTTCGTGGGAGCCGTCGGGCCTGGTGAACTCGTAGTACACGCGGGTGCGCCCGTCCGGCAGGTCGACCAGGTCGAGGTAACGCAGGCCGCCGCCCGCGTGCGGGGAGGCGGCGACCGGCAGGGTGCCGACGGGGCGCAGGTCGGCCGGGTCGCCGCCCTCGGCGATGCCCGTCCGCTCCTCGTAGTTCTCCGCCGCGCTCGCCCGCCCGTCGTAGAAGGCCTGGACGAGGCCGCCGGTGAAGCGCACGGCGCTGAAGCCTGTCACCGGCCGCCGCGCTGGGCGCGCCCGCCCAGTGCCCCTCCCCTGCGACGGGGGGCGTCGCCACGACCACCGCGCGGTCGGGAGCGGGAACCAGCGCCCCGATACGGCGCGCGTCCTCATTGATCGACATGTGCTCGACGGTAGGCCCCGACACGGGGTTCGGCATGGCCTTTCACCTTCTCTTGGCTGGTGGAGCAAGGTTTCATGTATTCCCTATTGACTTCATGGGGAATATCGCCGAGTGTCAAGGATGTGATCCACCGCGAGCCTCTCGTCGCTCGCCTCACGAGAAGGGTCCTCCACGGGCGGGGCGTTGGGAGGCGCCCCGCCCCCTTCCCCCCGGCGTACCCCACCTCCCCTGGCACCCGCCTTCCCGGCGCGCGCCCGCCCTCCCCGGCACACCCCCCACAGAAAGGCGCATTCCATGAGCGAGCACGAGACGCGGACCGACGGCGACAGCCGCGCCGCCCTCAACGAGGACTGGGCCGCCACGATCGTCGGCCTCGCCCTCCTCCTGCTGGTCATCACCGGAGTGATCCCGGCGGGGCTGATCCCGTGATGAGCACCACCCGCCTCCCCTCCCCGGCCACCGCCACCTGGGTGTGGCCCGCCGCGGGCGTGCTGACCGTGCTGGTCCTCGCCGCCGCGACCAGGTTCCTGGAGCGGAACGTCCCCGTGTGGTGGTCGGGCTCCGACCTGGCCAAGGCCGTCGAGTACCCCGTCTACGCCATCGCCCTCGGCCTGCTCGGCAACGTGGTCCTGACCGCCACCGGGCTCAGGGACCGTCTGGCGGGCGGCTTCCGCACCGAGTTCTTCATCAAGACGGGCCTCGTCCTGCTCGGCGCCTCGATCAACCTGAAGGTGATCGTCACCGCCGCCGGGCCCGCCGTCGTCCAGGGGATCGTGCTCATCGGCACGGTGTTCCTGTTCACCTGGTGGCTGGGCGGCAGGCTGGGCCTGGACGACAAGCTGCGCGCCCTGCTGTCGGCCGCCGTGTCGATCTGCGGTGTCAGCGCCGCCATCGCCGCGGCGGGAGCCGTCCAGGCCAGGCGGGAGCAGCTGGCCTACAGCGCGAGCCTGGTGATCGCCTTCGCGCTGCCGTCGATCTTCATCCTGCCCGGACTGGCCACGACGCTCGGGCTGAGCCCCGCGGTGGCGGGGGCCTGGATCGGCGGCAACATCGACACCACCGCGGCGGTGACGGCCGCGGGCGCCCTCGTCGGCGAGGACGCCCTGGCGGTCGCCACCATCGTGAAGGTCACGCAGAACGCCCTCATCGGCGTGGTGGTCGTGGCCCTGACCGCGTGGTTCGCCTTCCGCGTCGAACGCCGGCCCGACGCCGAGCGCCCCGGCGCCATCGAGTTGTGGCGCCGCTTCCCCAAGTTCGTGCTGGGGTTCGTGGCCGCCTCGGTCATCGCCACCTGGTACCTCGCCACCGTCCCCGCCGCCGCGGGCAAGGAGGTCGTCGGGGTGGCCAACGACCTGCGGGTGTGGTTCCTCATCCTCGCCTTCGTGAGCATCGGGCTGGAGTTCCGCGTGGCCTCGCTGCGGGAGGCGGGATGGCGTCCGGTCGGCGTGTTCGCCGCGGCCACCGTGGTGAACGTGCTGGTCGCGCTGGGACTCGCGGTCCTGCTGTTCAGCGGCTTCAGCGCCGGCGCGTAGGAGGGCATCGCCGGAGGCGCGTTGACAAATACGAGCGAAGACTTGTATTAATCCAAACACGAGTAATTCGTCGTGTTTGGAGTGAGTCGTGGGTGCATTCCTCGTCCGCCGGCGCCGCCTCGTCATGCTGCTGTCCCTGCTGGCCACGCTGGTCATGGGCGCGCTGGGGGCGGGGACGGTGAACGCGCTGTCGCTCGCCAGGTTCGAGGCGCCGGGATCGGAGTCCGACCGGGCGGGGGCCGAGCTGGCCGAGCGGTTCGGCACCGGCAGCGTCGACCTGATCCTGCTCGTCACGGCCGCGACCGGCACCGTGGACGACCCGGCCGTGGCGGCGGCGGGACGGGAGCTGACCAGACGGGTGGACGCCTTCGACGGGGTGGCGGAGGCGGCCTCCTACTGGACCAGAGGCAACCCCGCCACACTGCGCAGCGAGGACGGCACGCGGGCGCTGGTCGTGGCGCGCATCCCCGGCGACGCGGACGTGGTCCGCTCGCGGATCCTGCCCGCGCTGGTGCCCGAGGTCACCAAGGGCGACGCGGTCGTCTCGGTGCGCGCGGGCGGCGGCGAGGAGGTGTTCAGGCAGACGGTCCCGCAGGCCAGGCAGGACTTCCTGCGCGCCGAGATGATCATTTTTCCGCTGGTCTTCGCGCTGCTCTGGCTCTACTCCCGCAGGGTGCTCGGCGCGGTGCTGCCGATCATGGTCGGCGTCTTCGCGATGGTGACGACGCTGGCGCTGCTGCGCGTCGTGCTGCTCTTCGCCGACGTCTCGACGTTCGCGCTGAACATCACGCTGGCCATGGGGCTGGCGCTGGGCATCGACTACTCGCTGTTCGTCATGGCCCGCTTCCGCGAGGAGGTACGGCAGGGCCGCGCCCCGCACGACGCCGTCGTGGCCGCCGTCGCCCGTGCGGGCCGTACGGTGGTCTTCAGCGGGACGACGGTCGCCGCCTCGCTGGCGGTGCTGCTGGCTCTGCCGTTCGGCTTCCTGCGCTCCTTCGCCTACGCGGGGATCGCCGTGGTGATCGGCGGCGTCGTGGGCGCCGTGGTGGTGCTGCCGGCCGTCCTGGCGGCCGTGGGACCGCGGGTGATCCCGCGGCGCGACCGGGACGAGCGGGCCGTGGGCTTCTGGCACGCGGTCGCGACGCGGGTGATGCGCAGGCCCCTCCGGTACGGCGGCGCCGCCACGCTGGCGTTGATCGTGCTCGGCACGCCGTTCCTGGGGCTGGACTTCGGCGTGGCCGACGACCGGATCCTGCCGCCGAGCGCGCCCGCCCGGCAGACGCAGGAGATCATCAGGGCCGAGTTCCCCGCCGAGGAGACCGACGCGCTCCAGGTGGTGTCCACCGGCCCGGCCACGGGCGTCGCGGCGTACGCCGCCGCGCTGTCGCGCCTCGACGGCGTCGCGCAGGTCGACTCCGCGGCCGGCTCCTACGTCAGGGGCGTGCGGGCCGGCGACGGCGACCCCGCCAGGTTCCGCGGCGGAGAGGGGACCTGGCTGTCGGTCGTGCCCACCGCCGCCCAGATGGAGGGCGATCCGATCGAGCTGGTCTCGCGGGTACGCGCGGCGCCCGCGCCGTTCGAGGTGCTGGTCGGCGGCTACACGGCCGAACTCGCCGACTACCGCGCCTCGGTGGTGGACCGGCTGCCGCCGCTGATCGGGCTGATGTTCGCGGTCACCTTCGTGATCCTGTTCCTCATGACGGGCAGCGTGCTGATCCCGCTGAAGGCGACCGTGCTGAACCTGCTGAGCATGGCGGTGATGTTCGGCGCGCTCGTCTGGGTCTACCAGGACGGCCACCTGTCGGGGCTGCTCGGGTTCACCCCGACGGGAAGCATCGACCCGAGCATCCCGATCCTGATGTTCTGCATCGCCTACGGGCTGTCCATGGACTACGAGGTCTTCCTGATCGAGCGGATCAGGGAGGAGTACGCCAGGACCGGCGACACCGTCACCGCGGTCGCCCATGGCCTGCAGCGCGGCGCGCCCCTCATCACCGCCGCCGGGGCCATCCTCGCGCTGTCGTTCGCCGCCTACGCGACGGCCAGGGTGGTGTTCGTGCAGATGCTGGGGGTCGGCATGGCGGTGGCGATCCTCGTGGACGCCACCGTCATCAGGGCCGTCATGGTGCCCGCGTTCATGCGGCTGGCCGGGGCGGCCAACTGGTGGGCGCCCCGGCCGTTGCGCCGCCTGCACGCTCGGGTCACGCGGCCTCGAGCCAGATCGGACGCCAGTCGGGCAGCTCGTGGTAGCGGCGCAGCTCCGCCAGACCCGACAGCCAGCCGCCCCACGCCGCGTGCGGCGGACGGGCCGCGTCGAAGCCCGACTGGACGAACGTGAGCCTGGTCCTGCCGTCCGACTCCGCCAGCTCCCAGCTGGAGATGCCGGCCGATCCCCAGTCGACCGACATCGCGCGGCCCTCGACCAGGTCGACGACCTTGGCGGGGTCGGGGTTGTCGAAGCCGCCCATGGCCCAGCGGCCGCCGACGAACGGCTCGATCTCGATGGGGTAGCCGAACCAGCGGGTCGCCTCCGCGCCGTCGGTCAGCGAGCGGTAGACGTCGGACATGGGCGCGTCGATGACGACCTCCTCCCGCATGACGGCCGAGGTGTAGTCGACCTTGGGGGTGAGCTCGCGGCCCTCCACGTGGTCGACGAGGTTGGCCAGCGACAGCGCCCAGTACGTCTGCAGGGCGCCCCTGATGCTGGCTCCCGTGATCACGTCCTGGAAGTCGAAGTGGCTCTGCCTGAGAGTGACGATCGTCGTGTCGTCGCCCTCCTCCTCGAGGGAGATCTCGGTGGTGGTGGCCTCGCCGTCGAGCGTCCACTCCAGGGTCAGGGAGCGGTCGTCGGCGCGCAGCACCCGCTGGTGCGGCGCGTCGCCCTCGGGGGTGTGGCGGCCCCAGAACTCGAAGCGGTGGGGCAGGTCGGCCTCGGCGTGCTCGGCCAGCCACGTGCGCAGCGACGCGGGGTCGGTCAGCGCGTGCCACACCTGCTTGGCCGGGGCGGCGACGCGGACGCGCAGGGTCATCGGCTCAGTCATGTGTCTCTCCCTTGGGGTAGCAGGCCACGGCCAGCTTGAAGGCGTCGCCCTCGGCGCCGCCGTATCGGGTGAAGAGGTCCTGCAGGGCGTCGCGCAGGTCGTTCATGAACTCCTGGCGCCGCTCGGGCGGCACCCTGATCTCCCCCGAGACGCCGATGGACGGCAGCTCGGAGGCCGTGCGATCCAGGGCCGCGATGTCGGCTTGGACCTCCTCCATCAGGTCGAGGAGGTAGCCGAGCGACAGCTCGTCCTGCGCCTTCCTCAGGCCGCCGATGCGCCCGACGAGACGGGGCGAGAGCCAGTAGGAGCGGGCGGTGGCCTGATAGATGCCTTCGCTGATGCCGCGCACCTTGCGCTCGGACACCTGCTCGACCAGCCCGGCCTCCACCAGCCGTTTGACGTGGTAGTAGACGCGTTGCGGGGTCTGGGAGAGCCGGGCGCCGACCTCGGTGCAGGTGCGCGGCTCGGCCAGCTGCCGCAGCACCTCGATGCGCTGCGGCTTGAGCAGGGCCTCGGCCTGCTCGATCTGTTCCAGGTACAGGACGTCTCTCATTGCGAAAACAATGTTGTACGTAAAAATCCTGCTTGTCAATGAGCGTGACAGACTCCGGCGCATGGCTTTGGACACCGTGGTAGTGACAGGAGCCGCCGGGCTGGTGGGGACCGCGATCCGCGGTGCGCTGCGCGAGGCGGCCACCCGGCTGGTGCTCGTCGACCGCAGGCCGCTGACCCCCGAGGCCCCCGGCGAGGAGGTACGGCAGGCCGTCCTCGACAGCCCCGAGACGGTGGCCGGCATCGTCGCGGGCGCCGACGCGATCGTGCACCTGGCGGGCGTGCCCGACGAGGCCCCGCTGCCCGACCTATTGGAAGGCAACGTGCTGGGCACCCACCACGTCCTCGAAGCGGCCAGGCGCGCGGGCGTGCCCCGGGTCGTGCTCGCCAGCAGCAACCGGCTGACCGGGTGCTACCCCTCCGCCGTGACCGTCTCCCCCGACATGCCGCCCCGCCCCGACGGCCTGTACGGCGTGAGCAAGGTGGCCGTCGAAGCCCTCGGCAGGCTGTACGCCGACAAGTTCGGCCTGGAGGTCGTGTGCCTGCGCATCGGCAGCCTCGAACCCGAACCCGCCGACGCGCGCCAGCTGTCGACCTGGCTGAGCCCCGGGGACTGCGCCGGCTTCTTCGTCGACGCGCTCACGCGGAAGGACGCGGGCTTCCGCACGCTCTACGCGGTCTCGGCCAACACGCGGCGCTTCTGGGAGCTGAGCGAGGGCTACCAGCCGCAGGACGACGCCGAGGCGTACGCCGGCACGCTCGGCGGCACGGAAGGTCCGGCACTCCAGGGCGGCGCCTACGCCGACCCGGCGTACACCCTGCGGCACCTGACCTGAGGCCGCGCGGAAGCACCCCCGGGGCGGCCCGACCCCCGCCCCGGAGCCGCGGCTCGACCCCTACCCCCGAGCTTCCGACACGACCGACCCGTCCCCCGTGCCCGAAACCGCGGGAAGACCGCGGGGATGACTCGCCGCAACGCCCGCTTTCCAGGGCTCCTTCCTCTGGCGAGGACCCAGAGGCCGGGCTCCAGGGACCTGGCGCCCGGACGTGGAGCGGCGGGCGGGTCATGGCAGGAGGGGCAGGACCTGGTTGACCGTGCTCGCGTCCGCGAGGGAGAAGCGGGTCTTCGTCAGCGCGAACGCCAGCCCGGCCGCGGTGTCGCCGAAGGCCGCGCTCCCGTTGATGCCGACCATGCCGAACGAGGTCTCGGGGCGCGAGCCGTCGGGACGGCCCGCCGCGTAGCCCAGCGCCCACGTGACCGGGTTGCCCATGAGCTGGTCGGTGCCGGTGAAGGCGGGCGCGGTCACCTCGCGCAGGTGCTCGGGCGACAGCAGGCGCACGCCGTCCACCTCGCCGAGCAGGGCGGCGTACATCCGGGCGATCGCGCGGGCGGAGAAGGTGCCGCCCGCGGGGATGTCGGCGGTGAGCACGTCGGCCCTGTTGGCGTAGTCCGCGCCGGGCATGAGGGCGCGGGGCGTGCCGGGGAAGTCGCCCATGGCGGCGAGGATCGCGGCGTTGCCAGGCGCGTCGTCGAGGCGGGCCACCCTGCCCAGCGCGGCGGCCGGGACGCCGAGGAACAGCTCGTCGGCGATGCCGAGCGGCTCGGTGATCTCCTCACGGAGCACCTGCGAGACGGGTCTGCCCGTCGCCCTGCGGACGACCTCGCCGAGGATCCAGCCGAACGTGTGAGCGTGGTAGCCGGTCTTCGTGCCGGGCTCCCACCACGGCACCGAGCCGGCGATGCCGCGGCACATCGTGTCCCAGTCGCTCAGGTCCTCGACCGTGGTGCCCTCCGGTACGGCGGGCACGCCGACGGTGTGAGTGAGCGCGTGCCGTACGGTGGCCGCCGCCTTGCCGTGCGCGCCGAACTCGGGCCACAGCGCGGCGATCGGCGTGTCGTAGGACAGCACTCCGCGCGCCACGAGCACGTGGACGACGGTGGCGGTGACGGCCTTGCCGGTGGAGGCGCTGTAGACGAGAGCGGACGGCGCGAGGCCGCCGGCCGTGGCGTCGACGACGAGCTCGCCGTGCCGGTAGACGGCGACCTGGACCCCGCTCTCGGCACCCGAGGCGACCAGTTCGTCGATGGTCTTCTGGATGGTGTTCACGCCGGGCACACCTCCCGCCCCGCCTGACCGGTCAGCTCGACGAGCATGTCGCGCTGCTCGTCGGACAGCGTGCCCGCGGCTTCCGGGTTCATGGAGATCGTCAGTAGGTAGTTCATGCCCCTTGGTCGGACACCGCCGGGCGTTCTCGACACGCCGCGGAGAAAATCTTTGCGTGTTCGCGACGTGACACACCGTAGTCACTAGAGTCTGGGTCATGCTTGCCCTGATTGCCGCCGTGGCGGCCGCCGTCGCCGTGGTCGCGCTCACCGCCTTCCTGTTCAGGAAGCTTGGCACCGAGGACCGCGACCCGGGTGGCCCGTCCACCGGCCACGCGGGCGCGATGCTGTCGGCGCTCTTCCTCCTGGTGTTCGCGATCGCCATCATCGTGCCGTGGACCACGGCCGACGCCGCCCGCCAGAACACCTTCGCCGAAGGCCAGGCGGCCGTGGAGACCTACTGGGCCGCCGGCGACCTGCCCGAGGCCGACAAGATGTGGATACGGCAGAGCCTGAACGACTACGTCAGGTTCGTCGTGCGCGACGAATGGCCGCTGATGGCGGAGGGCCGGATGTCGCCCGAGGGCGGAGCGCGCCTCGACGCGCTGCGCAACAGGATCGACGCGGCCGACCTCGACGCGAACGCCAAGGCGCAGGTGCTCGACAAGGTCGAGGAGCTGTCGGCATCGCGCAGCCGCAGGGCCGCCGACGCGGGCACCACGCCGCCCGCGGGACTGCTGTGGCTGACCGTGCTGACCGGGATCGTGGTGATCGTCTTCCCGTTCCTCGCGGGGGCGCGGCCGCGCGGACTCACCCTGGTGCCGCTGATGGCGATGGCCGGGATGCTGGGCGTCGGCATCTACCTGACCTGGGACATCTCGCACGCGTTCGCGGGGGCGCTGGCGGTGGGGCCTGAGGCGTTGCAGGCCGCGCTGCAGGAGTTCCAGCGGATCGCGGGGAGCGCGTGAGGGCGGCGGCACTGGTGGCGGGCGCGCTCTGCCTGGGCCCCGCCCTGCCCACCATGCCCCAGCCGTCCGCCACCCCCGACCCCGCCCTCCCGACCTCCGCCGCCCTCTCCCTTCGCACGTCCGCCACCACCGGCTCCGCCCTTCCCACCTCCACCGCCGTCTCCCCTCGCACGTCCGCCACCACCGGCTCCGCCCTTCCCACCTCCACCGCCGTCTCCCCTCGCACGTCCGCCACCCCCGGCTCCGCCATCCTCAACCCGCGGAAGAGCACCACGACGTCCCACCCCGTGACCGCAGCCCGAGAGATCGCCACCTCCCACCCCGTGACCGCTTCCCGCAAGACCGCTATCGGCACCCGCGGCACCGCCGCCTCCGCCCCAGCGGTGGCGGCGCGGAAGAACCTCACCCCCGACGCGACAGGCACGACCCCGAAGAACATCACCCCCGGCCCGGCGACCAGCGCCCAAAGGGACGTCACCACCGACGCGACAGGCACGACCCCGAAGAACGTCACCCCTGAGCTGGCAGCCACCGCCCAGAAGAACGTCACCACCGGCCCGGCAACCACCGCCCAGAGGAATGCCACCGCCGACGTGACAGGCGCGGCCTCGAAGAACGTCACCGCATACCCGGCGCGCATGGCGCACGACAGCGCCGTCTCCGGCCCGGCGGTCGCGGCGCGGAAGAAGGTCACCGCCTACCCGGCGATCGGGGCCCGCGGAGGCGCCGCAGGGAGCGGCTACGGTCCGCGCCTCGCGCGCCGGGCGGGCGCCCGCCCGGTGGCGGTGCACCAGAAGGACGTCACGCCCGAGGACGAGGCGGACGAGCAGGGGTGGGTGAGCGTGACGGCACCGGGCCCCGGTGACAACGCGGTCGAGGTGAGCGTCGGCATCGCGGTGTGCATCAGCGTGGCGAACGTGGTGGTCCAGGTCGGGCCGGACGCCTGCCAGCCCCCTCCGCCGCCCCCCGCGCCCCCCACGCCGCCCGCCCCCACCCCCCAGCCCCCGGAGCCCGAGCCCGAACCGAAGCCCGAACCGAAGCCGCAGCCGCCGCCCGAGCCGACCCCCGCCCCCACCCGGCCGAGAAGCAAGCCGTCCAGGCCCACACCCCGTCCTGAACCGGTCCTGCCCGTGCGCGCCCGTCCACCGGTAAAGACGCCGGAGGCCACGCCGACCCCCTCGAAGCCGCCCGTGCCGCAACACGTCCACGCCAAGCCGGAGGAGCCGAAGCCTCAGCGGCGCAATCCGATGCGTTCGGTGCTGTTCCTGGTCGTGCTGACCACGGTGATCGCCTCGACCACCGCGGTCGCGTTCGGCGCGATCAGATAGGGGGAACCGCGACCGCCCGACGTGACCGAGGAGGGGACCCGCGACCGCCCCGCATGGCCGAGGAGGGGACCCGCGACCGCCCGACGTGACCGAGGAGGGGACCCGCGACCGCCCGACGTGACCGAGGAGGGGACCGGCGACCGCCCGGCGTGACCGGTTCGGCGCGACCGGGGAGGGAAACCCCGGCCGCCGGGCGGGATCACGTAGGGAAGCCGGGCGGGATCACGTAGGGAAACCGTGCCGCCCGGCGCGGCCGGCGAGAGGAACCCCGACGGGTCGGGTGTGCCGGGGTCAGATGACCAGCAGGGTCTTGCCCGTGGTCTGGCGGGTCTCGATCGCGCGGTGTGCCGCGGCCGCCTCCTCCAGCGGGTAGGTCTGCCCGACCGTCGGCACCAGCTGCCCCTCGGCGGCCAGTTCCAGCGCTCTGGCGACCAGCCGGCGCAGCTCGTCCTGGCTGGGCGGTCCGCCGCGCTCGATGACGGTGATCGGCAGGCCGTCCGTCCTCGACCACGATCCGCTCGCCATGCCGTACAGGCTGGCTCGGCCGCCGGGGCGGAGGGCGGTCAGCGCCTCGGTGCCCACGTTGCCGCCGACCCCGTCGAAGACCACGTCGACCTCGAGGGAGCGGGCCCATCCTTCGGCCGAGTAGTCGGCGTAGGAGCCGAAGCGCTCCACGACTTCGCGCTTGCCGCGCGCGGCCCCGGTCACGACGGCCCCGGCGGCCTTGGCCAGTTGCAGGAGCAGGCCGCCGACGCCGCCGCCGGCGGCCAGCACCAGGACGCGCTCGCCGGGCTTGATCTCCGCCTGCTCGTGGAGCATCACCGCGGTACGCCCGTCGGCGAGCAACGCCACCGCGTCGCGCAGCGGCACGCCGTCCGGCACGGGTACGGCATCGGCGGCGGCGGCCACGGCCAGCGAGGCGTAACCGCCCGCGCCGCCGGTGGTCGTCACCACTGTCGTTCCGACCAGCCCCTGGTCGACGCCTGGACCGACGGCGACGATCCTGCCGCCGACGCCGTTGCCGGGCGTGCGGGGCAGCGCGGGCGGCGCGAAGGGCCCGGTTCCCGCCCTCACCTGGGTCTCGACGAAGGTGATGCTCGCGAACGCCACCTCCACCAGCACCTGGCCCTCGCCGGGGGCAGGGTCGTCAACCGTGCGTGGCCGCAACACCTCGGGCCCGCCGAACTCGTCCATCACGATCGCTCTCATGCACCCACTCTATCGGAGCGATTCGCTCCGCATGAATAGCGGAACGAATCGTGCCGCAATGGCTCCTACGCTGAGACCATGAACTGGAACGCCCGTCGTCTCGCGCGCCACTTCCCCCAGCAGGGCGGCCCCGCCGACGTCGTCGCCGCGATGTGCGGGGCGCACGCGCAGATCCTGTCCGCCGCCGAGCTGTCGGTCAGCCTCCGGCTGCCCGGCACCACCAGGGTGGACGTCCGCGAGGCGCTGTGGACCGAGCGCAGCCTGACCAAGACGTACGGCCCGCGCGGCACCGTGCACCTGCTCCCCACCGCCGACCTGGCCATGTGGACGGGCGCCCTCTCGTCCATCCCCGCGGGGCGCGTCGACCTGCTCACCCCCGACCAGATCGAGAAGGTCGTCGAGGCGATCGGCAGCGCGCTCAAGGACCGGGCACTCACGATCGACGAGCTGGACGAGGCGGTCGTCGACATCGCGGGCCCCTGGGCGGGCGACCGCGTCATGGACGCCTTCCAGACGAAGTGGTCGCGCTGGCGCCAGGCGACCCACCTGGCGGCGCACCGGGGCGTGCTCGCGTTCGGGCCCAACCGGGGCCGCAAGGTGACCTACACCAGCCCGGACGTACGGCCCGCCGACCCCGGGACCGCGCAGGCCGAGCTGCTCAGGGCTTACCTCCACTCCTACGGCCCGGCCACGCCCCAGCACTTCGCCCGATGGCTGGCGGCGCCCATCACCTGGGCGGCCAGGGTGTTCGAGCGGGCGGCGCTCGACGAGGTCGAAGGCGGCTGGGTGAACGCGGGCGACACCGAGGCGGCCAGCGAGCCGGCGAGAGGCGTGCGGCTGCTGCCGTACTTCGACGCCTTCGTGGTCGGCTCGCATCCGCGCGAGCAGCTGTTCCCCGGCAGGGCGTGGGACCGCGCGCTGGGCGGAGGACAGGCGGGCAACTATCCGGTGCTGCTGGTCGACGGGATCGTGGCGGGGGTGTGGCACCAGCGCCGGTCCGGCAGGCGCCTGGACGTCACCGTGGAACCGCTCGACGAGCTGAGCGCCGCGCAGCTGAAGGAGCTGGACGAGCAGGTCGGCAGGGTGGGCGAGATCCTGGAGGCCACCCCTCGGCTGACGATCGGCACGATCACCGTGGGGCCGCACGCGTAGCCGATCGGCGCGCTCCGTCCGGTGGCGGTGTTCAGAGGTGGGCACCACGTCAGGTGACGTGGTTCGCGGGTGGACAGCGGGTCAGGTGACGAGGCCGGCGGCAGGGTGTGCGGGTGGGCAGCGGGTCAGGTGACGGGGTCGGTGACGGTGTCCGGAAGGGGCACGCTTGGATGTGGGCATGCGCATCGGGATACTCGGCCCCCTCCACGTGCCAGGCGCGACGGTTCGCGGCGCCCTGCCGCGCGCGCTGCTGGTCAGGCTGGCGCTCGACCCCGGCAGGGTGGTGGCGGCCGAACGCCTCGTCGACGACCTGTGGCAGGACGACCCGCCCGCGCACCCGGCCGCCGCGCTCCAGTCGCTCGTCTCGCGCGCACGCAGGGAGGTTCCTGGCCTGATCGTCACGCATCCGTCCGGCTACCTGCTCGACGTGCGGGCCGACGACGTCGACGCGTGGCGGTTCGAGCGGCTGGCGCGCGAGGGCGCGGCCGAGGAGGCGCTGTCTCTGTGGCGCGGTACGGCTCTCGCGGACGCCTCCGGCCTGCTCTTCGCCGTCGCGCCCGCCGCCCACCTAGAGGAGCTGCGCCTGGCGACGCTCGCGACGCGGATCGGGGCCGACCTGGCGCGGGGTGTCGACGCGACGGCCGAGCTCGAGGGGCTGGTCGCCGCGCATCCGCTGCGGGAGCCGTACCACGCGCTGCTGGTGCGGGCGCTGCTGTCGGCAGGGCGGCGGGCGGAGGCGCTGGAGGTGTTCGAGCGGATCAGGCGGCGGCTGGCCGACGAGCTCGGCACCGACCCCGGTCGCGAGCTGCTCGACGCCTACGAGGCGGCGCTGCGGGAGGATCCGGGCTCGACGCTGCCCGCCCAGCTGACCAGCTTCGTCGGGCGTGCCGCCGACGTGGCCAGGGTGCGCGAGCTGCTCGGCGTCGCCAGGCTGGTCACGCTGACCGGTCCGGGCGGCGCGGGCAAGACGCGGCTGGCGATCGAGACCGCCGCCACTCTCAGGGTTCCCGACGGTGTGTGGCTCATCCCGCTCGCGCCCGCGTCGGACGTGCTGACCGCGTTGTCCAGCGCGGTGAAGGCCGCCGATCCCGTGGCGGCGCTGCGCGGCACCTCCCCGGTGATCGTGCTGGACAACTGCGAGCACGTGATCGACCAGGCGGCCGACGTGGCGGCGCGGCTGCTGGCCGAGATCCCGGGGCTGCGCGTCATCGCCACCAGCAGGGAGCCGCTGGACATCACCGGCGAGCACCTGCACGCCGTGCCGCCGCTGGACGAGGTGGCGGCCGTCGAGCTGTTCCGCGACCGCGCGGCCGCCGCCAGGTCGGGGCTCGACCTGTCCGGTGTGGCGGACATCTGCCGCGAGCTCGACGGCATCCCGCTGGCGATCGAGCTGGCCGCCGCGCGGCTGCGCACCCTGTCGCCCGCGCAGCTGGCCGCCCAGCTCGGTGACCGGTTGTCGTTGCGCGGCAGCCGTACGGCCGAGCCCCGGCACCGCACGCTGCGCGCTGTGATCGACTGGAGCTGGGAGCTGCTGTCGCCCGGCGAGCGGCGGCTGCTGGCCAGGATGTCGGTGTTCTCCGGCGGGGCCACCTACGAGGCGGTGCGCGAGGTGTGCGGGCCCGGCATCGAGTCGCTGGTGGACAAGTCTCTGGTGACGTTCACGGGCGAGCGCTACACCGTGCTGGAGACCGTGCGCCGTTACGCCGCGGAGAAGCTCGACGACCCGTCGGTCGTGGCCGCCCACGACGGCTACTACACCGCGCTGGCCGAGCGGGCCGACGCCACCCTCAGGACGGAACGCCAGCTCGAAGGGCTGGCGGTGTTCGAGGCCGAGCAGGCCAACCTCGACGCCGCCCTCGGCCGTACCGACGATCCGCTCAGGCTCTTCCTGGCCAGGACCTGGCTGTGGATCATGCGGGGCCGGCGGCGGGAGGCCCGGGCGTGGGCGTCCAGGATGCCCGCGGGGGACGGGTTCGCGGCCGAGCTGTGCGCGGCGATCATCGGCGGCGAGCCGGGTCCGGCGCTGCTGGCCTCCGACCATCCCGCGGCGCTGGCCTGGTGGGGGCTGACCGGCGCGGCCGCCGCGCCCGGCGACGTCATGGCGCGGGTGCGAGGGTCGCTGGTCAGGCTCGGCGACCACCCCGACCCGTGGATCAGGTCGACGGTGAGGCTGATCGCGGGCATCGTCGAGTTCGAGTACGGCACGCCCGGCGCGGCCGACGCCCTGCTGGCGACCGCCCTCGACGGCTACACCGCGACCGGCGACCGCTGGGGCAAGGCCATGACCCTCACCTGGCTGTCCCTCGCCGCGGAGAACCGCGGCGAGACGGCCCGAGCGCTGTCCTTCGCCACGGAGTCCGTACGGCACGCCACGGCCATCGGCGGCCTGGAGGCGATCCCCGGCCCCGTGATGCTCAGGGTGCGCCTGGCCCAGCTGCATGCCAGGCTCGGCGACTTCGCCGCCGCCGGGGCGGCGCTCGACCAGGCGTGGGAGGCGGCCGAGTCCGACCCGGTGGCCCGCGCCCGCGTCCTGCACGGTCGGGGCGAGCTGGCGCGGCGCGGCGGCGATCCCGTGACGGCCGCGAAGCTGTTGCGCGAGGCGCTGACGCTCGTGGAGGGAGCGCCCGCGCAGCTGGTGGCGCTCATCCATCTGGAGCTGGCCACGGCGTCGGGCTCGCGCGACCACGCGGACATGGCGCTGGAGCTGACGGCGGGGTGCGACGACAAGACCGTGCGGGCGACCGTGCTGGAGGGCGCGGCGGCGTGGCGGCCCGCCCCCGAGGCGGCCGCCATGGTGGCCGAGGCCCGTCGGCTACGCGGTCTCGACACCGAGCCGTGAGCCGGTGGGCGCCCCCAACGCCGTGCCGGTGGGCGCACGCAACGCCGTGCCGGTGGGCGCACGCTCGCTACGCGGTCTCCACGCCGAGCCGTGACAGGTAGGCGCGCACGCCCGCCTCGTCGCCGTCGTAGCCGACGTAGCCGTCGGGCCGGACGAGCAGCACGCCCTCCTGGCCCGGCAGCGGGGGCAGCACCCGCACCGCGTCGCCGTACCGCTCGGTGGTGTCGGCGAGCAGCGTGAACCGGCCGCCGCCGTACACGCCCGGCACCCGCTCACCGCCGCGCGGGCCCTCCGACAGCGGGCCGTACCAGTAGCCGAGGGTCAGCTGCTGCGTCTCCTCGTCCCGTGTGTGGTCGCCCTCCCTCAGCAGGCGGGTGCTCAGCCCGAGCACGTGCTCGGCGACCGGCATCCGCTCCTGCTCGTAGCTGTCGAGCAGCGGCTCGGAGCCGACGGCCAGCTTCCAGCCGAGGTTGTAGGCGTCCTGCACGCCGGTGTTCAGCCCCTGGCCGCCGGCGGGCGAGTGGACGTGCGCCGCGTCGCCGGCCAGGAAGACCCTGCCCACCCTGAACCGCTCGGCCATCCTGATGTTGACCCGGTACTCCGACCGCCAGACCACCTCCGTCGGCTTCACGCCCGCGTGCTCGTCCAGGATCCGCGTCACGTCGTCCTCCCCGGTGTAGGGGGCGGTGAGCTGGAACAGGTCTGTTCCCGGCAGCGGGCACAGGCTCACGTCCAGCTTGCGGCTGGCCATGTCGCCCCACAGGTGCCAGTGCTCCCTGTCGACGTCGGGGACCTTCACGTCGGCCAGCAGCATCCGCTCGCTCTCGAACGTCTCCCCCACGAACCCCACGCCCAGCGCCTTGCGCACGGTGCTGCGCCCGCCGTCCGCGCCCACCAGGTAGGCGCACCTGATCCGCTCGCCGTCGGCGAACGTGGCCGTCACCCCCTCGGCGTCCTGCTCGAACGCCGTGACCTCCACGCCCAGTTCCACCTCGTGGCCGAGCCGCGCCAGCCGCTCCCTGAGGATCCGCTCGGTGCGCCACTGCGGCTGCATGATCACCATCGGGTACGGCACGCTCGCGCTGGGCTCCTTCGGCTCGTGCATGCGGCCCTCCCACACCGTCTGCCCGTCCTTGTAGGCGCGCAGCGGGGGATAGACCGCGCCCGTCGCCAGGATCTCGTCGATGACCCCCATGTCGTGGAAGATCTCGAGCGTGCGCGGCTGCAGCCCCTTGCCCCGCACACCCTCGGGGTGCACGGGAGACTTCTCCACGATGCGCAGGTCGACGCCGCGGCGGGCCAGCTCGATGGCGAGGGTCAATCCGGTCGGCCCGGAGCCGACGATGAGAACGTGTGTCATGCCGCTCACCCTGCACGGCGCCGCTGTCATATCGCTGTCATGGACTGGCGGCGGCTGTCATGGCGCCGCGCGCAGTGATTCGATACGGTGTTCGGGTGCTTCTGCTCATCGACGTCCAGCGGAACATGCTGGAGCCCCCCACCCCCGTCCCGGCCTGGGAGAGCGTGTCAACGGCGATCGGCGCCCTGCTCGACCGGGCGCGTGCCGCCGGCGAGCCGGTGGTCTGGGTCCGCAACAACGGCGGGCCCCGCGATCCCGACGTGCCGGGTTCGCCGGGGTGGGAGCTGGTCCACCGGCCGCTCGAGGGTGAGCCCGTCATCGACAAGGAGGTCCCCGACTCCTTCGCCAACACCGACCTGATCGACCTGCTGCCGCCGGCCGGCCACGTGGTGGTGGCGGGCATGCAGAGCGAGTACTGCGTCCGCGAGACCTCGCTCACGGCGCTGGCCCTCGGCCACGAGGTGACGCTGGTCAGCGGCGCCCACGCCACCTACGACGCCGACCGGCCGGCCGGCGAGATCGCCGCCGAGGTGGAGAGGGAGCTGGCCGCCTCGGGCGCCAGGATCGCGCGGGTCGACGAGATCACCTTCTGAGGGCGTGGGCCGTGCGCGGCCCGCCAAGGCGTGTCAGGGGGTCGCGGGGGGCTCGGGCGCCGGGCCGGGTGCGGCGTCGGCGCGGACGGCGTCGAGGTAGTCGGCGATCGCGTCCCTGTTGCGGGTCAGGCAGGAGATGCGCCGGGTCATGCGATCGCGCTCCTGTTCCAGCGTGGAGAGCATCTCCGGTGTCGCGTCGGTGAAGTGGATGATTCTGGGCTTGTCGAGGCAGGGCAGGATCTGTTTGATGATCCTGGTCGGCAGGCCCGCGTCGAGCAGCCCTCTGATCTGCAGGACCCGGTCGACGAGACGCTCGTCGTAGGTGCGGTAGCCGTTCGCGCAGCGGTCGGGGGCGATCAGCCCCTGCTCCTCGTAGTAGCGCAACAGCCGGCGGTGCGTGCCGGTCCGCTCGGACAGCTCTCCGATGCGCATGTGCTCCACCTCACACCTCGTCACATTGACCTTCACATCTATGTGATGGTTTGAGCATACGAGCCATGAGAGATCACGACACCATTGTCGATCCCCACGTCGCCGCCGATGACCGGAAACTCCCGCTCGCCGCGCTTCTGGCGTTGACCACGGCCGCCTTCATCACCGTTCTGACCGAGGCGCTGCCCGCCGGCGTGCTCCCCTCGATGAGCGCCGACCTCGGCGTCAGCGTGTCAGCGATGGGGCAGTCCGTGACGATCTACGCGATCGGCACGGCGGTCGCGGCGATCCCGCTCTCCGCCGCCACAGCAGGGTGGTCGCGCAGGCGGTTGCTGCTGGCCGGGGTGGCGGGGTTCGCCGTCGCCAACACGGTGACGGCGGTCTCGGCGTCCTTCCCGTTGACCATGGCGGCCAGGTTCGTCGCCGGGGTGGCCGCGGGGCTGGTGTGGGCCCTGCTGGCCGGGTACGCCCGCCGGCTGGCCCCCGACCACCTGCAGGGCAAGGCGATCGCGGTCGTCATGGCGGGCATCCCGCTCGCGCTGTCGCTGGGCGTGCCCGCGGGGACCTTCCTCGGCGGGGTGCTCGGCTGGCAGGTGACGTTCTCGGTCATGACCGGGTTGGCCGTCGTCCTGGTCGCGTGGATCCTGCTGGCGGTCCCCGACCAGCCGGGACAGCGGCGTGCCGGCCGGCCGCCGATCCTGCGGACCCTCACCGCCCCCGGCGTGGCCCCCATCCTGGTCGTCACGCTGGTGTTCGTTCTGGCGCACACCATCCTCTACACCTACATCGCCACCTTCCTCGACCGGTTCGGCATGGGCGACTCGGTCGACCTCGTCCTGCTGCTGTTCGGCGCCGCCTCCCTGGTGAGCATCTGGATCGTCGGCGCGCACATCGACCGGCGGCTGCGCGCGCTCACCGTCGCGGGCACCGTCCTGGTCGCCGTGGCGGCCGCCGCCCTGGCGGTGCCGGCCGGCAGCCCCGCCCTGGTCTACGTCGCGGTGACGGTGTGGGGGCTCGGCTGGGGCGGCGTCCCCACCCTGTTGCAGACCGCCGCCGGCCAGGCGGGTGGCGAGGCGGCCGACACGGCCCAGGCGATGCTCGTCACCTTGTGGAACGCGGCCATGGCGGGCGGCGGCGTGGCCGGCGGCGTGCTGCTGAACCTCCTGGGCGCCGCCTCCTTCCCCTGGACCGTCCTGGTGCTCCTGACGCCGGTGCTGGCCGTCGTGATCGCCGCGCGCACCCACGGCTTCCCCGCCCGCCGCGCGAACCCGGCTCCCTCGAAAAGTTGAGAAGGCCTCCGCATGTCGCGCAGGGCCGTCCGGCCGCGTGAACCATTTCCTCGGCCGGGAGACGCTGACCCACGCGGAGAACCCGGCCTGAATGCCCGGCGGTTTCTCCCTCCGGCGCCGCGAGAAAAGAAAGAATGGCGAAAGGAACGGCCGGAAAGCCATGCGAAAGAATGGCGCGAGGGGCGGTCATCCGGTCGTGGATCGGCGCCGGGTTCTCAGGATGGTGACGGCCAGCCGGAAAGCGGCGCGGCGGCGGCCGGGGGCGACCAGCAGCGCTCCCCGCCACATCAGCCGCAACCCGCTCAGCAGCTCGGCCCGGCCGTCCTGCGTCAGGGCGACCGCCAGCGGGCGGGCGCACGGGACCTCCCCGCGCAGCACGGGGAACTCCCGTACCAGGTGCGGGTCGCGGCAGGAACGGACGAGCACGGGCGGGGCCAGCACCCCGGACAGCGCCGACGCGATGGCCGAACACCCGCCGCACCCGCTGTCGTGGACGACGACGAGTGCCTTCACCATCCTGCCGCCCACAGGCCGAGCAGCAGGGAAGCGATGGTCCCGACCGCGGTCGCGACGGCCAGCAGCCGCTGGTTGCCGAGCCAGAGCTCCGTCCACTCCCCGTCGTCACCGTGGGTGATGCTGGCCGCCGCCATGATCCAGCGCGCCGCGGCGAAGCCCACCGCCGCGGCCATCGCGCCGGAGAACGGCACGGCGAGCAGCAGCGACACGAGCACCAGGTGAGGCAGGGCCGACGGGGAGTACGTGCGCATGCCCGTCCCCATCTCGAACCCGAACTGGATGCCGCCCAGCACCCGGCCGCGGCCGAGCACGTGCTCGGGCACGAGCCGCCGGTTCTCCGGGACCGTCAGCGTGATCAGGCCCGCCTCCCGCAGGAAAACCACCACCGCCAGGAGGGCCAGGCCCGCGAGCCGGACGTACGGCGGAAGCAGCGCCTGGAGCACGCCACCGATCGCCCCGGCGACGAGGGCGACGCTCGACGCCCCGAGCAGCAGGCCGACACCGAAGTAGGCCAACGCACCAGAACCGCGCCAGACCGACGCGCTCAGCAGGAATGCCGAGTTGTGGCTTCAAGTGCTGCCGGAGTTGGCGTACCCGGCGTTGAGGCCCGCCCAGAGGAACAGGAGGAAGGCCGGGGCCTTCACCGCCCACGGCACCGCGGCGCCGAGCACGATCGGCGCCGCGAGGACGACGGGGTGAAGGCCCAGCCGGCGAAGTGCGATCACAGGAAGCACATGGCGATCGTCAGGCCGGTGTAGCTGTCGCCGTCGTTCCAGCGGACGAAGGTGCTGGCGTCGGAGCAGCGGTAGGTGGTGCCGCTGGAGGTCCACCGCCAGGCGTTGCGCCTGCTGCAGGTGGTGACGCGCGTGGAGGTGTAGCCCTCGTCGTAGTAGCCGCGCCAGCCTTCGAAGTGGTATCCCCTCGACCCGGACGAGCAGGGGTAGCTGCCCATCCGCCAGCCGCCGAAGCAGACCTTCTTGTTGTCCACCCACCAGTTGTTGGCGCCCTCGCCGTACCCGTAGGGGTAGCCGTCACTGCAGTTGGCGGCGGTCCACTCCGAGGTGGGCCCGGCGGCGTGGGCGGCCCGCTTGGACAGGACCCACTCGAACGGCACCAGCGTGGCGGAGATCGCGCCGACCAGCAGGCCGCGCAGCACGGTCCGGCGGGCGACCGGGGCGTCGGGGATGAGGCTGCGGACGAGGCTCGGGGCCGCGCCTTCGGGCGCGGTCTCGGCCGAAGGGATGAGGTCAAGACGCATGGCTGCTCCCGGAGGTCGAGAGGGAGGGGATGAGGTCGTGGAACAGGGTGGGCAGGTCGGTGTCGGCGTAGACGAACCGCCGGTCCGTGATCCGTCCCGTGGCGTCGACCGCGAGCACGCACGGGGTGTATCCCTCGTGGAGGGCGGTCCACAGGTCGGGATCGGCCACCTTCTCGACGGGTCCGTCGAAACCCTGCGCCGAGTCCGCGTGGGAGAACACCGCGACGACGCGTGTCCTGGACCGCGACACGGCCGCCGCGGCGGCCCAGACCTGCCGGCAGATGGAGCAGGAGGCGTCGAGCATGAGGACGAGCGTGCCGTCCTGGTCACGGCCGGGCCTGAGCGCGGGCGGCGCCTCGCGCACCTCGTCGTCGAGCCGGTCGCGCCCCGGTTTCAGCACGGTCTGCTCCATCATCCGCAGCCGGGCGTAGACGGCGCCGACCGCGAGGATCGCGAAGACCGACAGGAGGAGGGACAGCAGGGCGAGAGCCGTGGCGAGGCTCATCCGCCCCACACGGCCTTCACGCCCGCCAGGACGGCGGCGGCCTTGTCGTGCTCCTCGGTGCTTCTGAGCTGCGCGGCCTCGGCCGCCCGCCGGTGGAAGACGAGTTCGGTGATGGAGGTGGCGTTGGCGATGATGTAGCGCCACTCGAACGGCGTGCCGCGCACCGCGTCGGCCTGCTCGGGGTCGAGGCCCAGCGGCTCCTTCCACACCTCCGCGTCGCCCTGCGTCGCGCCCCTCCAGGTGGGCAGCTCCTCCCGCGCGCCCCGGGCGTCCTTGACCATCATGACCATCCGCTCGCTGTTGCCGATGAGCACGGTGGTGGACTGCTGGAGGTTCGCCACCGCGTCGGCCGGCACCAGCCGCGCGCCCTCCGGCGAGTCGGCGAAGGTCAGGTTCGCCACCAGGCGGTTCAGGACGGCGCGGCGGGGGGCGGGGCCGCCGAACCAGGTGGTCGCCTCGTTGTGCGGCCCCGCCCACACCAGGCAGCTGTTGGTACGGTCGGCCGCCTCGTACAGCACCAGGTCGAAGCCCGAGCGGCGGAACGTCTCGACCTTGCCGCCGGGGAAGATCTTCCTCGGGATCACCTGCCGCTGGCCGGCGGGGGCCAGGTCGAAGCTCTGGACCAGCGGGGGCCCGGCGAACCGGGTGTGCGCGTGCCAGGCCAGCTGGTCGGCCTCGGGCGGAAGGGTGATGGTGACGCGGGCCCCGTCGGGAGCTAACCGCACGATTTCGGAAAGAGTCGCGACCACGCGTCCCCCTTTTTTCCAGGTGGTGAGTCACAAGAACTTCCATAGTGTTGGATCCACGGCCGCGCCCCGTCAAGGAATTTCGGAAATCCAGAAGTAGCGCAACTATCAATGACATTCGCCGCGGTTTCAGCGTGTAATGGAGTCATGACCCGCACGGGATTCTTTCTCGCCTTTCTTTTCTCCTTTCTTCTCGCCTTTCCCTGGACAGCGACGCCCGCCCTGGCGAAAGGTGTGGACAGCGGGGTCCTCACCGGCCCGGGGCTTTCCGTCCCCCTCCGCATCAGCCCGGACGACGAGCGGACGGCGGCGAGCCTGGACCTGGTCCGGGAGGGCTCGGCGGTCACCGTCGCGCTGGTCGCCGAGCTGCCGGGCGAGTTCCGTCCCGCTCCCCCGCCCGGCGACCTGGGGCCGCGCTACCGCCTCGCCTGGCACCTGCCGGAGGACGACTCCGAAGTCGTCCAGGATCTGTATCCGTACGCCGCGGGCGCCCCCCTCGTCCACACCCCGGCGCAGCGGCACGTCGTCCGGACGGGCTGGCACCGGGCCCCGGCCTTCCTCAAGGACGCGCTGGTGGGTGTCGGCCTGCCGGCCGAGCCTCCCCGGCCATGGTGGGCCGCCTGGTGGTGGGCGGCGGCCGCCGGGCTCGTCGTGATCGTCACGATCGCGCTGTCCTGGCGCCGCCTCGCGCGCGCGGCGGGCGCGAGCCGCCGGCCGACCGGCCAGACCGGGTAGCGCGCCGCGCGGGCGGGGAGCGACCCGGGAACGGCTCGCGTCAGGGGGCCAGGCTGTGGAAGAGGGCGACGCGCTCGCGGTGGTAGTCGAGGTCCTCCTCGTCGTGGACCACCCCGGCGGCGACGGCCTTGTGGAAGTAGGCGTACTCGCGGCGCAGCTTGTGCCTGATCAGCTGGGCCAGCTCCTCCTCCGTCAGCGGGGCCGCGGTGCCGCCGGCGGCGAGGTAGGCGTCGACGAACTCCTTGCCGGCGCCCAGCTCGTCGTCGCCCCACTCCAGCGCGGCGGCGGCCAGCTCGACCTCGGGGGCGCCGACGAACGTCTCGTCCCAGTCGAGGACGGCGACGACGGCGCCGTTCCTGGCGAGGGTGTTGCCGGTGTAGTAGTCGCCGTGGAGCGGGTGCCTGACCGGGTGCGTGCGGTGGAACTCGGCCAGCCACCGGTCCAACGCGGGGTCGTCGAGGCCGGCGGCGTCGCGGGGCGGCTCGCCGTACAGGCCTGACTCCTGGAAGGCGGGTGACGGGCGCGGGCCGGGACGGCAGTCGGCCAGGGCGGCGTGCAGGCGGGCCAGCAGCCGCGCGCCCTGGGCGCGCTGCTCGGGCTCGTCGGAGTCGGGCCAGCTCCCCTCGACGTACGGCCAGAGCGAGACGAGGCGGCCGTCGACCCTGATGACGGTGTCCCCGGTGGGGGTGGGCAGCGGGGCCACGGCCTCGGGCATCCGGTCGGCGGCGTGGCGGGCGACGGCGTGGCACCATTCGGCGTCGGCGGTGGCGCGCGACGCGGGGCCCACCCGGACCACGTGCCCGCCGAGCAGGTAGGCGGCCGACTCCTCGCCCCCGTGCAGGCGCTCACCGTCGCCGGCGGGGATGCCCCAGACGGAGGTGACGGCGCGGCGGACGGCATCGGTGAGCGGGGTGCCGGCGTAGATCATCTCTCCAGTCTGGCCGACGCGACCCCGACACGAGACCACCGAACTGACGATCGATTGCCCTGGTACGGGAGTGCACGCAAGGGTGGGGCCATTGTCCGACGCTCATGAGGAGCCCCGTGACCGACGTCCCCGTCACCGTCGAAGCCCGCGGCAGCGACTTCGCACGACTGGCACGCAAGATCAACGAAGCCGGCCTGCTGGACAGGCGGCCTCTCTACTACACGCTTCGCCTCAGCCTGGTGGGCCTTTTCTTCGCCGGCGGCTGGGTGGCGTTCGTCCTGGTGGGCGACTCCTGGTGGCAGCTGCTCGTGGCCTTCGCGCTGGCCTTGGCGTTCGCGCAGGTGGCGCTGGCCGCACACGACCTGGCGCACCGGCAGGTGTTCCGGACCCGCCGGCCGAGCGAGTTCGCCGGCCGCCTCGTGGGCAACCTGCTGATCGGCATGGGCTACGGCTGGTGGACCGACAAGCACACCCGCCACCACGCCAATCCCAACCACGAGGACCATGACCCCGACGTCTCACCCGCGGTGATCGTCTGGTCGACCGACCAGGTGGAGCGCGCCCGCGGCCTGCCCAGGTTCGTGGCGCGCTGGCAGGCGTTCCTGTTCTTCCCGCTGCTCACGCTGGAGAGCTGGCACCTGCACGTGGCCAGTTTCAAGGCGCTGCGCACCAAGGCGATGCGGCGGCGCGGCCTCGAGGGGACGCTGCTGGTGCTGCACTTCGCGTGGTACTTCGGACTGATCTTCAGCGTGCTGCCGTTCGGCATGGCCGTGGTGTTCACGCTGGTGCACCAGGCGGTCTTCGGTGTCTATCTCGGCTGCACGTTCGCGCCCAACCACAAGGGCATGCCGGTGCTCACCGCCGCCGACGAGCTGGACTTCCTTCGCAAGCAGGTGCTGACCTCGCGCAACGTCCGCGGCGGCTGGCTGGCCGACGTGGTGTTCGGCGGGCTCAACCACCAGATCGAGCACCACCTGTTCCCGAACATGCCCACGCCCAACCTGCGCAGGGCCCGGCCGATCGTGCGGGCGTACTGCGAGGACCTCGGGGTGGAGTACGTCGAGTCGGGCGTGTTCAGCTCCTACGGCCAGGCGCTCCGCCACCTTCACGAGGTCGGCCGCACGCTAAGAGGAGCCGAGGCGGGCGCGTAGCCGCTCCCGTCTCACCTCGAGCTCGGAGATCAGGACGTCCTGCTCGTCGGCCATGCTCAGCATCGCCGCCCGCTCGATCGCATCCGTCGCGCCCATGTCCCTGACCTGGGCGCGAATCTCGGCGGTCGACCCTTTCAGCTTCGCGATGTCCTCGTCGAGCCGGCGAAGCTCGTCTTCGGGCCGGCGGCGCTCATCCTGTGTGCTCATTCCGATCCCTTACCCGGCCGAAATGCCTTCAATGTGTAGAGGAGAGCGGCAAGGGCCGTGAGCGTAGGCGCCGGTGACGGTGTAGACGGCCCCCATGACCAGGGGCGGGAAGTAGCCAGGACGCGTACCGGGCCGACCCTGTCGGACAGGGCGCCGCCGAGCGGCCTGGCGATCACCGCGGCCAGGGAGAAGCCGGCCGCGCGCAGGCCCGACTCGGTCTGGGACAGGTGGAAGCATTTCGCTACGTTCTGCGATGAAGGCGGGGTATGGCCCAGGCGGTGGATCGGGAGGCCGTCCGGCGCCGGTCGGCGCGACAGAATGGACGCATGAGAGTGACGATCGCGGCGGTGACGGTCATCCTGCTCGGGTCCGCGATCACCGCGCTGATGAAGTCAGGCGTCACCCTCACCGTGCTCGACGTCGTCCTGCCGCTGGTGGCGGCCGGCGCGCTGTTCTTCAGGCACCGCCATCCCGTCGCCGTCCTGCTCGTCGTGATGATCGCCACCGCGGTCTACTACCCCCTCTCCGCCCAGGACGGGCCCGTCCTGGTGGCGCCCATGCTCGCCCTCTACACCGCCGCCGACCTCGGGCACCTGGTGGCCGCGGCCACGGTCGCGGGCATGGCGCTGCTGGGCATGGGGCTGGGCGAGACCGGCGGCGTCCGGCACGTCGACGACAGCCTGTTCCTCATGATCGCCGGCTGGATGGTGGCCGTGGTGGCGAGCGGCGGCGTGACCCGCAACCGGCGCGCCTACCTCCAGGAGGCCGAACGGCGGGCCGCCGAGGCCGAGCACAGCAAGGAGGAGGAGGCCAAGCGCAGGGAGACCGAGGAGCGGCTGCGCATCGCGCGTGAGCTGCACGACGTGCTCGGCCACAACATCTCGTCGATCAACGTGCAGGCCGGGGCGGCGCTCCACGGCATCAGGAAGCGGCCGGAGGACGCCGAGGCGGCGCTTCGGGCGATCAAGGAGACCAGCAAGGAGACGCTGCGGGAGCTGCGCGCCACCCTGGGCGTCCTGCGGCAGGTGGACGAGGGGGCGCCGACCGCTCCCACGGCTGGGCTGCGGCAGCTCGACGAGCTGGTCCGGCGCACCGGCCTCGACGTCACCAGGCGGGTCTCGCACGGCGACCTTCCCGTCGAGGTGGACCTCGCCGCCGCGCGGATCGTCTCCGAGGCACTGACGAACGTCTCCCGCCATTCGGCGGCCGGAAGCGCCCGGCTCACCATCACCGAAGAATCCGGAAAGATAGCGATAACAGTGGAAGACGACGGGCCCTCCGCCGTCTTCACGGGAGGAAGCGGGTACGGCGTGCAGGGCATGAAGGAGCGGGCGGCCGCGCTGGGCGGCACGCTGGAGGCGGGGCCGCGCCCCGAGGGCGGCTACCGCGTCGTCGCCGAGCTGCCGCTGTGATCCGCGTCCTGCTGGCCGACGACCAGACGCTGGTGCGGGCCGGGTTCCGGTCCATCCTGTCCGACGAGGACGACATCGAGGTGGTCGCCGAGGCCGCCAACGGCGTCGAGGCCGTGGCCAGGACCCGCGAGCTGCGCCCCGACGTGGTGCTCATGGACATCAGGATGCCCGAGCTCGACGGCCTGGAGGCCGGGCGCCAGATCGTCACCGACCCCCGCATGGCCGGCACGAAGGTGATCATCCTCACCACCTTCGACCTCGACGACTACGTGTACGGCGCGCTCAAGGCGGGCGCCAGCGGCTTCCTGGTCAAGGACACCGAGCCCGCCGAGCTCATCCACGCCGTCAGGGTGGTGGCCCGAGGAGACGCGCTCATCGCCCCCTCGATCACCCGCAGGCTCATCGCCGAGTTCGCCGGCCGGGTCAAGCGCCCCGCCCCCGGCCCGGAGCTCAACTCGCTGACCGACCGCGAGCGCGAGGTGCTCGAACTGGTCGCGCACGGCCTGTCGAACGACGAGATCGCCACGCGGCTCGTGCTCAGCCCCGCGACCGCGAAGACCCACGTCAGCCGCATCATGACCAAGCTGAACGTGCGCGACAGGGCCCAGCTGGTCGTCCTGTCCTACGAGGCCGGTCTCGTCACGCCCGGATGGCTTACGCCCTGAGGAGTACCCGCCACGCAACCGTGGGCCGATGCGGCGGCGCATGCCGTACCGGGAGGGTCGGGGCATGGAAACGGTGGACCTGGCCCGCTTGCAGTTCGCGCTGACCGCGGGGGCGCACTTCCTCTTCGTCGCGTTGACGCTCGGACTCGCGACGCTGGTCGCGGTGCTGCAGACGGTGGCGACGCTGACCGGCAGCCCGCTGCACCAGCGCATGGTGCGGTTCTGGGGCCAGCTCTACATCATCAACTACGCCATGGGCATCGTGACGGGGCTGGTGATGGAGTTCCAGTTCGGGATGTCGTGGAGCGGGCTGACGCACTTCGCGGGCAACGTCTTCGGCGCGGCCCTGGCGATCGAGACGCTGGTCGCCTTCTTCGTCGAGTCCACCTTCCTCGGCCTGTGGATCTTCGGCTGGAACCGGCTCAACAAGTGGGCGCACCTGGCGCTGATCTGGATCGTGACGCTGACCGCCTACGCCAGCGCCTTCTGGATCCTGATCGCCAACGGCTTCCTGCAAAACCCCGTCGGCCACCAGGTCGTGGACGGCGTGCTGCGCCTCACCGACTTCGGCGCGCTGACCGCCAACCCCGCCTCGCTCGTCGCCTTCGGGCACGTCCTGAGCGGCGCGATGGTCGTCGCCGGGTTCTTCATGGCCGGGGTGAGCGCCTACCATCTGCGCAGGCGCACCACCGAGCAGGACTTCTTCCGCAAGTCGCTCCGGATCGGCGCCGGCCTGGCCCTGCCCGCCACGCTGGTCACCGCGACCTTCGGCGGCATGGGCTTCCAGACCCTCCAGCCGGGCAAGGCGGCGGCCTGGTCCGGCGGCGCCGACGACCTCGCCCGAATCCAGGCCGACATGGTGGCCCGCTTCGGCCCCGGCGACCACCTGCCGCCCGTCGGCCTGGTGCAGGCCGCGGGCATCACGATGATGCTGCTGTTCGCCGTCATGCTCTTCTTCTCGGCGGCCGGCTTCCTGCTGATGCTGTTCCGGCCCGCCGTCCGCGGGTTGCGGATCTGGCACTGGCTGCTGACCGCGATGATCCCCGTCCCGTTCGTCACGATGCTGGCGGGATGGGTCTTCCGGGAGGTGGGCCGCCAGCCATGGGCGGTGTACGGCCTGCTGACCACGGCCGACGCGATGTCCCCGCTCAGCGCCACGGAGGTGCGCGTCTCCCTGATCGCCTTCAGCGCGGTGTTCGGGGTGCTGATCCTGGTCAACTACTGGCTGCTGGCCAGGACCGCCAGGCGCGGCCCCGACGCCGTCGCCCTGGGTGCCGAACGCCCGATCGAGACCCCCGTTCCCGCCCTGACCTTCTGAGGACGCCACCATGGAGATCTTCGTCCTGGCCTTCTTCGCGCTCGGCTACTTCCTGCTGGCCAGCGCGGACATCGGGGTGGGCATGCTGCTGCCGTACCTCGGGAAGACCGCCACCGAGCGCAGGACCGTCATCGCCGCGATCGCCCCCTTCTTCCTCGGCAACGAGGTGTGGCTGGTGGCGCTGGCCGGCGTGCTCGCCGGGCTGTTCCCCGAGCTGGAGGGTGAGCTGCTGGGCGGCAACTACCTGGCCCTCGTGGCGTTGCTCGTCAGCTGGATCGTGCGCGACATGGGGCTGTGGCTGCGCGGCCGGGTGCCGGCGGCGTGGTGGCAGGCCGGCTGTGACGGGGCGATCGTGGCCGGCTCGTGGGGGCTGGCGCTGGCCTGGGGGGTGATCTTCACGCGGATCCTGCCGGTGCCGGTCGCGGCGGCGCTCGTGGTCGCGGTGCTGTTCGCCATGCACGGGCTGGCGTTCGCGGGGCTGCGGCTGACGGGCCGGCTGCGGGAGCGTGCCGTGCGGCTGACCGGAGGCTCCGGCGAGAGGCCCACCTACGCGCTGACGGCGGCGGCGCTGACCGGCATCGTGGTGCTGGCGGGGGCGGACCTCGACCTGGCGGCGTCGGCGGCCGACGGGGCCACGCTGGCGCTGCTGGTGCCGGTGATGCTGGTCCTGATGCCGCTGCTGGTCCTGGCGCAGGCGTGGGTGTGGTGGACCTTCCGCCACCGCGTCACGGGACCCTCCTACCTCTGACCCCCGACGCGCCTCGCCACCTTCTACGCCTCCGCCATCCAGGGCATGTCGGCCCAGGCCCGCGACGGCGCCACCCGCGAGGAACCGGAGCGGGTGGCACGGCCGGCGATGCCGGCCTACCCGGTCACCGAGCGATGATCGAGGCGTCCTCCGGCGGCATGTCCTCGCGCGGGGCGGCGCGCAGCCAGCGGCAGCCGTGCGGCGCCATCGGCAGCGTCACCCTGCCGTCCTCGACGTCCATGCTCTCGTCGGAGAGCAGGTCGGTGAGCACGCAGTCGCCCCGGTCCTTCAGCAGCAGCTCGACCTCCGTCGCGGTGTCGCCCAGGTTGTGGACGGCCACCACGGTCGCGCCCGCGGCGTCGCAGCGGTGCGCGAAGATGCTCGGGTTGCCGGTCTCCAGCACCGTGTTCTCGCCCCATGCGAGCTCCGGGCACTCCCGGTAGCGCTCGATCAGCAGCTGGAACCAGCGCAGCAGCGAGTCGGGGTCCCGTTTCTGGTCGGCGACGTTGACCCGCTCGGGGGCGAAGCTGCCGCCGGGGATCCCCCGCACGGGCTCGGCCTCGCTGAAACCGCCGCCGCGTGACCACTGCATCGGGGTCCTGACCGCCATCCTGCCCTCTTCGTCGAGGTTGTCACCCATGCCGATCTCCTCGCCGTAGAAGATCACCGGGGTGCCAGGCATGGAGAACAGCAGGCTGTAGGCCATCTTGACCCGGCGCAGGTCACCGCCGAGCATCGAGGGCAGCCGGCGGCGCAGGCCCCTGCCGTAGATCTGCATGCTCTTGTCGGGGCCGAAGGCCTCGAACACCTCCTGCCGTTCCTCCTCGCTGAGCTTGTCCAGGGTCAGCTCGTCGTGGTTGCGGAGGAAGGTCGCCCACTGGCAGTCCTTGGGCGGCATGATGCGCTCGCGCAGCGCCTGGTAGATCGGCTCGGCCTCGTCCCTGGCCAGCGCCAGCCAGATCCGCTGCATGAGGATGAAGTCGAAACACATCGTGAGCTGGTCGCCGTTGCCGTCGCCGAAGTAGCCGACGAGGTCCTTGTAGGGCATGTTGACCTCACCCAGCAGGATCGATCCGCCCTCGCGCCGGCACATGAAGGCGCGCAGGTCGGCCAGGAAGGCGTGCGGGTCGGGCAGCTTGTCGCCCACGTTCTCGATGAGGAACGGCACCGCGTCCACCCTGAACCCCGACAGGCCCAGCTCCATCCAGAAGCCGAGGATGCGGGCGATCTCGTCGCGCACCTCCGGGTTGGCGACGTTGAGATCGGGCTGGTGGCGGTAGAAGCTGTGCAGGTAGTACTGCCCGGTCCGCTCGTCGAACTGCCAGATCGAGTCCTCCTTGTCGGGGAAGACGATCTGGCTGGGGTCGTCGGGTTCGGGCGTGTCGCTCCAGACGTACCAGTCGCGCAACCGCGACTGCTTGCTCGATCGCGAGTCCTTGAACCACGGGTGCTGGTCGGAGGTGTGGTTGACCACCAGGTCGGCGATCACCCTGATCCCCCTGTCGGTCGCGGTGCGCATGAACTCCACGAAGTCGCCGAGCGTGCCGAGCCGGGGGTCGACGCTGTAGAAGTCGGTGATGTCGTAGCCGTCGTCCCTGTTGGGGGTGGGGAAGAAGGGCATGAGCCACAGGCAGGTGATGCCCAGGCTGTGCAGATAGTCGATCTGCTGGGTGAGGCCGCGGAAGTCGCCGACCCCGTCGCCGTTGCCGTCCTTGTAGGTCTCGACGTCGAGACAGTAGATCACCGCGTTCTTCCACCAGAGATCGCTGGTATAGGTCAGGCGCATCCGCCTCCGCTACCCGATCAGGCGTATGGTGAACGCGTGCGGACCAGGTTGCCTGCTGCGCTGCTGCTCCTGCTGTCCACACTGTTCCTGGCCGGCGGGACGCCCCCGCCTGCCCCCGTCGTGGCCGCCGTCCACGCGCAGATCGCCGGAGCGGCCGATCACCAGCAGGTCCTGCCCGACCCCACCAGGCCGCACGCCCACGCGAGCAAGGGCGTGCACGCCACGGGCGGCGGCCTCGCCATCCTCACCGCCGCCCTTCCGTACGGCCGGCGCGCCGCGCTGACCGCTGTCGCCGGCGCCCGCCCGAGGGCGCTCGGCGGCGAGCACCACGCGAGCGCGCCGGCCCGCGCGCCGCCCACCTCCACACCGCTCTCCTGACCCCATCAAGAGCCTTGTGGAGGCCCCATGTCCCGTGCGCCGTTGTGGCGTGCGGTGGCGGCGCTTGCCGTCATCGCGACTTCGTTGTTCCTAGCCCTGACCATGCCGCCGCGCCTCGGTCTCGACCTGCGCGGCGGCACCCAGCTCGTCTTCGAGACCAGAGACTCGCCCACCGCCAAGGCCGACGCCGAGGCCACCGACCGGGCGCTGGACGTGCTCCAGCGCAGGACGGACGCGCTGGGCGTGGTCGACCCGACCCTCGTCCGCTCGGGCGAGAAGCGCATCATCGTCGAACTGCCGGGCGTGCTCGACCCGCGCAAGGCCGCCGAGGTGATCGGCAGGACCGCGCAGCTGTCCTTCCACCCCGTCCTCGGCGACGACGGCCAGACCCGCGACGAGGACGGCCGGCCGCTCCGTCTCGGGCCGGCCGCGATCAGCGGCGACGGCGTCACCGACGCGGGGGCGGGCACCGACCCGCAGCGCGGCGGCGCCTGGTTCGTCACCGTCGACTTCCGCGAGAGCGCGCCGTGGCAGAAGCTGACCGGCGCGGCCGCCTGCGAGCCCGTCGGCGACCCCAAGCGCAGGGTCGCCATCGTGCTCGACGACAAGGTCATCTCCTCGCCGCAGGTGAACGAGGGGACGCCGTGCCGTACCGGCATCCCCGGGGGTTCCACCGAGATCACCGGCTCCTTCACCCCCGAGGAGGCGAAGAACCTCGCCGTGCTGATCAAGGGCGGTTCGCTGCCCGTGCCGCTGGAGATCGTCGAGCAGCGGACGGTCGGCCCCACCCTCGGCGCCGACGCCATCGCCGCCAGCGCGCAGGCCGCCGTGGTCGGCGTGATCCTGACCGGCGCCTTCATCATCCTGGTCTACCGGGTCGTCGGGCTGCTGGCGGCGATCGCGCTGGTGAGCTACGGCCTCATCTCCTACGCCGCCCTGGTCGCCCTCGGCGCCACGCTCACCCTGCCGGGCCTGGCCGGATTCGTGCTGGCGATCGGCATGGCCGTCGACGCCAACGTGCTGGTCTTCGAGAGAGCCAGGGAGGAGTACGGCCGAGCGGGCCTCAAGACCGCGCTCGACCAGGGGTTCGCGAAGGCCTGGAGCGCCATCGCCGACTCCAACGTGACCACGCTGCTGGCCGCCGGGCTGCTGTTCTGGCTGGCCTCGGGCCCGGTCAAGGGGTTCGGCGTGACGCTGTCGATCGGTGTGGTCGCCTCGCTGATCTCAGCCATGATCATCACCAGGGCGCTCACCCAGTGGATCATCGGCAGGACGCCGCCGCGAGCCTCGGGTCTCGCCTCGATCGGCAGGGTGCGCGCCTGGCTGACCGCCCGCAGCCCCTTCGTGATGCGGCACGCCCGCCGGTGGCTGGTGGGCGCGGCCGTCCTGGTGCTGGTCGCGGTCGCGGGGCTCGTCTCGCGCGGGCTGAACTTCGGGGTCGAGTTCACCGGAGGGCGGCTCGTCGAGTTCACCACGTCCACGCCGATGAGCACGGACACGGCCAGGGCGGCCGTCGCGGGCGCCGGACACCCCTCGGCCGTCGTGCAGAGCTCGGACCAGGGGATCTCGGTGCGGACCGGGCAGATCACCGGCGACGACGTCGAACGCATCCAGCGGGCGCTCGGCGACCGGGTCACCAAGGTGCGCGACGAGCTCATCGGGCCCTCCCTCGGCGCCGAGCTGCGGCGCAACGCGCTGATCGCGCTGGGCGTGGCGCTGGCGGCCCAGCTGGCCTACCTGGCGGTGCGGTTCCGGTGGACGTTCGGCGCGGCGGCCGTGCTGGCGCTGCTCGTCGACACGGCGGCGGTCGTGGGCACCTTCGCCTGGCTCGGCAAGCCGATCGACGGGGTGTTCCTGGCGGCGATGCTGACGATCGTCGGGTACTCGGTGAACGACAAGGTGGTGGTCTTCGACCGGGTGCGCGAGCTGTGGGCGCGGCAGCGGACCAGGCCGTTCCCCCAGGTGGTCAACGAGGCGATCCTGCAGACCGTGCCGCGCACCGTGAACACCGGGCTGGGGGCGCTGTTCATCCTGGCGGCGCTGGCGGTGTTCGGGGGTGACTCGCTGCGGGACTTCGCGATCGCGCTGCTGATCGGGATCGTGGTGGGGACGCTGTCGTCGTCGCTGGTGGCCGGGCCGTTGGCGATCGAGTTCGAGCGGTACAGCAAGCAGCCGCCGCCGTCGCCGCCCGCCCGCCGTACCTCCCGGCCCCGCGAGGGCTCCGGCGCGGTCCTCTGACCACCGGCCGGACGGCTCCCTGACGCCCCGGCCCCGCTCCCACCCGCACGGCACGCAGGGTGATGGCGGGGCCGGGGCCCCTACCGGGAGGCGCCGTCGCCCGGCACCGGCGGCCGTACCAGGCGAGGGCCTACCGGTGGGCGGATCACTCGCTCCCTCCGTACGGCAGCGCCGGCACCCAGAACTCCACCGTCGTCCCCCGGCCCGGCTCGCTCCTGATGGCCCACCAGCCTCCGGCCGCCTCCGCGCGTTCGCGCATCTCCAGCAGCCCGAAGTGGTCGCGCCCGGACAGCGTCTCCACCGGCTTGGCGAGGCCGACGCCGTCGTCGGTCACCCTGACGAGCACGCCGTGGTCGGCGGAGACCAGCGACACCTTCACGCTCTCCGCCCGCGCGTGCTTGTGGACGTTGGAGAGCGCCTCCTGCAGGATCCGGAAGATCGTGATGCGCGTTTCGGGCGGCGGCTCGCGGACGAGGTCGTGGCTGACGCTGACGGTGAGGCCGGTGCCCGCCACCGTCTCGTCGAGATAGCCCTGGACGGCGTCGATCAGGTCGTCGTCCAGTCCCGGCGGCCGCAGCCTGAAGGTGAGGCCGCGCAGCCGCTGGACGGCCGCGCTGACGGCCTCGCCGAGCCGTTCGACGGCGTCGGCGTGCTCCGGCGGCACCCGGTCGGCCAGGAGCTGCAGCCGCATCCCGACGGCGACCATCGACTGGATGGTGTCGTCGTGGACGTCCCAGGCGATGCGCCGCCGCTCGCGCTCCTGCGCCTGGACCAGGTGGGCGAGCAGGCGTCCGCGCTCGTCGAAGGCGCGCTCTGCGGTACGGCGCTCGGTCATGTCGCGGGTGACCTTGCCGAAGCCGCGCAGCCGTCCGGACTCGTCGAACAGCGCGGTGATGATGACGTTCGCCCAGAACCTCGTGCCGTCCTTGCGGACCCGCCACCCCTCGTCCTCCAGCCGTCCCTCCGCGATCGCGGTCTCCAGCTCGCGCTCCGGCTTTTTCGCGGCGACGTCCTCGGGCGGGTAGAAGACCGAGAAATGGCGGCCGATGATCTCCTTGGCCGTGTAGCCCTTGACCCGCTCGGCGCCCGCGTTCCAGCTGATGATGTGACCCCGGGGATCCAGCATGAAGATCGCGTAGTCGACGATGCTCTGCACCATCAGGTGGAGGTCTGTGTCGGCGTCGGCCATACCGCAGCATGCCACGCCCACCCCCGCGAGCGGTACGGCACGCATGTCAGCCGACGGCCGCGCCCGCCCTGGCGCCGTCGGAGTCCGTCGCGGCCACCAGCTCGCACCAGACCACCTTGCCGCCGTCCAGCGGGGCGGCACCCCACCGGGCCGACACCTGCTCGACCACGTGCAGGCCCCAGCCGTCACGCGGTCCAGGCTCGCGGGGCGCGGGCAGTTCGGCGGCGGCATCACCCACCTCGATGCGGATCCGCGACTCGTCTCCCGCCAGGCGCAGCAGCGGCGGCCCGTCGCCGTGCAGCAGCGCGTTGGTCACCAGCTCCGAGACGACGAGCAGCACGTCCTCGCGCGCACCACGGTAGGCGGTCTCGACCACGAACCGTCCGGCGATCTCGCGGGCGGCCGTGATGCTGGACAGCTCGGCTTCCAGCCGCTCCTCGATCTCGTATGCCATGCCCCTCACTTTCCCCACCAGGGCGTGGCCTCACGAGACGCAATTTCCCCAGCGGCCAGTAGTGCAGATGCATCAGTCAAGCAGGCCGTCCCTGCGTGCGATGACGACGGCTTCCAGCTTGGAGCGCGCGCCCAGCTTCTCCAGCACCCGCTGGACGTGGTTGCGCGCGGTGTTGCGGGCCACGCCGAGCCGGCGGCTGATCTCGACGGTGCTGGCCCCCTCTCCCAGGAGCGCCAGCGTCTGGCGCTCCCGCGCGGTCAGCCCGCCGCCCGGGTGCGCCGCCCTTCCCGTCAGCCGGTCGAGCACGTCGGCCAGCAGGTCGGGCGTGAAGACCATGCCGCCGGCGGCCACCTCGCGGACGGCCGCCTCCAGCTCCTTCAGCCCCGACGACTTGGCGATCAGGCCGGCGCCACCGGCCGCCACGGCCCTGGTGGCCATGGCGGCGCTCACCTCGCCGGCGACCACCAGCACGCGCACCCCGTCGGCGGCCGACGCGAGGCTGCCGATCGCCTCGATCCCGTCGCCGTCGGGCAGCCGCCGATCGAGGAGCACCACGTCGGGCCGCAGGCGTCCGGTCTCGGTGCCCGCCTCCGCGATCGAGACCGCCCTGCCCACCACCTCGATGCCGTCGGCCCGGTCGAGCGCCATGCCGAGCGCCTCGGCGACCATGTCGTGGTCCTCCACGAGCAGCACCCGGATCGACGGCATGGGCTCATTCTCTTTCAGCCCTGGGCTCGTCTGGCGGCCAGGGCGGCGCCGACGCGCTGCACGTCGCCGTCGTCGGCGGGATCGAGGCCGGTCAACGCGGGGTCGCGGGCCTGATGGGCGTCGCGGAGGGGGTGCTCAGGTGGTTCCTGCCGTTCAGGGGCGGCGACGGGCTTCGCCGGTTTCGAGATCTTCTGGGACGGCAGGCGGTACGCCGACAACCTGGTGAGCGGCGCGGCGAGCGAGCACACCGCCGCCGCGGCCGTCTGCGCCGGGATCGTGCCCGCCGGGCGGCTGCCGCTGATCAGGGAGTTCCTGCTGGACCGGGCGGCGCCCTGCTGGGCGCCGCCGACCACGTCGCCGGGCTGTGCAAGGACTGGGCCGCGCTGGGGCAGGGCACCTTCCGCGAGTGCTGGGACGGCGGGTCGTACTGTCACGGCTGGTCGGCCACGCCCAGCAGGGACCTGCTCGTCCACACCCTGGGGATCACGCCCGCCGAGCCCGGCTACGAGAGGGTCAGGATCGCGCCCCGGCTGGGTCACCTGCGCTGGGCGCGCGGTGCCGTACCGTCGCCGCACGGGCTGATCGCGGTCGAGGTACGGGATGACACGATCACGGTGGACTCGCCGGTCCCGTACGAGATCGTGCATCCCGACGGGCGGGTCAGCAGGGGTCAGGGCTCGGGGACCACGGACCTTCACGTCTTGGTCGAGTGAGGGGCGATCGGCGACAAATGAGGCTAACCTCTCGCCCATGAGTGACTACGCGATCACATTCGACCTCGTCGACGCCAACAATGACGGGCTGATCTCCGCCGCGGAACTGGTCCGCCTGATGGAGGTGCTCGGCCAGCCGATCACGATCGAGGCCGCGCAGGCCGGTGTCGCCAGGCTGGACCGCGACGGTGACGGCCTCATCTCGCTGGAGGAGTTCGGCCGCTTCATCCAATAGTTATAAAAACAAGCACTTGCTTCCCAGCTCCTCTGTCAGTTAAGTAACAAGTGGCGACGGGAGGGGTTAAGGGCATGAAGGGTGACTGGAGCGACGGACGCCGCCTCTGGGAGTCCGCTCCCCCCGGCATCGTCCACGGGTTGCGACCCGGCATCGGCAGGCTCTCCGACGAGGTGATCGAGGAGATCCAGGCCCGCATCCCCGAGTACGCGAGGCCGTCGGACGAGATCTACATCAAGGTCGTGCGGAGGGCGGTCGAGGAGGCCATCGGCCGCTTCCTCGACCGCATCGAGAACCCCGACGCCCCCTGGGATCCCGAACCGTTCCGCATGATCGGCAGGGGAGAGGCCGCCGAGGGCCGCAACCTCGAACCGCTGCAGACCGCCATGCGCCTGGGCGCCAGGGTCGGCTGGCGGCGGCTGACCGAGCTGGCCGAGCCGCTCGGCCTGACGCCCCAGTCCCTCTACGACCTCGGCGAGGCGATCTTCGTCTATCTCGACCAGCTCGCCGACGCCGCCGCCGAGGGCTTCGACGAGGCCAGGGCCCACGCGGCAGGCGAGATGGAGCGGCGCCGCCACCGCCTGCTCGACCTGCTGCTCTCCCAGCCGCCCGCCGCCGCCGAGGCGATCGCCGACCTGGCGAAGGCCGCCGGCTGGCGGCTGCCGAGGACCGTGGCGGGCGTCGCGCTCGACGACCAGAACGGCACCCCCTCACTGCCTCCGGACGTCCTCGTCGGCCTCGACCGTCCCCAGCCGTGCCTGCTCGTCCCCGACCCCAACGGTCCCGGCCGGCCGCAGATGCTGGAGAAGAGCCTGCGCGGATGGCGGGCGGCGGTCGGCCCCGCCGTCCCGCTGGAACGGGCGGCCGTCTCGCTGCGCTGGGCCACCGAGGCGCTCGACCTGGCCCGCCGCGGGGTGCTGCCGCGCGCCAGGGGCCCGCTGCGCTGCGCCGACCACATGTCCACCCTCATCGTCTTCAAGGACGAGGACCTGGTCGGCGCGCTGGCGCAGACCCGGCTGGCCCCGCTCGCGCACCTGCGCAAGTCGCAGCAGGACCGGCTGGCCGAGACACTGCTGGCCTGGCTGCGCTACGGCAGAGGCGCCGGCGAGGTGGCCGCCAGGCTGCACGTCCACCCGCAGACCGTCCGCTACCGGCTGCGGCAGCTCGAAGAGCTCTACGGCGACCAGCTCGGCGACCCCGACGTCCGCTTCGAGCTGGAGATCGTCCTCAGGGCGAGGCAGGCCAGGACCGGAACAGCCTGAGGCGGTCCTCGCCGACCCGCTCGCGCAGCGCGTGGTCCTCGACGCCCAGGTCCTCCTCCGGCGCCAGGCACAGCACGCCCACCTTGCCCACGTGCTCGTTGGTCTGGACGGCCCGCGCCGCGTCGCCCGCCCGCTCCAGCGGGTAGACCCGCGAGAGCGTCGGATGGATCATCCCGAGCGAGATCAGCCGGTTGATCTCGGCGCATTCCTGGTAGTTCGCGCCGTGCGAGCCGATGATCCGCTTGAGCTTCATCCACAGGTGCCTGTTGTCGTAGGCGTGCTCGAAACCGCTGGAGGAGCCGCAGGTGACCACCGAGCCGCCCTTCCTCGCGACATAGACGGACGCGCCGAAGGTCTCCCTGCCCGTGTGCTCGAAGACGATCGCCGGGTCCTCGCCGACCTGCCTGCGCACCTCCGCCCCGAGCCTGCGCCACGCCTTCTCGTCGTCGAGGTGCTCGAACTGGGTGCGGTCCACGACGTGCTCGCAGCCCATCCGGTGCAGCAGCTCGGCCTTCTCCGGCGAGCTGACCACCCCGACCGGGATGCCGCCGCCGTTCCTGACGAGCTGCACGCCGTACGCGCCGAGGCCGCCTGTCGCGCCCCACAGCAGCACCACGTCGCCCTGCTTCATCCGCGAGCCGTGCTCGCCCACCAGCATGCGGTAGGCGGTGGACGCGCACAGCATGTTGCACGCGGCCTCCTCCCAGCTCAGGTGGGGCGGCTTGGGCAGTAACTGGGTCGCCTTCACCACGGCGAACTCCGCCAGGCCGCCGAAGTTCGTCTCGAACCCCCACGCCCGCAGGTCGCCGCCCAGCATCCCGTCGTGGTGGGTGATCGGGTCCTCGCCGTCCACGTACGCCGGGCTGGTCACCACCCGGTCACCGATGCGCCAGCGCCGTACGGCCGTGCCCGTCCTGACGACCACCCCTGCCGCGTCGGACCCGAGCACGTGCGTGTCCAGGTCGTGCCGTGGATCGGTCCTGCCGAACCGCTCGAGGAAGGCGAAGGTCGGGATCGGCTCGAACATCGCCGACCAGACGGTGTTGAAGTTGATCGCGCTGGCCATGACCGCGACCAGCACCTCGTCGGGGGCCAGCGGCGGCATCGGCACCTCGCCCACGTGCAGCGACCTGCGCACGTCCTTGTCCACCCCCTTCGCCCCGTGCGGCGTCCTGCCGAACATGCCGACCTCGTCCTTGCGGATGTAGGTGGCCTTGTAGGTCGAGGGGACCCGCGCGTGCTCGAGCTCTTCGGGATCCGCGCCCTCGATCACTGCCTGTACCAGCGTCATGGAAGACCTCTCAGGTGTGCGGCGACGATCTCTACGTGCGGGGGGTCGAGCAGGTTGAGATGGTGCGAGCCGGGGACGGGGACGATCTCCAGATCCTCGGCGTAGGGGGCGAACCCCCTGGCGGGGTCGTCCCGGTGCGCGTAGCGGGCGTCCTCGACGGCCCACGGGGTCGGCTCGGTGGAGCGGTAGAGGACGACCCTCCCCCGGTACGGCCCGCAGCGGTAGCGCTCGATGGCCAGGGTGTCCTCGTGGGAGGTGCGCTGGTGGCGCAGGATGGCGGGGCTCAGGGCGGCCAGGACCCCCGACTCCTCGACCCGCGCCTCGGTGAGCGCGAGCTGGCCGGGCTCGTCGAGGTCCTTCAGGTCGTCGTAGGTGAGGGCGACCGCGGCGCCGTAGGTGTCCTGGAGGTACCGCGCGAAGTCGGCGTACCGCCGGGCGCGCACCTGGGTGAGCGTGGCGGGATCGAGCCGGTCGGGAAGCCCCGAGTCGATCATCGCGACCAGCTCGACGGCGTCGTCGCCGAGTTGCCTGGCGATCTCGAAGGCCACGATCCCGCCGAACGACCAGCCGCCGAGGCGGTAGGGGCCGGGGCAGGTGCGGGTGATGGCCTCGGCGTAGGCGGCGGCGCGCTCGGGGATGCCGGCCGTGCCGTCCAGCCGTTCCAGGCCGAGCACGGGGGTGTCGAGGAGGGAGGCGAGCCGCCGGTAGACGCCCGTCGTGCCACCCGCCGGGTGCGCCAGGAACAGCGGCGCCGCCCGGCCGGTGGCGCGGCCCGGCCGGGTGAGCGGCCGGACGACGCCCTGCCCGGCCTCCCGCTCGTCCGCCGCGCGCACCGCGTCGGCCAGCTCGGCGACCGTCATCCCAACCGCCCGGAGACCCGGCTCGGCGGGCATCACCCCAACCGCCCGGAGACCCAGCTCGGCGGGCGCCGCGCCAACCGCCCGGAGACCCAGCTCGGCGGGCGTCACGCCGCCCGCCCGGAGACCCGCCCCGGCGTCCGTCGCCCCGCCCGCCCGGAAGCCCGCCTCGCTTGCCACGGTGGTCGCCACCTCGGCGGGGAGGACCTCGTCGAGGCGCGGCACGCGCCCCAGGATCTGCTCGGCCACCCTCACGACCAGCCGCTCGGCCGCGTCCCTCGGCGCCGTCTCCACGGCGGTCGCCCGGCCTTCCCGTCGGCCCGGCTCGGGGCCGAGCGCGCCGCCCTGCACCGGGCCCAGCGCGCCGCCCTGCTCGGGGCCCAGCGCGCCGCCCGGCTCGGGGCCCGCCTCGATGCCCAGCTCGGCCGCGACCGCCCGCGCCACCTCGCCCAGCGTGGCGCCCCTGAGCAGCAGCCCGGCCGGCACCGCCACCCCGAAGTCGTGCTCGAACGTCCCGCGCAGCCGCGTCGCCGCCAGCGAGTCCAGCCCCAGGTCCGTCAGCACCGCGTGCTCCCCCGGCCACCCGCCCCGGTCGCCCGACCGGCCGGCGTCGAACCCCAGCACGCCCGCCACCCGCTCACGCACCCGCGCGTGGATCACCCGCATCGCCTCGCCCGGCGCCAGCTCGCCCAGGTCACGCCGCCGCTCCGCCACCCCCTCGACCACCATCGAGAAGTACGGCATGCGTCCCACCCGGGGGAACACCGCCATCGCCGCCGCCGGATCGAGCCTGACCACCCCCGCCGACAGTTCCCGCCGCAGCAGCGCCTCCAGCGCCTCGATCCCCTCCTCGGGGGTGAGCGGCGTGACGGCCGGCAACGGGTCGGCCCCGGCCCACGTCCCCCAGCTGATCGACACGGCCGGCAGCCCCTCCGCCCTGCGCAGGCCGCACAGCGCGTCCAGGTAGGCGTTCGCCATGCCGTACGCGGCCTGCCCCGGCGAGCCGAGCAGGGCCGCCGCCGAGGAGAAGGCCACCCACCAGTCGAGGGCACGGTCGCGCGTCGCCTGGTGCAGCCGCCACCCGCCGGTCGCCTTGGCCGCCCACACCCGTTCGACCGACGCCGCGGTCAGCGCGGTGACCAGCCGGTCGTCCAGCACGCCCGCCGCGTGGACGACCCCGCACAGCGGGACTCCCCCTTCCGTCACGGCCGCCACCAGCCGCTCCGCCGTGCCCTCCGCGGCGAGGTCGCCCGTGACCACCTCGACCGCGGGCAGCGCGGCGAGCCGGGCGGCGGCCTCGGCGGACGGTCCGGCCCGGCCGTTCAGCACGACCCTGGCCGCGCCCCTGTCCACCAGCCAGCGCGCCACGAGCAGGCCGAGCGCGCCGTACCCGCCGCTGATCAGGTAGCCGCCGCCCTCCCGCACCACCGGGGGACGTCCTGGACGGTCGGCGACGAGCTCGGCGCGGCGCAGGCGGGCGGCGTAGCGGACGCCGTCGCGCCAGGCCACCTCGTCGTCGTCGCCGTCGTGCGCGAGCTCGCGCGCCAGCGCGGAGAGGTCGTCGACGTCGATCAGCGTCGCCCTCAGCTCGGGATGCTCCAGCGCCAGCACCCTGACCGCGCCGCGCAGGGAGGCGGCCGCCGGGTCGCCGCGTTCCCCCTCCAGGACGGCCTGCGCCCGCTCGGTGACGATCCTGAGCCGCCTGCCGTCCCCGGCCAGCCGCGCCAGCCGCGCCAGCCGCAGCAGCACGCCCGGCGGGTCGGCGTCCGCCCCCACCAGCACGAGCGGGTCGCCGTCTGGCCCCGCGGGCAGGAACGAGGCCAGGCGGGCGGCTCGCGGATCCCCCTCATCGGCCAGGATGAGCCATGCGCGAGCCGGCGCCGCCTGGTCGTCCGCCAGCGGGGCCGGGGCCCAGATCCGTTCGACGAGCTTGTCGGCCAGCCGTACCGGCACGCCGGTCTCCGGGATCTCAGCCGTCTCGATTCCCTCAATTGTCCCGTCTACACGGAACCGCCCGATTCTTTCCTTCGCATCGGCCGACGGGCCCGCGCCCGCCGAGCCGTACAGCTTCCACACCCCGGCCGCGTCCTTGGCGTGCACCTCGACGCGCCCCCCTGCCCGCGTGACGGTGATCCGCGCCGGCAACGGCAGCAGCCCGTACAACGCGACGTTCTCCACGGCCGTGCCGCCCGTCGCCGCCAGCGCCAGCCGGGCCACCACCTCCACCGGCAGCACCGCGTGCCCGTCGCGGTGCCAGGTCGCGGGATCCAGCTGCCAGGGCGGCTCGGACAGGTCGTCCAGCTCGGTGGACCAGCCGTGCCCGGCGGGCGTCTCCACGTGCGCGCCCAGCACCGGATGCCCGCCGGCGGCCGGCGGGCGTTCCGGCGCCCAGTGCCGCTCCCGCCGCCAGCGCGGGCGCGGCACGTCCACCACCCGCCCGTCCACATCCGGCGGTACGGCGGCCGCCACCCTGGCCACCTGCTCCTCGAACCCCCGCGCCGCCCCGTCCCGCACGCCCGCGGCGGAGGAGCGCGGCCGGGCGAGCGAATGGGTCACCAGCGCGCCAGGAAGGCTGTCCCGGAGCGCGGCGGCCAGCACCGGATGCGGCCCGATCTCGGTGAACACGGTGTGCCCGTCCTCCGCCGCGGCGCCGACCGCCTGCGCCAGCCGGACCGGCCGCCTGATGCCCGCCGCCCAGTAGGCGGGCTCGAACGTCGGCGTCTCCCTCGGGTCGTCGAGCACCGTCGAGTAGAACGGCACCTCCGGCTTCCCCGGCACGATCGCCGCCAGCTCCGCCCTCAGCCGCGGTTGCAGCGGTTTGACCTGCGGCGAATGCCCCGCCCCTTCCGCCGTCAGCACTCTCGCGTAGCGCCCGTCCGCCTCCACCCGCGCCGCGAACCGCGCCACCGCCTGCTGGTCGCCCGTGACCACGGTCTGCGTCGGCGAGGAGTAGACGGCGACGTGCAGGTCGGACGGCACCTCCTCGGCGGCGGCCTCCAGCACGGCCATCGCGCCGCCCCCGCCCAGAGAGCCCAGCAACCCCGCCCGCCGGCAGATCACCCGGACCCCGTCGTGGAGCCCCAGCCCGCCCGCGACGACGGCCGCCGCGACCTCGCCCATGGAGTGTCCGATGACGGCCGCGGGCCGCACCCCGTACGCCGTCCACAGCCGGCTGAGCGCGATCTGCACGGCGAAGATCATGGGCTGCAGGTGGGCGACGCCGTCCGCCTCCCAGGTGTGCAGGTCGATGCCCGCCTCGGCGCGCAGGAGCGGCGCCAGCTCGTCGACGGCGTCCCGGAAGGCGGGCTCGGCGGCGTAGAGGTCGCGTCCCATGCCCGGCCACTGCGCGCCGTACCCGCTGAAGACCCACACCGGCCCCCGCCCCCCGGTGGGCACGGGCTCGACGGTCGCGAGCGCGGCGGCCAGCTCGCCGGCGGTCCTGGCCACGGCGGCGGCGCCCACCCGGCCCCGGCCCGCCCGGCGGGCCAGCGTGTGGGCGACGTCCCGCAGCCAGGAGCCGGACGGCTCCGGACGGGCGGTGAGCCAGGCGGCGAGATCGGCGGCCTGCGCCCGGACCCGGTCGGCGGTGACGTCGCTCAGGACGAACACCCGCGCCGCAGCCGTCCCGTCCTTCGGCGGGGCCGGCACCCGTGGGCGGACCGGGCGGAAGGCGTCCAGGACCACGTGGGCGTTCGTGCCGCCGAAGCCGAACGACGACACCCCCGCCCGCGCGTCGGCGCGCGGCCAGGCCGTCGGCTCGGTGACGACCGACAGCGTGTCCCAGGGCACGTGCGGGTTCGGCGTGTGAAAGTGCAGGCTGGGCGGGATGAACCCGTGGTGCAGCGCCAGCACCGTCTTGATGAAACCGGTCACCCCCGCCGCCGCCTCCAGGTGGCCGAGGTTGGTCTTCACCGAGCCGAGCAGGACCGGCCCTGGGACGGCGGCGGCGATGGCGCCGGCCTCGATGGGGTCGCCGAGGAAGGTGCCGGTGCCGTGCGCCTCGATGTAGTCGGGCCCCCTGTCGAGCCCCGCGTAGACGGTGCGGAGGAGGTCCTGCTGGGCGTCGGGGTTCGGGGCGACCAGGCCGTTGGAGCGGCCGTCCTGGTTCACGGCCGACGCGGTGACCACCGCGAGGACCCTGTCGTCGTCGCGGAGAGCGTCGGACAGGCGTTTGAGCACGACGACACCGCAGCCCTCGGCCCGCACCATCCCGTCGGCCGACGCGTCGAACGCCTTGCACCTGCCGTCCGGCGCCGTGCCGCCGGCCCGGTCGAAGGCCATGGTGACGACCGGGGAGAGCAGCAGGTTCACGCCCGCGGCCAGGGCCAGGTCGCTCTCCCCCGCGCGCAGGCTGGTCACGGCCAGGTGGACGGCCACGAGCGAGGACGAGCAGGCGGTGTCGACCGCCATGGACGGCCCGCGCAGGTCGAGCAGGTACGACAGCCGGTTGGCCGCGATGCTGAAGGCGGCGCCGGTGGCCGTCCACGCGTCCACGGCGGCGGGGTCGGCGGTGGTGAGGTGGGCGAACTCGTTGCCCGAGATGCCGACGAACGCCGCGGTACGGCTGCCGCGCAACGAGCGCGGCGCGATGCCGCCGTGTTCCAGCGCCTCCCACGCCGTCTCCAGCAGCAGCCGCTGCTGGGGGTCCATCGTGGCGGCCTCGCCCGGCGGGATGCCGAAGAACTCGGCGTCGAACCCCTCGATGCCGTCGAGGAAGCCGCCGTGCCTGGTGGTGCGGTCGAGGGCGGCGGCGGTGCGGGCCGTACCGTCGTCGAACCGTTCCCAGCGCCCTTCGGGGACCGTCCGTACGGCGTCGCGGCCCTGGAGGAGAAGGTCCCAGAACGCCTCGGGCCCGTCGGCGCCCGGCAGGCGGCACCCCACCCCCACCACGGCGATCGGCTCGGGCCCGCCGGACAGGCGCTCGTCCAGGCCGGGTACCGCCTCGGGCGCGCGCCCGCCGGTCGGGCGGAGGGGGTGGGCCGGTGAGCGTCCCGCGGCCGGATCGGCGAGCGCGCCCGTGGCCAGCGCCGCGGCGAGCCGGTTGATCGTCGGGTGTTCCCACACCAGGGTCGGCGCCAGCTCGCGCCCGACGAGCTCGGCCAGTTCCCCCGCGATTCCCGTGGCGTCCCGCGACGACAGCCCGAACTCCTCCAGCGGCCGGTCGGGGTCCACCTCGGTCAGGGCACACCGGGAGGAGATCCGCTCCGTCAGGAAGCGTCGGATGTCGCCTTCACCGAGTTCGTCCACGGGCGCTCCCATGCTGCCGGGGGTGATCGGTCAACTTACCGAGACGAACCATCCAGGAGCAGGCCGTAGCGGAACATTCCTCCAGTTCGTTTTTGTCACGCGGGTGATAATTGTCCGCGGAGCGCAAGCCGTAGCGCCTTTTCGTTGCCTGCGGTGATAGCTGCCGCCCGCGGGCACCGCCTAGCCTCGCCTCCACGCTGAGGAGGGCCGATGAGGGCCGATGAGGGCCGATGAGGGCTGAGGACGGTGATGGGCATCATGCGATCCAGGGGCTTGCTGGCCGTGGCGCTGGCGTCGGTGCTGGTCATGGGCTCGTCGGCCGGTCCCGCGCTGGCCGATCCCGACTGGTCGCTGGTCCCGGACGGGCAGACCGGGCAGGAGCGGCCGGCCGCCGACCGCCGCGGCGAGCCGGCGAGACCGGCCACGGCCGAGGGGCGGAGCGAGCCCGAGGAGCCGGGCGGCCGGCCACCCGGCAGCGGCCAGGCCGAGCAGCCGGGAGAGGTGCCCCCGCAGGACGGCACCGCCGGCGACCCCTTCCCCGGCGACCCGAACGGCAGGCCGCCGTCCAAGGCCCCGCAGCCGCGACGCACGCAGGAGCCGGCGCGACAGCAGGCTCCGCCGGGCGACGCCGGAGACCCCCGCTACGCCCCCTGGCAGAAGGCGCTGAAAGGTCCGGCGAGGGTGGTGAGGGAACGCCGGCTCGGCCCGCGGATGCTGGACATCCTCATCTCCTCGCCGTCGATCGGCCGGATGATGCCCGTCCGCCTGCTCCTCCCCAGAGGCTGGTCGAAGTCCGCCAAGCGCACCTGGCCTGTCCTGTACCTCCTGCACGGCGGCGCCGACAACTACACCGCGTGGACCAGGATGACCGACGTCGTCTCCTTCACCGAGAACGTCGACGCGATCATCGTGATGCCCGAGGCGGGCCGCGCCGGCAACTACTCCGACTGGTTCAACGGCGGCCGTGGCGGCAGCCCCGCCTGGGCGACCTTCCACACCCAGGAGGTGCGGCGGCTGCTGGAGATCGGCTACCGCGCCGGCACCCGCAGGGCGATCGCGGGGCTGTCGATGGGCGCCTACGGGGCGGTGAAGTACGCGGCGCAGAACCCCGGCATGTTCGGGTTCGTCGGCGCCTTCAGCGGCATCATGGCCACCCAGCTGCCCGGCATCCCGCAGATCATCCAGAACGCCCAGCTCAGCGAGGGTCACGACCCGAACGCGCTGTGGGGCGACCCGGCCGGGAACAAGGACGTCTGGGCCGCCAACGACCCCCTGGTGCTCGCGCCGAACCTCAGGGGGACCGCGATCTACATGTCCAGCGGCACCAACAGCTTCCTGGGCCCGCTGGACCCGCCCGGCTCGCCGTGGCATCCCGCCCACCTGGGCGAGCCCATCTCCGCCTACACCGCGAAGGCGCTGAGCAAGCGGCTGGACCGGCTCGGCATCAAGCACACCATGAACATGTACGGCAACGGCACCCACACCTGGCCGTACTGGAACAGGGAGTTCAAGAACTCCTTCCCGATGGCCCTGCGCGCCCTCGGCCTGAGGGGCGGCGGGGATCCCTCGGCGGCGACGATGCGGGACGAGCGCGAGTGGGAGTACGACGACCCGCTGCCGCCGATCACGCCGCCCGACGCCGTCCAGCCGGGCCCGCTTCCTCTCGGTGTCATGAACTGGACGCTGCAGCGGTGACACTTGATCCATGAACCTGCGTGACCGCAAGAAGGAGCGAACGCGGCAACTGCTGTCCGACACCGCGATCGCGATGTTCCTGGCCGAGGGTTTCGACCAGGTGGCGGTCGCGGACATCGCGGCGGCGGCGGAGGTGTCGAAGCCGACGCTGTTCAGGTACTTCCCCGTCAAGGAGGACCTGGTCCTGCACCGCATCGCCGACCACCAGGGCGAGCAGGCGAGGGTGGTGGCCGCCCGCGACCCGCGGGAGTCGCCGCTGCGGGCCCTGCGCCGGCACTTCCGCCAGGGCCTGGAGGCGCGCGACCCCGTCACGGGGCTGTGCGACCTGCCCGAGGTGCTGGCCTTCTACCGCCTGGTGTACGGCACGCCGAGCGTGGCCGCCCGCCTGGTCGAGTACGGCACCGCCGACGCCGCCCTGCTGGCCGGCGCGCTGGGCGGGCCCGCGCCGCGCCTGGTGGCCGTCCAGGTGATCGCCGTCACTCAGGTGCTCGCGCACGACAACGTGGCGGCCGTGTCGGCCGGCCGTACGGCCGATGAGGTCTTCCCCGAGGCGGCCGCGGCCGCCGATCTCGCCTTCGACCTGCTCAGCCACGGCGCCGCAGGGCGCGGCTACTGATCTCCGTCATGTTCGTGACGCCGATGGTCTCCTTCTTGAAGGGGTAGGCGAGGGCGTCGAGCGCGGCGAGCTGGGCCTCGGTGTCGTCCTCGGCCTCGGTCTGGAAACGGAAGGTGAACCAGCTGATGGACCGGTCGTAGGCGAGCGAGCCGCCCTCGCGGAAGCCGATCTCGCAGGCGTCGGCCTGCTCGCGCAGCGTCTCCCGCTGGGCGTCGGTGAGGCCGTCGAACCTGGCGCGGATGATCACTCGGTAGGTGTCCATGTCGTGTCCCTCGTCGCGTAGGTGAGGACCCGGTCGCCGAGCAGGCTCTCGATGGTGTCGAGCCGTTCCAGCAGCGCGTCGGCGATGGCCGCGGGGGGCTGCCCGTCGGCCGTCCGCCTGCCGATCTCGCGCAGGACGTGCTCGTGCACCCAGCCGAGCTGCTCGGCCACGAGCGCCGGCGTCGGATCGCCGGGTGCGGCGCCGGTCTCCTCCGCCAGGGCGGCGGCGAGCTCGGCGACCATCTGCTCGGCCAGCTCGACCAGCCTCGCGGTGAGGGTCGGGGCGGCTCGCGCCATCTCCAGGAAGCGGCCGAAGCCCTCGGTCAGCCCGATGCTCCCGTCACGGCGGCGCAGCTCGTCGCGCAGCGTGGCCAGCACGGCGCCGGCGGCCGACTGCCCCGCCGCCCGCCCGCGCACGATCGCGGCGAGCCGGTCCCGCGAGGCGGGCGGGATGACCAGGTCCTCTTTGACCTTGAAGTAGTTGTAGACCGTGTTGGCCGCCACGTCGGCGGCCCTGGCCACCTCGGTGACGGTGACATGGTCGAACCCGCGCTCGACGAAGAGCCGCAGCGCCACTTCGGAGATGTGGCGCTTGGTCTCTTGCTTCTTGCGTTCGCGCAGGCTCACGCCGATGGAGTCTACTCCAAACTTGGAGTCGACTCCATGATTTATCCGACGGCCAGGTAGACCTGGCCGAACACCTCGGCGTACTTCTTCAGGTCCGTCGCCACGTCCACCTCGGGCGTCGCCGGGTTGTACAGGGTGGCCAGGCGCGGCTTGACCTCGCTCAGCCTGCGAAGCTGCTCCCAGGTCGGGTTGGCCGCGAGCTTGTCGCCGAGCACCCGGTTCACCGCGCCCTTCGGGTCCTGCCAGCGCGTCCAGAGCGTCACCGTCTCGGCCGCGTCGGACTGCAGTGGCGTCGCCACCCGCTCGGTGATCGTCTTGAGCGCCTGCTCGGCGGTCAGCTTCGAGGAGCCGGGAGCGGTGAAGACCGCGTCCTCGGCGCCGATCGTGCCGTAGGCGTCCCAGGCGCGGGCCCTGACCTGGATCCACTGGTTGCGCTGGGCGGTGGGGCCGTCGATCTTCCAGGTGGCGTACTCGGTGGCCAGGTGGCCGTTGTCGAGGGAGAGCTGGTCGACCAGGCCCTTGGACAGCCAGGCGCCGACGCGGTCGGGGTCGAGCAGCGGGTACTTCTTGCCCAGCTCCGTCTTGCACTCCTCGTTGGCCCCGCAGCCCAGCACCGGCACGACCGTGTGCAGGGCGAGCTTCCTGCCGGGCACGGCTTCACGCAGCGCCGCAGCGGCCTCGGTGACGAACCTGTCGATCTCGTCGGCCGCGGCGAACGTCTGGTTGTAGCCGAGCTGCGAGGAGAACCTGATGCCCACGGCGCCCTGCTGCATCGCCAGCGCACCGACCCGCTTCACGGCCTCGGCGAGCTTGCCGGCCTTCCAGTCGTCGGCCAGGTCGGTGTCGATCCAGACCCGCAGCCCCGCCTCGGCGGCGGTCTTGACCGCCTGCCCCTCGGCGGTCTCGGCGGCGGTCTTCACCTCGGCCGCCGACAGCTCGGCGGGATCGACGTAGCAGTCCTTGGCACCGCCCTGGCACTCGGGCGTTCCGCCGCCGTCGTTCTCGCCGGCGGGGTCGGGGTCGCCCACGTCACCGGAGGTGCTGTCGCCCGGCGGCTCGACGCAGGTGTTGCCCTCCTCGGTGCAGTCGATGATCGGGGTGTCGATCGGCCCGGCGTTCCTCATGTTCTCGCCGTCGTTGTCCAGCCAGAACCGGGCGATGTCGGCGGCCTCCTCCGGCGTCGCCATCCACCTGCAGACGACGTACGCGGGGGTGTCGCTCGACATCAGGTCGTTGCAGCTCCTGGGGTCGTTGTCCGACCAGGCGGGGACGCCGATGCCCAGCAGCGAGAGCGCCAGGCCGATGACGAAGATCTTCCGGAAACGCATGTCGCCTACTTCGGGGGTGATCAAAGGTGGGCAAGTAGCACACTATCTGGACACTTCTAAGAGATCTACCGCTTGCCGCACCCCGTCTTCCACACGCAGTCGAGCGGCCAGTCGAGGATTCGGTACGGCACGCAGCACCCTGGCCGCCAGCGCCTCTGCCGTGAGGCGCCGGACCGGCAGCGGCGCGGGACCCGCCCGGAGCGCGGCGACGCGCGCCCCCCAGAAGTGCTGGTCGGCGAAGAACGGGCAGACGACCGTGGGCACGCCCGCCGTGAGGCTCGCCGCCGTCGTGCCCGCCCCGCCGTGGTGGACGACCGCGGCCATGCGCGGGAAGAGCGCGGCGTGATCCACCTCGTCGACCGGCAGGACCGTGGCCGAACGCGCCACGCCCAGGCCCTGGACCACCGCCCTGACGCCTGCCAGCCTGAGCGCCCGCAGCACCAGCGGGGCGAGCCCCTTGGGCGGCCTCATGCTGCCGAACCCGACGAACACCGGCCTCGGCCCCTCCTCGACGAAGGCCGCGACATGCTCGGGAAGGGGTCCGGGCGGGAGCCGCCAGTAGCCGGTGAGGTGGACCCTGGCGGGCCAGTCGCGCGGCCGGGGCACCACCAGCGGGCTCACCGCGCACAGCACGGGCACCTCCCGCTCCCGTCCCGCCGGCCCGAGCCCGAACACCGTGCGCCGCAGCCGGTTGACCATGCGGCCGAGGACCAGCGAGGTCAGCCTGTCGATCAGGGCGTAGCTGGCCCGGTTGCCCCAGCCGCCCAGAGTGCGTGCCGGGACGAGCGGGTTGGGGAAGGCGGCCGTGGGATGGCTGGGCTGGAAGTGCAGGAGCCGGTACGGCATGCCGTACCGGTCGGACAGGTGGGCACCCATGCCGCCGAGCGCCGGGGACAGGACCAGGTCGGCGGCGCGGGCGGCGGCGTCCACCTCGACGACGAGCTTCTCGGCGAGCGGCTCGACGACCCGTTTGAAGCCGGAGACGAAGCCGAGCGGGCCGCTGCGCAGCCATGCCTGGCCCTCGTCCGAGTCGAGCACCGCCGCGGGGTCCACGCTGAGCGGCGCGAGCGTGAGGCCGTCCATCAGCGGCGCGTAACGCGGGGCGGCGACGACGGTGACGTCATGGCCGCGGGCGCGCAGCCCCCGGCCGAGCGCGACGCACGGCTGGGTGTCCCCCCTCGACCCGAACGCGAGGATCGCGACCTTCACGGCGACCCCACCCTCCGTCTCGACGACAGGCCCGCCCCGATGGCGCCTTTCATGGCAGCGTCGCCAGGCCGACCACCGCGCCCGCCAGCACCAGGCCCGCCGCCACCAGCAGCCCCGCGGAGTACCCCGCGGCGAACGTCCCCGCGCTCTGCACGATCACCCCGATCGCCGCGATCCCGAACAGCCCCGAGATCTCCCTGCCCACCGTGAAGACGCCACCGGCGACCCCCGCCCGGCCCTCCGGCACCGCCGCCAGCACCGCCGAACCCAGCGGCATCGTCAACGCCGACCCGATCCCGATCGCGCACACCGCGGGCAGCAGCTCGCCCCACCCGTCGCCCGGCCCGAGGAAGGCGACCCCCGCCATCCCCGCCGCCACCAGCGCCAGCCCCGCGGCCACCGTCCTGCCCGCCCCCAGCCGCCGTTCCACCAGCGGCACCAGCGGCGTCACCGCCACCACCAGCACGGCCAGCGGCACGAACGCCACCCCCGAGGCGGTCGGCGAGAACCCCAGCACTCCCTGCAGGAAGATCGCCGTGTAGAAGAAGACGCCGTTCACGCCGAGACCCCACAGCACCTGCGCCACCACCCCGCCGGTGAAGGACCGGGCGGCGAACAGCGCCGGATCCACCATCGGCTCGGCCGCCCGCCGTTCGACCACGACGAACGCCACGGCCCCCGCCACGCACGCCAGACCCACCCCGACGATCACCGGCGCCGTCCAGCCGTACTCCGAGCCGTGGATCAGCGCGAACGTCCCTGACGACAGCACCACCGCCGAGGCCGCCACGCCCGGCAGGTCCACCCGCGCCGCGCCCCGCTCCCTGCTCTCGGGGACGACCGCGACGGCCAGCGCGGTCACCGCCGCCCCGATCGGCACGTTGATCAGGAACACCCACGTCCAGTGCGCGTGCTGGCTCAGGTAGCCGCCCACCAGCGGCCCGAGCGCCAGGGCCCCCGCGCCCGACGCCATCCACACCGCCACGCCCGCCGACCGCTGCCGGTCGTCCTTCCCCGCGAGTACGGCAAGCGTCGCGGGCAGGATCAACGCCGCGCCCACGCCCTGGACCAGCCGGGCGGCGACCAGCAGCTGGATCGTGGTGGCGAGGCCCGCCGCGAGCGACGCCCCGGTGAACGTCACCAGGCCCGCGACGAGCGCCTTCCTGCGCCCGTACACGTCGGCGAGCCGGCCGCCCGCGAGCATCAGTCCCGCGAAAGTCATGATGTAGCCGGTCGCCACCCACTCCAGCGCGGCCAGCCCCGCGCCGAGATCCGCCCTGATCGTGGGGAGGGCGACGGTGACGACCGTGTTGTCCAGTGTGGTCACGAACCCGGCGAGGGCGACGACCAGGAAAAGCGGCCAGACCCTGGAGCTCCTCTTGGCGTGGACGGTGACCTGGGTCATCCCTCCACTTCCTGCCAGCTCCAGCCGGGGCCGTCGGGGCTCGCCCTGACGACCCTGGTGCGCGGCTCGACCTTCACCCAGGTCAGCCGGGGTTCGGGGATCTTCGGCTCGTCCGGCTCCGCCGCCCCGTCGTGAGGAGGAGCCCCAGGAGGAGCCGCCGGAAGGTCCTGGCGAGAGTGCCGGCCCGGCTGCGGGCGGGGCCTGCGGGGGGCGGTGGTGCCGGGGTACGGGTTGAGCCCCCGCTTGCGCCGCACGCCCTTCCCGGGGAGAGCGTCCGCGCCAGGGAGCGCGGCGGAACGAGGGCTGGTGTCGGTCCCGAACAACGGGCCGGGACGAGGGCTGGGGTCGGTCCCGAACAACGGGGCGAGACGAGGGCTGGGGTCGGTGTCGGTCCCGAACAGCGGGCCGGGGGCGAGTACGAGCCCCGGATCCGTGTCCAGCGCGGTCCCACCCGAAGCGTCCGGCACAGGACCGCCAGACGAACCAGGCACCGGACCGGCCGCGGTCCCCACAGGACCGGACACCGCACCGGCCGAGACCCCCGACGGGCCGGGCACCGCACTGGCCGAGACCCCCGAAGAACCGGACACCGCACTGGCCGATCCTCCCGGCACGGGGGCCGCCGAAGAGCCGGACCCTGGACCGGCCGACGGGCCGTGCTCCGGGCTGGCTGACGGGCCGTGCCCCGAGCAGGCCGACCGGCCGGGCCCCGGGCTGGCCGACGGGCCGGAGCGAGAACCGGCCGGGCGCTCCTCCTCGTCGGCCCAGTGCCAGCCCGGCCCGTCGATGTTGGGCCGGACGACACGCCGGCTCCTCCGCCCGCCGGCCTCCGCCCCACTCCGCCCGGAAGCGCCCTCGGCCCTGGGCACCCCGGGCATGCTGTCGGGCCAGGGCCGGCCGGACACACCGGAACCGGACCTGCCTGACGAGCCGGGTGCAGGCGGAACAGGAAGGGCGAGACCCGCCGCCTGGGGCACGGGAGCCGGGGAAACCTCCGGCCGGGGCGAAGTGCGGGTTGGGGAGACGCTGGAGGTTGGGGAGACGTTGGAGGTTGGAGGGACCGCGGGGTTTGGGGAGACCCTGGGGTTTGGGGAGACCGTGGGGTTCGGGGAGCCGGAGACGGTGGGGGTTGAGGAGACGATGGGAGCTGGGAAGACGGTGGAGGGTGTGGAGACGTCGGGGGTTGGGGAGACGCTGGGGTTTAGGGAGATGATGCCGGGGGTTGGGGAGACCGCCAGGAATGGAGGGGTGGCGGCGAGGGCGCGGGGGGTGGGCGCGGGAGCCACGGCGGCCCGCGAGCGGCGGGACCCGGAAACCGCGGCGGTGGCCCGGGAGGCCGCGGCGCGAGGGTCGGTGGCAAGCGCCCGCGAGGCGGTGGTGCCGGCCGTGGCGGCGTGGGGGCCGGAGGTGGGCGGGGACTCGTCGGGAAAGTGTTCCCGCAGCTCGATCCGCCGGTGGAGCCCGCGTAACGGACCGGGCAGCCACCAGTTGGCCGCTCCCATCAGCCGCATGGTCGCGGGCACCAGCAGCGCCCGCACCAGCGTGGCGTCCACCACGATCGCCACGAACATCCCGACTCCGAGCAGCTTCACGATCGTGATCCCGGCGGTCGAGAAGGCCCCGATGACCACCAGCAGCAGCAGCGCCGCGCTGGTGATGATGCCGCCGGTCTTCTGCAGCCCGGCCGCGACCGCCGCCGCGTTGTCCCCGGTCCGCAGCCACTCGGCCCGTACCCGGGACAGCAGGAACAGCTCGTAGTCCATCGACAGCCCGAACACCACCGCCAGGATGAGCACCGTGACCGTCGCCTCGATGGTGCCGGTGGGTGTGAAGCCGAGGAGTCCGGCCAGGTTGCCGTACTGGAAGGCCCACACGATGACCCCGAAGGACGCGCCGATCGACAGCACGTTCATCAGCAGGGCCTTCACCGGCAGCAGCAGCGAGCCGAACGCCGCGAACAGCAGGACGAAGGTGGCCCCGGACACCACCAGCGCCATCCACGGCAGGGTCGCGGCGAGACTGTCGACCAGGTCCATCTGCGCGGCGGTGGGCCCGCCGACGACGACCGACCTGATGTTCGGCTCGGGCGTCATCGATCTGATCAGGGTGACGAGCGACCGCGCGGAGTCGGACATGGGGTCGCCGTCGTAGCGGACGGCCAGCCGTACGGCGCCGTTGTCCGGGGAGAAGCCGGTGACGTCGACGCCGGTGACGCCGGACAGGCGGCGCAGGCGGTCGGTGAAGGGTTTGACGTCCGAGGGCAGCACGGGTGTGAGCGGGCTGACCACGGTGTGGCCCTGGCCGAGCGGGCCGGGCAGCAGCGGTTCGGCCTCCTGGAAGTCGCGCTCGACGAGCACGTGGACGTCGACGGCGGCCATGGAGTTCCGGGCGAAGGAGGTGTCGACGGCCTCGGCGACCTGGCGGCTCTCGACCCGCGGCGGCAGCACCCGGTGGTCGACGTTGCCGAACTTCACGTCGACGAACGGCAGCGCGAGCGAGATCAGCACGGCCGTGACGCCGACGAGGTAGAGCAGCGGGGTGCGCATCACGCTGGAGGCGACGGCGTGCCAGGCGCCGCCGTTCCGCGGCCCGCCGAAGGAGGGGGTGATGCGGAGCGCGTCGACCTTCCGCCCGAGGATCCCGAGAACGGCGGGCAGGACGACGAGCGCGGCGACCATCGCGACGAGCACGACGGCGGCGGCGCCGAGCCCGATGGAGCGCAGGAACATCTGGGGGAACAGCAGCAGCCCGAGCAGCGCGGTCGCCACGGTGAGCCCCGAGAAGGCCACGGTCCTGCCGGCCGTGGCCATCGTCGCCACCACGGCCGCCTCGGTGGACGTCCCGCGCCTGATCTCCTCGCGGAAGGCGCTGAGCACGAACAGGGAGTAGTCGATCGCCAGGCCCAGCCCGAGCATGGTGACGACGTTCAGCGAGAACACCGACACGTCGGTGACCTCGGTGAGCAGCCGCAGCAGCACCAGCGCGCCGAGCACCGACAGCAGCCCGACGAGCAGCGGCAGCCCGGCGGCGACCAGGCTGCCGAAGACCAGCACGAGCAGCACCAGCAGCACGGGCATCGAGATCGCCTCGGCCCTGGCCAGGTCGGCGCCCGTCTGGGTGTTGAGGTCGTCGAGCAGCGGCACCGCGCCGCCGATCTTGACGGACAGCCCTTCGACGGTGCGCAGCCGCTGCTCGATGGCGGTGTACGCGCGCTGCTTGTCGCCCTTGAGCGTGATCAGCGCGTAGGTGGAGCGGCCGTCCCGCGAGATCATCGTGGCGGAGCGGGAGGTCCAGTACGTCGTCATCCGCCGGACGTAGCTGGCCGGCAGGCGGCGCAGCGAGTCGTGGACGGCCTTCCTGTACCTCCGGTCGCGGGCCGGGACCGTGGGGTGGGTGTAGAGCACCACCACGTCGGGCGAGTTCCCGCTGTACCACTCGTCGTTCCAGGTCGCCGACGTGGTCGACTCGGCCGCGGGGTCCTCGAACCCGCCGTCGGCCATCCGCCCGAACAGTTCCAGGCCGAAGGGCGCGACGAGGACCGCGACGGCCACGCTCAGGACGAGGAGCGTCCAGCGGCCGCGGTAGACCAACCGGCCGAGCGACTCAAACAAGCGCGCCCTCCAGGTAGGCCTGCCGGCAGGCCCGCCGGGCGATCTTCCCGCTGGAGGTGCGCGGCACCGCGCCCGCCGCGACCAGCACGACCTCGGCCGCGACCTCGTGGCCGCGGGAGATGGCGGCGCGGACCTCGCGGACGACGCTCTCGTCTGTGCGGCCCGCCCGCGACCGCTCGGCCACGACGACGAGCCGTTCGGTCTCGGCGCCCGGCACCGCGAACGCGGCCACGTGTCCCTTGCGCACGCCGTCGGAGGCGTCCTGCGCGGTCGCCTCGATGTCCTGCGGGTAGTGGTTGCGCCCGTCCACGATCACCAGGTCCTTGACGCGGCCGGTGACGTAGAGCTCGCCCTCGTGGATCACGCCGAGGTCGCCGGTGCGCAGCCAGCCGTCCGCGAAGACCTCGGCGGTGCGCTCGGGGTCGCGCCAGTAGGCGCGGGCCACGTTCGGCCCCTGCACCAGGATCTCCCCCACGTGCCCGTCACCTGGGGAGTCGATCCGCACCCGCTGCCCGGTCGGCTTTCCGCAGGAGACCAGCGTGCTGGCGACCCCCACACCCCCGTCACCGTCGTACGGCACGGCCCGCCCCTCCGCCAGGGCGTCCCTGTCGAAGTCGGTGACCAGCGGCGGCGCGTCGATGGATCCCGCCGTGACGAAGACCGTCGCCTCGGCCAGGCCGTACCCGGGGGTGTGGGCTTCGGGCCGCAGGCCGTACGGCGCGAAGACGGAGGTGAAGCGGGAGACGGTGGCGGGTCGCACCGGCTCGGCCCCGTTGAGCATGACCCGCACCCCCGACAGGTCGAGCCCGTCGAGGTCGGCGGGATCGCTCGCCCTGGCGGCGGTGTACTCGTAGGCGAAGTTCGGCCCGCCGGTGTAGACGTCGGCGTGGCCGGACAGCAGACGCATCCACCGCGTCGGCTTCATGACGAACGCCACGGGGTCCATGAACACCGCCTGGTTCCCGCCGACGATCGGGCAGGCGATGATCGCGATCAGTCCCATGTCGTGGAAGAGCGGCAGCCACAGCGCGGCGACCGAGGTGCGGGGCTTGGCGCCGAAGGCCTCCCACAGCTGGGCGGCGTTGGCGCCGAGGTTGCCGTGGGAGATCTCCACTCCCGCGGGCGTCCTGGTCGAGCCGGAGGTGTACTGCAGGTAGGCGAGGTCGCCGGGGCCGATCGGCTCGTCCTCCCACTCGTCGGCGAGCAGGTCGGAGACCGTGTCGACGGCGATGACGGCCTTGGCGGGGGGCAGCCGGTCGGCCGGTGTGGCGCTGGTGGTGAGCACGACCACGGGGTCGGCGTCGGCGTAGGCGAGGGCCAGCCGCTCGGCGTGGCCGGGCAGGTCGGGCGAGAACAGCGGCACGGCCACCACCCGGGCGTACATCGCGCCGAGCATGGCCACCACGTACTCCAGGCTCTGCGGCGCGAGAACGGCCGCCCTGTCGCCGGGCGCGCAGACCTCGCGCAGCCGTACGGCCAGCGCCCGCGCCTTGAGGTCGACCTGCCGCCAGGTGAGCGTGCGGGCGCGCCCGTCGCCGAGGTGGTCGACGAAGGTGTAGGCCGGAGCGTCGGGGATCTCCCGCGCCCACCGGGCGACCCGGCCGATCAGAACGTCCATGCCGAAAGTCCCCTCGCCGCTGACAGGGACCTAGCAAATTACGGCAGAAAGCCCTGCGATTCTTGCCAAAGGCCTGCACATTCCGCGACCGGTCTTGTTACCGGCGTGACAACCCGCCGGGCTAGGCGATGATGATCCGGACGACGACGCCCGAACAGTCGCTCGCCACGCAGACCTGGACGGGGACGGTGTAGACGCCGGGCTTCTCCGGTACGCCGCCCACGTGCCCGTCCGGCCCGATGGTGACGCCCGGCGGGAGCTGGCGGGGGTCGATGACGGTGAAGGTGGGCAGCACGCCGCGCGGGGCGCCCTCGATCTCGATCTCGCTGTCCATCATCACGTGCACCCGGCCGGGGAAGGTGAGCTGGGTGGGCGACCACGACACCCTCGTGTGCACGACGAGCGTGATCGGCTCGCGGGTGCAGGTGTCGCCCTTGCAGATCTTGAGGGTGGAGGTGTAGGTGCCGGCCCGATTCGGCGTGCCGTACAGGAAGCCGATCTCGGAGATCCCGACGCCGGGCGCGACCTCTTTGCGCTGGAAGTAGTAGCCGCTGTCGACGGTCAGCACCCGCTCGTCGACCTCGACTCCCTCGGTGACGTGGAAGATGTTCTCGACGAGCAGCTGGGGACGGGTGTGGTTCTGCATCACGGGGGTGTCGCGGACCATGGAGACGGGTTGCGTGCTCACGGAGGGAAGGAGAGGAATGGCCGCGAACACGGCCGCGATGGCCGCGAGCGCCAGCCATTTCAACTGCATGACGCATTACCTACCCTTTCGCCGGTCGGCGTCACACTCCGCACACGCGGACATAATCAGGACATGGCTGAATCCGCCCAGACGCTTGAACGCGGGCTCCACCTGCTCAGACTGCTCGCCGACGGCCACGGCGGGCGCACGCCGACCGAGCTCGCGGCCCAGCTCTCGCTGAGCCGTCCGGTGGTCTACCGGTTGCTGACGTCGCTGCAGAACGAGGGCTTCGTCCGGCGCGACCGCGAGGGAAGGGCGCATCTCGGCTACGGCGTGCTGGTGCTGGCGCAGGCCGTGCAGCCGCTGCTGAGGGCGGCGGCGCTGCCGACGCTGCGCAGGCTGGCCGAGGAGGTCGGCGCGACGGCTCACCTCACGGTGGCGGAGGGTGACGACGGTCTCGCCGTCGCCGTGGTCGAGCCCTCGTGGACCAACATGCACGTCGCCTACCGGGAGGGCGCGCGGCATCCGCTCTCCAGGGGCGCCGCGGGCCAGGCGATCCTGGCGATGCGTTCGGGCGAGGCCGGGTATCTCGTCACGGAAGGGCAGTTGCAGGAGGGTGCGCGCGGCGTGGCCGCTCCGGTCACCGGGCTGCCGTGGCTGGAGGCGTCGGTGGGCGTGGTGACGTTCGGTCCGCTGGACGAGCGGGTCGGGCCCCGGGTCGTCGAGGCCGCGAAGGAGCTCACCGTCGCGCTCGGTTGACATCTTCGCCCTGATAAAGGACCGTGAATACGGATAGAGGACACTATTGTCCGATAAACGGACGGAGTTGCGATGCCGTACTACCGCCAGGTGGGCGAGGTCCCGCGCAAGCGCCATGTGCAGTTCAAGCGCCCGGACGGCGGGCTGTACGCGGAGGAGTTGATGGGCGAGGAAGGCTTCTCGTCCGACTCGTCACTGCTGTACCACCGCTACCTGCCGACCGCCATCATCAAGGCGGAGGCGGTCGAGTCGCCGCTGCCACTGGCCACCTCACCCAACCTGCCGCTGTCCCCGCGGCACTTCCGCACCCAGGACCTGACGAGCGCGGGCGACCTGGTCAGCGGGCGGATGCTGCTGTCGGCCAACAACGACGTCCGATTGTCGTACGTCACGACGGACCAGCCCAGCGAGCTCTACCGCAACTCCAAGGGCGACGAGTGCGTCTACATCCAGCAGGGCACCGTCCGCTTCGAGTCGACCTACGGCGCCATCGAGGCGGGCGAGGGCGACTACGTGGTGATCCCGACCGGCACGATCCACCGCTGGGTCCCGTCGGGCCGGGTCAACGCGCTGGTCATCGAGGCGTCCGGGCACATCAGGCCGCCCCGTCGCTACCTGTCGCAGTACGGCCAGTTCCTTGAGCACGCCCCCTACTGCGAGCGTGACCTCAGGACGCCGCAGGAGCCGCTGCTGGAGGAGGGCGAGGAGGTCCCCGTCCTGGTGCGCACGCGCGGCGGGCTCACCCGGCTGACCTACCGCCACCACCCCTTCGACGTGGTCGGCTGGGACGGCTACCTCTACCCCTACGCCTTCAACATCGACGACTTCGAGCCCGTCGTGAAGAAGACGCACGCGCCGCCGCCGGTCCACCAGACCTTCGAGGGGCCGGGATTCGTGGTCTGCTCGTTCATGCCGCGGCCGCTCGACTTCCACCCCGAGGCGGTGCCGATCCCCTACAACCACCACAACGTCGACTCCGACGAGTTCATGTTCTACGTGGGCGGCGACTACTCCGCGCGGGCCGGCTCCGGCATCGACGTCGGCTCGATCTCGCTGCACCCCGCCGGCTTCACCCACGGCCCGCAGCCCGGCGCGGTCGAGGCGGTGATCGCCGCGGGCGCCACCCATACCAACGAGATGGCCGTCATGGTCGACACCTTCCGCCCGCTGGACCTCGGCGAGGGCGCCCTGGCGTGCGAGGATCCCGCCTACGCGTGGACGTGGGCCCGATGAGCGCCGTCGATCCCGGCACGCCGCGGGTCCGGACGGCGCTGTTCTCCGCGCTGGTCGACGACGCGGGCCTGTTCCCGCCGACGTCGCTGCACATGGACGAGGCGGTCGCCCGCCACCAGCGCGACCTGGAGTCGGGCAACCCCGTGCTGACCCACCGCTTCCTCTGCCCGACCAGCCGGATCGACGGCCTGCGCCGGCAGGAACAGCAGCCGCAGCTGGTCGGCCTGATCGTCGACACCGAGACCGTGCCCGACTTCTCCGACCTGCCGGTGGACTTCGTCGAGAGCACCGCGATGCTCCAGGTCCCCGAGCACGTCAGGTTGTTCGTCGAGACGCATCCGAGGCACATCTCCCCCGTGCCGCACGGGGTCGGGCTCAAGGTCCGCTGCGGCGGCATGACCGCCGACGCCTTCCCGTCGGTCGGCGAGCTGTCCGAGTTCATCAGCTACTGCGCCGAGCACGACCAGCCGTTCAAGGCCACCGCCGGGCTCCACCACGCGGTGCGCCACTTCGACCCCTCGCTCGGCGTCGACCGGCACGGCTTCCTCAACCTCGTCCTCGCCGTCTGCGCGGCCGTCGAGAAGCGCGACCCGTTCCGGGTGCTCGGCTCCACCGACGTGGGCGACCTCGTCCGGCAGGCGCAGGCCGTACCGGAGGACGTGGCCCGGCAGGCCAGGCGGATCCTGGTCAGCTACGGTTCGTGCAGCACGGCGGCGCCCGTGGAAGACCTGAAGACCCTCGGATTGGACGGCTGATGAGCTGGGGACTCGACAACCTGCCCTACGGGGTCTTCTCGCGTGCGGGCCAGGCGCCCCGCGTCGGCGTGCGGTACGGCGACGCCGTCCTCGACCTGGCCGCCGCCCTGCACGACGAGGTGTTCGCCACCGGCTCGCTGAACGCCTTCATGGCCCGCGGCCACCGGGCCTGGCGTGACACGCGCGCCCTGATCGTCGAGAAGCTGTCGACGGACCGGTCGATCACCGGACCGCACCTGGTGCCGCTCGACCAGGTGACGCTCCACCTGCCCTTCGAGGTCGCCGACTACGTCGACTTCTACTGCTCGATCGAGCACGCGTCGAACCTGGGCCGGATGTTCCGCCCCGACGACGAGCCGCTGAAGCCGAACTGGCGGCACCTGCCGGTCGGCTACCACGGCCGGGCCGGCACCGTGGTCGTGTCGGGCACCCCGGTCACCCGCCCGCGCGGGCAACTCGGGGCCGGCAGGTTCGGGCCGACCGCGAAGCTGGACATCGAGGCGGAGCTCGGCTTCGTCGTGGGCTCGCCCGAGGGTTCCTCCTTCGAGGAGCGCGTCTTCGGGGTGACGCTGGTCAACGACTGGAGCGCGCGCGACATCCAGGCCTGGGAGTACGTGCCGCTCGGGCCCTTCCTCGGCAAGTCGTTCGCCACCTCGGTCTCGGCGTGGGTGACGCCGCTGGAGGCGCTGCCCAGGATCGCGGGCCGCGCGCAGGATCCGGCGCCGCTGCCGTACCTGGAGCGCGAGGGCGACTGGGGGCTGGACATCGCGATGGAGGTCGAGCTGAACGGCGAGATCGTCTCGCGGCCGCCGTACCGGAACATGTACTGGACCCCCGACCAGATGCTGGCGCACATGACGGTGAACGGCGCGAGCCTGAGGACCGGCGACCTGTTCGCCAGCGGCACCGTCTCCGGCGAGAGCCCGGACACGCGGGGCTCGTTCATCGAGCTCACCTGGAACGGGGCGGAGCCGCTCAAGCTGGGCGACGGGCAGGTCCGGACCTTCCTGGAGGACGGCGACACCGTCACGATCCGCGCCACGGCGGGCGACATCAGTTTGGGGGAAGTGTCGGGAACCGTCGCCCGGAGTGCCTGACCACTCACTCCTCGCTAAACTCTGGAGGCTTCCCCCCGGAGTGAAGGAGTGAGATGCGCAGCGCCCTCCTGCGGCTCACCGTGCTGCTGTCGCTCGTCTGCGGCTGCAGCCCGGTGACGGCGCGCCTGCCGCAGCCCGCCGCGCCGATGGTCACGGTCTCGCCCGCCCTCGGCGACAACCGCGCCAGGCCCGACAAGGGCCTGGTCATCAAGGTCAGGGGCGGTAGGCTGAGCAAGGTCGAGGTGCGCGCGGGCGGCACGGCCGTCCCCGGCAGGCTGGACGCGACGGGCACGGTGTGGCGCTCGACCTGGACCCTCCCGCCCGGCGTGGAGCACGTCGTGACGGTCAGGGCGGCGGGCCCTGACGGCCCGCCCGCGCTGACCGTGGGCCGCTTCCGCACCCGCCCCGCCGAGCACACGGTCAAGGTGGCCTCGGTGTCGCCGCTGCCTAGCGAGACCGTCGGCGTCGGCACGCCGATCATCGTCACCTTCGACAGCCCCGTCCGCGCCAAGGCCGCCGTCGAGCGCGCCCTGGAGGTGCGTTCCACCAAGCCGGTCCAGGGCGCCTGGCGGTGGGTCAGCGACACCCAGGCCGTCTACCGCACCCGGCACTACTGGCCGGCCCGGCAGCGAGTCGCGGTCATCGCCCACCTCGCGGGCGTCAGATCCGCCCCCGGCGTGTACGGCAGCGCCGACCACGCGCTCACCTTCGCCGTCGGCCGCAAGCAGACCAGCACCGTCGACACCGTCACCCACCAGATGGTCGTCCGGCGCGACGGCCAGGTCGTGCAGCGGATGGCGATCAGCGCCGGCATGGGCACCACCCGGGAGTACACCACGACCAGCGGCATCCACCTGACCATGGAGAAGGGCGACCCGGTCAGGATGGTCTCGCCCGGCAGGAAGAAGGGCGATGACGGCTTCTACGACCTGCTGATCGACCACGCGGTGCGGATCTCCAACAGCGGCGAGTACGTCCACGCCAAGAACAACGTCTGGGCGCAGGGGCGGCGCAACGTCAGCCACGGATGCGTCAACGCCCGGCCCGACCAGGCGGCCTGGTTCTACGAGACGTCGCTGCGCGGCGACCCGGTCACGATCACCGGCACGTCGCGGGAGCTGGAGTGGTACAACGGCTGGGGCTACTGGCAGCTGCCGTGGGAGGCGTGGGTCGAGGGCAGCGCCCTCGACAGACCCGGATCGCCCACCGCTCTCCGCTGACCCCGTCACGACATGTCCGTGTAACCGGACCGCCGAAAGCTGCCATGCCGGTAATCAAAGGATTACCGTAGAGACGGAACCCCTTTGGGACACGGGCCCGTTCTCCTTCCAGGAGGGCCGGAGTATGGATGATTGGGTCATCTGGATAATCCTCGCCGTCGTGCTCGGCCTCGCCGAGATCTTCTCTCTCACCGCCGCTCTCGGCCTGCTCGCCGCCGCCGCTCTGCTGACGTCCTTGACGGCGGCCATCGGACTGCCCATCCCGCTGCAACTCCTGGTGTTCACCGCCGCGTCGGCCGCGGGCCTGCTGGTCATCAGGCCGCTGGCCATGCGCAGCATCCGGCAACCCCCGCGGCAACGCTTCGGCGTCGAAGCGCTCGTCGGCAAGCCCGCGCTCGTCGTCAGCGAGGTGACCGCCCACTCCGGACTGGTCCGCATCGGCGGCGAGGAGTGGACCGCGCGAGCCTACGACGACACGGTGGTGATCCCCGCCGGAGCGACCGTCGACGTCATCGAGATCGAAGGGGCCACCGCCCTCGTCTACCCTCGGGAGTGATCATATGGCGCTACTCATCGCGGGTCTGGTCGTCGCGTTGTTCGTGGTGTTCACCGTGCTGCGTGCCGTACGCATCGTGCCCCAGGCACGCGCGCGCAACGTCGAGCGGCTGGGTCGCTATCACCGCACCCTGAAGCCGGGCCTGAACTTCGTGATCCCCTACGTCGACCGCGTCTATCCCATGATCGACCTGCGGGAGCAGGTCGTCTCGTTCCGGCCGCAGCCGGTCATCACCGAGGACAACCTGGTGGTCGAGATCGACACCGTCCTCTACTTCCAGGTCACCGATCCGCGGGCGGCCGCCTACGAGATCGCCAACTACATCCAGGCGGTCGAGCAGCTCACGGTGACCACGCTGCGCAACGTCGTGGGCTCCATGGACCTGGAGAAGACGCTCACCTCCCGCGACACCATCAACAGCCAGCTGCGCGGCGTCCTGGACGAGGCCACCGGCAAGTGGGGGCTGCGCGTCAACCGCGTCGAGATCAAGGCCATCGACCCGCCCAAGACGATCAAGGACGCGATGGAGAAGCAGATGCGCGCCGAGCGGGACAAGCGCGCCGCCATCCTGAGCGCCGAGGGTCAGCGCCAGTCGCAGATCCTCACCGCCGAGGGCGACAAGCAGGGCGCGATCCTGCGCGCCGAAGGCGAGCGCACCGCCGCCATCCTCAAGGCCGAAGGCCAGTCACGCGCCATCGATCAGGTCTTCCAGGCCGTCCACCGCAACGACCCCGACCCCAAGCTGCTCGCCTACCAGTACCTCCAGGTGCTGCCGCAGCTCGCCCAGGGGCAGGGCAACACCTTCTGGGTCATCCCCAGCGAGGTCACCTCGGCCCTGCAGGGCGTCTCCAAGGCGTTCACCGAGGCGCTGCCGCGGTCGGCGGCCACCCAGGAGATCTCTCCTGACACCTCCGAGGCCGAGGAGGAGATCGCCCGCGCGTCCGAGGCGGCCGCGGAGGCCGTCGCCGACGCCCGCGAGGCCGAGCACACCTCGGGGCCGCGCCAGCTACCCCCCAGCATCCCCGAGCCCAGCCCCTTCCCCGACCTGGAGAAGAACCACCAGCAGGCGTGACGCGACGAGGAGCCGGCACACAGGTGTAAGCGGGCGGTCGCGCATGCGTGCGGCCCGGCCGTCATGAAGACGGCCGGGCCGGATCCACACGGCGGGTCGGTCAGGCCTGGCCGCAGTCGAAGTAGGCGATCAGCTCAGGATCGAGCGCCGGCACGTCGTACGGCGTGCCGCCGTCGCGCAGCGACATCGTGGCCATGTAGCCGGCCGCGACGCTCATGCGGGCGGCCACCGGCGAGGTGTCGGTGACGCCGCCCTCCCGCACGAACCTGTTGAACTCGCCGATGATCTCGGTGTCCGCGCCACCGTGCGAGCCCTTCGCCTCCGGCACCCGGTAGGCGATGTCGCAGTCGTCGCGGTAGGACGTCGGCCCGGTGTTCCACACCTTCACCGTGTCGCCGGGGCCGTCGCCGAAGTTCTCCAGCCGCCCCTCGGTCCCGATGACGGTGTAGTTGCGCACGTAGTCGGGGCTGAAGTGGCACTGCTGGTAGGCGGCGATGATGCCGTTGTCCAGCCGCATGTTCATGACCGACACGTCCTCCACGTCGATGACGTGGTGGAGGTTCCTGCGCTGGGTGGGCGGCCATTCGAACTCCTTCAGCCAGCCGTCCGGCCGAGGGGTGTCGGGCGCGCGCCGCGGCAGGTCGCCGTACAGCATCAGGTCGCCGAAGGCGTTGACCCTGGTGGTGTAGCCACCGGCGAGCCAGTGGATGACGTCCAGGTCGTGCGCGGCCTTCTGCAGCAGCAGGCCGGTCGTGCGGGAGCGGTCGGCGTGCCAGTCCTTGAAGTAGTAGTCACCGCCGTAGGACACGAAGTGCCGCACCCAGATGGTCTTCGGCTCGCCGATGATCCCCTTCTGGATGATGTCGCGCATCAGCCTGACCACGCCCATGTGGCGCATGTTGTGCCCCACGTACAGCCTGGTCCCCGTCCGCCGCGCGGCGCGCAGGATGTTGTCGCAGCCCTCGACCGTGATGTGCAGCGGCTTCTCCAGGTAGACGGCCTTGCCCGCCTCGAGCGCGTCCACCGCGATGCGCTCGTGGGTGTCGTCGGGCGTCATCACGATGACGGCGTCGAGGTCCTTCCTGTCGAGCAGCTCGCGGTAGTCCTCGGTGAGGATGTCCGCCTCGAACCGCCCCGCCTGCCGCTTCAGCACAGCCGGGTCGGAGTCGCACAGCGCGGCCACGACCGACCCCTTGCCCGGGCGGTGCGCCGACAGCGCCAGGCTGGTTCGCAGCCCGAGGCCGATGACTCCGATGCGCAGGTCTTCCACTTCTGTCCTTTCCTTGACGTACGGCGGGGCTCAGCCCTTGGCGATGGAGGCCTCGTACTCGGCCTTCATCGCGGCGCCACCCTTGTCCATCCACTTCTTGACGAAGCTCTGCCACTCCGACAGCGGCTTGCGGCCGGTGACGAAGTCGACGATCGCGTCTGATGCCATCGTGCTCAGTTCGCCGTTCTTCTGCGTGTAGGTGTCGGAGAAGTGGCCCGTCGTGACGCGCGGCTGGAGCATGGGCGCGACCTTGGTCTCGAAGTCGTGGATGAGCTTGGTCCGCTCCGGCTGGCCGGGCAGGAACAGCGCGGACGGCGAGCCGATCACGAACTGCAGCGGCTGCACGGTGGTGGGCACCTCGGCCTTGCCCTTGTCGGTGAAGCCGAGGTCGCCGTCCTTCTTGGTGAAGTGGGTGCCCTCGACGCCGAAGTTGACGAGCTGGTACTCCTCGGTACCGAACGGCGCGGCCAGGTAGTTCAGCACGCCGAGCAGCGTCTCGACGCGCGCCTTGTCGACCTTGTTGCTGATGGCGGTGAAGCCGACCGAGCCGAGGCCCGCGTTGTAGACGGGCTTGGAGGACGGCGTCGCGGCGAACGGCACGATGGCGCCGAGGTTGTACTTCTGGGTCTTGGCGTCGTTGAGGAAGCCGGGGAAGGACTCGACGTAGGCGCCGATCTGACCGTTGGCGACCTTGTCCTTGATGGTGGCCAGGGCGGGGTCGGGCCAGAACAGGTTGGCCTGGAAGCACTTCACCGCGAACTCCAGCGCGGCGAGGTACTCCTGCGTCTCGTACTGGTGGGTCAGCTTGCCGCCCTCCAGCTTCCACGTGTTCGGCGCGCCGTACCAGTGGCTGAACATGTGGACGTGGTTCACGTAGGACGGCTCGAGCGGGTACTTGTTCTTCTTGACGTCGAGCAGCTGCTTGGTCTTCTCGAGGAAGTCGTCGGCGCTGGTGAAGGTGGCGCCGCCGACCGGCTCCCAGTAGTCCTGGTTGACCAGGAAGACCTGACCGAACTTGCTGTACGAGACGGCCACGCCGTACAGCTTGCCGTCGGTGACGGCCGACTTCCACGCCACGTCGCCGAGGTTGGCCAGGTTCGGGTACTTCTTGATGGCGTCGCCGCTCAGGTACGACGTCAGGTCGTGGAACTTGGCGGCCAGCAGCTCGGGCACCCGCTGCAGGCCCTGGTTCGGCGGGAACCACACCAGGTCGGGCAGGTCGTCGCTGGCGATGATGGCGTTGAATTTGTCGGGGTAGCCGTCGCCGACCACGATGTTCATGTCCCACTCGGCGCCCAGCGCCTTGTTGAGCTCCTGGAGGTAGGCGCTCTGGCCGGGGGCGGGCGGCGCCACGTCCCAGGTCTGGGTGAGCGAGGTGATCTTCTTGCCGTCGCCGGGCGGGGCGGCGACGGACTTGACCAGCTCCGTGGGGTACTTCAGGTAGGCGGGGTCCTGGCCCGCGTCGATCGGCAGGTCCGGCGTGGGGATCTTCGCGGCGGTGTAGGTCGGCAGCACGAGCTTCTTCGACAGCTCGGCGCCGCCCTTCTTGACGCCTGCCGCGCCGCCACCCTCGCCCCCGCAGGCGGCGAGGCCGGCGACGGTGGCACCGGCCAGCGCGAGTCCGAGGAAGCCGCGGCGGGACATGGTTGTGGACATGTGTTTCTCCTGGAAAGGGTGCGGTTCAGCCCTTGATGGCGCCCGTGAGGACGCCCTTGGTGAAGTACTTCTGGAGGAAGGGGTAGACGAGCAGGATCGGCACCAGCGCGATGACCAGGACGGCCATCTGCACCGAGGCGGCGGGCAGGTCCCGCACGATGGCGACGTCGGAGCCGGTGGCCGAGGTGCCGCGGAAGATGAACTGCCGCAGCACGACCTGGATCGGATGCTTGGACTGGTCGTTGATGTAGAGGATCGCGGTGAAGAAGGTGTTCCAGTAGGAGACGGCGTAGAACAGGCCGACCACCGCGATCACCGCCTTGGACAGCGGGATCGCGATCCGCCACAGCATCCGCCACTCGGTGCAGCCGTCCATGCGGGCCGCCTCGAACAGTTCCTCGGGCAGGTTCTGGAAGAAGGCCCTGACCACCACCACGTTGAAGGCGTTGACCAGCACGGGCACGATCAACGACTGGTAGGTGTCGATCATGCCGAGCTCCTTGACCATGAGGTAGCTCGGGATCATGCCGGGGGTGAACAGGAACGTGGCCAGCACCATCAGCAGGATCGGCTTGCCGCCGAGCAGGCCCCTGCGCGAGAGCGCGTAGCCGAGGAAGACGGTGCAGATCAGGCTCAGCGCGGTGCCGGTCAGCGTGATGCCGATGCTGATCAGCACCGACCTGGTGACCGCGCCGCCCGACAGGATCAGGCTGTAGGCCTCGAAGGTCGGCTGGGAGGGGAAGAGCACGTAGCTGCCGCCGTTGGCGATGCTCTCCTCCCGCCCCATCAGGCTCGTGCCGACGGCGAGCCCGAACGGGTACAGCACGGCCACCACGACCGCGGCCAGCACGACGAACTTCAGCGCGCGCCCGGCGATCGACGGGCGCTCCATCCATGGCGGCCTCACCGGTAGATCCCCTGCTCTCCGAAGCGGTGTGCGAGCTTGTTGGCCGCGTAGATCAGCGCCGCGCCGATGAGGCCCTTCATCAGGCCTGCCGCGGTGCTCATGCCCCAGTCGCCGTCACGGATGCCGTGGTAGTAGACGTAGGTGTCGATGACCTCGGCGGCGCCGGCGCCGACCGCGTCCCGTTGCAGGACCATCTGCTCGAAGCCGACGGACAGGATGTCGCCGAGGCGCAGGATCAGCATCATCAGGATGACCGAGCGGATCCCCGGCAGCGTGACGTGCCAGAGGCGGCGCTTCCAGTCGGCGCCGTCGATCGCCGCGGCCTCGTACTGGTTCAGGTCGATGGCGGTGATCGCGGCCAGGAAGATGATCGTGCCCCAGCCGCAGTCCTTCCAGATCACCTGGGCCGTGACGAGCAGCTTGAAGGTGTCGGGGTTGGACATCAGGTTGCCGATGGTGATGCCGTGGGAGTTCAGGAACCCGCTCACGGTGCCGGCGCCGCCGATGACCTGCTGGAACATCGCGACCACCACGACCCACGACAGGAAGTGGGGCAGGTAGACGACCGACTGGATGAAGCGCTTGATCCGGTGGCCGACCAGCGAGTTCAGCAGCAGGGCGAGCGCGATGGGGGCGGGGAAGTACAGCAGCAGCTGCAGCGCGGTGATCTCCAGCGTGTTGCCGACGGCGGACCAGAACTCCGGCTCGGCCAGCAGCGTCGCGAAGTTCTCCAGGCCGACCCACGGGCTGCCGGAGATGCCGAGGAAGGGCGCGTAGTCCTTGAACGCGATGACGTTGCCCAGCAGCGGGACGTAGAAGAAGACGGCGAAGTAGAGGACGCCGGGCAGGCACAGCGCCAGCAGCGTCCAGTCGCGTCTCAGCCGGTCGCGGATGCTCCCGCGGTGGGAGTGGACGTCCGTCTGGGCATCCACCAGGGGGGTTGCCGTGGATGCGACCACGTCTCACCTCCAAGTCGGAACGGGTTGCCGTGAGGTTAGCGCCCATTTATGAAAGTTACTAGGGTAAACCCCACATTTATGCGCAGTCGTGCCCCAGCATCGCCGTCCTCGGGCACGCATCCCGCCCCTGTTAAGCAACCTCTCAGGAGAAAGCGGCTACCTGGATGATCTGCCGCCGCATCGTGACGAAGCGGTGCGCACCTTCCAGGCGAAGGGCATCACCAAGCCCCCGGCGCCGACGGCCGGCACGCTCGCACGGTGGGCCCACTTCTTCAGCAGCCGGAACCGGATCACGGTGAGGACCGGCGTGATGGCCGGCAGCACCACCGCCGGCGTGGCCGCGTGGCCCGATAAAGACGATCTACGAAAAGAGCACGGCGTCGCCGTGGTTCAGCGCCATCCGCGCCGCGCCGAGCGTGATCGACTCGCTGCCCAGCTCCGACGCCACCACCCTGGGCGGGTAGAGGCAGGCCTCGTCCAGGTAGCTCTGGATCGGTCCGACCAGCAGATCGCCCGCGGTGGACAGGCTGCCGCCGACCACCACCATCTCCGGGTCGAGCGGGTTGACGATGCTGATCAGGCCGCCGGCCAGGTGCCGGGCGAACCTCGAGACCGCCTCCGCGGCCTGCGCGTCGCCCGCGCGGGCCCTGGTGATGGCGAACTCGGCACTCTGCCTCGTGGACCTGAGCTCGCCCGGCTCCACGGCCATGGCGTAGTCGAGGACGTGCCTGAACGCGGCCCAGTGGTCGCCCGCCTGCACGCCGATCTCACCCGAGGCCGCGTTGGCCCCCCGGTACGGCACCCCGCCGATGAGGAAACCGAGACCCAGCCGGTCGCCGGTGAACAGGTAGACGACGTTGCTCCGGCCCTGGGCGGCCCCCCGCCAGTGCTCGGCCAGCACGGCCAGCCGCATGTCGTTCTCGACGAGGATCGGCGCGGGGATCCGCTTCTCCAGCTCGGCCCGCAGCTCCACACCCGTCCACCCGGGCAGCACGACGCTCTTGACCACCCGGCCCTCGCCGTCGACCACGCCGGTGGTGCCCACCCCCACCGCCACCAGCCCGGACGGCTCGCGCCCCACCTCCGCGGCGGCCCTGAACACCAGGTCGCGCACCAGGGCCAGCCGCTCGACCGGGGCCGCGTCGCGCGGCAGCGGCTCCCTGCAGGAGGCCAGGATGGTGCCCCCGAGGTCGGCGGCCATCGCGCGGACGCTGGACGAGCCGATGCCCACGCCGACCACGTGGCCCGAGGAGGCGCGGAAGCGGTAGCGGCGCGCGGGCCGGCCGCGCTGCCGGTCGCCCTGCTCCTCCTCGCACTCCTCCGCCCAGCCGTCGCCGAGCAGGTCCTCGACGATGACCTCGGCCGTCGGGCGCGAGACCCTCGCAGCTCTGGCGAGCTCGGTCAGCGTCGCGTCTCCCGCCCCCCGCATGGCGCGCAGGATCGCCGCGGAGTTGAGCTTCCTCAGGAGGGACGCGTCACCGCTGACCTGTCTCATGGTGGGTCATTCTACTTTGACAAGGTTCTTTCGATAAATCGTGTAGCGGGGCTGACAGGGCCGTTAAGAAAACCTCGATGGACACGAGGGGTGATCACCGGCACAGTGCGTAAGGTTGTCAGGAGGGGGAAACGACCGTCATGAAAGCGCTGGTCAAGCAGAAGGCCGAACCCGGCCTGTGGCTGATGGACGTGCCCGAGCCCGCCGTACGGCCGGGCGAGGTCAAGATCAAGGTGTTGCGTACCGGAATCTGCGGCACCGACCTCCATATCCGGAAATATGACGACTGGGCGAAGCACACGCTGACGCTTCCGCTCATCGCCGGGCACGAGTTCTCCGGCGAGGTCGTCGAGGTCGCACCGGGCGTCGAGGACATCCAGGTCGGCGACCTCGTCAGCGGCGAAGGCCACATCGTCTGCGGCAAATGCCGCAACTGCATGGCGGGCCGCCGCCACCTGTGCATCAACACCATCGGTCTCGGCGTCCACCGCGACGGCGCGTTCGCCGAGTACGTGACGCTGCCGGCCTCCAACGTGTGGGTGCACCGCATCCCCGTCGACCCCGACATCGCGGCGATCTTCGACCCGTTCGGCAACGCCGTCCACACCGCGCTCTCCTTCCCGATGGTCGGCGAGGACGTGCTGATCACCGGCGCGGGCCCGATCGGCCTGATGGCCGCGGCCGTCGCCACGCACGTGGGCGCGCGCAACGTCGTCATCACCGACGTCAGCCCCGAACGGCTCGACCTGGCCGGCAAGCTGGGCGTCAGCCTCGCCCTGAACGTCGCGCAGACCTCCATCGCCGACGGCTGGAAGCAGCTCGGCATGCGCGAGGGCTTCGACGTCGGCCTCGAGATGTCGGGACACCCGCAGGCCATGCGCGACATGATCGCGAACATGACCCACGGCGGCAGGATCGCCATGCTGGGCCTGCCCGCCGAGGAGTTCGCGATCGACTGGGCCACGGTCGTCACCTCGATGATCACCATCAAGGGCATCTACGGCCGCGAGATGTACGAGACCTGGTACAACATGTCCGTCCTGCTGGAGAAGGGGCTCGACCTCTCCCCGGTGATCACCCACAGGTTCCCCGCCCACGACTTCGACGCCGCCTTCGACACGGCGGCCAGCGGCAGGGCCGGCAAGGTCATCCTCGACTGGAGCGACGCCGCGCCCCGCGCGTGACGGCTCGCCGTACCCACCCCTTCCCCAGCACCACCAGACCCAGGCGACGACGGAGAGGGCGCGCGCGGACCGCGCGCGCGAACCCTTCAGCAGAGATTGGAGCGCGCGATGTTCGGAACGACGCGGGATGACCTGCGGGCCACGCTGGACGAGATCGCCTCGGCAGGGCTGCTCAAGCCCGAACGCGTCATCACCAGCCCGCAGAACGCCACGGTCGGCGTCGCGGGCCGCGAGGTGCTGAACTTCTGCGCCAACAACTACCTCGGCCTCGCCGACAACCCCGAGGTGATCGAGGCCGCCAAGCAGGCGCTCGACACGTGGGGCTTCGGCATGGCCTCCGTGCGGTTCATCTGCGGCACCCAGGAGGTGCACAAGGAGCTCGAGTCGCGTCTTTCCGACTTCCTCGGCATGGAGGACACCGTCCTCTACAGCTCCTGCTTCGACGCCAACGGCGGCGTGTTCGAGACGCTGCTCGACGCCCAGGACGCGGTGATCTCCGACGCGCTCAACCACGCCAGCATCATCGACGGCATCAGGCTGTCCAAGGCCCGCCGCTACCGTTACGCCAACCGTGACATGGCCGAGCTGGAGGCCCGGCTGAAGGAGGCCGCCGACGCGCGGCGCAAGCTGATCGTGACCGACGGCGTCTTCTCCATGGACGGCTACGTCGCGCCGCTGCGGGAGATCTGCGACCTGGCCGACCAGTACGGCGCGATGGTCATGGTCGACGACTCCCACGCGGTCGGCTTCGTCGGCCCCACCGGGCGCGGCACCCCCGAACTCCACGGCGTGACCGACCGGATCGACATCATCACCGGCACCCTCGGCAAGGCACTGGGCGGGGCCAGCGGCGGCTACGTCGCCGCCCGCAAGGAGATCTGCGAGCTGCTGCGGCAGCGCTCCCGCCCCTACCTCTTCTCCAACTCCCTCGCCCCGGTCATCGCGGCGGCGACGCTGCGCATCCTCGACCTGCTGGAGACCTCCAGCGAGGCCCGCGAGCGGCTGCGCGACAACACGCGGCGGTTCCGGACGCAGATGACCGAGGCGGGCTTCGACGTGCTGCCCGGCGACCACCCGATCGCCCCCGTCATGATCGGCGACGCCGCCGAGGCCGCCGCGATGGCCGAACGCCTCCTCGACCAGGGCATCTACGTGATCGGCTTCTCCTACCCCGTGGTCCCCCACGGCCAGGCCCGCATCCGCGTGCAACTGTCCGCCGCCCACACCCCCGCCGACGTCGACCGCGCCGTCGCCGCCTTCATCACCGCGCGACACTGATCCCCGCACCCCCGGGCCGGCTCGCCTTCCCCAAAAAGCAAGCCAGCCCGAAAGGCAAGCCAGCCCGGCCACCGCTCCTATAAGGCAAGCCGGCATCCCACCCGGGGCCGCGCGCAGGTCCGTGCGCAAAGCGGCCACCGGTGGGGGCGGGTCACAATGGGCGGGTGATTGATAGTCGGCGGCTCCGGACGCTGCGCGCGGTCGCGGATCACGGCACCGTGACCGCGGCGGCCGCCGCGCTGCACCTCACGCCCTCCGCCGTCTCCCAGCAGCTCGGCGCGCTCGAGCACGAGGTGGGGCACCGCCTGTTCGCCCGCGACGGCCGGGGCATCAGGCTCACCGCGGTGGGCCGCATCATGCTGGCCCACGCCGACGAGGTCCTCGCCCAGCTCGAACGCGCCGAGGCCGAGGTCGCCGCCTACACGACGGGCTCGGCGGGCGAGGTGACGGTGGCCTCGTTCGCCACCGCGATCAGTGTCGTGCTCGCGCCCGCCGTCAGCGCCCTGCGGGTGAGCGCGCCCGCGCTGAAGATCCGGGTCCTGGACGCCGAGGGCGACCGCGGCCTCACCATGCTGCTCGACGACGAGGCGGATCTGGCCATCGCGGTGGAGTACCGCGGCGCGCCCGACGACCATCGCCTGACCCGGCTGCCCCTCTACGCCGAGCCCTTCGACCTGTTGCTTCCGGCGGACCACGCGCCTGCCGGCACGCTTTCGGAGGTGGCGGACGAGCCGTGGATCGGCCCCTATCCCGGCAATCCGGTCCACGACGTGATCGCGTTCGCCTGTGAGCGGGAGGGCTTCACGCCGGGGTTCGCGCACTCCTCCGACGACTTCCGCGCCGTGGTCGCGCTGGTGGGCGCCGGTGCGGGGGTCGCGCTCGTGCCCCGGCTGGCGTTGCGCGACCTCGACCTGTCCAGGGTGGTCGTCTGCCGGATCCCCGGCCCGGAACGCCGTGTCTTCGCGGCGGTCCGGCGGGGGGCCGACCTCCATCCGTTGCTGCGCCCGCTCCTCACCACTCTCACCGCGAGCCGGCCCCTGGACTGATATCTCGATAATCGAGATAAATCTGAACGATCTCTCGACGGCGGTTGAGTAGCATGGCGATCCAGAGGTTTGAGGCAAGGAGACGCCGTGGCCGAGTTAGAGCGTGTTCCTCCGGGTGTCGATCCGACGGTGCCGAGTTCGGCGCGCGTCTACGACTACCTCCTCGGCGGCAAGGACCACCTCGCCATCGACCGCGCGGTGGCCGACCGGCTGCTCGCCGTGGCACCCGACACCCGGTTGGTGGCCCGCGCCAACAGGCTGTTCCTCACCAGGGCGGTGCGCCATCTCGCCGAGCAGGGCGTGCGGCAGTTCATCGACCTGGGCACCGGCATCCCGACCTCGCCGAGCGTCCACGAGGTCGCGCGCGCGGTGAACCCCGCGTGCCGGGTGATCTACGTCGACCACGACCCGGTCGTGCGGCTGCACGCCCAGGTGCTGCTGGCCGACGTCCCCGGCGTGGAAGGCATCCAGGCCGATGTGCGCCGCCCCAAGGACATCCTCGGCGACCCCTACGTCGGCGGCCTGATCGACTTCGAGCAGCCGCTCGGGGTGCTGATGGTCGGGCTCCTGCACTACGTGATGGACGAGGAGGACCCCGCCGGGATCGTGGCCGCCTTCAGGGACCGCATGGCGCCCGGCAGCCACCTGGTGCTGACCCACGGCATGGCGGAGAGCCATCCCGAGGCGATCGCCCGGCTGACGACCGCCACGGCCAGCTCCCCCGCGCAGGCCGTCTTCCGCGACCGCGCCCGGGTCCTGCGGCTGTTCGACGGGTTCGAGCTGATCGGACCGGGCCTCGTTCCCGTGCAGGACTGGCGCGTCGACGACGAGGACGACCTCAACCTGCTGGACGCCCCGCCTCGCCTGCGCATCGACGGCGGGGTCGGCGTCCTGCGCTGAGCCGTCCCCTCAGCTCGGCTCCGGCCGCCTCGACCGGCCACGAGACCGCGCCGCCCCCGCCGAGCGCCATGGCGGACCGTCTCGGTGATCCCGTGCCAGACGCCCCCGGCTCGGCCTGCGCGGTAGAGGGCGGCGAGGTCGTCGACGGGCCGGCGCGGCTGGTTCCCCTGGCTCAGTCCTCCGTGCCCAGCCTGAAGACGCGGCGGGCCGTACCGCCGAGGAAGTCGGCGCGCGCCTCGGCCGTCAGCTCCAGCTCGTCGACCTGGGCGAGCGCGCGGTCATGGGACAGCTGGGGCCAGTTGGTCCCGAACATCACCTTGCCCCTGCCGTAGGTGTTCATGAAGTGCACGAGCTGCGGCGGGTAGTAGCGCGGCAGGTAGGCCGAGGTGTCGATGAAGACGTTGTCGTGCTTCCACGCCATGCCGATCATCTCGTCGGTCCACGGATAGCCGATGTGGCCGCCGACGATCATCAGCTCGGGCAGGTCCAGCGCGATCCTGTCCAGGTACGGCACCGGCCGGCCCGTCTCGGACGGCTTCAGCGGCCCCGTGTGCCCGACCTGGGTGCAGAAGGGGACGCCCAGCTCCACGCAGGTGGTGTAGAGCGGGTAGTAGAGCCGGTGGTCGGGCGGCAGCTCCCACAGCCACGGCACCATCCGCAACCCGACGAACCCCAGCTCCTCCACCGCGCGGCGCAACTCGGCCACGGCCGCGACCGGATGGGCCAGGTTCACCGCCGCCAGCCCCGCGAACCGGTTCGGGTAGGCCGCGGTGAAGGTGGCGACGTCGTCGTTGCTGATCACCCATCCGCCCGGCCGGTGCCAGGCCGACAGCAGGAGCATGTCGACGCCTGCCGCGTCCATGAGCGCGACCAGTTCCCCCGGCGTGACGGGCTTGTCGATCAGGTCGGCACTCCCCGACTTCTCGAACAGCCGCCGGATCTCCGGCATGGGCAGCCTGCCTGGCCGTCCGCCCATGGTGGGTTGCGCCCACACATCGATAATCACCTTCCCACCCTCTCCCGCACCGGCCGGACGATCAATGCCGGACAGGCGAAAGATCGTGCACGACCGCTCAACGATGCTCCCAACACGGCTCCCGACATCGCGGCAGGATGAAGGGTGGAAGCTCGAAGGCGACACATGGAGGCGATCATCGACCTCGTCTTACTTCTCCTGTCCTGCTGCGTCGCGGTGGTCTCCGCGGTCGGCGCGCTGAGGGTGCGACCGGCCCGCTACCCGGCCCACGCCGATGTCGGCAGGGACCGGCTCGCCTACCTGGCGGGCGGCCACACCCGCGTCGTCAACGCCGCGCTCGCCGAACTCGTCGCGAGGGGCACGGTCACGATCTCCGCCACGCGGCGCATACAGGTCTCCTCCTCCGGCCCGGAGGCGCGCGGACCGATCGAGACCACCCTCGTCGAGGCCGCCCGCGGCTCCGATGACGGGTTGGAGGTCCATCTGGCGCATCAGGCCGTCATGGACGACGACGTCAAGCGGCTCGTCGGCAAGGGTTGGGTGACCGAGCGGGCGGCGGAGCGGGCCCGCCGGCTGCTGGGCGTCACGACCGGCGCCGCCGCGCTGGGCCTGGTCGTCACGCTCGTCCTGCTGGGTCTGCGCGCGGTCCCCGCCGCGGGCCTAACGTACGCCGCGGCCGGGGTGTTCGGCCTGGCCACGGCCGCCGGCCTGACCGGCCTCTGGACCACGGGGCGGGTCTCCCGCTTGCTGCGGGACGCGCGGCTCGCCCAACCCCGGGGCGAGCGTCCCGCCCGTCCTTCGCCCGAGGCCATCGGGCGCGGCGTGGCACTGCACGGCCTGCAGGAACTGCCCGACCGCAGAGTCAGGGCCGCGCTCGGCCACCGGCCCCGCCCCCAACCCCGACCCGTCCGGCACACCCGCCGCAAGAGCGGCCGTCGGCGATACGGGGGCGATGGCGGCTACCACCACACCTACGACACCGGTGGCGGCATGGGCGATGGCGGGGGCGGGGGCTGGGGCGACGGCGGCGGCGGCGGAGGAGGGGACGGCGGCGGAGGCTGAAGGGGCCTGCCGGGCCCGCTCGCTTCGCGCCATGGCAGCGGCGTCGAGACAGTCGCGGGCTCGACAGGCCGCCCTGCTACTCTTCTGCGGCACGCGAGACGAGGGAGGTCGATGAATATGGCTGTCAGCCGGCCATGTCGTCATGCCCTTGTCCGGGCCGCCGCACGCTGAGAGCGCGGTCCGGCTCCTCCCAACGACCAGGAGTCTTCGCGTTGTCCACTTTCCAGCTCTCCGGCCCCGACCTGATCACCGACCGCCTCGTCCTGCGGCCGTGGTCGTCCGCCGAACTCGCCGCCGTCCTCGACGGTCCCCGGCCCGCGCACTGGGCCGAGGACTTCCCCTCCGAGGGTGACCGCGTCATCGCCGGCTTCATCGCCGAGCACCCCGCCGCCGCCGGCGAGTACGGCCAGCGCCAGATCGTCGAGCGCGAAACCGGCCTGGTGGTCGGTGCGATCGGCCTGTTCTGGCCGCCGAGCGACGGCTCCCTCGAGATCGGCTACGGCGTCGTGCCGTCCCGCAGGGGCCGCGGCTACGCCACCGAGGCCGCGGGCGCCATGGTCGCGTTCGCCTTCACCGCGCCCGGGGTGCACACCGTGCATGCCGGCGTGGAGCAGGCGAACCCGGCCTCGGCGCGCGTGCTCGAGAAGGCGGGGCTGCGGCTGCTGAGCAGCGACGCCACGACCGCCCGCTACGCGGTCACGCGCCCCGCGTAGTCCAGCCCCGCGTAGTCCAGCCCGCGTAGTCCAGTCGACGGGGTCCAGTCGACGAGGTCCGGTCGACGGAGTTCAGCCGACGGAGAAGGGGACCGGCGGGCCGCCGCCGGTCCCCGTAGGGTCATCCGGATGACCGACAAGATCGACGCGTCCGTCGAGGCCGTGTGCGCGGCCTATCTCGACCTGGCCGACCGGCACGCGCCCGGGCTGGTCGAGGGGCTGTACCTGCAGGGTTCGGCCGCGCTCGGCGACTTCACACCCGGGGTGAGCGATGTCGACTTCGTCGCGGTGATCCCCGAGGGCGCCGACGTTGAGCCGTTGCGCGAGGTCCACGCCCGGCTGAAGGAGCGCGGCAGGTCACCGCACTTCGACGGGCTCTACGTCACCTGGGACGACCTGCGGCGCGACCCCGAGCAGACCCCCGCGCGCCCGGGCGTGCACGCCTGGCGGTTCGAGGCCGAGAGCAGGTTCGAGCGGCACCTGGTGACCTGGCACGTCCTGGCCCAGAGCGGGGTGACGGTCAGGGGGCCCGCCGTCGCCGAGGTCGGCGTCCACACCGACTGGGACCTGCTGGCCCGCCGTACGCGGGAGAACCTGGCGGGCTACTGGACGCGATGGGCGGAGAAGTCGTCCAGGACCACCTCGCTCTGGGGGCTCGCCGCGCTCGTCCCGGCGCAGACGAGCTGGGGCGCGCTGGGGGTGACCAGGCTGCACCACACGCTCGCCGCGGGCGAGGTGACGTCGAAGACGGCGGCGGGCGAGTACGCGCTGCGCCTCTTCGACGAGCGCTGGCACCGGATCGTCAGGGAGGCGCTGCGCATCAGGAAGGGCGGGGCGGCGCTGTACCGCAACCCGTTCGCCCGCCGGGCCGATCTGATCGCCTACATGCGGATGGTGCTGGCGAACGTCCCTTGACGGATCGGCGGCGCCGGGGCACGGCCGGTCTCAGGACCTGGCCACGCCCAGCGCCTCGGTGAAGCGGACGTACCTGTCGAGCTCCTCCTTCACCGGCTCCAGCACCAGTTCCTCGCCCACCTCCGCCACAGCCGACCGCAGCGCCCTCGCGACCCGCCTGGCTCTGCGCCGGCCGCCCAGCCGTGCGGCCAGCCGGGAGAGCAGCGCGATCAGCAGGCCGGCGATCGCCCCGCCGATCAGCAGGACGGTCGGCCACGGCACCTCGCCGACCGTCGGCAGGGGCGGCTCGGGCAGCCGCAGATAGGTCAGCAGGAACAGCACGCCGAGCCACACCGCGCCGAGCACCGTCGCCGCGAACACCAGCCACTGCAGCCCGCCGACGGCCGCCCACCAGCGGGGGCTGCGCGTCACACCGAACGAGGCGGCCGCCACCACCTTGTCGAGCGCCGCCGCCAGCTCGCCTTCGCGCGAGCGGGCCGCGTGCCGTACGGCCACGGCCCACGGCGGGGGCAGCTCGCGCGCGGCCGCCTCGCCGACGTCCCTGATGGCGGTCTCCATGCGGGCCCGCTGCACGGCCGACGCCTCGGGCAGCGAGGTCCTGCCCACCAGCTCGCCCTTCGCGCCGCTCCCCAGCCCCAGCCTGCGCAGCGGGTCGGGCCTGAACCTGCGCATCCACCTGGTCACCGGCCAGCCGGTCGCGGCCACCGCGCGGTGCGTGTGGGCCCTGGCGACCGCCTCCACCACCAGCGGCACGCCCGCCGCCTCGGCGAGCGCCGTCGTGAGCCGCCCCTCTCGCGGGACGGCGGGGCCGGAGTGGTCCGCCGCGCCGGCGGCGGCGAGGCGTCCCGCGGCGGTGGACACGTCCGCCGCCAGGCGGGCCGCCCACGACGTCCGTTCGGCGACGCGCTCCTCCAGCAGGGCGCGCAGCTCGGCCAGCCCGGCGCCGGTCCGCGCCGAGGCGCCCATCACGGGCACGCCGCGCAGGCCGTCCTCGTCGAGCAGGCGGCGCAGGTCGGCCGCGCAGCGTTCGGCCGCGCCCGGCGGCAGCCTGTCGATCTGGTTGAGCACGACCACCATCACCTCGCCGTGCTCGGCCAGGGGGCGCAGGTAGCGGTCGTGGAGGGCGGCGTCTGCGTACTTCTGCGGATCGACCACCCACACCAGCAGGTCGACCAGCTCGACCAGCCGGTCCACCTCCAGCCGGTGGGTCAGCTCGATGGAGTCGTGGTCGGGCAGGTCGAGCAGGACCAGCCCCTGGGGGTCGCCGGTCACCTCGTGGCGGTGCGGCACCTGGAGCCAGTCGAGCAGCGGTCCTGCTCCCGTGCCGTCCCACAGCGCCGCCTGGGCGGTCGAGGTGGTGGGCCTGGTGACGCCCACCGTGGCCAGCTCGCCGCCCGCCAGCGCGTTGAACAGCGACGACTTGCCGCTGCCCGTCGCGCCCGCGAGCGCGACCACCGTGTGGTCGACCGAGAGCTCGCGCCGTGCGCCTGCCCGCTCGGCCACCTCCCGCGCCGCCGAGACCGGCTCGTCGGGAAGCCTGCCCTCCGCGAGCTCCGCCGCCTTCAGCAGGCCGGTCAACCGGTCGTCCAGCGAGGGGATCTCCTCGCGCCGCGACAGCTTCACGCGCCCTCCCCACCCCGCGCCGGCCGCCGCCCGTCCTCGCCCGCCGGGTCCTCCCGCACCTCGACCGGATCGACCAGCCCGCCCGCCAGCTCCGGATCGGCCTGTCCGCTCGCGACCTCCGGATCGGCCTGTCCGCTCGCGAGCTCCGGCGCCTCGACCGCCGGGAGTCCGTTGGTCGGGGCCGCCGGGAGTTCGGCTCGGTGGTCGCGGACCGCGTGCGCCGCCGCCAGCAGTTCGCCCGCCATGCCCTCCGGCACCGACACCTCCTCCAGCAACGACGTGAACCTGGCCGCCTCCGCGTCGAGCAGCGCCTGCACCCTGGACCGCAGGTCCTCCCGCGCCTTGGCCGTCAGCGTCCGCACCGCCTGGTCCCCGAAGATCGCCTCCAGGACCTTCTGCGACAGCACCGACGTGCCGCCCGCGATGCCGATCTCCACCCCCGTCAGCCCGCCCGTGGAGGCGAAGACCGCGAGCATCAGCAGCAGCCCCGCCCCGTTGACCCCGAAGGAGGCCGCCCGCGCGCTGGTGCGCTTGGCCGCGCCCTCCTCCCTGACCAGGTCGAGCACGTAACCCTGCCAGCCGCGCACCACGTCGTCGTAGTCGATGCCGGACGAGGCGCGGCCCAGCCTGGCCGCGGCGAGCGCCCCCGCCTTCTCCAGCAGGTCCTTGCCGCCGGGCGCCGCCGTCCAGCCGTCGAGGGCCCGCTCGGCCGCCGCGTCCGCCGCCCCCCTGATCAGCGCGGCGACGCCGCTCTCCAGCGCCACCCGCAGCCTGGCCTGCGGCGCCTCCCGTCCGGTGAGCACCGCTGACAGCCGGTCGCGCAGCCAGCCGATGCGCGACTCGAGCGAGCGCATGAGGTCGCCGGTGCCGATGAAGTCCTGCCATCGCGCCATCACCTCGCCGCGCAGCAGCGAGCCGTCCCGCATGCCCTCGTCGAAGTCGGCCATCCCGCCCGAGTAGGCCGCCGCGACGATGTCGGCCAGCCGTTCGGCGCCCTTGCGCTGCCTGGCGACGGCCACCGCCAGCGCTGGGACCCTGCTCCCCAGGCTGTCCAGCGCTCCCGCGAGCGTCTGGCGCACCACCCGGGCCCGCGCGGCCGAGGAGGCGGCCAGTCGCGCCAGCCAGTCGTTGATCGGGCGCACGGCGTCGGGGTGCAGCCGCCCCCTCTCCGTCAGCAGCACCGCCTCCTGGACGGTGAACAGCGGCGTGCCCGCGAGGCCGTTGACCTCCAGCAGGCGGGCCAGGTCGGCGGAGACGGGCCCGACCGCGTCGGGCGGCACCCGGTCGAGGATGATCGCGAGCGCGGTGCTCCGCTCGCGCGCCGAGCGCAGGAAGCTCCACGGAACCTCGTCGGCGTAACGGGCGGCGGTGGTGACGAACAGCCACAGGTCGGCCGCCGCGAGCAGTTGCGCCGCCAGCTCCCTGTTCGCGGTCACCACCGAGTCGATGTCGGGCGCGTCGAGCAGCGCGAGACCCTGCGGCAGCGCGGGCGCGCTCACCACCCGCAGCGTGCCCGGGTCGCCGGAGGCTCCTGTCACACGCGGCAGTCCGGGCAGGACCGCCAAGGACATGAACCAGGGCGTGTCGGCCGGGCTCGCCACCAGCGTCGGCGCCAGCGTGGTGGGCCGCAGCACGCCCGGCTCGGACACGTCGGCCCCGACGAGCGAGTTGACCAGCGTCGACTTGCCGGCACCGGTCGAGCCGCCCACGACGGCCAGCAGCGGCGCGTCGATCGCGGCCAGCCTGGGCAACAGGTAGTCGTCCAGCTGTCCCTTCAGCTCGCGCAGCGCTCGCCTGTCGGCCGCCACGTCCCCGATGTCCAGCGGGAACAGCTCGCGGTCGAGCAGGCCCCGCAGCGAACGCAACGCCTCGAGGAGGTCCATGCCCCCACGCTAGCCAGTGGAGCCGAGCTCGTCGGGACCGCCACGACGGATTCGTGGCATTGGTCCGGCTCAGGACTCGGCCGGCGGCTCCCTGAGCACGTATCCGACGCTCCGCAGCGTGTGGATGAGGCGCGGCTCCACGTCGTCGACCTTGCGCCGCAGGTACGACACGTACGACTCGACCACGCCCGCGTCACCGCCGAAGTCGTAGTTCCACACGTGGTCGAGGATCTGCGCCTTGGACAGCACCCTGCCCGCGTTGGCCATGAAGTAGTGCAGCAGCTTGTACTCGGTCGGCGACAGGTGCACCTGCCGCCCGCCGCGCCACACCTCGCGCTCGGTCTCGTCCAGCACCAGATCGGCCACCTGCAGCCGGGCGCCGCCCACCTCCCCCCTGGTACGGCGCAGCACCGCCTGCACCCTGGCCAGCACCTCCTCCAGGCTGAACGGCTTGGTCACGTAGTCGGAGCCGAGCCCGAGCCCGGTCAGCTTGTCGTCGACCGCGTCGCGCGCGGTCAGGAACAGCACGGGCGCCTCCAGCCGCCTGGCCACCTCGAACCCGTCGAGGTCGGGCAGCATCACGTCGAGCACCACGAGGTCGGGCCTGGCCCGCTCGGCGATCTCCACGGCCTCCAGGCCGTCGGCGGCGGTCAGCACCTCGAAGCCGGAGAAGCGCAGGCTGGCGGAGAGCAGGTCGCGAATGCTCGGCTCGTCGTCCACCACCAGGATCAACGCCTCAGGTGTGTTCACCCCGCCAGCGTGCCGCAGCAGCCTGAGGAAAAGCTGAAGGGTTACTCAGGAGCGAGTGGGAGTTCGACCCTGAACGTCGCGCCCTCGCCGGGCACGCTGTGCACGACCACGCTGCCGCCGTGCGCCTCAACCAGCGCCGCGACGATGGCCAGGCCGAGGCCGCTGCCCCTGTCGTCCTCCGACCGGCGGGCGCGCGCGGAGTCGGCCCGGTAGAAGCGCTCGAAGACCCGTTCGGCCTGCTCGGGCGTGAGGCCGGGCCCCTTGTCCACCACTTCCAGGAACACCGTGGCGCCGGCGGCGCCGACCCTGATGGTGACGGGCGTGTCGGCGGGGGTGTGGGTGAGCGCGTTGGACATGAGGTTGCCGACGACCTGGCGCAGCCGTACCTCGTCGCCGGAGACGATGAGGGCGGCCCCGCCCACGACCTCCAGCGAGATGCCGCGTTCGGGGGCCAGGATGCGGGCGTCGTGGACGGCGTCGGCGGCCAGCGCCAGCATGTCGACGGGCCGCATCTGCAGCGGACGCTGCTGGTCCACCCTGGCCAGCAGCAGCAGGTCGTCGACCAGCAGGCTCATCCGGCCCGCCGCGCGCTCGACCCTGGCCAGCATCTCGGCGGGATCGGCCTCGGGGTTCTGCCTGGCGTACTCGGCGAAGCCGCGGATCGTGGTCAGCGGTGTGCGCAGCTCGTGGGCGGCGTCGGCGACGAAGCGGCGCATCCGCTCCTCCGACCTGCTGGCGGCGTTCTCCGACGCCGTCCGCGCCGCGAAGGCCGCCTCGATCTGGGCGAGCATGCCGTTGAGCGCGCGAGCGAGCCGTCCGACCTCGGTGCGCGGGTTGCCGTCGGGCACCCGCCTGCCGAGCTCGCCGCCGGCGATGGCCTCCGCCGTACGCTCGATCTGGGCCAGCGGGCGCATGCTCTTGCGCACGCTCGTGATGCCCACGACGGTCAGGATCAGCATGATGCCGCCGCCGCCGAGCAGTTCGATGAGCGCCAGCCTGCGGGTGATCTGCGTGACCTCGTCCAGGTCCATGGCGATCAGCACGACGGCGTTGTCCGGGCCGCGCACCTCCTGCACCCGCCACTCGCCGTCGCCGGAGACGGCGGGCACGGTCGTCGGCACGGCCGGCGGCGGCACCGGCACGACGGGCAGCTGCCGGTGGTCTGCGTCGAGGCCGCTGACCCACGGGCCGCCCGCCTTGACGATCACGTCGGGCTCCAGCACCAGGTTCTTCAGCGCCGGGGCGCCCCGGTGCTGCACCCGCATGAGCGCCCTGGCGGCCACCACCGAGATCTGCGTGTCCACCCTGTCGATCAGGTAGGTGTGCAGGACCGAGACGCTCAGCACGCCGATGAACGTGAGCCCGAAGGCCAGCAACGCGAGCGTCGCGGCGATCAGCTTGATCCTGAGGGTCATGTCTCGGGAGGGCTGCGCAGCACGTAGCCGACACCGCGCAGGGTGTGGATGAGCCGCGGCTCCCTGTTGTCGATCTTGCGGCGGAGCACCGACACGTACGACTCGACGATGCCCACCTCGCCCCTGAAGTCGTAGTCCCAGACGTGGTCGAGGATCTGCGGCTTGGACAGCACCCTGCCCGCGTTGGCCATGAAGTAGCGCAGGAGCTTGAACTCCGTCGGCGACAGCGACACCGGCCGGCCGCCGCGCCACACCTCGTGGCTCTCCTCGTCGAGCTCGATGTCGGCGAACGTCAGCCGGGGCGGCGGCGCCTGCGGGTCTCCCGCGGTACGGCGGAGCACCGCCCGGATCCTGGCCACCACCTCCTCCAGGCTGAACGGCTTGGTGACGTAGTCGTCGCCGCCGATCGTGAGCCCGCGGATCTTGTCCTCCGTCTCGTCCCGAGCGGTGAGGAACACCACCGGCGTGCCCTGCCCGCTGCTGCGCAGCCGCCGCACGACCTCGAACCCGTCCAGGTCGGGGAGCATCACGTCGAGCACCACGAGGTCGGGCCGGTGCCGCTGCACGGCGGTGACCGCGTCGAGCCCGTTCTTCGCGGTGGACACGTCGAAACCCGCGAACCTCAGGCTCGCGGCGAGTAGCTCGAGGATGTTCGGCTCGTCCTCGACGATCAGCAGGCGTGCTTCCACGGCGTCCATAGTGGCCATCACATCTAAGAATGCCCTTAACGGGCGAGTGCTGGGACAATCCCCGCGATATGCCTGGCTATCGCCAGGCTGGACGTGGCGGCGGGAGAGGGCGCGTTGCGCACCAGCGCGATCCGGCCGTGGAGGTCGACCACGAAGTCGTCGACCATGCCGCCGTCGCGGGAGACGGCCTGGGCGCGCACGCCTCCTTCGGTGCGCGCGAGGTCGGCGGCCGTGATCGCCGGGACGTAACGCCTGGCGGCGCGGACGAACGCGCCCTTGACCGCCGAGCCGTACAGCTCCCGCAGGCCGGTGCGCCAGTGGCGGCGCGCGAGCCTGCGGGTGCCCTCCCAGGTCAGCAGCGCGCGCACGTCGCCGAGCACGGCGTTTGGCCCGACCAGCACCTCGCCGTCGATGCGCCGGGTCAGGTGGACGCCGAGGAACGGGTAGCGGGGGTCGGGCACCGGGTAGATCAGGCCGCGCACCAGGTCCTTGGCCGACCCGGCCAGCGCGTAGTACTCGCCCTTGAACGGCACGATCCGCACCTCGCCCGGCTGTCCCGCCATCCTGGCGACGGCGTCGGTGCCGAGCCCGGCGCACGCCACGAGCCGGTCGAAGGCGAACTTCCGGCGACCGGCCAGGACCTCCACCGCGCTCGCGGTCTCACGGATCGCCCTGACCGGGTGGGCCAGCCGTAGCGAGCCGCCCAGCTCGGCCACGTCGCGGGCGAGCCGGCGGGCGACGGCCGGGAAGTCGGCGATCGCGGTGTGCGGCGAGTGGACGGCGGCGACGCCCACCGCGTGCGGCTCGACCTCGCGCAGGGCCAGCGCGTCGAGCTCGGCGATGCCGGGGACGCCGTTGGCCCTGGCCCGCTCGGCGAGCGCGCGCAGCGCGGGCCGCTCGGCCGCCGTGGAGGCGACCACGAGCTTGCCCACCTCCTCGTACGGCAGGCCGTGCTCGGCGCAGTACTCCCGCAGCAGCGCCATGCCCTCCCGGCACAGGGTGGCCTTGAGCGAACCCGGCTGGTAGTAGATGCCGGCGTGGACGACCCCGCTGTTGTGGCCGGTCTGGTGGGCCGCGACCCGGTTCTCCCCCTCCAGGACGATCACCTCGGCGCCTCTGGTGCGCGCGAGCTCCCGGGCGACGGCCAAGCCGACGATGCCCGCTCCGATGACGCCGATCCGCTCTGTCATATGGTCAAGTGTCCTTCAGCGATGAGCCATCTCACCGTGTCCGCCACGGTGTTCTCCACGGGTCGCAGCGAGACCCCCAGCTCGCGCAGCGTCGGGACGTCGTCGGTGGGGACGAGCGTCAGCATGATGTCGGCGGCGTCGCGGGTCAGCGGGTGGTCGAGGGGCACGACGCGTTTCAGCGCGTCGAGCGTGGAGCCCGTGGCTCGCAGCAGCGCGCCGGGGATCCTGAAGCGCCGCACCCGCCGTCCCGTGACGTCCTCGCAGAGCGTCGCCATCTGCCCCCAGGTCAGGAAATGTCCGCCTAACAGGTAGCGGCGGGCGCCCTTGCCGGGGGTGAAGCACCGGGCGAGCGCGACGGCCAGGTCGCGCACGTCGAGCACGTTCACCCCGCCTGGCACGATCGGCCAGCCCTGCCTGAGCCCGGCCCTGATGCCCTCGTTGAGCGCGTCGAGCGTGGGCTGGCCGGGGCCGACGACGCCGCCGGGGTAGACGATGGTCACGCCGTCGAGATCCCTGGCGTAGCGCTCGCCGTACAGCTTGGTCATGCCGTAGGCGTTGCGCGGCCTGGCCAGCGGGCTGTCCACGGTGATGACGGGGTGGCTGGGCGGCACGAACACCGCGACGGTGGACAGGTGCACGATCGGGTCCAGCCCGAGCTCCACGGCCTGGGCGAGCACGTTCTTCAGCCCGCGGACGTTCGCGCCGTGCAGGTCGACCTCGTGCCCGGTCACGCCGATGTCCGCGGCGGCGTGCAGGACCGCGTCACACTGTGCCAGCGCCTTCCGTACGGCTTCCGCGTCCGTGATGTCCGCCTGGTAGAGGACACCGGGTACCTTGACCACCTTCTTCACCTTTTCCGGATTTCTCACCAGAAGAAGGCATTCATGGCCCGCCTCGCGCAACGCGACGACCGCGTGGGAACCGATGAAGCCCGACGCACCCGTCACCAACACGCGCATGCTCTGGAAGCTAGCGCTTGGATGTTTGCCGTCTCAAGTGCCGGACGGCGACGGTGAATCCTTTCGCGACCGAAACGCCTCTCATAGATGTCCGGCCACCGCGCCGGACCCGGATCCGGAGGTTGTCATGATCGTTGGTGCCGTCATCGCCGCGGCCGTTCTCGTCTGCACGTGCTCCGTCGTCGTGCTGCGCCGAAGGAGCCGCTCGCGTGGCTGACCGTGCCTGGCCCGACGACGTGCTGATCGCCGCCGCCCAGCGTGGAGACGTCGAGTCGATCACCGCGCTGGTCTCCGGCTCCCACCCGCACGTACGGCGATTCGCGCATGCCCTGTGCGCCTCGCCCGAGGACGCCGAGGACGCCGCGCAGGAGGCGCTGATCATCCTGTACCGGAAGATCGGGATGCTGCGCGCCTCCGGAGCGCTGGCCTCGTGGATGTTCCGCATCGTCCGCAACGAGTGCCTGCGCCAGGCGCGGCTGATGCTGCGGCAGTTCCCGCCGGCCGAGGACACCCCGTCATCGGCCGGCACGGCCCTGCCGTCGGCCGAGGACGAGGTCCTGGGCCGCCTGGAGGCCGAAAGGGTCGCGGCGGCGATCGCCGCGCTGCCCGACGACCAGCGCCGGGTGCTGATCATGCGAGACGTCCAGGGCCACAGCGGGCGGATGGTCGCCGACGCGCTCGGCCTCAGCACCGCCGCCATGAAGTCCCGGCTGCACCGCGCCCGCGCCGCGGTTCACGACACACTGCACGGCACCCTCGACACCGCCATCGGAGGCGATGATGACCACTGACGATCGAAGCTTCGCGAGCGCGTCGGTGCCCCGGCACCTGCTCCGCGGGGTGGTGGGGTTCGGCGCGCTGATCGGGTCGCTCGCGCTCGTTCCCACGTTCGGCCTCGCCGCCCTCCTGCTCGCGCCGGTCGGGCTGCTCGCCCTGCGCGGCTGCCCGACCTGCTGGGCGATCGGACTCGCGCAGACCATCTCCAGAGGCCGGTTGCGGCGTTCCTGCGAGAACGGCACGTGCGAGCTGACCGTCGCCCCTCCACGGTCGCACAGTCGAACATGAGTACGATGAGTCTCATGTACGTCCCACCGGAGTGGCCGCCCGAGGTCCGCCCGCCCAGCGTCCCCGACTGGGAGACCTCGGCCGTGGCCTGGCTGCTCGACGCCGTACCGCCCGACTACCGCGGCTACGAGGTGCTCCGCCGCCACCCGATCGCCCTGGCCAGGATGGCCGGCCACCACGTCGACTCGGCCATCGCGGCGGCCAGGGCCGGCTACCGGAGCGCGGCCGTCGACCTCAAGGACCGGCTGCCGCCGCACGCCGTCGAGGCGGTGCTCGACGTCTACCGCGCGGAGGGGCCGCGCCTGGTCCGGCTGGCCCGCTCGATCAGCGTCGTCGAGCGGGCCCTGCGCGGCGAGGCGTTCACCGCAACCTTGCGACAGCGTCCCTGAGCCTGCGCACGTCCCGCTTGCGCGCCTCGTAGGTGGCGCCCACCACCACGAGCAGCAGGCCGCCGAGCGCCATCGGCACCCACCGCGGCACCACGCCGAACAGATCGGCGATCCACGGCGCCAGCTCCCGCACCGCCACCACGGCCACCGTGAGCGCGCCCATGACGGTCGGCGCCTGCAGCCGCCACCTGGCGCCCGCCAGCGTCACGGCCAGCGCCGCCGTACCCAGGAGCAACGCCCTGAGCGGGGTGGCCGCCTGCACCAGGCTCGGCCCGAACGCCAGCGCCAGGCCCGGCCCGTACACCGGCCACGAGGACAGCGCCCTGCCGCGCGCCCCCCACCAGCCGGCGACCAGCAGCAACACCGCGAACGGCAGCGTGTAGGCCTCCACCACCCGCACCTCGAACGCGGCCGCCACCGCGACCACCTCGCCCGCGACGAGCGCCCCGGACAGCACCGTCCAGCCGAACCGCGCCCGCCCCGTTCCGCCCGCGACGCCGCCGGGACCTCGGACGTCCGCCCACAGCAGTCCGGTGAGCGCCGCGACGGCCGCCAGCGCGGGCAGCACCGCCAGCGTCGCCGCCTGCACCGCCAGCGCCCAGCCGAGCGCCAGCGACCCGAGCCAGAGCGCGGCCCCCGCGCTCCCCCGCCTGACCACCGCGTGCCCCGGCCCGCGGGCCGCCACCGCCGCGGCGGCCGCGGCCCCCAGCACCAGCAGGACCAGCACCACCGGGTACGGCACGCGCACCGTCACCGGCACCACCGCCAGCGCGACGGCGCCCGCCGGCACCCCGAACGCCGGCCGGGTCGCCAGCGCCGCCACCGCCCCCGCCACGCCGACCGCGACCAGCGCCAGCGGCCTGCCCCCTGCGAAGGCCGGCGCGCCACTCCACGCGTCGACCACCGGCAGGTACGCCCCCAGCGTCCCGACCAGCACGTCCCCGACGATCAGCACGGCCGCGACCGCCATCAGGACCGCCGTCACCCGCCCGGTGAACGCCGCCCACGAGCCGTCCCGCGCGGCGACCCCCAGCAGCGTCCCGCCCGCAGAAGCACCACCGCCCCCCAGCACCCCAGGACGACCGCCACCCGGCAACACCCCCGTGCCGCCACCGGGCCCCACCGACCCCGGGTGACCGGCACCCGGCATGACCCCCGGCCCACCGCCAGGCCCCACCGGCCCCGGGTGACCGTCGCCTGGCGTCACTCCCGGCCCACCGCCAGGCCCCACCGGCCCTGGGTGACCGTCGCCCGGCGTCACCCCGGGACTGCCGCCGACCTGCCCCGGCCCGGGACGATCGGCGCCCTCGCCCAGAGGACCCGATCCCAGTGCTCCCCCGGAGTCACCCCCCTGCGTCCAGGCGCCCGCGAGAGCGACCGGCCCCTGAGGCGGCGACGGCGCCGACGACTGCGACGGTGCCGACCCCAGCGCCGGTGGCGCGCCTCGCGTGCCGTACCAGCCGAGCAGGGCCAGCGCCGCGCCCACCGCGAGCCCCGTCGCCGCCGCGTCCCTGGGAACCACGCCCAGGCCGTCCAGCGCCAGCCACACCAGCCCCGTACCCGCGAACGACGCCCCCACCAGCGCCGCGGGCCGCCGGTACAGCGCGCCCCACGCCACCAGCAGCACCCCCAGCACCACGTAGGCCACGGCCCGCTCGCTCAGCGACCACAACACCGCGAGCCCGCCGGAAACCCCCGCCGTCCACGCCCACGGCGCAGCACCGCCGACGATCCCCGCCATCCGCGCCCGAGGGCCACCGGCCACCGGCACCCCGCCGGGCCCCTCCGCGCGCGCGGCTGGCCGTCCCGTTCCCTCCATGCGCGCGGCTGCCTGTTCCGTCCCCTCCGCGCGCGCGACTGCCCGTCCCGTCCCGTCCACGCGCACGGCTGCCCGTGCCGTCCCCAGGAGCGCCGCGGCGAGCGTGCACCCCACCGCCACGACCAGCTGGACGGCCACCACCGCCGTGTACGGCAGCCCGTACGCCACCGGCGCCACCAGCACCGCCGCCACCACCGAGACCGGCGCCATCCACCGCGCCCGGCCCACGATCAGCGGCACCGCCGCCAGCAGGACGAACACGACGGGCGCCGACCGCACCATGACGAGTGTCCCCAGACGGAAGGACTCGTCCCCCATCACCGGCGCCTGCAGCAGGGCCAGCAGCGCCTGCGGCACGACCGGCACCGCGCTCACCAGCGCGAGGCCCACCCCGGCATAGGCGTAAGGCGCGCGCAGCCGTACCGGAAGCCACCTGGCCGCCGTCGCCACCGCCAGCGCGGCCACCGTGTACGGCACCACCCGCCAGGCCGACGGCAGCGGCTCGATCAGCAACGCGCCCGCCGCCACGACGAACGCTGTCGCCGACCCGACGGCCGCGACGCCCCTGCCGACCGCCTCGTCCGACCGGAACGCGACGTACCCGCCGACCGCCGCCAGCACCACCAGCCCGGCCGCATGCCACGGCCCGTGGGTGGCGAACGACGCGAGCCCGGCCCACATCAACGTGACCGTCCCCATGACGGCCAGGCACACCGTGGCCGTGACGCGTGCCGCCCGGCCGCGCGCGGCCGACGTCCAGATGGCGGCGTCGAGGGCGACCGTGGCGGCCAGCGCCCCGCTCGTCCAGCCGCCGCCGTGGCCGATCGACAGCAGCGGCAGCGGCGCCTGCAGCAGCACCACCGCCAGCGGCATCGGCACCTTGAGCGGCAACACCCTGCTGTAGCCGGCCGCCGCCGCGGCCACCACCGCGAGCGTGGCCGCGGTGTAGTCCCACCCGTCCAGGCCGCCGACCAGGCCGACCCTGCGCGCCGCGTACCCGTCGAGCAGCATCAGCGCCAGCCCGAGCACGCCGATGGTCTCCGCGGTCGCGTTGAGCCCGCGCCTGAGCAGCAGCGCCGGTACGGCCAGCGTCACCCCGGTCAGGCCCGCGAGGATGGCCGCCCTGCCGCCGATGCCGAGGTGGCCCCAGCTGACGACCGTGAACACGATCGCCGCCACGGCCAGCATGAGGCCGCCGAGGATGAGCAGCACGTTCTGGGCCGTCCGCTTCGACACCTCCGGCCGCGCCGCCTGCCCGGGACCGCCGGCACGCGCACCCCCCGGCACCCAGCCGCCCGCGCCGCCGCCCGCACCACCGCCGGCACCCGCACCCTGCGCCCAGCCGCCCGCACCACCGCCGACAGCCGCACCCTGCGCCCGGCCGCCCGCGACCGGCCCCGCGGGCCCGCCGGCTCCCGCCACCCCCGCGCCGGCGCCTGCCCCCGCATCCCCCGTCGGCCCCGCGCCGGCCCCCTCCTGGCGGCCCGGAGAAGCCGAGTCGCCGGCGAAGGCCCCCGCGGGACCCGGATCGACACCCTGGGGGGCGACCCCCGGCGCGGGCCGTTCCGCCTGCCCCTGGAACCGGGCGCGGTCGGCGCGCAGGAGGGAGAGCAGGTGCTCCCGGCGCGCGTTCAGTTCCGCCTCGCGCGCCCTGAGCCCCGCCAGCGCCCCGTCGACCTGCCAGAGTTCCACCGCTACCGGCCCCGCCAGCGGCAGCGCGCACCGGGGGCATGCCGTCACGGGCCCGTGGAGGGGAAGCCCGCAATCAGGACAGTTCACGTGCATGCGGAGAACAATGCCGCACCCACTTGATGATCGCTTGCGTCTCGCTACTCAGATACGCCTGAGCATCCCGACTCAGCGCGTCTTCCTGGCGATGAACGTGATCACACCGGTGGCGCCCAGCGCCACCGCCAGCCACACCAGGATGTCCCGTCCCGTGATCCCGCCGGGGGCGTCCGCCGCCGTTGCCGAGGCGGGCGTGCTCTCCTGGTCCTCCGCCGGTTCGGCCGCCTCCTCGGCCCGCGCCGACGGCGAGGGGGACGGCGACGGCAGCGCCTTGGCGGGCAACGGCACCCGGTAGACCGGGCTGTCGGCGCCCTCGGTTCCCGTGAGCAGCGCCGTGCCGTCCCGGGTGTAGGCGATCGACTCCGCCTGGTCCATCGCGGGCATCGACACCTTCGCCAGCTGCTCGTCGAACCCGCTGAACACCGTCGCGGAGAAGTAGGTACGGATGACGAAGCTCGACCCGTCGGGCGCGTAGGCCGCGTCCGTCGCCATGATCGGCGCGGAGCCCACCTTGCGCAGGACGTTCGTCCCGCTCGCCCGCAGCCGCCTGGGCGCCTCGTAGATCGCCCCCGCGAACTGTTTGGTCACCACGTACAGCCGGCCGGTCTTCGGGTTGACCATGATGCCCTCGGCGTTGTGGCCGCCGTCCTCGTAGGTGAACCGGTAGCGCACGGCGGGCAGCGTCGCGTCGCGCAGCGTGCCGGGCTCCATCACCTTGTAGACGGAGATGTCCGGCCAGGCGCCGTCGAAGTTGTCGCCGATGTCGGCGAACCACAGCACGCCTCGCCCTGTCGCCGGATCCCTGCTGGCGGCCATCGCCTCCCAGTCACGCGCCTGGGCGCCCCGCAGGGTGAAGGTCGCCTTGGTCTTCCCGTCGTCGTCGAGCGCGTAGAAGACCGGCCCCGCGTCGCTGTCGTTGTGGGTGTAGACCACGCCCTCACGGGTCGGCGAGAGCGCCAGCCCGCTCGACTCGGTGATCCGCGGATCGGAGATCCTGAACGCGACCGTCTCGCGCTCCCCCTCCGCGGGAGTCCCCTCAGCGGCGGGACTGCCCGCGGCAGGGGTCGCCGCGGCGGGACGGCCCTCAGCCAGGCTCCCCTCGGCGGCAGCAGGAGTCACCGCGGCGGGCGCGAGAAGCCCGGGCGTGGAACCGGCAGCCGTGGACACGGCGGGTGCCGGGACCGCGGGCGTACCGACGGCGAAGGCAGGAGTCACCGGCAGCACGACCGCCACCCCGACCCCAGCAAGCGTGCGAACCAGGACATCCCCCATCCGCCCATCATGCCCCAGCAGTGACCATCCCTATCCGCGCGCCGCCTGCCAGCCGTCGGCGACCGACGCCGGCACGAGCAGCGGCAGGAGCGCGACCATCACCATCGCGGACACCTGCGCGCGCACCGCCGGGTCGCCGGTGAACAGCCGGACCAGCACGCCGTCGAAAGCCAGCGTTATATCGAAAGGACTGGCCTGGAGTGGGGTCCGGGTTCTTAGGGTGGGTCTCATGGAATACGTGAACCTTGGACGCAGTGGCCTCAAGGTCAGCCCGCTCTGTCTCGGCACGATGAACTTCGGCCCCGAGACCACGGAGGAAGACTCCTTCGCGATCATGGACAGGGCCCACGAGCTCGGCATCAACTTCTTCGACACCGCCGACGTCTACGGCTGGAAGCTCGGCGAGGGCGTGACCGAGAACATCGTCGGCCGGTGGTTCGCCCAGGGCGGCGGCCGCAGGGAGCGCACGGTCATCGCCACGAAGTTCCACGGCAGGATGGGCGAGTGGCCGAACGAGAGCATGCAGTCCGCGCTGCACATCCGCAGGGCCTGTGACGCCTCGCTGCGGCGGCTCCAGACCGACTACATCGACATCTTCCAGGCCCACCACATCGGCAGGGAGACCCCGGTCGAGGAGTTCTGGGAGGCGATCGACGTCCTGCGCCGGCAGGGCAAGATCATCTACGCGGGCTCGTCCAACTACGCCGGCTGGCACATCGCCAAGGCGCAGGAGGCGGCCGCGAAGCGCAACATGTTCGGCCTGGTCAGCGAGCAGAGCCACTACAACCTGCTGACCCGCGCGGTCGAGCTGGAGGTGCTGCCCGCGTGCGAGGACTACGGCCTGGGCGTCATCCCCTGGAGTCCGCTGGCGGGCGGCCTGCTCGGCGGCGTCCTCCGCAAGATCGACAAGGGCCGCTCGGCCGCCGAGCACATGGTCAAGCAGCTCGAGAAGCACCGCGACAAGATCGAGCAGTACGAGGCGTTCTGCGACGAGCTCGGCGAGGATCCCGCGCACGTCGGTCTGGCCTGGCTGCTGACCAGGCCCGCGGTGGCCGCGCCGATCATCGGCCCGCGCACGATGGAGCAGCTCGACGGCGCCATGCGGACGCTGGAGATCAGGCTCGACGACAAGGCCCTCGCCCGGCTCGACGAGATCTTCCCCGGGCACAGCCCCGCCCCGGAGGACTACGCGTGGTAGCGGAGCCCTAGATCGGCGGTTCGACGGGGGTCTGGTCGGCCGGAAGCTGCCTGCGGCTCCTGCGGTCGACGAACCAGTAGCCGAACCCGCCCAGGACGATGCCCGTCACGCAGGTCCAGATCCACCACTCGTGGCCCGGCCCTGGCCGTACGATCAGCAGGACGGCCAGGGCGACGGCCCACAGCCCTGTCCCCACGAGCACGGCGGCCCGGTCGTTGGTCTCGAGCGGCTCGGGGTCGGGACGCCATGCCTGCTTCACGTCGTCCAGACTAGTCGACGTCCCGTTTCGCGCGATATGGCGGCAAATCAGTCTCGATCAGGTCGCAAGGTCTTTTGGCAGGTGGCAAGCCCTGCCACTCTTCGCGCGTGAAAGACACAATAACTCCCCCTCTTTCCGGCCTTGACCGATTCTTCGCCATCTCGGCTCGTGGTTCGACGGTGTCCCGCGAGGTCCGCGGTGGCTTGGCCACCTTCTTCACGATGGCCTACATCGTCGTCCTGAACCCGATCATCATCGGCACCGTCAAGGACGTCCAGGGCCAGTTCATCGGCGACGGCCTGGCCGCGAACCTGCCGCTGGTCGCCTCCGGCACCGCGTTCGTCGCGGGCCTGCTGTCCATCCTCATGGGCGTGGTCGGCAGGGTGCCGTTCGCCATGGCGGCGGGCCTCGGCCTCAACGCCTTCGTGACGTACGGCATCGCCTCCCAGATGACCTGGGAGGCGGCGATGGGCCTGGTCTTCCTCGAGGGCGTCATCATCGCGATCCTCGTGCTGACCGGGTTCCGCGTGGCCGTGTTCAACGCCATCCCCGCCCAGTTGAAGACCGCGATCAGCGTCGGCATCGGCCTGTTCATCGCGCTGATCGGCTTCGTGGACGCCGGTTTCGTCCGCCGCGTCGCCGCGGGACCGCCGCTGGAGATGGGCATCGCGGGCGCGCTGACGTCGTGGCCGCTGCTCGTCTTCATCATCGGCCTGCTGGCCACGGCCGTGCTGGTGGCGCGCAAGGTCAAGGGCGCCATCCTCATCGGCATCGTCGGCACCACCCTGCTGGCGATGGTCGTCGAGGCGCTCACCAACACGGGCCCGGCCTCCAAGACGAACCCGTCCGGCTGGCAGCTGAACGTCCCCACCCTCCCCGAGCAGATCTTCGGCTTCCACAACCCGCTCACGCTGTTCACCGAGTTCGACCCGCTCGGCGCGTTCAGCCAGGTCTCGGTGATCCTGGCGATCCTGTTCGTCTTCACGCTGCTGGTGACCGACTTCTTCGACACGATGGGCACCATCGTGGGCGTCGGCCGCCAGGCGAACCTGGTCGACGAGGACGGCCAGATGGCGCGCACCCGCGAGATCCTGCTCGTCGACTCCATCGGCGCGGCGGCCGGCGGCGCGGGCTCGGTCTCGTCGAACACGACCTACATCGAGTCGGCCTCCGGTGTCGCCGAGGGCGCGCGGACCGGTCTGGCGGCCGTGGTCACCGGTGTCCTGTTCCTGCTGTCGATCCTGGTGGCGCCGCTGGTCGTGGTCGTGCCGTACGAGGCGGCGGCGCCCGCGCTGGTCGTGGTCGGCTTCATGATGATGACCTCGGTCCGCGAGATCGACTGGAACGACTACGGCATCGCGATCCCGGCGTTCCTGACGATCGTCCTCATGCCGTTCACCTACTCCATCTCGAACGGCATCGGCGCGGGCTTCCTCAGCTACGTGCTCATCCAGCTGGCGAGGGGCAGGCGCAGCGACATCCACCCGCTGCTGTGGGTGGTGGCGGCGCTGTTCGTCGTCTACTTCGCGCTCGGCCCGATCAGGAGCCTGCTCGGCATGTGACGTCCTCGACCCGCCAGGCCGTGGTGGCCTGGCGGGTCCGCGCGATCATGGCCAGGGCCGCGCCGACGAGCGCGGCGGCCACCGGCAGGGCCGCCGTGACCGCACGCGGCCAGTACCGTGCCGCCGCCCGACCAGGCCGGCCGCCGCGAGCAGCGCCACGCACGCCGCCGTCGCCACCGGCCCCCTCCGTCGCCACTGGCCGCCGTCGCCACCGGCCCTGGCGTCGCCCCTTGAGCGGGAGCGGCCGGCCGTACTCGTAGGCGAGAACCGACAGGGCGGGAACCACGAGCGTTCCGCCGGCGCCCACCAGGCCGCGGTCACCCAGAATAAGAAGTGCGCGGCGCACTGTATCAATGGGTGAGACAAACCCAACCGAAGGGAATATCGTGGCAAACCATATAGTTAGCAAGGGTAATGAGACGTGCTAACGAATCCCTCGCACAAGATGGACCTGCGCAGCGACGCGGGCCTGGCCTCAGTCCTGCGCGTGTCGCTGGCGCGGCTGACCAGGCGACTCCGACGACAGGCAGCGGCACACACCCTGACACCCACGCAGTTCGCGACGCTCGCCGCCGTGGAACGGCATTCAGGGATAACCCCCGGCGAATTGGCCGAGCTCGAGAAGGTGCAGCCACCCTCGATGACACGGGTGATCGCCGCGCTCGAGGAGCGCGGGTTGGTCGCGCGCTCGCCGCATCCGACCGACCGGCGGCAGGTGACCGTGGCGGTGACCGACGCCGCCAAGGCGCTGCTGAAGGAGGAGCGCCGGTTGAAGGAGGCGTGGCTGACGCAGCGCTTGAAGGAGCTGACACCCGAGGAGCGGGCAGTGCTCCGGCAGGCGGCGCCGATTCTGGAGAAGCTCAGCAAGATATAGAGCCTGACGAACCCAGGACCGGAATGTTCCGGTCGCTTCGGGTTCACAACTACCGGCTGTTCGCGGCCGGAGGCGTCGTCTCCAACGTCGGCACCTGGATGCAGCGCACCGCCCAGGACTGGCTGGTGCTCGACCTGACACACGGCAGCGCGGCGGCGCTCGGCGCCACGACCGCGCTGCAGTTCCTTCCCCAGCTGATGTTCGGCCTGTTCGGCGGCGTGCTCGCCGACCGCTACCCCAAGCGCCCCGTCCTGGTGGTCGCCCAGTCGCTCATGGCGATGCTGGCGCTGACGATGGGCGTCCTCACCGTCACCGGTTCGGCCCAGGTCTGGCACGTCTACACGATGGCCTTCCTTCTCGGCGTCATCTCCTGCGTGGAGGTGCCGACCCGGCAGGCGTTCGTGGTCGAGATGGTGGGTCGCCGCGACCTGCCCAACGCGATCGCGCTGAACGCCTCGATCTTCAACCTGGCCCGCGTGGTCGGTCCCGCCGTCGCCGGCGTGCTCATGTACGCCATCGGCACCGGCCCGATCTTCCTGCTGAACGCGCTGACCTTCGGCGGCGTCATCTCGAGCCTGCTGCTCATGCGCAGGTCGGAGCTGACCCCGGCCGAGCTCGTCCCGAGAGCCAAGGGCCAGCTGCGCGAGGGCCTGCGCTACGTCGTCGAACGCCCGGAGCTGCTGCTTCCCATCCTGGTGATCGCGTTCATGGCGATGTTCACGCAGTCGTTCTCGATGTCGATCGCGCTGATGGCGCGCCAGGTCTTCGGGCAGGGAGCCTCGTCGTTCGGTGTGGCCTCCAGCGCCTTCGCCGTCGGCGCGCTCGCCGGGGCCCTGCTGGCGGCCCGCCGCGCCCGCCCGACCCGCAGCCTGCTCATCGCCGGCGCCGTCGGTTTCGGACTGTTCCAGGTCGTGGTCGGGGTGGCCCCGTTCTACCCGGTCTACCTCCTGCTGCTGGTCCCCACCGGCATCGCGCTGATCACCGTCAACACCGCGGCCAACTCGCTGGTCCAGATGTCCACCTCGCCCGAGATGCGGGGCCGGGTCATGGGCATCTACGTGCTGGTCTTCACCGGCGGCGCCCCGATCGGCGCGCCCCTGATCGGCTGGATCGCGGATATGGGCGGCCCCCGCGTCGGCGTCATGCTCGGCGGGGTGCTCACGCTGGCCGGCACCGGCCTGGCGATCCTGCTCAGCCGGTTGATCACCACCCGGCTCACCCGGCCGGCCCTCGCCACCGCCTGACGGCCGGCGACCCGAGCCCCGCCCGCCGCCCCAGGGCCGCGGGCGGGAGAATCGGTCCTGTGAGACTGTTCGCCGCGATCATCCCGCCGCCCGAGATCCTCGACGAGGTGGCCGCCGCCCTGGCGCCCGTCGCGGGGCTGGTGGAGGGCGTGCGCTTCCCCGACCGCGCGACCTGGCACCTCACGCTCGCCTTCTACGGGGACGTGCCCGAACGCGTCCTGCCCGACCTCGAGGAACGGCTGGCCCGCGCCGCCGCCCGCCATCCCGTCAAGCGGGTGGCCTTCACCGGCGCGGGCGCCTTCGCCAAGCGCGTGCTCTGGCTGGGCCTCACCGGCGACCCCCTGGTACGGCTCGCCGCCTCCGCCAGCGCGGCGGGGCGGCGGGCGGGAGCCGTACAGACCGATGACAAGCCGTTCCGCCCGCATCTCACGGTCGGCCGCACCCGCCACCCCACCGACCTGCGCCCCCTGGTGGAGGCGCTGTCGTCGTTCGCCGGGTCGAGCTGGTCGGCCGACGCGGTCGATCTGGTCCGCAGCCACCTGGGCGCCTCGGTGAGGTACGAGTCACTGGGGCGATGGGCTCTCGCACCCGATGAGCGGGGTTAGGCTACGCCGCGTGGACCGTCCTCGTTTCTGGCTTCTCCCGACCGTGCTCGGCGTGCTGCTGCTCATCGTCATCGTCGGCGCGGCGCTGACCTGACCTCGCCGCCGGCGCCGGCCCGACGCGGCTTCAGGGAAGCCCGCGGGAAGCGCCCCGGAAGGCCAGGAGCCTCCGGGGCACACCCTCGAGGGTCAGGACAGGTCGGACTCAGCGAGCAGCAGCGGCACCGCCGAGGGGTCGCGCAGGAGGGCGGCGACGGCGAGGCGGTCGTTCCACTGCCCCGTCGCCCACGCCAGCCCCCTGGCCAGCCCGTCGACCCCGTCGCAGTGGACCATCCCGTCGAAGTAGCGCCAGGCGCACGGCACCCCGTCGACCAGCAGCTTCTCGTGCTCGACGTACGCCTCGGGAGCGCCGGGCAGCAGTGACCTCACCTCCGCGGGCACCGTGCGCCGCACCCCTGACGAGGTGACCTCCCCCGTCACCAGCTCGCCCGCCAGCGGCAGGTCGAGCAGCTCCGACAGCGACTCGGCCAGGTCGAAGGGGGCCAGCACCAGCGGCCGGTCGGTCACCAGCTGCAGCAGGTCGGGGGCCTCCACGATCACCGCGTCGTCGGCCCCGGCGATCACGATGTCGCCACCGAGAACGGCCCGCACCGAGGACGGCGGAGCCACCCGCGCCGGGTCGACGGCCGCCAGCGCCATCCACAGCGCCCGCAGCTGGGCCCGGTCGACGGTGACCGCGGGATCCGCCAGGAGCTCCAGGAGCTCCTCAGGGCCGCCGTGGGAGGCCAGCAGGTCGGTCAGCGTGGTGCGGACGCCCAGCATCGCCAGCGCGCCCGTGTCGAGCCCTGAGGGGGCCTCGTCGTACAGCCCGGTGAGCAGCGGGTCGGCTCCCGGCAGGCGCAGCTCGACCGGCCGCCGCCCGTCGAGGGCCCGGTGGGTGGACAGCCACCAGGCGGTGTAGGACGGCACCTCGACGCCCTCGATCCGCAGCGGCATCAGCGCCCCCCGCAGCGGCGGCCTGGTGAGCAGCGCCAGCGCGGTCGGCCAGTCGGCCACCAGCTCCAGGTCGCGGATCGCGGTGAACTCCGGCACCACCGGCGGCACGTCGAGCGAGGGCAGCAGGTCGAGCACGTGGTCGAGCCAGGCGTCCTCCTCGTCGAGGTCGTGGTCGCACGAGTCGACGTCGAGCAGCACGTCGGCGTCGTTGACGACGGCGAACCCGTCGAGCACGCCGACGGCGGTGAGCACCCGCGCGTCGTAGGTGTCGGCGGCCACGCCGAAGCCGGCGTCCTCGACCAGCAGCCCCGCCAGCGCTCCTGACGACAGGAGCAGCTCCCCCGCCGGGTACAGCGAGCCGTCGACACCGCGCAGGGCCAGCTCCGACAGCCACGGCTCCTCGCCGGCCGTCAGCCCCGCCGCGTCGACCAGCGACAGGACGGCCCTGGCCACCGCGTCGGGGTCGTCGCTCTCGAGCGACTGCGCCACCGCCGTCCTGGTCAGCGGGTCGTCGAGGACCGTGCGCGGCGTGGCCTCGAAGGCGCCCAGGCGCAGCAGCAGCGGATGCGCCGCGTCGGAGTGCACGATGCGCAGGCCGAGCGGCGCGAGGTCGAGCGGCGTGCTGAGGATGAGCGTGCCGCGCGGACCGCGCACCAGGCGGCCGTCGGCCAGCGGCACGGGCAGCGCCCCGAGGGCCTCGGGGTCGTCGCCCGGCAGCACGTCGTACAGGGAACGCCACCACGACGGGTCGCGCCCCTCGATCGCCTCACCCGACAGCTGGTCGACCACGTCGGCCAGCTCCACCCGGCGCACCCCGAGCGCCGACAGCGCCGGATGCCGCGCGGGCCAGCCGGCCGGCAGCAGGCCGGGCACGATCTCGGCGAGCACCTCCAGCAGCTCCCCCGGACCGTGGACGGCGGACGCCTCCCTGCCGGAGACCACCCACCCGTCACCGGACGGCTCGCGCACCGGGTGCTCGACCTGCCAGGTGGCGTCGGGGTCGTAGAGCGCGGCGTCGTCGAAGGAGGGCGAGGTCACCACCGGCGCGGGCGCCGACAGCGCGGGCAGCAGCGGCACGTCGGGCAACAGGCGCAGGATCGCGCGCCTGATGCGGGCGTCGAGCTCGCCCTTGCCCATCAGCGCGGGCACCAGGTCGAGCAGCCGGGGCGTGCGCGGCAGCTGTTCGAGCAGCTTGACGTAGGTCTCGGCGACCCGCTCGACCAGGAAGTCGGTCAGCGGCCCTGGGGCGACGTGGCGCCGGTCGGTGGCCATCGGGAAGGAGGCGATGAGCAGCGCGGGCAGGTCGAGCGGCTCGTCGGAAGGCGTCGGCGCGTGGACGACCTGCGGCACGGGCAGCGGGCCCGCCTCCAGCGGCACGGCCCAGCGCACCGACCAGTAAGGCCTGGCCCGCTCCTCCGTCGGCCGGTCGGCGAAATAGGTCGCGACCTCCTCGGGGGCGAACTCGCCCGAGGCCGACACGACGTGCCAGCCGGACGGCTCCACCGTGCGGGTGACCCCGTCGACGGTGATCTCGATCGCGGTCAGCGCCGGCATGCCGAGCAGCAGGGCGGGGCTCGTCTCGTCGAGCATCTGGCGCACCACCGCCTCGGCCGAGGGGCGCAGCGGCAGCCGTACGGACGTCTCGAACCCGTCGGGCACCTCGACGGTGGCCGGGAACGGCAGCCGCAGCAGCGGCACGTGGCCCTCGCGGGAGGTCAGCTCGGCGGCCAGCGCCGGCTCGGCCGCCACCAGCGCGGCCGTCTCCTCGCGCGACCAGCGGACCGCGCCCGTCGACCGTGAGCCGATCGACGGCTCGTCGCAGACGGACACGATCGCGGCGAAGCCGACGCCGAAGCGCCCCGCCGCGCCCACGTGGTCACGCTTGGCCGACACCCGCAGCGTCGACAGGCCCTCGACCCCGTCCGCGTCGAGCGGCGCGCCCGTGTTGGCGGCGGTGAGCACGCCGTCGCGCAACTCCAGCCGCAGCACGCCGGGCACGCCGTCGCGCAGGGCGGCGTCGGCCGCGTTCTGCGCCAGCTCGACGATCAGGCGGTCGCGGTAGCCGCCGAGGGCGAAGTCCTCCTCGGCGTTGGCGTCCTCCCGGAACCGCGCGGGCGAGGCCCGCCAGGCCGTGAGGACGGCGGCGCGCATCCGATCAGTGCCGAAGGTGTCCACGGGGCTAACTCCTAAGGATCAGAGAGGGGCCACCGAAGGCTAGCGGTCGGCGCCGACAAAGCCGATCAGGAGTGACCGAGCTCCTCTGAAGCGGCCTCGTCGACCGAGCCTGACTCGACCTCGATCAGGTCGTAGCCCAGGTCGTCGAGGATCGGCGAGCTCTGCTCGACCGGCGGCGGCACGACCGCGGCCTCGGAGTGGGCACCGCAGCCGTGGTCGGCGGCGACGACCTTGCCGTCGTCGGGCGCGTACTCGTTGGCGCACACCCCGAACTCGCCCCGCAGACCGCCCGCGAGCGGCCAGAAGAAGCCGCAGGTGGAGCACTGCGCGGGCGCGGCGTGGGCGATCGGTGTGTGCGGCCCGGGGGCGCCGGAGTGCCAGCGCTTGGCGGCGCGGTCCCTGCCGATGGCCGACAGGACCCTGGCCCTGCCGAGGCCGTACTCGAAGATCATCTGGTGGTCGAGCTCTTCGTCGTCGCCGGTGAAGCCCGGCACGAGCCTGTCGTCGTCCTCCGCGGTGGGCAGCAGGTCGCCGACGCCGAGATCGCCGGGCAGCAGCCGCTCACTCCACGGCAGCCACGGGGGCGCCAGCAGCGCGCCCGTGCCAGGCGTCAGCACGGCCTCGCTGACCGTGACCTTCTTCGCGCGGGAGGCGCGCGTCACGGTGATGGCCCATCGCCAGCCCCGGTACGCCCGGTCGAGGCAGGCGAAGTAATGCGTAACGATCCGGTCGCCCTCGCCCTCGTAGCCAAGGTGCTCGCCCGGCTCTCCTGGTCCGGCGAGCTCCCGCGCTGCCTCAAGCGCGAGCTCGACGGCGGCGACACAGGCCTGATCAGGCGGGGAAACGCGGGTCCTGGTCCTGGTCAACGGCCCGCTCCCGCCGCAAGGTGCTGTTCGCTCACACTCCATTCTCACCCATGGACGGACGTGCGAGCACCCACGTCGGGTAAGACTGGTAAACGTGGATCGCGTGCTGTCGTGGGTGAAACGGGTGACTCTCGCGCTGGCGCGGGCCGGCCGGTCGACCGCCAGCGGCACCAAGCGGGCGGGAATGGCCACCGCGCGCGGCGGCAAACGGTTCGGGCTGGCCACCGCGAGCGGCGCCCAGCGGGTCGGCCACGCGACACGGCGGCTGACGCACGCCCAGGGCGCGGGCCGTACCGGCCTCGGCCGCCTCATCGAGCTGACGGCGGTCAACAGCGTCGGCGACTCGCTCATCACGCTGGCCCTCGCCGGCACCATCTTCTTCGGCCTGCCCGTCAACGAGGCGCGCGGCCAGGTGGCGCTCTACCTGATGATCACGATGATCCCGTTCGCGGTGGTCGCGCCGTTCGTCGGGCCGGTGCTCGACCGGTTCAGGTCGGGCCGCCGCTACGTGATGGCGGGCACGCTGTTCGCCCGCGGCCTGCTCTGCTTCGCCATGGCCGCCGCCGTGGGCCCCGGTGACGTGCTGACGCTGTTCGCCGGCGCGCTCGGGGTGCTGGTGCTGTCCAAGGCGTACCACGTCTCCCGCGCCGCGATCATGCCAAGCGTGCTGCCCGCCGACATCACGCTGGTCAGCGCCAACGCGAGGGTCGCGCTGTTCTCGCTGGTGGCCGCCGGCGTCGCGGTGCCGATCGCCGCGGGCCTCACCGCCTGGCTGGGGGCCGCCTGGGTGCTGCGCATCGCGATGGTCGTCTTCCTGCTGCTGGGGGTCGTCGCCGTACGGCTGCCGCGCCACGTCGACTCCCCCGACCTGGAGGAGGAGGAACAGGAGCGACCCGGCCGGCGGGCGCGGTGGCGGACCCTGCTCGACGTCGGCCCCGCCGTGACCGAGGCCGTACGGGCCAACGCCGCCATCCGCTTCTTCTCCGGCTTCCTGCTGTTCTTCCTGCTCTTCCTGGTGCAGGACGGGCACCTGAAGGACCTGCCCGCGACCACCACGATCGCCGTGCTGGCCGCGGCGGCCGGTCTCGGCGGCCTGGTGGGCGCCGCGACCGCCAACTGGGCGCGCAACCACTCGCCCCAGCTCATCGTGCTGCTCACGCTGGCCGTGACGCTGGTGACGGCGGGCGTCACCGCCTACCTGTTCGGCCTGTGGGCCGCCGTCGCCGTGGCGCTGGTCGCCGCGTTCGCGCAGGAGCTGGGCAAGCTGGCCCTCGACGCGATCGTGCAGCGCGAGATCGGCGAGAAGGTGCGCTCGTCCACGTTCGGCGTGGTCGAGGCGCTGCTCCAGCTCGCCTGGGTGTTCGGCGGGCTGGTCGGGCTGCTGGTGTCGGACTGGTCGGTGGGCCCCGGCGGGCTCGCGTCGGTGGCCGTCGTGCTCGCCGTCACCCTCGGCTGGCTCCTGGTACTCCGGAGGGCAAGGGTGAAGGCCCGCGACGCCAAGCTCCACGCCGCCCAGGCGAGCCGGCCTGAGGAACCGCAGGACCCGCAGGACATGCGGCAGGACCCGCACCAGGACTCGCGGCACGACCAGGCGAGCCGGCCGCGCAAGCCGCACGAGCCGCAGCAGGCCCAGCCGCCCGCGCCGGCCACCACCAAGCCGCTGACCAACCCGCACGGCTGAGCAACCCGCACAGCGGAGCGGCCCGCACGGCTGAGCACAGCTGAGCCCGCACGGCTGGGCGGCCCGAGCACGGACCGGCCGGGAAACCCGAGCTCGTCCAGGACCCCGGCCCCCGCGGGGCGGTCAGTCGCGGTCAGTCGAGGTCGTCGGCGACCGCGCGCAGCACCGTGGCGACCTTCTTGGCGTGGGCCGCGTCGGGGTGCTTGCCCCGCTGGTAGGACTCGGAGACGGCGTCGAGCAGCTTGATCAGGTCTTCCACGATCACGACCATCTCGTCCGGCTTCTTCCGCTTGCCCTTCGGCTTCGACTTGGCCAGCGTCGGCGGCTGCTCGAGGATCCGCACCGACAGCGCCTGCTGCCCCCTGCGTCCCTCGGCCACGCCGAACTCGACCTTCTGGCCGGGCTTGAGCGGCTCCCCGCCGGCCGGCAGCGCGGAGGAATGCACGAAGACCTCACCGCCGTCGTCGCGGGTGAGGAAGCCGAAACCCTTGTCGGCGTCATACCACTTGACCTTGCCAGTCGGCACAGGGGGGACCTCGTTCATGCTGTCGGAAAAGATGAATGGAAGTAGGTTATGCCCAGCTGGGCCGGAGAGCGACCGGGTAAATTCGCATCAGTTCCAGGCACCGAACCAGGCGGAGAACTCCGTCAGGTCCGCCAGCGCCACATCGGCTCCGTGATCACGCAGCTCTCCCACCGTGTAAGGGCCAGTGGCGACCGTCACGCTGACGGCGCCGCCCGCTCGCGCCGCCTCGATGTCCGCGACGTGATCTCCAACATAGGCGGCCGCGCCGAAACGCGCGAGAGCCGATCCCTTTTCCGCGCCGAACACCGATCCGACGATCTCGTCCACCTCGAAGCCGAGCAGTTCGACCGTGCTCGTGGCGTCGCGCAGGTTCTTGCCGGTGACCACGATCACCCGCCCGCCCGCCTCCCTGACGGCCCGCACGGCGTCGTACGCGCCGGTCATGGCGGTGTGCACCGGGACGGCGACCTCCGGGTAGAGCTGCCTGAACAGCGTGGCCGCCGCGGGCACGTCGTGCGGCGGCAGCCAGTTGGCCAGTTCGTGCTCCAGCGGCGGGCCGAGGCGGGTGATGACGGTCGCGCTGTCGATGGCGACGCCGAGCCGTTCGGCGAGCTGGTCGTAGACGGCCGCGATTCCCGAACGCGTGTCCGCCAGAGTCATATCGAGGTCGAATCCCACTGATTTCCCCACCCGTGCAGGGTAACGGGCGCCGGTATGGGACCGTTGAAGTGGGCAGAAAGGAATTACTTATCCGAAGGAGCGGCCATGGCGGAAAGTCAGGAGACCAGGCCCCATCGCCCGGCACGCCCGGCCGTCCGGAAATCGGTGAGCGTTGGGCGCCGCATGGCCGACATCGCCGTGTGGACGGTGAGGGTGGTCTCGCGGACGGCCGCCCTCATTTGTGTTCTCGCGATCGTTTTCGCGATCTTTCCCGCCAATCCCGCCAACGCGCTCGTCCGGTTCGTCGAGTCCTTCGCCACGTCGCTGTCGCTCGGCCTGCACGACCTGTTCAGGCTGCCGGACGCGCACTGGCAGGTCCTGGTCAACTACGGCCTGGCCGCTCTGGTCTGGCTGGTCATCGGGTCGGCCGCGGCGAGCCTGATCCGGCGCGTCACGCCGTAGCGACGCCGATCGGACCACCACAGGGTCCCTAGACTGGCACGAAGGTGGTGCGACGGTCTGATGAGGACGTTTCTCATTGGGTGGAGGTACTAGGAACGACATGACCAGATCGACGCGCGAGCGGATCGTCGACGAGGCCCTGCGGCTGTTCGCCGAGCGGGGCTACTCCGCCACCTCGGTGGCGGAGATCGAGGCCGCCGCCGGGCTCTCCCCTGGCGCGGGAGGCCTCTACCGCCACTTCAAGTCCAAGTACGAGGTGCTCGCCGCCGCGATGCACGAGCACGCCGCGCGCACGCGCACCCAGGTGGCCGACAGCCTGGCCACGCTCAACAGCATGGAGTCCTCGGCCGACCTGGAGCAGCGCCTGTCCCACCTGTGCCGGGCGGGCCTGGCGAAGGTGCGCGAGGAGAGCGAGCTGACCAGGGTGTTCTTCCGCGACCTGAGCCAGTTCCCCGAGCTGGTCGCGGTCGTGCGCGAGGGGCTGCTGCAGCCGATGTTCGACGCGATCACCTCGTGGTTCCGCGCGCAGCCGGAGTACGCGGAGGTCGAGGTCGACTGGACCGGCATCGGCGCGGTGCTCGGCGGCGCGGTCGTCCACTACCGGCTCTTCCAGGAGACGGTGGGCGAGTCGCCGGGCCACGCGGAGAAGGACCAGTTCGTCGCCGCCTGGGTACGGCTGGCCGTGGGCCTGCTGCCCGCGCCCGCACCGGTCAGCTGACCCCCCACAGCCGGACGGCGAGCCACACCACGCCCAGCCCCGCGAAGACCATGAACATGGTCCCGCTGACCGCGAAGAACTGCTCGAGGAAGGCGTTGAACCCGCCGGCGCCGTCGGCCCGCAGGGCGCCGATCACCACCCCGCCCACCGCGTAACCGAAGATCGGCGCGCCGAGCCCGATCATCCGGTCCTTGAAGGAGAGGTTGTCGCTCGCCAGCACGGCCACCGCGCCCGCCGCCCACACGATCGCGGGCACCTGGAAGATCGCGATCGCGGGCAGGCCGAACGGCACGAGCAGCGCGGCGAGCACGAGCAGTCCCATGCCGAGCAGCTCGCGCGGGTGCTCCTTGACGAGGGTCCCTGCGTCCCCGCCGCCGGCCCCGGTCGCCCTCCGCGACCCGGCGAACGGCAGGCCGCGTCCGGCCTTCCCGGCCGGCCGTCGCCGCGCCTGCCGCCGGAAGCGCGCGACGCCAGGCGGCACGTCGTCCACGATCCGGGGGAAGACGGCCGTGTCCTTCCCGGCGGGCCGTACCTCTGGTCCGGCCTGGCCCGCAGCGCGCTCCCAAGATCCGGCCTGGCCCTGGAGCCCGGCCGGCCGTACCTGGGGTGCGGCCTGGATCCGGGGGGCGTCGGCCGCGCCGCTGAGGCGGCGCGCCTCCCGCTCGACGAGCGCGACCGGGTCACCGAACCTGGCCAGCACCCTGGCCACCGCCTTCGGGTCGGCGCTGCCGCCGCGCTCGGCCTCGATACGGGCCCTGAGCCGCTTGACGAAGTCGAGCCGCTGATCCTGGCGCAACACGCCGTGAGCGGCGTCGGCCGCCTTGCTGACGTAGTCCAGGACGAGCTGGTCGGCCCGTTCGATCACGCAAGCCATGCTGCCCCAAACCGCCGGAACATACCATTGCCATGATGGAGTTCACCCAGTGGATCAGGGAGCGCACCGACGAGCAGCTGGGTGCGCTCGTCGCGGCGCGCCCTGAGCTGATCACCCCGGTCCCCGCCCACCTGGAGGGGCTCGCCACGCGCGCGGGCAGCCCCTCGGCGATCGGGCGCGCGCTCGACCGGCTCGACAGGTTCGCGCTGGCGGTCGTCGAGACGCTGGCCGTGACCGACTCCGCGGACCGGGCGGCGCTGCGCCGCCTGCTGGAGCGGGCCGCGGGCGGCGAGGTCCCGTTCGACGACGCGCTCGAGCGGCTGCGCACGCTCGCCCTGGTCTACGGGCCGGACGAGGCGCCGCGGCTGGCCCCCGGCGTCCGCAAGGTGCTGGACGACCCCGCGGGCCTCGGCCCGCCCGTCGTCGAGGTGTTCCGGCACCACCCGCCCGAGCAGCTGGAGGAGATCGCCGACGACATCGCCCCCGGCACCGAGGGCACGGGCAAGGAACGTCTGGCCGCGGCGCTGGCCGAGCCGGGCAAGCTGGTCGAGGAGGTCTCCCCGCCGGCCAGGCAGGCGCTCGACGAGCTGGCGTGGGGCCCGCCCAGCGGCCGGGTGCCCAACGCCCGCCGCGCCGTCCGCGTCGCCACCGCCCGCTCCCCGATCGAGGAGCTGCTGGCCCGCGGCCTGCTGGCGGCCACCGGCGAGGAGAGCGTGTCCCTGCCCCGCGAGGTCGGCCTGTACCTGCGCGAGGGACGGGTGCACCGCGACCTGTCCCCCGTGCCGCCGCCGCTGGAGGGCGCCGAGCGCTCCCGGCAGCTCGGCGACAGGACCGCCGCCGGCCAGGCGTTCACGTTCGTCAGGGCGGTGGAGGAGCTGTGCGAGCGCTGGAGCCTCGACGCTCCCGGCGTGCTGCGCACCGGCGGCCTCGGCGTACGCGACCTCAAGCGCACCGCGACCCAGCTCGACCTGCCCGAGTGGGCCGCCGCGCTGGTGATCGAGGTCGCCCACGCCGCCGGGCTGCTGGGCGCGGGCGGCAGCGTCGACGGCGAGTGGCTGCCCACCCCCTCCTACGACACCTGGCGCGTCAAGTCCACCGAGGACCGCTGGGCGTCGCTGGCGGCCACCTGGCTGCACACCGACCGCGTGCCCGGCATCGTGGGCGAGCGCGACGAGCGCGACCGGCTGCTCAACGCCCTCCACCCCGACCTGCGCCGCTCCTCGGCTCCCGAGGTACGGCAGGCCACGCTGCGCGTGCTCGGCGCCGCCCCCGGCCTCGCGCCGTCCCGCGAGTCCGTGCTGCGGCGCCTGGCATGGGAGCAGCCAAGGCGCCGGGGGCCGCTGCGGGAGCAGCTGACCGACTTCACGCTGCGCGAGGCCGAGCAGATCGGCTTCACCGGTCTCGGCGCGCTGTCCACGCACGGCCGGGCCGTGCTCACGGGCTCGCCGGAGGCGGCCGCCCTCCTCGCCCCGCTGCTGCCCGAACCGGTCGACCACGTCCTGCTCCAGGCCGACCTGACGGCCGTCGCGCCCGGCCCGCTCACCAGCGAGCTGGCGCGCTGGCTGACGCTCGCCGCCGACGTGGAGTCGACGGGCGGGGCGACCGTCTACCGGTTCGGCGAGTCGTCCATCAGGCGCGCGCTCGACGCGGGGCAGGGGGCCGACGAGCTGCTGTCCATGCTGACCCGCCACTCGGCCACGCCCGTGCCGCAGCCGCTGACCTACCTGGTGACCGACGTGGCGCGGCGGCACGGCCGGATGCGCGTCGGCACGGCCAGCGCCTACATCCGCAGCGACGACCCGTCCATGCTCGACCAGCTCATCGCCGACCGGCGGTCGGCGCCGCTGCGGCTGCGGCGGCTGGCGCCCACGGTCATCGCCTCGCGCACCTCCAGGGCCGCGCTGGTCGACTCGCTGCGGGCGATGGGGTTCGCGCCCGTCGCCGAGTCCCTGGAGGGCGACGTCATCGTCACCCAGCTCGAGGCCAGGCGCACCGAGGGGCTGCCGGTCGCCAGGGCGCACTCGTCGTTCAACGGGCTCGACCCCGATGTGGTGGCGGCCGCCGTCCGCGCCATGCGGGCCGGTGACGCCCGCCGCGCCCCGCTCGACGCGCCCGACGGCGCGATCCCCCGCGGGCCGGCCACCGCCACCATCTCGACGCTGCAGGACGCCATCCGCCAGGGCGTGCGGGTGTGGATCGGCTACCTCGACTCCCAGGGCAACGCGACCAGCCGCATCCTGGAGCCGGCGCGGATGGAGGGCGGGTACCTGACGGCCTACGACGAGACGCGGGCGGCGGTGCATCGCTTCGCCCTGCACCGCATCACCGGCGTCGCCCCCGTCACCTGAGGCCCGCCAGGCGTCCACCAGCCGCTTGACTCCGTCTGGAGGGCGGATCACCGTGTTAGGCGTGACCAACCACACGCTGGGCCGCCTGGCGGAGGACTCGTGGGCCCGCTTCGACGACCACGACGCCGTCTTCTACGAGGGGTTCTGGCATCGCAGTCACACGCTCGCCGCGCGCGCCAGGCGCGTCACCGGCGGCCTGGTCGAGGCGGGCGTCCGTCCCGGTGACCGCGTGGTCGTGATGATGGCGACCAGCCCCGACGTCCCTGTCGTCTACCAGGCCGTGTGGGCGGCGGGCGCGGTGGTGACCCCCGTGGTGTTCCTGGTCGGCGCGCAGGAGCTGCGGCACATCGTCACCGACAGCGGCGCCGTGGCGATCGTGACCTCGCCCGAGCTGCTGGACACGGTGGAGGCGGCCGAGCCGGCGGTGCCGGTGTTCGTGGACGCCGAGATGCTGGCCGGCGGCGCCGAGCACGGGCCGCTCGCCAGGGATCCGGGCGACCTGGCCGCCGTGATGTACACGGGCGGCACCACCGGCAGGGCCAAGGGCGTGATGCTCAGCCACGGCGGCCTGTGGCAGGTCGCGAAGGACGCCTTCGACCTGGCCTACCAGCCGGGCCTCACCCGGGCGATCGTGCCGGTCCCGCTGTCCCACGCCTACGGCCTGATCGTCTCGATCGCGGGCATGCACGCCAGGGAGCCGCAGCAGACGGTTCTCATGCGCTGGTTCGACCCCAAGGTGTTCCTGCGGCTGGCGGCCGAGCAGCGCGTGCAGTACGGCACCGTCGTCCCCTCGATGCTGCAGATGCTGCTCGCCGAGCCGCTCGAGGACACCGCGCTGCCCGATCTGCGCCATCTCACCTGTGGCGCGGCCCCGCTGAGCCGCGCGGTGCTGGAGGAGTTCGAGCGCCGGGTGCCCCGCGTGCGGATCCTGGAGGGGTACGGCCTGACGGAGACGAGCGCCGTCACCACCTTCAACCCGCCGGGCAGGCGCAAGCCGGGCAGCGTCGGCCTGCCTCTCCCCGGCTACACGATCAGGATCAGGGACGACGACGGGGAGGAGGTGGAGGCGGGCGACATCGGCGAGATCTGCGTCGCCGGCGAGTCGCTGATGCTCGGCTACTGGGGCGGCCTCGACTCCCCGGTCGTCGACGGCGAGCTGCGCACGGGCGACGTCGGCTGCCTCGACGACGACGGCTACCTGTACGTCGTGGACCGGAAGAAGGACCTCGTCATCAGGGGCGGCTTCAACGTCTTCCCCCGCGACGTGGAGGACGCGCTGAACGCCCATCCGTCGGTCGCGATATCGGGTGTGGTGGGCCGTCCCGACCCCGTGCACGGCGAGGAGGTCGTGGCCTTCGTCCAGCTGGTGCCGGGCGCCACGGCCACCGCGGAGGAGCTGATCGCGTGGGCGAGGGAGCGCGTCGGCAGGGTGAAGTACCCCCGCGAGATCCATTTCACCGACCACGTTCCCATGACCAGTGTGCTGAAACTTGACCGGAAAGCCTTGCGTGCCCGTCTACCCTGAATGTCACTACATTTCGTGATATCTGTTGACCTTGCCGGTGAGCGAGAAGGTGACACAGTGAGCAGCGGTTACGACAGTTCGGGCGAGCAGGGTCCCTACGGCCAGGAGCAGCCCTACGGCCAGCAGCAGCCGTACGGCTCGCCCTACAACAGCCAGCAGAACCCCTACGGCCCGCCGTACGGCCAGCAGCCCGGCTACGGTTACGGCTACCCGCCGCCCCAGCAGGGCCCGCGCACGCACGCGATCGTGGCGCTCGTCATCAGCATCGTGCTCGCGCTCAGCTGCTACATCACCCCCGGCGGCATCGCCGGCGCGATCATGTCGGGCATCGCGCTCGGACAGGTCGACACCATGCCCGACAAGGCACGCAACCTGCTCAAATGGACATGGATCAGCATCGGCATCAACGTCGCGCTGGTCGTCGTGGGATTCGGCGTGATCATCGCGCTGGGAGTATCCGGGAACCTGGACTAACCGCCGGTCTCCGGGTGTTGGATATGCGGTAGCCGTACCGACCCCGGAGAGATGCCTGTGAACGACGGCCCACTGATCGTGCAATCCGACAAGACCCTGCTGCTCGAGGTCGACCACGAGCGGGCCGACGAGTGTCGCAAGGCCATCGCGCCGTTCGCCGAGTTGGAGCGCGCGCCCGAGCACGTCCACACCTACCGCGTCACCCCGCTGGCCCTGTGGAACGCGCGGGCCGCCGGCCACGACGCCGAGCAGGTCGTCGACGCCCTCATCGGGTTCAGCCGCTATCCGGTGCCCCACGCGCTGCTGGTCGACGTGGCCGAGACGATGGCCCGCTACGGCAGGCTGCGCCTGGAGAAGGACCCCGCTCACGGCCTGGTGCTGGCCTCGACCGACCGCGCGGTCCTCGAGGAGGTGCTGCGCTCGAAGAAGATCCAGCCGATGCTGGGCGAGCGCATCGGCCAGGACTCGGTCGCCGTCCACCCGAGCGAGCGCGGCAACATCAAGCAGGCGCTGCTCAAGCTCGGCTGGCCGGCCGAGGACCTGGCCGGCTACGTCGACGGCGAGAGCCACCCGATCAAGCTGCGGCAGGACGGCTGGGCGCTGCGCCCCTACCAGCAGGAGGCCGCCGACGCGTTCTGGCACGGCGGCTCGGGCGTGGTCGTGCTGCCCTGCGGCGCCGGCAAGACGATCGTCGGCGCGGCCGCGATGGCCCACGCCGAGGCCACGACGCTGATCCTGGTCACCAACACCGTCTCGGCCCACCAGTGGAAGCAGGAGCTGCTGCGGCGCACCTCGCTGACCGAGGACGAGATCGGCGAGTACTCCGGCAGCAAGAAGGAGATCCGCCCGGTCACCATCGCCACCTACCAGGTGATGACGACCAGGCGGAAGGGCGTCTACGCCCACCTGGAGCTGTTCGACGCGCGCGACTGGGGCCTGATCGTCTACGACGAGGTGCACCTGCTGCCGGCGCCGATCTTCAGGATGACCGCCGACCTTCAGGCCCGGCGCCGCGTCGGGCTCACCGCGACGCTGGTGCGCGAGGACGGCAGGGAGGGCGACGTGTTCTCCCTCATCGGCCCCAAGCGCTACGACGCGCCGTGGAAGGAGATGGAGAACCAGGGCTGGATCGCGCCCGCCGACTGCGTCGAGGTCCGGGTCACACTGTCGGACGAGGAACGCCTGGCCTACGCGATGGCGGAGGCCGAGGAGCGTTACCGGTTCGCCGCGACCACGCCGTCCAAGACGCGGGTGACCGAGGCGCTGGTCCGCCGCCACCTCGGCGAGCAGGTGCTGGTCATCGGCCAGTACATCGACCAGCTCGACGAGCTCGCCGAGCACCTCGGCGCGCCGGTCATCAAGGGCGAGACGCCGATCAAGGAGCGGGAGCGGCTGTTCCAGGCCTTCCGCGACAAGGAGCTCCAGGTGCTGGTGGTCTCCAAGGTGGCCAACTTCTCCATCGACCTGCCGGAGGCGGCCGTCGCCATCCAGGTGTCGGGCACCTTCGGGTCACGGCAGGAGGAGGCGCAGCGGCTCGGCAGGGTGCTGCGGCCGAAGGCCGACGGCGGCGGCGCGCGCTTCTACACGGTGGTCAGCCGCGACACGGTCGACCAGGAGTTCGCCGCGCATCGCCAGCGCTTCCTGGCCGAGCAGGGCTACGCCTACCAGATCATCGACGCCGACGACGTCCACCAGTAAAGGTCTCCACCAGTGAAAAGGCTCGCGCGATGACCGTCGCGCGAGCCGTCCACACCTGGAGCTAGGTCCACGAAACCCCGCGGGCCTTCAACATCGGGCCACCCCCTCACCGGCGACTGCTATCGCGATGCGACATACCCCCATGATCCGTCGAATCCACCGCAGATGCCCGGATTTTTCGGTTTTTGGGGAGGGATTACCGGGCCAGCATCCCGCCGACGAAGAGCACACCCTCGGCGACCACCCAGGCGAGCAGCGCGCCGCCGATCAGTACGGCGAAACGCGCGGGGAACAGCCACGCGCCGACGGTCATGACCGCCGCGACCACCGCGAACAGCCCCGACAGCATCGAGGCGCTGTCGAGACGGTCGGCACACGCCGCGGAGGTCTCACCGTCGGTGCAGAACGCCTCCAGCCCCCACCCGGCATACACCGACAATCCCCACAACGCCGCCAGCAGGAGGCTGGCGACCGTCGGAATGACTGGGGAGATCCTCACGCTGCCTCCTGATTAATCGATTGGAAGCTCCCGAGCCCGGGGGTAAGCTCAACGGTTCGCTGCCTTGTCTACCACCTCCGTTATCGAATGGGGAGGCGCTTTCGCATGCCCGGAAACCAGTTGGCTCCCGACATACCCACCGACGTGCTCGCCGCCGAGCGCGCCCATCTGGCCGAGTCCCGCGCGGCGCTGCGAGCGATGCGCGAGCACGCCCAGTCGCTGTCCGCCGACGCGGCGGGCGACTGGGTCTCGCAGCAGATCCTGCAGTCCCTGCTCGACCAGCGCGTCGCGGCGCTCGCCGACCATCCGGACACCCCCCTGTTCTTCGGCAGGCTCGACCGGGAGGACCACGACGACCTCCCCGGCGTCATCTACGTCGGCCGCCGCCACGTCCACGACGGCACCAGCCGCCCCCTGGTGATCGACTGGCGCGCCCCCGTCTCGGGCGCCTTCTACCAGGCCAGCCCCGCCGACCCGATGGGCGTCGTACGGCGCCGCCGCTTCGGCTACCACGGCGGCGACCTGACCGCCTTCGAGGACGAGCACCTCGAAGACGGCGCCGAGCTCGGCACCTCGAAGATCCTCACCGAGGAGATCGAGCGCCCGCGCACCGGCCCCATGCGCGACATCGTGGCCACCATCCAGCCCGACCAGGACGAGATCGTCCGCGCCGCGCTGACCCAGACCGTCTGCGTCCAGGGTGCCCCCGGCACCGGCAAGACCGCCGTCGGCCTGCACCGGGCCGCCTACCTGCTGTTCACCCACCGCGAGAAGCTCGGCAGGGCCGGCGTCATGATCGTCGGCCCGAACAAGGCCTTCCTGTCCTACATCTCCTCGGTGCTGCCCGCCCTCGGCGAGGTCAAGGTCGACCAGACCACGGTCGCCGAGCTCCTCGGCGACCACGACACCCCCGAAGACCCGCTCGTGGCCGCCGTCAAGGGCGACGCCCGCATGGCCAAGGTGCTCGAGCGCGCGCTCTGGCTGCACATCGTCAAGCCCACCGAGGGCCTCGTCTACACCAGGGGCGCCTACCGCTTCCGCGTCGCCGACCACGAGGTGCGCGAGATGGTGGCCTCGCTGCGCGGCACCACCAGGTACGGCCCCGGCCGCGCCGCCCTCGCCCAGCGGCTGGCACACCAGGTGCTGGTGCGCATGGAGCAGCGCGGCGACTCCCCCGACGACAGGGTCCAGGACGCGGTGGCCCGCTCCAAGCCGGTCAAGCAGCTGGTCGAGGCGGTATGGCCCAAGGTGACGCCCGCCCAGGTGCTCTTCCGCCTGCTCTCGGACGCCGACTTCCTGGCCGCCGCCGCGCGCTCCGACCTGACGGCCGAGGAGCAGCGGACACTGCTGTGGGGCAAGCCGTACCGGTCGTGGAAGTCGGCCAGGTGGTCGGCCGCCGACGCCGCGCTGCTCGACGAGCTCGCCGACCTCGTCGAACGCACCCCCTCCCTCGGCCACCTGGTCGTCGACGAGGCGCAGGACCTGTCGGAGATGCAGCTGCGGGCGCTCGGGCGGCGCTGCCGTACGGGATCGGCCACGGTCCTCGGCGACCTCGCCCAGGGCACCACGCCGTGGTCGACCCGTTCGTGGAGCACCGTGCTGCGACACCTCGGCCAGGACTCCGGCGAGGTCACCGAGCTCACCCTCGGCTTCCGCGTGCCCCGCGAGGTGCTCGACTACGCCGCCCGGTTGCTGCCCTCCATCGCCCCCGACCTGGCCGCCCCCCGCTCCCTCCGCCCCGGCCAGGGCTCGCTGACGGTACGGCAGAGCGGCGAGGTGGTCGAAGCCGTCCGTGACGCGCTCGCCAAGGAGGGCTCGATCGGCGTCATCGTCCCGGACGCCATGGCCGAGGCGGTGTCGCGCTCCCTCGACGGCGTCCCGCACGCCCTGCTCGGGCCCGACTCGACCGAGGAGCACCGGCTCCTGGTCATCCCCGCCACGCTGGCCAAGGGCCTGGAGTACGACCACGTCATCGTCGTGGAGCCGGCGGACATCGTCGAGGCCGAGCCACGCGGTCTGGCCCGGCTGTACGTGGTGCTCACCCGCGCGGTCACCTCGCTGACGGTGCTGCACGCCAAGCCGCTCCCGGCGCAGCTCGCCACCGCCTGACGCGCCACCCGACCAGCCCCGGCCGGCCCTCACGCCCTCTCCGCCACGTCCCGGAGAGGGCACCCTGAGGACCCGCGGAACGCCTCAGCAGGCGATGAGCCGCACCCGGTCACCACACAGGCGTCGACATGATCGGGCATCTGGCGGGCCACCGCTTCGGCCACATAGCCGGAGACGTTGTCGGTGAGCTTCTTCAGTTCGGCCATCTGCTCCGACGGCAGGGTGACGGTGATACGAGTCATGTCGTCCACGTAGTCAGCATGCTGAAAAGCATGCGGCTACGCATGCGAAAAGGGGCGCCACCCGCGAACGGGTGCCGCCCCTTTCAGCTTGGGCAGGACTTAGAAGTCCATGTCCCCGCCGCCGGGCATGCCCGCCGGAGCAGCCGGGGTCTTCTCCGGCTTCTCGGCGATGACCGCCTCGGTGGTCAGGAACAGCGCCGCGATGGAAGCGGCGTTCTGCAGCGCCGACCGCGTCACCTTGGCCGGGTCGAGGATGCCCGCCTCGAACATGTTGACGTACTCGCCCGACGCGGCGTTGAGGCCCTCACCCGGGGTGAGGTTGCGCACGCGCTCGACCACGACGCCGCCCTCGAGGCCGGCGTTGACCGCGATCTGCTTCAGCGGCTCCTCCAGCGCCTTGCGGACGATCGCCGCACCGGTGGCCTCGTCACCCTGGAGCTCGAGCTTGTCGAACGCCTTGGTGCCGGCCTGCAGCAGGGCCACGCCACCGCCGGGGACGATGCCCTCCTCGACGGCCGCCTTCGCGTTGCGGACGGCGTCCTCGATGCGGTGCTTGCGCTCCTTGAGCTCGACCTCGGTCGCGGCACCGGCCTTGATGACGGCGACACCACCGGCGAGCTTGGCCAGGCGCTCCTGGAGCTTCTCGCGGTCGTAGTCGGAGTCGGTGCGCTCGATCTCGGCGCGGATCTCGTTGACCCGGCCGGCGATCTGCTCGGGGTCACCGGCGCCGTCGACGATGGTGGTCTCGTCCTTGGTGACGACGACCTTGCGGGCGCGGCCGAGCAGGTCGAGGGTGGCGGACTCGAGCTTGAGGCCGACCTCCTCGGAGACGACCTGGCCACCGGTCAGGGTGGCGATGTCGCCCAGCATGGCCTTGCGGCGGTCACCGAAGCCGGGAGCCTTGACGGCGACCGACTTGAACAGGCCGCGGATCTTGTTGACGACCAGGGTGGCCAGGGCCTCGCCCTCGATGTCCTCAGCGATGATCAGCAGCGGCTTGCCGGCCTGCACGACCTTGTCGAGCAGCGGCAGCAGGTCCTTGTTGGCCGAGACCTTGGAGTTGACGATGAGGATGTAGGGGTCCTCGAGGACCGCCTCCATGCGCTCGGGGTCGGTCACGAAGTAACCGGAGACGTAGCCCTTGTCGAAGCGCATACCCTCGGTGAGCTCGAGCTCGAGGCCGAAGGTGTTGCTCTCCTCGACGGTGATGACGCCTTCCTTGCCGACCTTGTCCATCGCCTCGGCGATGAGGTTGCCGATCTCGGCGTCGCCGGCGGAGATGGAGGCGGTGGAGGCGATCTGCTCCTTGGTCTCCACGTCCTTGGCCAGCTTGGAGAGCTCCTCGCTGACGCGCTCGACGGCGGCCTCGATGCCCTTCTTCAGGGACATCGGGTTGGCGCCGGCGGCGACGTTGCGCAGGCCCTCGCGTACCAGCGCCTGGGCGAGCACGGTGGCGGTGGTGGTGCCGTCACCCGCGACGTCGTCCGTCTTCTTGGCGACTTCCTTGACCAGCTCGGCGCCGATCTTCTCCCACGGGTCCTCGAGCTCGATCTCCTTGGCGATGGAGACACCATCGTTGGTGATCGTGGGAGCGCCCCACTTCTTCTCCAGCACGACGTTGCGGCCCTTGGGGCCGAGGGTCACCTTGACGGCGTCGGCGAGCTGGTTCATACCGCGCTCGAGACCGCGCCGGGCGTCCTCGTCAAACGCGATCATCTTGGCTGCCATAAGGCTAGACCTCCCAGATGCAGGGTGGCTTGCAGCGGACCGAGCCGACGCCCGCGACGGCATGGGCCCGACTCCATTCGGCGGACCCCATCGTCTCGATCCCAGTGTCTGGCACTCTCATAACCAGAGTGCCAACGAACTGTTTAGCACTCTACCCTGCCGAGTGCAAGCGAGGCGCGCTTTCGCCCAGGTCAACCCCGCACGCGGGTCGTCGCGGAGAACGCTTCGCGATCATCGCCGCTTTCGTCACGCGGCCACGCGGAGCCGTCCGCCCCCTGCCCCATGGCTCCAGAGTACGACGGGCAGGCCCGATCGGCTGACGCGGACCGGACCTGCCCGGATCGACGAAAAGGACATGACAGATCCGCACGGACTGCGCCGCCGTGTGAGCTGCCGGTGCCTTGATGGTTCTGGTTCAGACAGTCCTGACGGATTCCGCCTGGGGACCCTTCTGGCCCTGGGTTATCTCGAACTCGACCCGCTGGCCCTGCTCGAGTGCCCGATAGCCGTCCATCAAGATCGCTGAGTAATGGACGAATACATCCTTACCACCGTCTACCGCGATGAAGCCGTAGCCCTTGTCCGCGTTGAACCACTTGACGGTGCCCTGCGCCACTTCCGACTCCTCTTACTGGGCTCCGGACCCCGCCCATTCACTCGCGGGATCCGCGATCGCCACGACTTATGGGGAAATCAGCCGGACGATCGCCCTCGACCATACCTGTGGCATGCCGTAGAACAACAGAGTCAATCGCCAAACTCGTTCTCGGTGTTCGTGACGGGCATTCTTGTAGTGGCCTAAAGGTTAGTCAAATATTCCATCTTCCGATGAAGAAACCCTCTCACCTGGCATGGACAACCTGCGACTTTCGGCCAGGACACCGCCACGGAAGGGTGTCCGCGCCGCCACACCGGGCCACTCTCGAGACAGGGCCCGCGATTGCCGCCACACCACTCAGAAAACGGTCAAAAGTCACGAAAACGCCCGCGAGGCAATCCTCGCGGGCGTCCGTGAAGCCGGAATACGGTCAGCCGCCGGCCACGGCCGGGATGATGGAGATCTGCACTCCCTCGGGAGTGGCGCTCTCGAGGCCGTCGACAAAACGGACGTCCTCTTCGCCGACATAAACGTTGACAAAACGGCGAATCTTGCCCGATTCATCCAAAATGCGCGCGCCGATACCCGGGTAGTCGGCGTCGAGCTTCTGCAGCACCTCGCGAAGGGTGGCACCCTCGCCGCTCACCTCGGAGCTGCCGCCGGTGTACGTGCGCAGAATGGTGGGGATCCGCACCGAAACGCTCATGACTAGTACCTTTCCTTTCAGACAGCCCAGACAGCCCAGACAGCCCAGACAGACAGCTCAGACAGCCGCGCGGAACGCGTCGAGGGACGGCCTGATCACGGCCGTGGGCGTGGCGTCGTCCGCGATCGCGTCGAGCGTCTTGAGCCCGTCACCGGTGTTGAGCACCACGGTGGTCAGCGCGGGGTCGAGCTGACCCGTCTCGACGAGCTTCTTCAGCACGCCCACCGTCACGCCGCCCGCGGTCTCGGCGAAGACGCCCTCCGTGGAGGCCAGCAGCTTGATGGCCGACACCACCTCGGCGTCGGTGACGTCCTCGACGGCCCCGCCGGTACGGCGCGCGATGTCGAGCACGTACGGCCCGTCGGCCGGGTTGCCGATGGCCAGCGACTTGGCGATGGTGTCCGGCTTGACCGGCTGGACCACGTCGTGGCCCGCCTTGAAGGCCGTGGACACCGGCGAGCAGCCGAGCGCCTGGGCCCCGAAGATCTTGTAAGGGGTGTCCTCGACCAGGCCGAGCGCGATCAGCTCCTTGAAGCCCTTGTCGATCTTGGTGAGCTGCGACCCGGAGGCCACCGGGATGACGATCTGGTCGGGCAGCCGCCACCCGAGCTGCTCGGCGATCTCGTAGGCCAGGGTCTTGGAGCCCTCGGCGTAGTAGGGCCGCAGGTTGACGTTGACGAAGCCCCACTTGTCGCCGAGCGGGTCGCCGATGAGCTCGGAGCAGAAGCGGTTGACCTCGTCGTAGGTGCCCTGGATGCCGACCAGCTTGCCGCCGAAGACCCGGGCCATGGCGATCTTCGCCTGCTCCAGGTCCGCGGGGATGAAGACGCACGCCTCGAACCCCGCCCTGGCGGCGGCCGCGGTCACCGCGCCCGCCAGGTTGCCGGTGGAGGAGCACGACAGCGTGTGGAAGCCGAAGTTGCGCGCCGCCTCGACGGCGATGGCGACCACCCGGTCCTTGAAGGAGTGGGTGGGGTTGCCCGAGTCGTCCTTCACGTACAGGTCGCGCAGGCCCAGGACCTTGCCGAGGTTGGTGGCCTGGACGAGCTTCGTCCAGCCGGGGTTCATGTTCTGCTTGCCGGCCACGTCGACGGGGACCGGCAGCAGCGAGCGGTAGCGCCAGATGTTCGCGGGTCCTGCCTCGATGTCGGCGCGGGAGACCGACCCGAAGGAGTAGGCCACCTCGAGCGGGCCGAAACACTCCAGACACGCGAAGCTGGGGCCGAGGTCGTAGCGTGCGCCGCACTCGCGGCAGGACAGAGCGACAGCAGGACCGAAGTCAAGCGACATGAAGCGAGGCCTTCCCTCATCTTCGTCTGCGACCACCTTGGCCACAGACCGGAATTGGCACCTGTCCCGGCCGGCCTCGTCACTTCACGAGCTCAGTCCGGGAGGGTTGCCGGGGCTTCGCAGGGCCGGTCCCTCCACCCCTCTGGATGAGCAATATGGAGTTATGCGAATCACCATACCCGGCCATGCTCACGACATGACCGACCGTCTCACTAACTGAGACGATACGTATCACCCAGCGCGGCCTGGACGTACTTGCGCGCCTGGTGGATCCGCGACTTGGCGGTGCCGAGCGGGATGCCGAGCTGCTCGGCCACCTCGTTGTAGTCGAGCTGGACGATGTCGCGCAGCACCAGCGCCTGGGCCAGGTCGGGCTTGTCGGCCTCCAGCGCCTCCATGGCGTCGAGCAGGTCGAGCCGCGAACCCGCGATGACGCTCACCCGGCGCACGTCGGGCTTCTGGACGGGCAGTTCGTCCGAGGTCTGCTCGGCGGCCCTGCGCTTCAGCGACCGATAGGTGGTGCGCGCGCAGTTGGCCGTCACGATGTGCAGCCAGGTGCTGAACCTGGCCCTGCCCTCGAAACGCCCGATGTTGCGGGCCACCGCGAGCAGGGTGTCCTGGCACGCCTCCTCGGCGTCCTGGTGGTAGGGCAGGATGCGGGCGCAGTGGCGCAGCACGTCGGGCTCGATCCGCTTCAGGAGCTCGCCAAGCGCGCGATGGTCGCCGCCCGCGGCGGAACGGGCCAGTTCCTCGGTTAGCTCATCTAGGGCCATAGCGAGATCCTATGTTCGGGGTCATGGTGGATGTTGTGAACAGCGTTCTTGTGGCTTCCAACCGTGGGCCTGTCTCCTTCACCCTCTCCGACGACGGCGAGCTGACCATGAAGCGTGGCGGCGGCGGCCTGGTGTCGGGGCTTTCCGGAGCCGTCAGGGACGAGGGCGTGCTCTGGGTGTGCGCCGCGCTGTCCGACGGCGACCGCAGCGCCGTACGGCTGGCTCCCGGCGGCCGACTCGACCATGCCGGCTATGACACCGGCAAGCTGCGCATGCTGGACATCCCGCCCGCCACCTTCCACCGCGCGTACAACGCGGTGGCCAACTCGACCCTCTGGTTCGTCAACCACCTGCTGTACGACACCCCCAACGCCCCCCACTTCGGCACGAGGTTCACCCGGGAGTGGGACTCCTACCGCGACTACAACGGCGCGTTCGCGATGGCGCTGGCCGAGGAGGCGAGTCACGGGGCCAGGGTGATGGTGCAGGACTACCACCTGACGCTCACCCCCGCGATGCTCCGCGCCGAGCGGCCCGACCTGCGCATCGCCCATTTCAGCCACACGCCGTGGGCGCCGCCGGAGTACTTCTCGCTGCTGCCCGACGACGTCGGGCGCGAGGTGCTCGAGGGCATCCTCGGCGCCGACCACGCCGGATTCCTGACCGAGCGATGGGCCGAGGCGTTCATGGACTGCTGCAGGAGCCTGCTGGGCGCCAAGGTCGCCGACCGGTCGGTCACCCACGACGGCCGCACCACCCGCATCGGCGTGCACGGTCTCGGCGTCGACGGCGAGTCGCTGTGGAGGCGGGCCTGCGAGCCCGATGTCGAGTCGCACATGGCCGCGCTGCGCGAGCAGGTCGGCGACCGGCGGCTGATCGTCCGCATCGACCGCACGGAGCTGTCGAAGAACATCGTCCGCGGCCTGCTGGCCTACAGGGAGTTCCTGGACGCCCACCCCGAGTGGCACGGACGGGTGGTGCACCTCGCCTTCGCCTACCCATCCCGCCACGACCTGCCTGAATACCGCGAATACACTGCCGCTGTGCAACGCTGCGCCAAGGAGATCGAGGACGAGTACGCCACCGAGGACTGGGACCCCCTGATCCTCAACGTCAACGACGACTACCCCCGCTCGCTGGCCGCCTACCGGCTCGCCGACGTGCTGCTGGTCAACCCCATCCGCGACGGCATGAACCTGGTCGCCAAGGAGGGCCCCATCCTGTCCCCGCGCTGCGCGCTGGTGCTCTCACGCGAGGCGGGCGCCGCCGCCGAGCTCGGCGCGCACGCGCTCGTGATCAACCCCTACGACGTCTGCGAGACCGCCGAGGCACTGCGCGCGGGCCTGGAGATGCCGGAGGAGGAGCGGGTACGGCGCGGCGCGCGGCTCAAGGCCGCCGCCACCGCGCTGCCACCGCGACGATGGCTCGGCGAACAACTTGCCTGCCTCTGACCGCTTGACCAGAGACCGGATCACCTGGCTCGTCTACCTCCAGCTCGCCGTCTTCGCGACGTTCATGTACGGCCTCAGCGCCGCCCTGCCCCTGCTGCGCGCCGACCTCGGTGTCTCCGCCACGGTCGGCGCCCTGCACGGCACCGCCATGGCCGCCGCCACCATCGCGGCGGGGGCGGCGATCCCCCTCCTCACCCGCAGGTACGGCAGACGCGCCACGGTCTGGATCGGCCTGGCGGGCATGAACGTGGGCGTCGTCACCGTCGTGGCGGTCCCCGCGTTACCCGGCACCCTCACGGGCTTCGCGCTGGCGGGCGGCTTCGGCTCGGTCATGCTCTACACCGCGATGGCCGTCCTCAGCGACCATCAGGGGCCGACCGGCCCGGCGGCCATCAGCGAGGCCAACGCGATCGCCGTCGTCGTCGGCATGGCGGCCACCCTGCTGGTCAGCCTGGCGGCGCAGTCGGTCCTCGGCTGGCGGGCGGCCCTGCTGCTCACCCCGCTCCTGTCCGGGCTGCTGGCGCTCACCATGGGCGGGACCAGGCTGGGGGCGGCGCAGGAGCGCACGGCCAGGGTCACCGGCCGGCCCAGCTGGCGCTTCCACGTGGCCTGCGCGGTGCTGTTCTGCTGCGTGGCCATCGAGTTCTCCTTCAACCTGTTCGGCGCCGAGCTGCTGGCCGGCCGTACGGGGCTGAGCGCGGCGACCGCGGCCACGGGGCTGACCGCCTTCATCGGCGGCCTCGCGGCCGGCAGGTTCGCGGGCGCGCGGCTGGCGCTGCTGCTGCCGTCCGCGACCCTGCTGGTGTGCGCGCTGGCCGTGACCGGAGCCGGCTGGCTGCTGTTCTGGCTCGGCACCAGGCCGCTCGTGGCCTACACCGGCCTGGTGATCAGCGGTCTGGGCGCCGCCATGCACTTCCCGCTGGCGATGGCCGGGGTGATCGCCGCCTCCGGCGACCGCCCCGGTCTGGCCGCGGCGGCCGCCCCCGTCTGGGCGGGGCTGGCCATGGGCGCCGGGCCCTTCGCGCTCGGCGCCCTCGCCGACGGGTACGGCACGCACACCGCGTTCCTCATGGTGCCCGTACTGGCCGCTCTGGCCGCGGCCGGCGTGCTCAGCGCCAGACGGCCCGCGTGAGAGCGGCGTTCAGCCCCGGCGTCGACCACTGGTCCACGACGAGGATCTTCGACGCGGGCAGGTACCAGATCCGCTGCGGGTAGGTCACGCTGGTCGGCTTGCCGCTCGGGGTGTGGCAGGTGATCTTCCACTGCCGGTAGTACGCCTTGTGCCCGGCACCGACCGGCCTGAGCTCCGACACCTGCGGCTTGACCGGCATGGGCGAGGAGTAGTAGCGCCTGTCGCGCACGCACTCCATCACGCCGCTGCTCGGGTGGTACGGCTCGTCGACCCGGAACGGGTTTCCCTCGGTGGCGTACCGGATGTACTGCGGGCCCATCAGCCAGAACCCCTGGCACTCGGTGGCGCGCCTGGAGCAGGACCCGGTGATCACGTGGACGGCGCCGGAGTCGGCCTTCTCGACCTTCCACGAGGCGGGCAGCGTGATCGTGGCGCCCCGGTAGGTCACCGACTGCGTGGCGCCGGCGGGGGCTCCGGCAAAGGCGCCGGCAGGGGCGCCGGCAGGGGCTCCGGCAGAGGCTCCGGCGGGGGCTCCGGACAGGGCGAGGGAGGCCGTCACGGCCAGTGTCATCAGCATGATCGCGAAGCTAGTCCGCCCCGGTTGCAGCGGAATGGCGGATGGCTTTCACCAGGTCGGCCAGCAGCGCGACGACGCCGTCGGGCCCGTCGACGACCAGGTCGGCGCGCTCGGCGAGCTCGGTCACCTCGGCCGAGCCGCTGCACACCGTCACCCCCGGCAGGCCGGAGCCCCGCACCGCGCCGAACGCCGCCAGGTCGCCCAGGTCGTCACCGGCGAACAGCACCGCACGCGCCACCCGCTCGGCCAGGAACAGGTCGAGCGCGTGGCCCTTGTCCATGCCGGGTGGCCGCAGCTCGAGCACCATCCGGCCGGGCTCGACCACGAGGGAGTGCGCCGCCGCCAGCTTCGCGAGCGGGTCGCGCAGCAGCTCCAGCGCCCTGGCCGGATCGGGGGCGCGCCTGGTGTGCACGGCCACCGCCCGCTGCTTGTCCTCGATCGTGACGCCCTCGACGCGGTCGACGATGCGGGGCAGCTCCGCCTTCGCCCGCATGACACCGGGCGGTGGCGGCGGGGCGCTCACCCTGCCGCCCTCCCACCGCTCGAACCCGTAGTGACCGAGCACGACCAGCCCTGGGACCTTCTCCAGCCCCGGGCCGTACTCGAGGACGGTGGCGGCGGGCCGGCCGGTCACGATGACCACCGCCCCCACCAGACCGCCCAGCTCGACCAGGACGGCCGGAGCGTCGGGATGGATCCTGGCGTCACGGGGGTCGGGCACGATCGGCGCGAGGGTGCCGTCGAAGTCGAGCCCGATCACCGCGCCGTCCGGATCACGCACAATGGCTTGGATTCCTGGATTGCTCATCACGCGGCTCGCCGTACCCAGGCAGTCAGGGGCGCATTCCAAGCCGGCGGGCCGCGCGCTCCTTCTGGCGGGCGGCGCGCAGCCGCCTCAGGCGCTTGACCAGCATCGGGTCGTGCTCCATGGCCTCCGGCCTGTCGATGAGATCGCCCAGCAATTGGTAGTAGCGGGTGGCGGAGAAGCCGAAGGCGTCGCGGATCGCGTGCTCCTTGGCACCCGCGTGGCGCCACCACTGGCGCTCGAAGGCCAGGATCTGCAGGTCGCGCTCGGACAGGGGGCGTGGCGGTTTCCTGGCAGCACCGTCGCCGGCGACCGGTGCAGTGTCCATGGTCTCCTCCTCGGTCGGCGCGGCCCGTGGCCCATCGTAATGTGCGGAGTGCGGCTGTTCACGGCGGTTGGGGAGACGTACAGTCGCGAAGTGTGAGCCCAGTCATCACGCTTCTCACCGACTACGGACTCGAGGACGGATACGTGGCCGCCTGTCACGGGGTGATAGCGGGGATCGCTCCGCAGGCCCGCGTGATCGACGTGTGCCACCTCGTGCCTTCGGGGGACGTCCGCAGAGGTGCCGCGATCCTCGCCCAGACCATCCCGTACCTGCCCACGGGCATCCACGTCGGGACCGTCGATCCCGGCACGGGCGGCGCGCGCCGCGCCGTGGCCGTCGAGGCGGGCGCGCGCGTCTTCGTCGGCCCTGACAACGGGCTGCTGTCCTGGGCGATCACCGCCAGCGGAGGTGCCACGGCCGCCTACGAGGTCGCCAACGCCGAGCTGTTCCTCAGCCCCGTCTCGCCGACCTTCCACGGGCGCGACGTGTACTCGCCCGTGTCGGCGCACCTGTGCGCGGGACGCAAGCTGCCGGAGGTCGGCCCCGAGCTCCCGCTGGACCGGCTGGTGTCGCTGCCGTCGCCCGTCACGTACGTCCGCGAGGGCGCGGTGGAGGGCGAGGTCGTCTCCGTGGACAGGTTCGGCAACACCCAGCTGTCGATCGCGGCCGACGACCTGGCGGCGGTCGGGGTGCTGGTGGGCGACACGCTGTCGGTGTGGCTGGGGCGGCGGCAGGTGTCGCTGCCCTACCGGGAGTCGTTCGCGGCGGTGCCGCCGGGAGAGCTGGTGGCGTTCACGGACTCGGCGGGGTTGATCGCGCTCGCCGTCAACTCGGGTGACGCGGCGCAGCGGCTCGGACTCCCGCCGGGGGCCCACGTCCGGCTGTGCGCGCTCCACTGACTCCTGCGACAAAACCGGTCTCATGTGGTTGAAGAGTAAGAAGAGGTAGTTACACCGCGTATCGGACTGTTTACCGAACCGTCGGATTGCACCATCGTGCGCGTGCCAGAATGCACGGCACCGAAGCGTCCCCCTCCTCCCGGTTCGAGGCCGACGTGATCCGACTGTCCATCGCCCTCATCCCCATCATCGCCATGACCTGGGCGCCGGCGGAGCCGCCGGTGGCCGAGCGATGGCGGGCATGGCCGGCCTCCGAGGTCTTCCCCGCGAGGCTGCCCGGCACCACCCCCTCAGGCGCCCGCACCGCCTACGTCCTTGCCGGCATCGCGCCCGAAGCCCCGTGCGCCCGCGCCTTCCATCCCGGCGCCCGGCCGCGCGGCTGCCTCACCGCCCTTCGCGCCACCTACGTCGACACCACCCAGACCTTCGTCGCCACCGCCGGCGTCGCCGTGCTCACCGGTGCTCCCCCGCCGCCCGCCGAGCGGGGAGATCCCCGGCCCGCGACCGTCATGCCGTACACGGTGCCCGGCGGGCCCGCCGAACTGTTCGGGACCCGCCAGTACATCACCGGTGCCCGGAGCGGCTCAGGCCCGCGCTACGTGGTCATGACCGCCGCCGGATACACCGACGGCCGGCCGTACACGAAGGGCCAGAGCGCGCCGCCGCGGCTGCGCGGCATGGCGCGGGAACTGGCGACGGCGCTCCACCGGCGGCTCACCGGATGAGGCGGGCCTTCGCCGCCGCCCTGCTGGCGGCCCTGCTCACCATCGGCACGCCCACGGTCGCCGACGAGGTCGGCGCCACGGCGCGCGAACGGCAGTGGCAGCTCGCGCCGCTGCGCATGGCGGAGGCCTGGCGTGTCACCAGGGGTGGCGGCGTCACGGTGGCCGTGCTGGACACCGGCGTCGACGCCCGCCATCCCGACCTCGCGGGCGCGGTGATCAAGGGCCCGGACCTCACCGGACAGGCCGCGAGCGGGGCCCGCTGGGGCCACCACGGGACCGCGATGGCCAGCCTCATCGCCGGCCGCGGCCACGGCGAGGGCCGGGACGCCGGGGTGATCGGCATCGCGCCCGAGGCGACCGTGCTGTCGGTGCGGGTCACGCTGGAGAACGACGATCCGCGCCGCGAGTTCCAGCGCACCAGGGCCCGCGGCCAGGACGCGCTGGCCAGAGGCATCCGCTACGCGGCCGACCAGGGCGCGCAGGTGATCAGCATGTCGCTCGGCGGGGGCAGCGGCACGTGGGAGGGTTCGGCCGCCGAGGAGGAGGCGGTGCAGTACGCGCTGGCGCGTGGCGCGGTGCTCGTCGCGTCGGCCGGCAACGACGGCGACGGCCCCAACAGGAAGAACTTCCCCGCCGCCTACCCCGGGGTGATCGCGGTCGGCGCGGTCGACAGGAAGCTGCGGGTGACGCCCTTCTCCAACCGCCGGCCCTACCTGTCGGTGGTCGCGCCCGGCAAGCAGATCGTCAGCGCCGACGGCCCCCGCTCCTACGTGATCGGCGACGGCACCAGCTCGGCCGCCGCGATGGTGGCGGGCATCGCGGCGCTGATCAGATCCGCCTACCCGCGGCTCACGCCGCTGCAGGTACGGCGGGCCATCGAGAGCGGCGCGGGCGGGCGGGGGCACAGCAGCGCCTACGGCCACGGCGTGGTCGACGCGGCACGGGCGCTGGCCGAGGCGCGCCGCCTGAGCGATCGGGAGCCGCCGGCCGCACCCAGGGCGCTGCCCTACTTCGGCGGCGGCCCCGCGGCTCCCGTTCCCGACTCCAGGCCGCTGGTGATCGCCGCGCTCGTGCTGGCGGCCGCCGCGATGGCGGTCAGGACAGTGGCGCGCAGCAGGCGGCGGCACCGCTAGTACCGAGCAAGCGCTTGTGTGATACTGCTCCACATGACGTGGTTCGACGGCACCGCCCTGCTCGGCACCCGGTGCACGACCTGCCAGGCCGTCTTCTTCCCCCCGCACCACGGCTTCTGCCGCGATCCGTGGTGCGAGGGCGAGGAGCTCGTGGAGCACCGGCTGTCCCGGCGCGGCACCGTGTGGTCCTACACCAACGCCTGCTACCCGCCGCCGCCGCCGTTCGTGACGGCCGAGCCGTACGAGCCGGTGACGCTCGCGGCGGTGGAGCTCGACGAGGAGCGCATCGTCGTCCTCGGCCAGGTGAAGGACCTGACGGTCGACGACCTCAGCGTCGGCATGGCGCTGGAGCTGACCGCGGGCACGCTCGCCGACGGCGCCCCGGTGTGGATGTGGGGGTCGCCGCGATGAGCGTCGTCGTGATCGGCGCGGGCATGCACCCGTGGGGCAAGCAGGGCAGGCCCTTCCACGAGTACGGCGTGGCCGCCGCCAGAGCCGCCCTGGCCGACGCCGGTGTCGCGTGGCGTGACGTGCAGTACGTCGTGGGCGCGGACACCATCAGGAACGGCTACCCCGGCTTCGTCGCGGGCGCCACCTACGCCCGCGCGCTCGGCTGGTCGGGCGCCCGCATCGCCTCCTGCTACGCCGCCTGCGCCTCCGGCGCCCAGGCGCTCGACCTGGCCCGCACAGCCATCCTGGCGGGCCGCTGCGAGGTCGCCATGGTCATCGGCGCCGACGCCGCCCCCAAGGGCTTCTTCACCCCCGTCGGCGGCGACCGCCCCGACGACCCCGACTGGCTGCGCTTCCGGCTCCTCGGCGCCACCAACCCCGCCTACTTCGCCCTGTCCGCCCGCCGCCGCATGGCCCTGTACGGCTCGACGCCGGCCGACTTCGCCGCGGTGAAGGTCAAGAACGCCCTGGCCGGCTCACTGAACCCGTACGCCCGCTACCGCAAGCAGGTCACGGCCGAGGAGGTCCTCGCCTCTCCCATGGTCGCCGACCCGCTGCGGCTGATGGACATCTGCGCCACCTCCGACGGCGGCGCGGCGCTCGTGCTCGCCTCAGCCGCCTACGCGCGCAGGATCGGCGCCGCGCGTCCGGTGACGCTGGCCGCGGTCTCGACCGTCACGCCCACCTACCCCAAGACCGTCCTGGACCTGCCCGACTTCGCCACCGACCCGCCCGTCCGCGACAGCGTCCCGTTCCGCGCCGCTCTCGCAGGGGCCGCCTACGAGGAGGCCGGACTCGGCCCGCGCGACCTGTCCTTCGCCGAGGTCTACGACCTGTCCACCGCGCTCGAACTCGACTGGATGGAGGACCTCGGCCTGTGCGCCCCCGGCGAGGCCGACAAGCTGCTGCGCGCGGGCGACACCGCGCTCGGCGGCCGCGTCCCGGTGAACCCCTCGGGCGGGCTGGCCTCCTTCGGCGAGGCGATCCCCGCGCAGGCCATCGCCCAGGTCTGCGAGCTGACCTGGCAGCTGCGCCGTACGGCGGGCCCGCGGCAGGTCGAGGACGCCCAGGTGGGCATGGCGGTGAACCAAGGACTGTTTGGTCATGGTTCAGCGGTTATCGCTATGAGGTGACCCGGATTGAACCCTTCGCCCCTGGCATGTTCTACTTGAACACGGAAAGTAACAACGTGACTACGGAGCGTCACGGATCCGGCGCTCTGGCACCTTGCTTCAGGGGGAAATACCAATGATCCGTTCCATTATCGTCGCTGCCGCTCTGGCTGGACTCGCGGTGACCGGGCCTGTGTGCTCCGCTTCGGCGGAGGTCTTCTACGGACCCGATCCCGCCAGCGACAGCATCAGCAGCGAGAGCACCGAAACCACCAGCACCTCCAGCAATACCTCGACCGACAGCAACAGCGACAGCAGCACCGACGCCGACACCGCCGGCGTCACGGATGCCGACACCGACAGGGACGCCGCCACCGACGCCGACACCAACACCGACGCCGCCACCGACGCCGACACCAACACCGACGCCGCCACCGACGCCGAAACCGATTCCGCCTCGGGCGCCGGTTCCTCGTCGGGCGCCGGTTCCTCCTCGGGCGCCGATGCCGGCACCGACGCCGACGCCGCCACGGCCACCGACGCCGACGCCGATGCCGCCACCGATGCCGACAGCGACGCCGAGACCGACGTGACAGAAGCCGAGACCGACGCCTGAACCGACACGGACACCGCGGCACCCGCCGCCATGAAGTAGGCGGGAGCAGCAGAAGCCCCCCACCCGAAGACGGGTGGGGGGCTTCTCACGCGCGGCTCAGCTCGCGTGCACCACGTCGTGCGTCTCGGCGAAGTGGCACGCGCTCTCGTGGCTCGTGCCCGGCCAGATCTGCAGCGGCGGCTCCTGCTCGGCGCAGATCTCCTGCGCCTTCCAGCAGCGGGTGCGGAAGCGGCAGCCCGACGGCGGGTTGGCCGGCGAGGGCGGGTCACCCTGCAGGATGATCCGCTCGCGCTGCTCCCTGCCCTCGGGGTCGGGCACCGGCACGGCCGACAGCAGCGCCTGCGTGTAGGGGTGCGCGGGCCGGTCGTAGATCTCGCTGTCCTTGCCGAGCTCGACGAACTTGCCCAGGTACATCACCCCGACCCGGTCGGAGATGTGGCGCACCACCGACAGGTCGTGGGCGATGAAGATGTAGGCCAGGTCGAACTCGTTCTGCAGCCGCTCCAGCAGGTTGATGACCTGCGCCTGGATCGACACGTCCAGCGCCGACACCGGCTCGTCGCAGACGATGACCTCCGGCTGGAGCGCCAGGCCCCGGGCGATGCCGATGCGCTGCCGCTGGCCGCCGGAGAACTGGTGCGGGTAGCGGTTGACGTGGTCGGGGTTGAGGCCGACCACCTCGAGCAGCTCCTGCACCTTCCTGCGGCGGTCACCCTTCGGCGCGACCTCGGTGTGGATGTCGAACGGCTCGCCGATGATGTCGCCGACGGTCATCCGGGGGTTCAGCGAGGTGTACGGGTCCTGCATCACCATCTGGATGTTGCGGCGCATCCGCTTGAGCTCGGCGCCCCTGGCGGTGGCGATGTCCCTGCCGTTCACCCTGACCGAGCCCGACGTCGGCCGCTCCAGCGCCATCAGGAGCTTGGCCAGCGTCGACTTGCCGCAGCCCGACTCGCCGACGATGCCGAGGGTCTCGCCCTTGTGCAGGTCGAAGGAGACGCCGTCGACGGCCTTGATCGCGCCGATCTGCCGCTTGAGGACGATGCCCTGGGTCAGCGGGAAGTGCTTGACCAGGTCGCGGACCTCGAGGATCGGCTCACCCACGGCTGCCATCGAGGACCTCCCTCCAGTAGTGGCAGGCGCTGCCGCGCACGCCGCTGATCTCGTAGAGCGGGGGGGCGTCGGTCACGCAGTTGTCCTGCCGGTAGGGGCACCGGGGGTGGAACGCGCAGCCCGACGGCATGTCGAGCAGGTTGGGCGGCAGGCCCTTGATCGCGTACAGCTCCTGGCCCTTCATGTCGACCCTGGGGATCGAGTCGAGCAGGCCCTTGGAGTAGGGGTGCGCGGGAGCCTTGTAGATGTCGTAGACCGGGGCGTTCTCGACGATCCGCCCGCCGTACATGACCGAGATCTTGTCCGCGACGTCGGCGACCACGCCGAGGTCGTGGGTGATCAGGATGAGGCCCATGTTGCTCTCGCGCTGGAGCTCCGCCAGGAGCTCCATGATCTGGGCCTGCACGGTGACGTCGAGCGCGGTGGTCGGCTCGTCGGCGATCAGCACCTCGGGGTCGAGCGCGATCGACATCGCGATCATGATGCGCTGGCGCATACCGCCGGAGAACTGGTGCGGGTAGTCGTTCACCCGCTGCCTCGCCGCCGGGATGCGCACCCGGTCCATCAGCTCGACGGCCTTCTTCATGCCGTCGCGCTTGCTCATCCCGCGGTGCACGCGGAACATCTCGCTGATCTGCCAGCCCACGGTGAAGACCGGGTTGAGCGCCGAGAGCGCGTCCTGGAAGATCATGGCGATGCGCTCGCCGCGGATCTGGCTCCTGGCCTCCTCCGACAGCTTCAGCAGGTCGGTGCCGTGGAAGCGGATCTCCCCCTGGGGGATCTTCGCCGGCGGCATGTCGAGGATGCCCATGATCGCCTGTGCGGTCACGGACTTGCCCGACCCCGACTCTCCGAGGACGGCCAGCGTCTCGCCGGCGCTCAGCGAGTAGCTGACGCCGTTGACCGCCCTGACGACGCCCGCCCTGGTGTGGAACTCCACGTGGAGGTTGTCCACAGCCAGCAGCGGCTCGTTGCCCAGCCCTCCCTCGGCTGGCAACACGTCGATTGCCGACTTCTTCTTCATCGCGAATCCCCCCTCTCTATCGCAGCTTCGGGTCGAGTGCGTCGCGTACGGCGTCGCCGATCATGACGAAGCTCAGGACCGTGATGCTCAGGAAGACCGCCGGGAAGATCAGCGGCTCCGGAGCCATGAGGAACCTGTTGCGCGCGTCGGCGATCATCAGACCCCACGAGATGTTGGGCGACTGGATGCCGACCCCGAGGAACGACAGCGCCGCCTCGCCCGCGATGAACACGCCCAGGTTCATCGTGCAGACCACGATGACCGGTGCCAGCGCGTTGGGCAGGATGTGCCGGACCGAGATGCGCCACGGGCTCGCGCCCAGCGCCCGCGCCGCGGTGACGTAGTCCTGGTTCTTGGCGGTGATGACGGCCGCGCGCATGATGCGCAGCACCATCGGCCAGGCCAGGATCGCCAGCGCGATCACGACGGTCCAGACGCCCGCCTTGTCCCTGCCGACGACCGACAGCAGCAGCAGCGCGCCGAGGATCGAGGGGATGGCGAAGAAGATCTCGGCCACGCGGGAGAGGATCACGTCCACGTAGCGGCCGTAGAACCCGGCGATCAGGCCGAGCGTGCCGCCCACCAGGCCGGTCACGAGCGAGGTCAGCACACCGACGAGGATCGAGACCCTCGCGCCGTGGATGACGCGCGCGTAGGTGTCGCACCCCTGGTTGTCGAGGCCGAACCAGTGGGCCGAGCTGATGCCCTGGCGTGCGTCGGCCAGGTTGCAGGCGCTGGGGTTCTGCGGCGCGAAGACGCTGGGGAAGAGCGCCATCAGGACCAGCACGATCGCGATGAGCGAGCCGGCCACGAAGACCTTGTTCCTGCGCAGGTCGTACCAGGCGTCCGACCAGAGACTGGCCGGCTTCCTCTCCTTCGGCTTCCTGCGCGAGGGCGCCTTGGGCGCCGTGACGGTGTTCGTGTCACTCATAGCGGATCCTGGGGTCTAGGACGGCGTACAGCAGGTCGACGATGAGGTTCGCGAGCAGGTACACGAGAACGAGAACCGTGACGATGCCGACGACGACGGCGTTCTCGCGCCTTGCGACCGACTGGAAGAGCTGCTGCCCGATCCCGTTCAGGTTGAAGATGGCCTCGGTGATGACCGCGCCGCCCATCAGCGAGCCGAGGTCGGCGCCCAGATAGGTGATCAACGGGATGAGCGAGTTGCGCAGCGCGTGCCTGCCGAGAACCCTCCGGCGGGGCATGCCCTTGGCGACCGCCGTACGGATGTAGTCGGCCCTCAGGGTCTCCATGAGACTGGTCCTGGTGAGCCGGACCAGGTAGGCGATCGACGTGCCGGCCAGCACGAAGCCCGGCACGAGGAAGCTGCGCCACCCCGCGTCGGTGCCGGAGATGGGGAAGAAGTCGATGCCCGCCGAGGTCTTGAGCTTGACGCCCAGGATGAGCTGCAGGACGAAGCCGCTCACCAGCGTGGGGACCGACACCAGCAGCAGCGTGAGGGCCAGGATGGCGTGGTCCTCCCAGCGGCCGCGGCGGAGGGCGGCGAGCAGGCCCAGACCCAGGCCGACGATCGCCTCGATGACGAGGGCGGTGACCGCGAGCTGGATGGTGACCTGGAACTTTCCGGCGAACAGGTCGGAGACCTGCACGCCCTGGAACGTCTCGCCGAAGTCGCCGACGAAGATTCCCGAGATGTAGTGCCAGTACTGGACGATCAGCGGATCGTTGAGCCCGTACTGCTCGCGCAGCTGCGCCGCGAGCACGGGGTCGATGCGGCGTTCACCGCCCAGGATGGCCACGGGATCGCCGGGCAGGGCATAGACGGTGCAGAAGATGAGGAATGTGGAACCCAGTAGAACAGGGATCGCCTGGAGCAGGCGCCTGATCACGTAGCGGCCCATGATGTCTCCCGATCATTGCGAAGGGCAGCCCGGCAACCTCCGGGCTGCCCTTCAGTTGTTCAGGGCCCCTCGGAACGGCATCTGGTGGACGCCCGCCCGAGAGTGCGGGTCATGGTCAGGAGGCCCGCTCGACCTTGGCCAGGTCGATCCGCTCGAACGGGTCGATGGTCACGTTCTTGACGTTCTGCGAGTAACCAGCGTTGGTCTGGTAGAAGTACACCGGCACGTACGGCATGTCCTTCACCAGCAGGTCGGCCGCCTGCTGGTAGAACGTGATGCCCTCCTGGTCGGTCTTGGCGGAGTCGCCCTTGACCAGCAGGTCGTCGAAGTCCTTGTTCGAGTAGCGGCCGTGGTTGGAGCTGCCGCCGGTGCCGTAGATCGGACGCAGGTAGTTCTCCATGGACGGGTAGTCCATGATCCAGGCCATGCGGAAGGCGCCGCCGACCTTGCCCTTGTCCAGCTCGTCGAGGATGGAGGCGAAGGACTCGTAGGACTCGGCCTTCACGTCGACGCCCAGGTTCTGGCGCAGGTTGTTGGCAGCGGCCTCGATCCACTCCTTGTGGCCGCCGTCACCGTTGTAGGCCAGGGTGACGGGGCCCTTGCCGCCACCGTTCTTGTCCCACAGCTCCTTGGCCTTGGCGGGGTCGTAGACGCACGCGGTGCAGGCGCCCTTGCGGTAGCCGGCCACGATGGGGCTGACGAAGTCGTCGGCGGGCACGCGGGTGCCGGAGAAGACCTGCTCGGTGATGGTCTTCCGGTCGATCGCCATCGAGAGGGCCTTGCGCAGCTCGACGTTCTTGGCCCACGCCTCGCCGTTTTTGGTGTTGAAGCCGAAGTAGCCCACACCGGAGGACGGCTGCTCGATGTAGCGGTCGCCCAGCTCCTGCTTGGCGGTGGCGATGGCCTCGGGCGGCAGCTGGTCCATGATGTCCAGGTTGCCGGCCCGCAGCTCGTTCCACGCGGTGCCGAGGTCGCTGAAGATCTTGAAGTCGACCGCGTCGACCTTCGCCTTGCCCTCGACGAACTCGTCGTAGCGCACGAGCGAGATGGTGGTGTCGGTCGCGGGCTTGAACGGCTTGGCCATCTTGAAGGGGCCATTGCCGATCGGGTTCTCGCCGAACTCCTTCTTGATGCCGCCGTTGCCGTCGAAGGCCACGCTCGGCATCGGCATGAAGGTGGTGTAGCCCAGCATCGTCTTGAAGCCCGAGTAGGGGTGGGCCAGCGTGACGGTGAAGGTCTTGTCGTCGACGAGCTTGAGGCCCGCGAGGGTCTTGGCCTTGGGCTCGGGGGCCTTCTGCGGGCCCTCCTCGCCGTCCGGGTCGAGGGGGGCGACGTCGTCGTAGCCCTCGACGGCGGAGAAGAAGTGGCCGCCTTCCTGGACGTTGGGGCCGTAGGCGGCGGCGTTCCAGGCGTCGACGTAGCTCTTGGCGGTGACGGCCTCGCCGTTGTGGAACTTGTAGCCGTCCTTCAGCTTGATCGTCCAGACCTTGGACTCGGCGTCAGGCTCGATCGACTCCGCGCCACGGAGGACGACGTTCTTGTCCTTGTCGTAGTCGACAAGGCCGACGAACAGCGCGTTCAGCACCTCGGCACCACTGGTGTCGTTGGTGTTGGTGGGGCTCAGCTCGTGCTGCGGCTTGGCGATCTCGACCCTGACCGGCTGGGCGGCGGACCCTCCGCTGGAGTTGCCGGTCGTCCCACCGCCGCCCCCGCCGCACGCGGCGACCGCGACGGCCAGAAGCGCGGTACCGGCGACGATCTGTGCGCCCTTAGTAACACGCATTAGTAGATTTTCCTCCCTCTACAGGTGGGCGTAAGCGCTGAGCTGCGAAGTCCTAGGCAGCCTGACGGAGGAGCCTTGTCTGTCCCCCGGGTTTGGCTGACATGGTCAAACCAGCTGACGCCCTGCCAGTCGATCGCGACTATCCCTCACTACTTGCCACCAGCGAGTCTCTGGCACATTGCAGTTCGGTCACACGTCTGCGAGTCCGGCGTCACACTCATCCGCCCACCGGTCGTGGGGGACCCTTCATGAGGACAAACCGGTCATTATGGGATGAGCAAGGCACCTGAATCGTCGAGTCAAAATACACCTCATCGGACAGTGCTCTCACCACAGGCACACCGCGAGCGCTCCTGGGCTACCGTTGACCAAGTCTTGGACCGGACATGGAACCCGACCTCCCCAAGGCGACGTCCAACTCTCTGCGGCAAACCGCCGCGCGAAGCACCCCACCTACCAGGATCCAATAGAGTCCTTGCCATGAGCCAGCCGGAATCCGCGGTCGCGGACGCCCAGGCGGGCGGCCGCAGCGGAGAACCGCTGAGCAAGCTCGCCAAGCGATACGGGCTTCGCCGTGCCATCGCACGGCCGAGGTTCCACGCCTACCTGCGCCAACTCTGGGAGCGGCGACACTTCATCAAGACGTACGCGACCTCGCGCAACGTCTCGAAGTACAGCAGCTCGGCGCTCGGCCAGCTGTGGCAGGTGCTGACGCCGCTGCTGAACGCCGGCATCTACTACCTGATGTTCGGCCTCATCCTCGGCGGCAAGGGCACCATCGAGAACTACACGGCCTTCCTCCTCACGGGGATGTTCGTCTTCACCTATACACAGCGGTCGGTGACGGCGGGCGCCAAGTCGGTCTCGGGCAACCTCTCGCTGATCAGAGCCCTGCACTTCCCGCGCGCGGCGCTACCCCTGGCGTACACGATCCAGGAGCTCCAGCAGCTCGTCATCTCCATGGGCATCCTGCTGGCGATCGTCGTCGTCACCGGCGAGTTCCCCACCCTGTTCTGGCTGATGATCCCGGTCGCGCTGCTGCTGCAGACGATGTTCAACGTGGGCGCCAGCCTGGTCATGGCCCGCGTCGGCTCCGCCGTGCGCGACATGAACCAGCTGCTGCCCTTCATCATGCGCACCTGGCTGTACGCCTCCGGCGTCTTCTTCTCCATCCAGGAGAAGGTGGTCTCACCCGACGACGGCGCGGGCCTGCCGCAGTGGGTCGCGGACATCATGTACGCCAACCCCGCGGCCTCGTACATCGAGTTCATGCGCGACATCCTGATCGACGACCACAGTCCCCGTCCGTGGGTCTGGATGAGCTGCGTATTCTGGGCAGTGTTCGCACTCGCCTTCGGCTTCTGGTACTTCTGGCGCGCCGAGGAGAGGTACGGCCGTGGCTGAGTTGACGGAGGAGCTGTCCCAAGTGAAGGCTGAGGAGCCCGGCGTCCCCAACAAGGACGTCAGGGTCCACCCCAACCCGGAGCCCCCCGCTCCCACGACGGGTACTCCCACCGTCATCGTCGACGACCTCCACATCGTCTACCGCGTCTACGGCGCCACCTCCGACCACGAGAAGGGCAACGCGGTCAACGCCCTCATGCGCATGGTCAAGCGCCAGGGGCGGCCGCAGATGAAGGAGGTCCACGCGGTCAAGGGCGTCACGTTCGTGGCCTACCACGGCGACGCCATCGGCATCGTGGGCCGTAACGGCTCGGGCAAGTCCACGCTCCTGCGGGCCATCGCCGGCCTGCTGCCGCCCCACTCGGGCGCGGTCTACACCGACGGCCAGCCGTCCCTGCTCGGCGTCAACGCCGCGCTGATGCGCGAGCTGACCGGCGAGCGCAACATCGTGCTGGGCTGCTACGCCATGGGCATGACCCCCGCGCAGGTCAAGGAGAAGTACGACGAGATCGTCGACTTCTCCGGCATCGGTGACTTCGTGCAGCTGCCGATGTCCACCTACTCCTCCGGCATGGGCGCCCGCCTGCGCTTCGCCATCTCCTCGGCCAAGACGCACGACGTGCTGCTGATCGACGAGGCCCTGGCCACCGGTGACCGGGAGTTCCGCAAGAAGAGCGAGAAGCGGATCAAGCAGATCCGCGAGTCGGCCGGCACGGTGTTCCTCGTGGCCCACGACCTCAAGGTGATCGAGGAGACCTGCAACAGGGTCATCTGGCTGCACAAGGGAAAGATCAGGATGGACGGTGACCCCAAGGAGGTCATCGCCGCCTACAACAAGGGCTGAGCCGGGGCCTCCCGGCAAAGACCCGCCGGGTACCGGGAAGCCGATCACCATCGCCGCCCTTCCGGGTGGAAGATGGGAGACGGTAAGCCCGCGTACTCACCGGAGGTGCATCTTGCCCGCACAGCCGCCCATTCCTTACGACTTCCTGCCCGAGGTCCCCGCCCTGACCGTCGAGAGCGACGACGTCCGCGACGGGGAGCGCCTGCCCGACGCCCACGTGTTCGACGGCTGGGGCATGACAGGCCAGAACCTCTCGCCCCACCTGCGCTGGTCGGGCGCCCCCGAGGGCACCAGGAGCTTCGCGGTCACCTGCTTCGACCCCGACGCCCCCACCGGCAGCGGCTTCTGGCACTGGCTGCTGTACGACATCCCCGCCGACGTCACCGAACTGCCCACCGGCGCCGGCACCGCCGACTCCAAGACCGGCGTCCATGCGCGCAACGACTACAACACCAAGGCGTACGGCGGAGCCGCCCCGCCGCCCGGCCACCCGCACCGGTACCTGTTCGCCGTCCACGCGCTGAGCGTCGATTCGCTCGGCATCGACCCCGACAGTCCCGCCGCCGTGGTCGGCTTCAACATCACCGCGAACACGCTGGCCAGAGGCTTTATCGCACCTGTGTACGAAACCTGAGCGACGCCCCGGGAAAGGCCTGACACCGCCCTCGCCGTTCCGATATGATTCGAACGCTGTTTCGAGCTGAGGAACATGATGGAGTGGGGGCGCGCGATGCGAGAGCTGTCGACCGCGATTGACCACCTGGCCATCGAGGATCCGTCCGAGATCCCCAGGGCCGAGCTCGCCGAGCAACTGATCGAGCTGCACTGGCAGATGGCCAGGCTCCAGGCCCAGATCGCCCGGCGTACGGGCGTCCGCATCACCTGACCCGTATCCGCCCTCTCCCGCCGCCGCGACCGCCCTGAAGCGCTGTCGCGGCCGCTGAGGGCGACCCGCCGTCCTACCGTCCAGCCCCGCCGGTCTCTCGGTCGCCGCGACCGGCGCGGCTCACCGCCGTCCACGCGCCACGGCCACCTCCCGCGGGTGGCCGGGCCGTACGCCCGGCCACCATCACGGCGACCTGGCCCACAAGCGACCCGCACCGCATTCCCGCCCGCTCGCCGGAGAGGGAGTTCCAGAGACCGGTCTGCGCCCCTCGGCTCCTGCCGGAAGTCGAGGTTGCGCCGCTCCCCCACCGCTTGCCGGAAGGCCACGGTCCGTCGAAAGCCGCGGTTCCTGATGCCGCTCCACCCTGTCCGGACGGGCGGGTGTCCTGATACCGCTCCACCCCGTCCGAAGGGGCGGGGTTCCTGATACTGCTCCGCCCCCATTCGGACGGGCGCGGTTCCTGATACTGCTCCGCCCCGTTCGGACGGGCGGGGTTCCTGATGCCGACCCGCCGCCCGCCGGACGGCAAGGGTTTCTGATGCCGCTTCATCGCCCGCCGGACGGCAAGGGTTGCTGATGTCGCTCGGCTGCCGGCTGGACGGGCGGGCTCTCCCGCCGCTCCGTCGGCGCGCGGGTGGTGGCGTGGCGGACATGGCGAAACCGGTGGCCTGACCCAGGGCCACCGGTTTCGTGGAGCCAGCCGTGCCGGCCCGCGTCATGGAGGAGGAGTGGCGGTCGACCTGTGAGCCGACCGGCGGGCGGTCCGTCCCGTGAGCCCGTGGCTCACGCCCGCCGGCCGAGTCGGCGCCAGGTGCCGCCGGCTCTCCCTCCGGCTCCCGATCACCGCCGCCCGTTCGACGTTCCGTCCCAACGTCGTCGAACGGTCGTGGTTCACGGGCGCCGTCGCGGCGCGTAAGGAGCGCTCCCGGGAGCGGCCCTCCGGCTGGCCCCGGCCATGCGCCTGCGCAAACGCGCTCGGCCGGGCTTGCCGTACGGTGTCACGCCCGCCAGCACCGGTGATGACGCGCGGTTGCGGCCCTACCGGCACCTGGGAGGACGTGCCCGCGGTCAAGAAGTGTGTGCTGGGGTGCGACCCCCGTCAGGTGAGGTGTCGCGCGGCCGTGAGGCCGCCGCGTGTCCTCGGCTCAGTTCTCGGCGTGGAGGTCGGTCGTCTGGGCGACCGACTCGGCGACCCCACCCTGGGTCTCGCCGGCCGAGCTGACGACCCTGTTGGTGTTGTTGTCGACGACGTCGGTGGAGGCATCGACGAGCGGGGCGATCTCGTCGAGTGAAACGGCGTTCACCAGGCCGGGCAGCGTGTCGGCGATCGGCGCGGCCTCGACGGGCGCCACCTCGCGGACCACGGGCGCCAGCCTGGGACCCGTGCGGCCCTCCTCGGCGGCGTCCTTGCGGCTCCTCATCCCCTCGCGGGAGGCCTCGGCCGTGTCGCTGTCGCTGTCGGCGTCGATGAGGTCGGCCACGTCGATGATCGGGTTGTCGGTGGGGTACTCCTCGCCCGTGGTGGCCTCGTAGACCTCCTTGGGGGAGATCCCCAGCACCCACTTGACGAAGCGGTCGACCTCCTCGTAGGGGCCGCCGGCCTCGGTGGACTGCGTCACCGTCGCGAGGTCCTGGCCGTTGAGCAGGGAGCCGCCCGTGGCCGAGGCGGCCGGGCCCAGCGTCCTGTCGGCGAGCTCGTTGTCCGTCCGCAGCGAGACGCGCTCGGCGAACGGCGGGAGGTTGTTCAGGCCTGCCGCCTGCTTGACGCCGAAGGACTCGACGATGCCGCTCCCGTCGACGCGGACGGAGGTGTCGGCCTGCGCGGGCACCGCCACAGCCGCGGCGAGCCCGCAGACGGCGACGGCTACCGCTGCCTTGATAATTCGCTTCATGATTGCCTTCCCGGCTCTTTTTCGATTCGCGTCGTTCGATATTCGAATCGCGATTCGAAGTCCCCGAAAGCCGGCGTGCACGCTATGGGCGCCACAGGGAGCGCGCGCCGTCCGGCTGAGCTACCGACGCAGTTCTATCACCACCGCGAACGGCCGGGAGCCCCGGGAAACACGGGCCCCACCGCAGTTGGAGCCCCAGCATGGGATCAAGAGGGAGGTCGACAAGTCCGGACATAGGGAGGGTGGATTTCGGATATTCCCCCGACGCCCAACCAGTCGATCAAGGGAGTGCCACCGGCCCGTTACAACGGCACGGGAAACAAATGCCACGGGCCGGGGGCTCAGATTTTTCCGTAGCGGGATATCCGCTTGACCGCTCAGGCCGGCAGGAGAGCTTCCTCCGTGACCGCCTCCCACGGGAATCGATCGGCGAAGGCGGGCCGCAGGTCAGTCAGCCACACGGCCGTCGGGTCGTAGCGGGCGAAGAACGGCCTGGCGACCAAGGAGGGGTCGCGCGACTGGATGAGATGGAGGACGAAGACCTTCTGCCCCGCGATCTCGGTGACGCCGTCGACGCAGACCTTTCCCGGCGTCGCCGACATCGAAGGCCCCCGCACCGTACGGCAGAGCCCCGACACCGACGCGTACGCGTCCCTGAAGACCTCGTAGGCCCTGGCGAGGGGCACGGCGAAGTAGTCCTGCGGTCCCGTGTCCCGCTCGACGAACATGTAGTAGGGGATCATCCCCATGCCGAGCTGCCGCCGCCACATCGACGACCACACCTCGGGATCGTCGTTGATGGACCTGATCAGCGGCGCCTGCGTGCGGATGGTCGCCCCCGAGGCGAGGATGCGCGAGACCGCCTGCCCCACCAGCGGTGAGTCCAGCTCGCGCGGATGGGAGAAGTGGGCCATGAACGCGAGGTTCTTGCCCGCCGCGGTGACGCTCTCGAACAGGCGCAGCGTGTCGTCGGCGTCGGGGTCGGTGGTGAAGCGCTGCGGCCAGTAGGCCAGGGACTTGGTGCCGATGCGGATCGACTCCAGCTGCTCGATCTCCAGCAGCGGCTCGACGTAGCGCCTGAGCACGGGCTCGCCCATGATCATGGGGTCGCCACCCGTCAGCAGCACGCTGGTGACCTCGGGGTGCGCGCCGAGGTAGGACACGAGCTGGTCGACGTCGTCGGAGGCGAACTTGAGGTCCGCGTCGCCGACGAACTGCGCCCACCTGAAGCAGTAGGTGCAGTAGGCGTGACACGTCTGCCCCTGTTTGGGGAAGAAGAGCACCGTCTCCGGATACTTGTGCTGCATGCCGGGCACGGGTTCCGTGCCGATGCGCGGCACGTTGAGCGAGAGCTGCCCCGCCGGGTGCGGGTTGAGTTTCATCCGGACCCTGTTGGCCTCCGCCTGGATCTCCGCGTTCGGCGCCTCGGCCTTCAGGAGGTCGGCGAGCCTGTCCACATCGGGGCTCGGCAGCATGTCCGCCTGGGGGAAGACCAGGCGGTAGAGGGGATCGTCGGGTGCGGCCGACCAGTCGACGAGTTCGTCGACGACGTACGCGTTCGTCCGAAACGGCAGAACTGTGGCCACTGCCCTGACCTTCAGGCGCTCCGTCTCGTCGAGGCCCGCTCGCAGAAGGAGCTCGTCGAGATGCTTGGAGGTGTAGGCCTTGAAGCGTCGCGTTCCCGCTTGATTCAAGATCACTAGGCCTTTCCCATCTTTTTTGTTCGATCGGAGGTAAACCTGTGAGCCCCCTCGCGCGTCTAGGGGCTCTTATTACCGGACGCGGCGGCGGCGCCTTCTGGTTCCACTGAAACCCAAGTTTCCGGCGAGCTTTGACCACTCGCGACATATCGCGAATGGACATACACTGGCGGACTGTGACCGACGACGCAGCAATGCGAGCCTCCGACGCCGACCGCGACCGCGTCGCGGCAGTCCTCGGGGAGGCCCTCGCCACCGGCAGACTCACCAGCGTCGAGCACGCCGACCGGCTCGAGGCCGCCTACACGGCCAAGACCGTCGGCGAGCTCTTCCCCATCACCCGCGACCTGCCCGACATCGCGGCCGGCGCCAGGCCCGCGCTGGTCGAGCAGCAGACCGTGAACGCGGTCTTCAGCAAGGTCATCCGCAAGGGCCGCTGGGTCGCCTCCCGGCACACCAGACTGAGCGCCACCTTCGGCGCGCTGATCATGGATCTGTCCGACGCCGTCCTGCCCGGAAGGGAGATCACGATCCAGGCCGACGCCCGCTTCAGCAAGATGATCATCCGGGTTCCCGAGAACGCCCACGTCATCGACGAGGGCGCGTCGATGTTCGGCAAGCGCAACGTGTCGGGCGGCTCGGGCGGTGACGGGCCGCTGATCCGCGTCACGGGGCGATCGATGTTCGCCAAGCTCATCGTGGCCCGCGGGGTCACTGACTGGAACCTGGCATAACAACCATACGATTCGAACTGTGCCAGAGTCCGAACCGCCGATCGCGCTCGACGCCATGGGCGGCGACCACGCGCCGCACGAGATCGTGGCCGGCGCCGTGCACGCGGTCAGGACGCGCGGCCTGCCGATCGTGCTGGTCGGCTCGCCGCGGGTGCTCTACGAGTCGCTGGCCGACCACGACGCCACCTCCGAGATCCCGATCGTGCGGGCGGAAGAGGCGCTCGCCATGGACGAGGGCGCGCTCGCCAGCCTGCGCCGCCCTCGCTCCAGCATCGCCGTCGCCTGCCACCTGCTCAGGCGGGGCGACGCCTCGGCCGTGGTGTCCGCGGGCTCGACCGGCGGCATCGTCGCCACCGGCAAGCTCCGGCTGAAGGCGCAGCAGTCGGTCATCAGGCCCGCCCTCGCCGTCACCCTGCCCACCAGGCCCACGCCCACGATCCTGCTCGACGCCGGCGCCAACGCCGAGGTCAAGCCGGAGATGCTGGTGCAGTTCGCGCACCTGGGCTCCGCCTACGCCGAGACCGCGCACGACATCCGCAACGCCCGCGTCGGCCTGCTCACGATCGGCTCCGAACCCGAGAAGGGCGACAAGCTCGTCAGACGCGCGCACGAGCTGCTGCGGGCCGTACCCGGCATCCACTTCCTGGGCAACGTCGAGGGCCACGAGCTGCTGACGGGCGCGGTCGACGTCATCGTGACCGACGGCTTCACCGGCAACGTCGCGCTCAAGACCATGGAGGGCGCGGTCCGCTACGCCCTCACCGAGCTGCGGGCGTCGGTCAACGAGAGCACGCTGGCCAGGATGGGCGCGCTCATGCAGCGGGCCCGCCTCAGGGACCTGTCGGCCAGGCTCGACTCCGAGGCGTACGGCGGCGCCGCCCTCCTCGGCCTGAACGGCACGGTCGTCATCGCCCACGGCGCCGCCAAGGCCGCCGGCGTCAGCGCCGCCTGCCAGCTCGCCGCGACGCTCTCCCGCAGGGGCATCGTCACGCGCATCGGCGAGCGTCTCGGGACCGGCCATCGCCCCCACCGGCTATGGTGATCGATACCGCGATTTCGGGGGAATTCGGGGGAAACGCGTGGAAGGTCTGACATCTGCCCAGGTGGCGGTCGCCAAGAAGAACACCGTCCCACGCCGGACGAGCAGGTCGCTGTCGGCGATCATCCGGGCCAACGTCCTCACGCTCTTCAACCTGGTCATCGGCGTCCTGTTCGCTCTCATCCTCATCTTCGGCGCCTGGCAGGACAGCCTGTTCGGCCTGGTGATCGTGGCCAACGCGATGATCGGCATCGTCCAGGAACTGCGCGCCAAACGCACGCTCGACCGCCTCGCCGTGGTCAACGAGGCACCCGTCACCGTCCGGAGAGACGGCGCAGACCAGCGCATCCACCCCGGCCAGATCGTGCTGGGCGACCTGGTCCTGCTCGGCCCCGGCGACCGGGTGCTGGTCGACGGGGAGGTCGTCGCGGCCGAAGGGCTGGAGATCGACGAGTCGCTGCTCACCGGCGAGGCCGACCCCGTCCACAAGCGGCCCGGCGACGAGGTCCTGTCCGGCAGCTTCGTCGTCGCCGGCTCGGGCGCCTTCACCGCGACGAAGGTCGGCGAGGACGCCTACGCCGCCAGGCTCACCGAGCAGGCCAGCAGGTTCCACCTGGCTCACTCCGAGCTGCGCGACGGCGTCGCCCGGTTCATCAGGTACATCACCTGGCTGGTCATCCCGATCGGCGCCCTGCTCATCTACAGCCAGGTGCGCAACCACGAGGACTTCGGGTCGGCCATCACCGGCGCGGTCGCCGGCATCGTCACCATGATCCCCGAGGGCCTGGTGCTCATGACCAGCATCGCCTTCGCCGTCGGCGTCGTCCGGCTCGGCCAGCGCGACGCCCTGGTCCAGGAGCTGCCCGCCATCGAGGGCCTCGCGCGGACGGACATCCTGTGCCTCGACAAGACCGGCACCCTCACGGCAGGCGGCATGGACCTCGACGAGGTCATCCCGCTCAAGGAGGACGCCCCCGTCGACGCCGCCCTCGCCGCCCTGGCACACGTCGACCCGCGCCCCAACGCCACCGCCCAGGCCATCCAGGCCGGCTACCCCGAGGCGCCCGGCTGGACCAGCACCGACATCGTGCCGTTCTCGTCGGCCCGCAAGTGGAGCGCCGCCACCTTCGACGGGCACGGCACCTGGTCGCTCGGCGCCCCCGACGTGCTGCTGACCCCCGGCACCACCGCGTACGGCACCGCCGCCGAGCTGGCCGCGACCGGCGCCCGCGTCGTGGCGCTCTGCCGTACCGACGGCAGGGAGCCCGTCGCGCTGGTGACGTTCAAGCAGCGGATCAGGCCCGACGCCCGCCAGACGCTGCGGTACTTCGCCGAGCAGGGCGTCGCCGTCAAGGTCATCTCCGGCGACCACCCCGACGCGGTCGCGGCCATCGCCACCGCGCTCGACATCCCCGGCGGCGACCGCGCCGTCGACGCCAGGACGCTCCCCGACGACGAGGACAAGCTCGCCGAGATCCTGGAGGGCAACACCGTCTTCGGCAGGGTCAGCCCGCAGCAGAAGCGGCAGTTCGTCACCGCGCTGCAGTCGCGCGGCCACACGGTGGCGATGACCGGCGACGGCGTCAACGACGTGCTCGCGCTCAAGGACGCCGACCTCGGCATCGCGATGGGCGCGGGCAGCCCCGCCACCAAGGCGGTCGCGCAGGTCGTGCTGCTGGACAACAGGTTCGCCTCGCTCCCGGAGGTGGTGGCCGAGGGGCGCAAGGTGCTGGCCAACATCGAACGCGTCTCCAACCTGTTCCTCACCAAGACCTTCTACGCGCTCGCGCTGTCGCTCGTGGTCGGCCTGCTCGGCGTCATGTTCCCGTTCGCGCCCCGGCACTCGACCCTGGTCAACGCGCTGACCATCGGCGTGCCCGCCTTCTTCCTCGCGCTCGCGCCGACGGCCGAGCGGTCCCTGCCGGGGTTCGTGCCGCGCGTGCTCCGCTTCGCCGTACCGGCCGGGCTGATCACCGGGGCCGCGGTGATGCTCTCCTTCACGCTCGCCGGCGGCGACCGCACGCCCGCGGTCATCACGCTCTTCCTGGTCACCTGGTGGGTGCTGGTGCTCGTCGCCCGGCCGCTCAACGCCTGGAAGGCCGTGCTCGTCGGGGCGATGGCGGTGCTGTTCGCCGTCGCGCTCGCCGTCCCCGCCACCCGCGTGTTCTTCGAGCTCGGCACGGGTGGCTGGGAGGCCGTCGCCATCTCCGTCGTGGGCGCGGCGTGCATCAGCGTCTCGGTCAGGCTCACCGGTACCCTTGGAACATGACCGACCCGCAGATAGTGCTCACCGAGCGCGTCCAGCGTGCGCTGGCCACCGCGTTCGGCCCCGAGTACGCCGACGCAGACCCGCTGATCCGGCCCTCCCAGTTCGCCGACTTCCAGGCGAACGTCGCGATGAGCCTGGCCAAGCGCCTGCGACGAGCCCCGCGGGAGGTCGCCCAGGAGATCGCTGACCAGCTCTCCGACTTCCCCGGCACGATCGAGGTCAGCGGTCCCGGTTTCCTCAACATCGCCCTGTCCGACGGCTGGGTCACCGGCCAGGCCAACGAGATGCTCGCCGACCCGCGCGCCGGCGTCGGCACGGCCATGCCGCCGCAGCGCATCGTGATCGACTACTCCGCGCCCAACGCGGCCAAGGAGATGCACGTCGGCCACCTGCGCACCACGATCGTGGGCGACGCGATGGCCCGCGTCTACGAGCACCTCGGCAGCACCGTCGTGCGGCAGAACCACCTCGGCGACTGGGGCACGCCGTTCGGCATGCTCATCGAGCACCTGCTCGACATCGGCGAGGCGGCCGCCGTCGCCCAGCTCGAGGCCGGCCAGGGCACCGAGTACTACCAGGCCGCCCGCGTCAAGTTCGACAGCGACGAGTCGTTCAAGGCCCGCTCCCGCCGGCGGGTCACCACGCTCCAGTCGGGCGACCCCGAGACCATGCGGCTCTGGCACGTCTTCATGGACGCCACCATCCGCTACTTCGACAAGGTCTACGACATGCTCGGCGTCACGCTCACCGACGCCGACATCGCCGGCGAGAGCATGTACAACCCGATGCTCGAGAAGACCTGCGACGACCTCCAGGCCATGGGCGTGGCGACCATGAGCGAAGGCGCGCTCTGCCTGTTCCCGCCCGGGTTCACCGGCTCCGACGACAAGCCGCTCCCGCTGATCATCCGCAAGAGCGACGGCGGTTACGGCTACGCCTCCACCGACATGGCCGCGATCCGCTACCGGGTCGAGGACCTCAAGGCCGACCGCGTCCTCTACGTCGTCGGCGCGGACCAGGCGCTCCACTTCCGCATGGTCTTCGCCGCCGCCAAGCAGGCCGGTTGGCTGCCCGACACCGTCTCCGCCGAGCACGTCCAGATCGGCATGATGCTCGGCAAGGACGGCCGCCGCTTCAAGACCCGCTCCGGCGAGTCGGTCAAGCTCACCGACCTGCTCCAGGAAGCCGTCGACCGCGCGTCGGCGGCCATCGCCGAGCGCGGCTACGACGAGGAGACCAAGGCCGAGATCGCCCACGCCGTCGGCATGGGCGCGGTCAAGTACGCCGACCTGTCGATCAGCCACGACAGCGAGTACGTCTTCGACTTCGACCGGATGCTGAGCTTCTCCGGCAACACCGGCCCGTACATGCAGTACGCCACGGCCCGGATCCGCTCCATCTTCCGCAAGGCCGGGGTCGATCCGGCCGACGCGCGCGGCCCGATCGTCCTCGGCGTACCGGCCGAGCGCGCCCTGGCCCTGCACCTGCTCGGCTTCGGCGCGGTCGTCGACCAGGTCGCCACCCTGGTCGAGCCGCACCGGCTCGGCTCGTTCCTGTTCGAGACGGCCAGCCTCTTCAGCACCTTCTACGAGGAGTGCCCCGTCCTGCGCGACGACGTCGACGCCGACACCCGCGCCTCCCGGCTCGCCCTGTGCGCGCTGACCCTGCGGGTGCTCGAAACCGGCCTCGACCTCCTGGGCGTCCCCGTACCCGAGCGCATGTGAGTCGTGGGCGCGCCTCCGCAAGGTTGGCGCGCCCCCCGGCTAGGCTTTACGCGGTCATGGAATGAGGCCGATATTGGGGGAGTTCTCTGCCTTGGCAACGGATCTGACCGCGAGCCCCCAGGCCACCACGGAGCTCCACCGATACGTCGAAGCCCTGCTGGCCAGCCTCGCCGCCGACAGCTCCACGCCACCGGCCGCGCCCACCTTCCAGGACGACCCGGGCTCCTGGCTGCCGCCCGCCGTACAGGCGCTGGCCGCCATCCTCGCCGGCGACGACCCGCTCGAACCGCTGACCAGGGCGGCGGGCCGCGACCAGCAGAACACCGCGCTCTTCCTCTGCCTCGCCCTGGCGGTGGCCGGCCACGGCGCCCGCATCCACGCCTCGTGGCTCGGCACCGCCTTCGGCGAGCTGTCCCTCGACCTGCCCCTCCCCCACGGCCAGCGCGCGCTGTGGCTGGCCGCCGCCAGAGGCGCGTACGGCCCGGCCGGCAAGATCTTCGTCCTCCGCAGGCTCGACGCGCTCGCCATCCCCGGCCACACCGAGGCGAACGCGTGGGTGCAGGCCCTGGCCCCGGGCGAGCCCGCGGTCGTCATACCGGCCGCGCTCGTCGACTTCCCCGAGCTGGCCGAGATCCCCGAACTGGCCACGCCCGTCCAGGCCGCGGCCAGGCTGGCCAGGCTCCGCGCCCGCTGCACCGAGATCACCTCGACCCGGCAGGCCGACTCCGAGTCGCGCACCTCGCTCACGAACGCGACCGCCGCCCCCGCCACCGCGTGGGCGGAGGAGGAGCCGCTCGCCGTCCTCCGCACGATGGCCGGGCTCGGCGGCCCTCCCGGACCGATGGGCTCGCTCGTCAGCCACCTGCTCGACGACCTTCGCCCCGGCGCCGACCCCTTCCTGTCCGCCATCGCGCTGCACGTGGCCGCGCCGATCCTGCGCGACGTCGCCGCGAAGCTGGCCGCCGACACCGAACTCCCGCCTCCCGACGCGATCACCGTGCCCGTGCTCGGCCACCGCCTGGAGCTCCGCCCCGAAGGCCCCGACGCGACCTCCATGGCCGCCGCCGAACGCGAGATCGTCGCGGACGGCATGCCCGACCGCGGGCTGCCGTGGCTGCCGTACCTGTCGCTGGCGCTGGCCGTCACGCTCTTCGTCGCCGCCGGCGTGGTGTGGTGGCCGCTCGCGCTGCTCGGCGCCGCCCTGGCCGGCCTGGGCGGATGGCGGCTCTGGCGGCTGCGGCAGGCCCGGCTGTCCGACGCCGCGTACGTCGAAAGGCGCCTGGCCGAGCTCAAGGACCTCGCCGACGGCGCGGTCTGGGCACTGCACGCGTATGCCCGCGAGGCGGAGGAGCGCGCCAAGCAGGCAGCCGAGGACGCCGCCGAGCTCACCCGCCTCCTGCGCCGCGGCCCCCGCGCCGCCTAGGAGCTGTTTCTTAGATCTCCTGACGGTGAGCGCTGGTCTTGTCACTCTTGGCATATGGGTCGTGGTGATCTGACGAACGCCGAGTGGGAACGGCTGGTGCCGTTACTGCCGGCTGGCGGGATGCGCGGCGGTCGGTGGAACGACCACCGGATGGTGATCAACGGGGTGCTCTACCGGGCGCGTA
>NZ_JBSGDV010000018.1:0-219719 GCF_053602555.1 Nonomuraea sp. NPDC004354 | reverse complement strand
TAGCCGTTTGCGGGTATGTTCGGTGTTCTGGGCATGCCAGGCGTCAATGTCGCTCTGGCGGCAAGAGGCGAGCGTGCGGTCGCGCTTGTCGAGCCAGGTGAGGAACGATGTCGCGTATTCGATCTGATCGGCAGCGTCGCGGCGGACACTCGGCGTGATGTTGCTCCGCTCGGCGCGGTCTCGAAGAGCGGGAAGGACGCGCCAGGTTGCGAACAGTTGGATCGTCTTGATGTGCAAGGGGTTGGTGACGCTGGCCAGGTGGCCGGGGAGCCGGCGTTGGAAGGAGCAGATGTATTTGTCGACGGCGGGTAGGACACCGCTGGCCATCAGGAGTTCTTCCAGGTGAGCGATGGTCCGCCAGGGCTGGAGTTCGTGGAAGGCGTCGTGGGTGAGCGTGATCTGACCGCGAGCGAGCTGGTTCACAAGAGCCGACGCGTTTCCCGGATGGTTGCGGCGCATCGCCAGCCAGGCCAGCCCGCTGCCGGGCCGTTCCATCGCCACGAGCAGGTCGAACAGCGGCGTAAGCTCCGGGCGGATGCGGCCGGTGCCATCGTCCAGGACGGCGGTGAGCCGGTCGCTGAGGGTGCAGCGTTCGCAGAGCCGCCCACCCAGGAGCTTGCCTTCGCAGCCGCAGCGGGAGCAGTTGAATGTCTGGGAGAAGCCCGCGCAGGTGGTGCAGATTGCGGCGCCGTCGCAGCTTCGACGTCCAGGAAGCGCGCGGGCCTGGCCGCATTCGAGACAGGTGCCCCGGGTTCGGAGCGCGCGATCGGCGCAGGTCCGGCAGATGTAGCCGTCCGGCCAACGTCCGGATTTGGGTCCGCAGCGACCGCAGCGGCAGCACTCGGCGTGCCACCGCTCGTGCTGCTTCTCGTTTGCGTAGGTGCGGGTCATGCGTCGGGGAGGATGCGCGCCCGCCGTGGCCGGAGCTTCTCGACTCCGGCGGGCGGGGTGGGCAGGTCGCTGGTGGCGGTCTTGCGGACGCCGGCGTTCTCGGCGGTGGTGGCGACCAGGTCGGCCGGGGTGCAGGAGAGGATGTCGCAGAGCGCGGACATCACCTGCAGCGACAGCCGCTCGGGAGCGCCGGAGACTAGACTAGGCGGTGTATTTGGGATGCCGACAGGTCGATGCCGCGCTCGCGCAGCAGCGGCACGAGCTCGGTGGCCGTGTAGATGCGCTGATCGGCCATGATCTCGCGCAGCCTCCAGGTGTAGCCGACTTTGCGTTTCATGATTCTCTCCCCGGCTGAGTCTTGAGCGCGGCCGCGATGGTGGCGTCCAGGTGCCGACGCAAGGTGCGGGTGCGGAAGTCGGAGCTGACGCAGGTGTAGATCGAGGTCGTGCTTGCATGCTCGTGTCCGACCTGCTCTTGGACGAAGCGCGGATCCCAGCCGTCCTCGATCAGGTGGGTACTGGCGGGCCAGGGCGCGGCGCCCGGTCGCGTCCACGCCGTCCAGGTGCCGCTGGGAAGAGGAGTGGCGCTCCCAGCGGCCGTAGTGGCGGACCACGATCGAAGTGAATCCTTCGGTTAGCTCGACCAGCCGGGCAGCGCGGAGACGAAGCGGGCCACCTGCTCGGGGGTGCCGTGCGCCTGGAGGGTGAACGCGTCGAGCTGGACGGTCTGCACGTCGTAGGCGGCAGCGAACCGGCGGGTGGCGGCGGCGCGGGCCTCGGCCTTGCCCGTGGCGCGGGGGAAGGTGAAGCGCGCCGAGGCGCGGCCGCGCTGGTCGACGCAGATGGTGTCGGCGGTGACGTACGTGGCGCGGCGGCGGGCTTCGCGTTCGGCCTTCTCCGCGCGGCGCGTTTACGTTGCTGCCATCCTGGCCTGACAAAGCACCTGGGCCACGGCCGGTCCCGGACGAGGTCTACGCGCCGACCGTGGGCGAGTTTCTCCCCGGGTTCGCCGCGCTCCCGCCGTCCGCATTCGGGGATTCGGCCGTCGGGGCCGATGCGATCGACGGTATCTGGGCCGCGCCTGAGTCCCGGCTGGCCGAGCTGGAGAAGTCAGCTCAGCGTGGCCGCCTTGCGCAGCAGCACTGAGCGTTCGCGCTGGTTGGCGCACAGCCGGGCCGCCAGCTCCAGCTCGGCGCGCGCTTCTGGTCGCCGTCCGAGTCGGGCCAGCAGCTCCCCGCGTACGGTCGGGATCAGATGTGAACCGGGGAGCCGGTCCGAGGCGATCAGCTCGTCCACGATGGCCAGGGCTTGCGCCGGGCCCGAGGCCATGGCGACGGCGACGGCCCGGTTGAGCTCGACCACCGGCGAGGGTGCGACCCGGCCGAGTGCCTCGTAGAGCACCACGATCCGGTCCCAGTCGGTCGCCTCGACCGAGGGCGCCGACGCGTGGGTGGCGGCGATCGCGGCCTGCAGGCCGTAGGGGCCGAGGCCGCGAGTCGATGCCTTGGCCAGCGCGGCCAGCCCACGGCGGATCGCCGAGAAGTCCCACCGCCGCCGGTCCTGCTCGTCGAGCAGGACCGGCGAACCGTCCGGGCCGGTCCGGGCCGGGAAACGCGCGGCCGTCAGCTCGCACAACGCCAGCAGGCCGTGCACCTCCGGCTCGTCCGGCTGCAGCGCGGCCAGCGTGCGGGCCAGCCGGATCGCCTCGTACGCGACGTCGGGGCGCAGCAGCCGGTCGCCCGACGTGGCCGTCGACCCCTCGGTGAAGATCACGTAGAGGACGCTGAGCACGCCGCCCAGCCGCTCCCGGCGCTCGGCGGCCGGCGGCAGCTCGAACGGCACCCCGGCCGCTGCGATCGTCTTCTTGCCCCGGGTGATGCGGGCCTGCACGGTCGGCACGGGTACGAGGAACGCGCGGGCGATCTCCTCGCTGGACAGGCCGCCGACCACGCGCAGGGTCAGCGCCACCCGGGCCTCGGGGGAGAGCACCGGGTGGCAGCTGACGAACATCAGCGCCAGCACGTCGTCATCGATCCTGTCGGGATCGATTTCTTCGTCAACTGCCAAGTCGGCTGCCAGCAGGGCGTATCGGTCCTGGAGGGCGGTCCGGCGGCGGATCGCGTCGATCGCCCGCCGCCGGGCCGTGGCCATCAGCCAGCCGGCCGGATTCGCCGGAGAGGCGAGCGGCCACGACACCAGCGCCTCGGCCACCGCCTCCTGGGCCGCGTCCTCGGCCAGCCCGAAATCGCCGGTGAACCGGGTCAGCGCGGCGACGATCCGCGCCGACTCGATCCGCCAGACGGCCTCGACATCGGCCGTACCCATCAGATCTGGCCGTTGCTCTCGCGCCCGGCCCAGTCCTTGATGATCACTCGTCGACCTGCGGGACCTCGTCGCTCCCGGGCACCCGCCGGACCTCGATCTTGGACCCGGGGGCCGCCGGGACCCGCTTGGCCCACTCGACCGCCTCCTGTTTCGAGGCGACGTCGAGCAGGAAGAAGCCCCCGAACAGTTCCTTGGTCTCGCCGTACGGCCCGTCCGTGACCACCGGGGCCTCGCCGCTGAAGTCGACCACGACGCCCTGACCCGGATCGTCCAGCCCTTCCGCCGCGAGGAGAACGCCGGCCTTGACCATCTCCTCGATGAACTGGCGGGTCGTGGCCATCATCTCGTCGATGTTGGCCATCATGGCCGCGTTCGACTCGTCGGTGCCCCGCATGATCAGCAGGTACTTCGGCATCGCATTCTCCTCGTCCGGCGGGGCCGCCTCTCGGCCCTCGCACCCACACGTCGAACGAGCGGCCCGCGGATCGACACGGCCCCGGAGAAATCTCTCGCCGCGACGCAGCCGATCCTTCCGCGTTTCGCCTGTCAGCGCGGCCCATGAGCGATGGCTGACGCGGACTCCCTGCTGATCAGCAAGCTTATCGTCGCATCTTTGGAAGGCGGCGACGCTCACACAGATCTGGGGAAAGCATTCGGGACGCGCTCAGTGACTTCTTTCCGCTGCCGGGCTGAAGAGAGGGCGACGGGAATCTTTAGCGGCGTTTCGCCTGCGGCGCACTCTCATGCCGCAGACAACGAGTGGCTGGCCTCCCACGGTTCGTCACTATGCGTGAGCGGAGATCCGTTCGACGCCGGGCGCGGCCGTCGCAACCGGCGTGGCGCCGAAACTCACGAACATCGAGAGCGGCGAGATCTCGCTGGCGCCCGAACTCAGCGACATCTGGCGCCAGAACTCACGAACAAAACCAGGCGAGCATCTGGTCGAGCTCGACCAGGCCGTGCAGGGCGGAGAGGTTCAGCACGCGGCCGCCGTCGTGGGTGAGTGCGTCGGCGGCGCGGCGGGCCGCGCGGTGGTAGGAGCCGGTGTAAAGCTCGCCGGCGGGCACGGGGACAGCCCCTTGGGCGCCAAGGGGAAGCTCCAGCTGCGCCTGGAGAGCGCTGGAGTGCGGGATCCGGGTGCCGCGCCGACGAGCAGGCGCTCCGGCAGGCGCTGTTGAAGGCTGGCCGTAAGGCGGTCGCCCCCCTGGCCGCCGCCCAGGGTCTTGGCCATATCCCAGGAATGCGGATCGTGACGCCTTCCTGCGCGTCGTGCGGATGCTGTCGGAGCTGTCGCGCGAAGACATCATCGGGCCACGGTGAGGGATCCGGTGGGGAAGAGTTCGTCAGGCCGAGGAGAGGCCTTCCTCGACCTCCGCCGTCCGCTCCCGCCCGGAGGGTCCGGCTGGCTCACTCGCGCCGGGCCTGCGGAGTGCGGCAAGCGCGATGGCCGCGGTGACGGCGGCGATCACGGCGCAGACCACACCGATGGCGTTCAGTCCACTGGTGTAGGCGTCCCGCGCCGCGGCCAGCACCTTGGCGGCGGCCTCGACGGGCAGGTGCTGAACCGCCACGATCGCGTTCTCGAGACCGCCGCCGACAGCCTGCGAAACGTCGGCGGGCAGGCCATCCGGGACGGTGACCACGCCGCGGTAGACGGCGGTGCCCAGGCTGCCGAGGACGGCGATGCCGAGCGAGGCGCCGAGGTCACCGCTGATGGAGGAGAGCGCGGCCGCGGAGCCGGCCTTCTGCGGCGGGGCGGAGCCGACGACGAGGTTGGTGCCCAGCGCGCCGATGGGGCCGCCGCCGAGGAAGGCGGCCACGAAACCGGCGACGAGCAGCGGCATGCCGCCCACCGGGTCGACGAAGACGATCAGCAGATAGCCGGCCATGCTGACGAGCAGGCCCAGCCCGATGACAGCGGAGAGCGGGAAGCGCTTGGCCAGGGCTGGGGCGAGCTGCGCGGCGACGATCGACGCGACCGCGGACGGCACCATCCACAGCCCCGCCGCCATCGGCGACAGTCCCTCCACCATCTGGAAGAACCCGGTGATGAAGAGGTAGCTGCCGCCGGTGGCGATCATGGAGACCAGCAGGATCACCAATGCCGCGGTGAAGGCGCCGGTGCGAAAGAGCCCGAGGTCGAGCAGCGGGTGGGTGAGTTTGCGCTGCCGCGAGACGAACAGCGCGCCGACGGCCGTGCCCACGACGACGGCGGCGAGGGGCAACGGTTCCCAGCCATGGCGGGCGAGCTCCTTGAGCCCGTAGACGATCGGCAGGATGGCCGCCAGCGACAGGACGACGCTGAAAAGGTCGAGCTTGCCGCCGTCGGGGTCCTTGTACTCGGGCAGCAGGATCGGCGCGGCGACCAGCAGCATCAGCATGACGGGCACGCCCAGCAGGAACACCGAGCCCCACCAGAAGAACTCGAGCAGGGTGCCGCCGACCACCGGGCCGAGCGCGGTGCCCGCCATGAAGCAGCTGGCCCACACGGCGATGGCACGGCCGCGCTGGTGCGGGTGGTGGAACATGTTGCCGATCAGGGCGAGGGTGGACGGCATCAGCGTGGCGGCCGCGATCCCGAGCATGGCGCGGGTGGCGATGAGCATCTCCGCGCTGGACGAGTACGCGGCCAGCAGCGAGGTGAGGCCGACGGCGACGGCGCCGATCATCAACAGCTTGCGGCGGCCGATCCGGTCGCCCAGCGTGCCCATGGTGACCAGGAAGCCGGCGATCAGGAAGCCGTAGATGTCCATGATCCACAACGTCTGGGTTCCGGTGGGACTCAGCGCCTCCACGAGGTGCGGCAGGGCGAGGAAAAGAACGCTCTGGTCGAGGGAGATCAGCAGGGTGGGCAGGGCCAGCACGGCGAGCCCCGCCCACTCCCTGGCCCCGGCCTTCGCGGCGTTGGCAGACATGTGTTTCCTTCGTAGATCGGTGGGACGGCTCTGGACGTACGTGGCGTCGCGCGCGACCGCGGCCGGAGCCGGGGTGGTGCGGGTGGGGGTGGCCGTGGGCTCAGCCCACCATCAGGGTGGTGATGGCGGGCCCGAAGGCGGCGCCGAGCAGGTAGGCGAGGTTGAACAGGCCGATGGCCGCCGGCTGCTGCGCTTCGGGAACGGCCGCGCGAGCGCGGTTCGCGAACACTCCCTGACCTGAGGCGGCGGCCAGCGAGGCGAGCGCCTGGGCGGACAGCAGCGCCATCGGGGTGACGCTCAGGGCGGCCGGCACTGCCGCGGTTCCCGCCAGCACCAGGAAGAGCACGACCGGGAAGAGGAGGGGCCTCCGCTCGATCATCGCGATCACCAGGTACGAGGCGAGCCCGCCGAACAGCAGCGGCAAGGTGATGGCCAGCCCGACCTGCCCGCTGCTCCAGCCGGCGTTCCCTGTCAGCAACGGCGGCAGCGCGTATATCAACCCGAAGTTGACCACCGCCAGCACGAACGCCGATCCCGCCGCGATCAGGAAGGCCGGAGCTCGGACGACACCCAAGGGGACGAAACCGTCGGGTCTAGTGCGCAGGCGCAGTGCCAGCAGCGTCCCGGCGATCACCGCCGCGCCCACGCCCGCCTGCCAGGAGTGCGGGATGAACACCAGCGCCGTGACCAGAGCAGTCAGCAGCATCATGCCGGTCGGATCGAGACGCCTGCCGGACACCGGCGTGACCGGTCGGCTGCGCAGCACGAAGGGCACCCCGGCCACGCTGAGCACGGGCAGGGCCAGCGCGGCCCGCCAGCCCAGATGATCGGACACGACGTCACCGATCAGCGGGGCGGCGGCCCCGATCGTCGCCAGCGAGGCCGTGACCAGACCCATCGCGCGGGGCGAGCCGGTGAGGCTCATCGCGATCGTGGTGAGCCCTGCGGTGCCGAGTCCCTGGAGCGCGCTGCCGGCCACGAGGAACGGCAAGTCAGAGGTGGTCATCACCATGACCGCACCCAGGAGCACCAGCGCCGCGGCGGTCAGCAGCGCCACGCGTGCACCGCGACGGTTCTGCAGGCCTGCCAGCAGCGGGGTGCCGACCGCGATGGCCCACCCGAACGCGGTGACCATCCAGGTCACCGCCCCGATGGTGAGGGCGAGCCCGCGAGCGGCGTGGGGCAGGACCAGTGTCGGCCCGGCGATGCCGAATGACATCGGGCCCGCGATCAGCGCCAGCAATACTGCCGGGACGCCGCCGCCCGTGGTGGCGCGCCCATCGTGCGTGGCCGCGCTCACCGGCAGGTCGCGGGATCGGTCGGCCGGTACGGCAGGCGGTCCGCCGTCCGGCGCGCCCGGACGGCCGGTGCGGTGATCGGCGGTGAGGGAGTCGCCGCTCATCGGGCGTCCGCCCTTGCCAGCGTCGGGTAGTCGGTGTAGCCGCGGTGGTCGCCGCCGTAGAAGGTGGCGGGGTCCGCTGTGCCGTACGGTCCACCTGCCTCGACGCGGGCGGCCAGATCGGGATTGGCCAGCCAGAGTTGCCCGAACGAGATCGCGTCGGCGAGCCCCGCACGTAGCGCCTCCACCCCCTCCTGCACGGTCGCGGGCTCCGCTCCGCTCCTCGGGTGCGGGTTGAGCACGAGGCTGCCAGGCCATTCGGCGCGCAGCAGCTGCGTGATGCCGCGCGTGTCGTTCTCCGAGACGTGCAGGTACGCCAGGCCGTACGGCGCCAGCGCCCGCGCCAGCTCGCGGTAGAGGATCTCGGAGTCGCTCTCCTTCATGCCGTTGTACGTGATCCCCGGTGAGACACGGATCCCGGTGCGAGCCGGGCCGATGGCGTCGCTGACCGCCTGCACCACCTCCACGGCGAACCGGATGCGTCGCTGCACCGACCCGCCGTATGCGTCGGCGCGCCGGTTGGTGTTGTCCGACAGGAACTGGTGAATGAGATGGCCGCTGGCGCCGTGCAGCTCCACCCCGTCGAACCCCGCGTCCATCGCGTATCGGGCCGCGGTCACGAATTCCTCGATGGCGCAGGCGATGTCGTCCATGGTCATGTGGCGCGGAGTGGGATGCTCCAGCAAACCCTGCGGCGTGTAGAGGCATTCCCCGGAGGGGATGGGTGACGGCGCCAGCGGCAGCTCGCCGTGGGGGTAGAGGCAGGGGTGGCCGATCCGGCCCGCGTGCATGAGCTGGACGAAGATACGGCCACCGCGACGGTGTACTTCGTCGGTGACCGTTCGCCAGGCCGCCGTCTGCTCCGGCGAGTGCAGCCCGGGGGCGTCGATGTAGCCCTGCCCCAGCACGCAGGGGTGGGTGCCCTCTGTGATGATCAGTCCCGCGCCGGCACGCTGGCCGTAATACTCCGCCGTCAGCTTGTCCACCAGACCGCCGCGAGCACGGCTTCGGGTCATCGGAGCCATGATGAGGCGGTTGGGCAGATCCAGGTGGCCCACGGTCACCGGCTTCAGGAGTTCGCTCAAGGCTTCCTCGCATGTCGTGTGGTCATTTCCGCTGGTCCGAGGCTAGGAAGCGGCGAATACGGGCCGAATCGGTAATGTTTCGGTATTACGTACGGTGTCCGGTATGCGTATCGACGGGGCGGGGAGCTTGGTTGCTGTACGGCAGGGAAGGCGAACGAGCCGAGATTCGGGCCCTCGTCGATGCGGCGCGAGACGGCCGGAGCGGCGGCCTGGTCGTCCGGGGGGAGCCCGGGATCGGCAAGTCGGCGCTGCTTGCCTGGGCTGCCGAGTACGCGACAGGGTTGGGGCTGCGCACGCTGTCGGTGACCGGCATCGAGGCCGAGGCCGACCTCGCCTTCGCCGGACTCGTGCAGCTTCTCTGGCCGGTGCAGGACAGGCTCGGCGCTCTGCCCGGGCCGCAGGCCGACATGTTGCGGGCCGTGCTCGCGCCTGGGCAGGCGCGAGGGCCGGGTGCGCAGGACAGGTTCCTGTCGGGGCTGGCCGTACTGACCCTCCTGGCCGACGTCGCCGACGAAGGGCCGCTGCTGTTACTGGTGGACGACGCGCACTGGCTGGACCAGGCGACCGCCGACGCGTTGCTCTTCGCCGCTCGCAGGCTGTCCGCCGAAGGGGTCGCGCTGCTGTTCGCCGCGCGGGAGGAGGGCTTCGTCGCGGCCGGCCTTCCGGAGCTGCGGCCGTCGCGCCTGTCCACCGAGGACGCGTCCTTACTGCTGGCGGACCGCGGGCTCGCGCCTGCCTCGCGCGAGCAGGTGGTCGCCGAGGCGGCGGGTAACCCGCTGGCGCTCATCGAGTTCGCCGCCTCGCAGCGTCCCTACCATTCCGTGGCGGGGCCGATGCCGGTCCCCGACCGGGTGCTCGCCTCCTTCCGGTCACGGATCGGCATGCTGCCGGACGAGACGCGCCTGATGATGCTCACGGTCGCCGCCGAGGGACGTGGGCATCTGCCGACGCTGCTGGGCGCGGCCGTCGCGCTGGGGGTCGGGGTGGAGGATCTGGAGGAGGCGGAGAAGGCCGGGCTAGTCGACGTCACCGGGAACGTTGTGACGTTTCGTCATCCCTTGATCGGTACCGCTACCTACCAGGGCGCTCCGCTGGCGCGCCGTATCGCTGTGCACCGGGCGCTGGCGGCGGTGGCGAGCGACGAGGACTGCCGGGCCCGGCATCTCGCCGCGGCGACGACGTCGGCGGACGAGCAGGTTTCCGACGAGATCGCCCGCGCGGCCGAGCGCGCCCGCGGTCGCACCGCGTACGCCGCCGCATCAGGGCTGTACGAGCAGGCCGCGCGGCTCAGCCCCGAGCCGCGGATGCAGGCGGCACGGCTCGGGGAGGCAGCGTGGCTGGCGCTGTCCGTCGGCCACGCGATCCGGGCCGTGAACCTCGTCGAGGAGGCCGAGCGGCTGGTGTATGACCCCGAGTCGCTGGCCGGGTTGGCGCCGGTGCGTGCGGCGGTGGAGTTCGAGGTGGGCGAGCGGCGACTGGCCGCACGTGAGCTGGTCGAGCGGTCGGCGTACGCGGCGCCGGAGCCGGCCGCGGCGATGCTGCGCGCCAGCGCCGGCTACGGCTGGTTCCACGGTGACCGCGAGGCGATCCTGGGCGCCGCCCAGCGGTTGCGGGAGATCGGGCGGCCCGACCCCATGGTGCTCGGGATGGCGGCTCTGGTGCAGGAGGACTACACGCGTGGCCTGCCGTTGCTGACGGACTTCGTCGTCCGTGCCGCCGGCGTGGGCCTTCCGGCCGGGACGGCAAGGCCGGAGACGTTTCAGGAGGGAACGATCCGTCTGGCCGGAGGTCTGACGAACTCGTGGGCCACGCTCTGCGCGATGATCCTCGGCGCTGACGAGGCCGCCGCCGAGCTGGCCGAGGCGGACGTGGCGCACTGCCGTCGTCACGGCCTGGTCGGTGCGCTGCCCCAAGTGCTCCAGGACCTGGCCGGCGTCCAGGTGGCGGCCGGACGGCATCGCGATGCCGAGGCGTCCATCGAAGAGGCCGCACGGCTGGCCCACGACACCGGGCTCGGGCAGCGGGTTCCGCAGCTCTACTCGGTGCTGGCAAAGATCCCTGCCATCGAGGGCGACGAGACTCGCTGCGTACGGCTGGCGAGCATCGCGCCCGACACCGGCGGCATGGCAGGCACCGCCGCGCTGAGCCTGCTGGATCTGGGACTGGGCCGCTACGCCGCCGCGCTGGACCGGCTGGAGGCCGCCTCGCGCGGGCCGCTGAGGCACGCGGCGGGACTGCTCGCCGCGGCCGCCGATCAGGTGGAGGCGGCCGTTCGGCTGGGCGAGCCGGCGCGGGCCGCGGAGCCACTGCGCCGGCTGGAAGCGTGGGCGCGGGCCGCAGGGCAGCCGTGGGCGGAGGCCGTGACCAGCCGCTGCCGTGCCCTGGTAGGCGGCGGCGAGGCGGATTTCGTGCACGCGCTCGAGGCGCACAAGCGTGCGGACCGGCCGTTCGAGCAGGCGCGTACCGAGTTGCTGTATGGGGAGTGGCTCCGGAGGGCGAAGCGGCGCAGCGACGCGCGGGCACGGCTACGCTCCGCGCTGGCCGTCTTCGAGCGGCTGAACGCGGTGCCCTGGCTGGAACGGGCGCGAGCTGAACTGCACGCCACAGGCGAAACTCTGGCCCCGGCCGAGCCCGCCGCCGCGAACCTGCTGGATCGGCTCACCTCACAAGAACTGCAGGTGGTGCGGTTGGCGATGGAAGGGGCTTCCAGCCGGGACATCGCCGCGCAGCTCTTTCTCAGCCCTCGGACGATCGAGCACCACCTCTACCGGGCCTTCCGCAAGCTTGGCATTCGCTCACGCCGCGAGCTGGCCCGCCTCGACATCAGCTGACTTCGGCGTTCGCGCATGGAGCCGCAGCCGCGGTCACGTCCACGGACGTGGTGTATGAAGCGATCTTGGCTGGTGTTGTTGCTTCAGATGGACAGGTCCTCGCCCTGTTTGAGGGCGGCGACCTCGTAGGTCTCCTCCGAGGTGGCGTCCAGGAACCGGCTGAGTTCGTCGGGCCGGGTCTGGTAGAAGCCGTCGATGTGGAATCCGTCGTAGTGGATCGGCACCACGTCCTTGGCTCCCAGCAGGCGCGCCGCCACGGCCGCCTGGTCGGTGTCGAGCGAGGCCGGATACGGGCTCGGGGGCTGGCAGTGCGGGAAGCACACGGTGGGTCCGTTGATGGGGGTGAGCACCGCGTCGAACGGCCCGAAGCGACGGGCGGCGCGCCACCAACAGCCGTGGAACATGCTGTCGCCCAGGTGCAGGACGCGCTTGCCGCCCGCCTCGACGGCCCAGGACACCTGCGGATCGCCGAGGGTGCCGACGGCCGGTACCGCCGCGATCGTGAAGGGACCGATCGTCGTGGTCTCCCATAGGCCCATCGGTCGCCGGGCCAGATTCTGCTGGTCGAGCTCGCGGTCGGTCTTGAGCGTCCACAGGTTCTCGTGGTCGTCTCCCCAGAAGGACACCGGGGTGCAGGACCTTGCCGTCGGGCCGCAGCGCCTGGGCCAGCGCCGCGGCATCGGTGTGATCCCGGTGCAGGTGCGTGCACAGCCCGGCGATCACGCCCCCCTGGGTGCGTTTCGGCGAATCTGCTGGCGCGGGCCGAGCGGGCGGGCAAGACCGAGCAGCTGCGCACCTTCCCGAAGCTGCCTTCGGCGGCGCGCACGATGGCCTCGGCGATGGAGGTGCTGATGGACGCGCCGGAGGCCACCACCGATCGCCTGGTGTCGCTGGTGGAGGTATGGAAGGGAAATTGGCGGCCGCAGTGGAGACAGTCGCGGCGTTCGTGACGGTCACCGACGACGACGCGGCGGCAGAGTGGCGATCCGAGCTGGTCAATCGCTACCGCACCGTGCAGGGGTTCATCGAGCCGCTGCTGACCACGATCCGGTTCCGGATGGTCGAGGCCGGCAGTCCAGTACTGGCGATGGTGCGCACCGCCGCGGTGATGGCCAAAGGCCGACGCCGCTACGGTCCCACCGACATCGCCGCCCACGAGGCCCTGTCACTGGGTCGTGGCGGCCGCTGGTCTACCGCAACCCAGACTTGCCCGAAGAGCAGATCGACAAGGCGGCGTTCACCTTGTGCGCGTTGATGCACCTGCACCAGGCACTGCGTCGGCGCGATGTGTTCGCTGAAGGCTCCGAGCGGTGGAGCGATCCGCGGGCCCGGCTGCTGGACGGCGAGGCGTGGCAGGCGGCGATGCCGCAGATCCTCACCTCGCTAGAGCTGGAGGCCGAACCGGCAGGGCATCTGGCCGAGCTCGCCGGCGCGCTGGAGGGCGCCTACACCCGGGTTCTGGACGGGCTGGGCGCCAACACCGCGGTGCAGTTCGTCGGCGGCCGCCTGCAGTTGGAGAAGCTCGGGCGACGCCCGGTCAGCGCATCGGCGCTGCCCCGGGGCTTACCCCGCACCGGCATCCCCGATAGACATCGAGGAGGGGCTGGCTCAGCTCCACGAGGCTGAGACCAAGCGGGCCGCCGAGTGGGAGTCGGTGCTACTGGTAGGCGATGCGGCAACCGTGGCCGCAGCCCGCACCTGGCACGAAGCGGTCTGGAACGTTGAGCTCTACGCCAAGGGCATGCGCAGTGACCCAGATGGTTGGGTCAGCGCCGTAGGCGCCATGAGTCGCGCCCGCGACGCCTTCTACGCCAGCGCGCGCCGCGATCTCGGCATCGCCGGTCCGCCGCCGCCCTCCGGTCAGTGGCCCCGGCCATGGGAGATCGGCGAGCCTGCCGGGCCAAGCGAGATCACCCCGGAGCGAGACAGTAGATAGGTCCGCCTGAGCTCACGCAACGGAACCCGCCTGTCGACGTCGACGACGCTGATCGTCGTGTCGGATGGCGCGCGATGACCGCCGCCTCGGTCAGTTCAGCCCATCCTGGCCGGGTCAGCGGCTCAGCGCGACCCGTCCATGCCCCTTCCGGTGGCACCCCTGTCCCGCGGGGTCAGGCCGTAGTCGGGACGGAAGGTCGAGGAGGCGGGGAACGTGGTGTCCGTGCAGCCGCGGCGGGCGACGACGTGGGTGACGTAGGCGCGGAACACCTTCTCCAGCGCGGACGTCACCAGTTCGTCGTAGCCGGAGGCGATGGTCATCGTGTGGATCTGGGGTTCGCCGTGACAGCGGGACGACGCCCACCAGAGCGGCTGGTCACTGCGGCCCGCCTTGCCTGGTTCCGCGACGACCGGAGCCTCGTCGTAGTGAGTCCTTTTGAGCCGGACGTTGGCTACGTCCTGGCCGGCGTAGGTGTGAAAGGAGACCCACCACATGCCCGGATTTTCGGGGCGCAGGATGTCGTCGCGATCCGCGGCGTCAGCCCGCCAGAGATCGTCCGCGCGGGTGCTGCTGAGCACGAGGCCGCAGCGCTCGTCCCACAGTTTGTCGTCCGTGCGGCTTTCGAGGACCTGGTCCGGAAGCTGCTTGTGGCGCGCGAAGCCGGTCTTGCGGTACCAGGCGCAGGTGCCGTCCGCGCCGGCGACCGGAACGGGGCCTTGCGTCAGGGCGGGGATGTCCTCGGGTGGGTCGGGCAGGCGTTCGGCGCAGCCCAGGCGTTCGGCGAGGTTGTTGGCGGTGATCACGGCGATCTTGGCGAGCGTGTCGCGGTCGCGCGAGGTGAGCTGGCCGTTGTCGGCGAACGGCGGGCCGAGATTTTCCAGCGCGGCCCGCGCCCACAGCGATGTGATCGGCTGCCCGTTCGACGTGCCCCGCGGGCAGGGGAGGTCGACGGTGATGCTCGAGGCCGTGACCAAGCCCGCCATCCCGCCGCCGAGCGGTTCGCCGGGGTAGGTAGGGACGTAGCGGTTGACGAGGTTGTCACCCGGGACCTCGGGGGACATCTGTCCGTTCGAAGGCAGAACTCCCACCGCTCCCGTGAAGAAGAGCCTATGGCTGGTGGACGCGGGGTTTTCCGCACCCGCCTCGGGGCTGAAGATCGCGCAGCGCTCAGGCAGGCCGGCGTCGAGCTCGATCGTTTCCTCGTCGGCCGTCCGGTGAGAGATGGTGCTGCCCGCAGGGGACAGCGCGAGCACCAGCCCGGCCGGCACAAGGTCCGCGCAGGAGTCGTTGATCTGCTGTCGGGCCTGCCAGTTCTGCCACAGCAGCGCGCCGCTCCATCCGATCGCCGCTACGGCGACCAGACACAGCAAAGCCTTGACAGACCTGCGGACCGCACCCGGGGCTGCCACCGCTTTTCCGATCTCATCGACGGCGTGCACCATTGGCGGGGGGTTCCGCACCATACCTTTCACCACCCAACTCATCCGCAGCGGAAATCCCTGCCCTGGTCGCCGAACTGCTCGGCCACGGCTCCCTCGAACCACCCGGCGTTACGCCCTGGCGGCCAACCGCGTGTTACCGCGTGCCCACTCCACTCGTCATGCGACGAGGTGAACACATCGGCAGGCTCCCGCGTCGACACCGCTCTCGTGAACCTTGGGTGAGCCGCCCGAACGATCGACGCCCCGACCCCCGCAAACCGTCACCAACCAGCGCGAGCCTCAAGATTCTAACGACCGGTGATCAAGCCCGTGGCCAGACCGACGACCGTCCCGGGCCGCGCGGCGTCAACCTTCAGATCCTGTCCGGCATCTGCGCCGGCCTGCACCGGCCCAGCAGGGGACGCAGGTGGGGCATGCCGGCTCCAGAAATGCGGCGGGAGATGAGCGCCATCGTAGATCACCCTGAAACGGGAAACGGCCCGCGCTGTGTGAGCGAGGCGGGCATACTGTCGCACGTGCTTGGCGAGAACTGGGTGTCGGCATCCGAAAGCGGCGGATGCGTCGAGGTTCGCCGCGATGGCGAGCGCATCCTGGTGCGCAACAGCCGCGACCCGGACGGGCCAGTGCTGGCGTTCACGCCCGGCGAGTGGCGAGTATTCATCGGGGGCGTGCGCAGTGCCGCCCGACCCGCTCCTGCAGATGCGTCCTGACGGTGGCGACCATCTCGGCGGCGAACACCTTCTGCCAGTACCGGAAGTGCCGGCGGGCTCTGGCACGGCTATCGATGCCACCAGCTCACTGGTCGCCGCGCTGAAGGCCGGGTCGGCGGCCGCGCGGGCGTAGATCTCACGGCCGTACGTGTCATACAGCGTCTGCACCGCGAACGTCTCCAGCGGCCCAGGTGTTTTCTCCTGATCGGGCCCGTCGCCGTCTTGCCACCACGTTTGTAACCAAGATCCCACTTTGCTTATCCCAACATGATGCGCGCACCCTGCGGAGCATGGCAAGCACGCAGTGTAAAGGCTGCTGGTCAAGGCTCCTGTCAATCGCTGGGGGCCCGGCATCGAGCTGGCAGGCCGTCTGACCAGGCTGATCGGCGCCATCGGCGCCAGCGCCCGTGACGGAGGCTTGCTGTTCGGCCGCGCCGCGTTCGCCTATCAGCGGCTGCCGGCTCAGCGGAGGTCGGCGGGCTCCCCCTGAGACTGACACTCGGCCAGCACTCCAGTGACACTGTGAGATCATGACTGGATCTGCGCTGGTAGTGGGTGCCTTGTGACGGCGACGCCGGGTGGACCCGTACCGCTCGAATATTGAGTTACGTCTCCTGAGCTGCGGTGAAGCGGCGTGGTGGTCTTCGCTGATCACGCCTGCGACGACAGGCTTTCGACGGACGGATCGCCGGTGACGGAGCTCGGTCTCGTCCTGAACGGCTGGCGTTGTAGCGTCCTGGGGCCGTTGTTGCCGGGGCCTGGTTTAGTTGCGCCGGAACGGCGCCGGTGTACGCCCGCTGGTCGGTGAGTCCGCTGATCCCTCAGCGCCGTCACCAGCGCCCGCGCCACTTGTCGTTCATCGCGTTCCCCGTTCAGTTCGAGGATTCGGCGGGGGCCGGCGGCGTCCAGTTCCACAGCTTGCCGGTTTCCTTGCGTACGACCGACGCGGGCGCCCTGCGCATGCCCATGACCTGCATCTGGTAGATGAGCTTTGACCGCGACACCGCGATCTTGCCCTTCCTCCGGGCCATCGAAGCGATCATGTGCGTCCGGTCGAGCCTGGCCCGGTCGTAGGCGGCGAGATCGTCCGTAGTGGCTGCGAGCGTGGCCGCATCCTCGATCGCCTGGCACGCCCCCTGGCCCATGTCCGGCGTGACAGCATGCGCGGCGTCGCCCAGCAGGACGACCCGGCCGTGCACGTACGTGGACAGCCGGTCGAGATCGTTGATGTCGTTGTGCAGCACGGCCTCGCCAGGTGTCGCGTCGAGCAATTCTCCGACCTGCTTGTGCCAGCCCTGGACACGGCGCCGTACCTCGGCCAGGTTGTCGGTGTAGCGCACGCCGGGAGAGCCGGCGTGCACGCCGAGCGCCCAGTAGACGCGCTCGTTCCCGACGGGATGGGCCAGGAAGTAGGAGCCACGCCCGAACGTGAAGGTCCCGACCTCCGGCCACACTGATCCGGGGCGGGTGACGCCGCGCCAGGCCGTGTACTGGAAGCGGGGCGCGGGCGCGTCCGGCCAGAGTGTCTTGCGCACGGTGCTGTTGATGCCGTCCGCCCCCACCACGAGGTCGGCTTCGATCTCCTGCTCGCCCTGCTCCGTGCGGTAGCGGACGGTCGCGCTGGTCGCCGCTGTGCTCACCCCGGTGACGGTGGCGCCCGTGCGGACGATCTCGGCGGGAACCTGCTCGACCAGCAGACGGTGCAGATCGGCGCGGTGAAAGCAGGAAAGCGCGGTGTCGAGCTCGGGATCGAAGCGCCGCAGATACTCTCCGTCGGGCAGGAGCAGGTTGTAGGCCGCCTGCGACGGCGTGGCCGCGGCCCGGATCAGCGCGCCGATGCCGAGCGAGTCGAGCGCGCGTAGGGCGTTCGGGGCGATGGACAGCCCGGCGCCGACCTCGCCCAGTTCGGGCGCGCGCTCCAGCACCACGACGTCCCACCCGGCCCGTCGTAAAGCGATGGCGGCGGTGATCCCGCCGATGCCGCCCCCGGCCACAACCGCCGAACCCTTACGCATCTCGCTCCTCGCTCCTCTCGAATGTGAACGCGGTGGCCAGCCACGCGAAAGTCTGGTGCGCCGCGCGCAGCCGGGCCGCTCTGGCGCTGCCGGGTTCGAACATGTCCATGCCTTTGTGGGCGACGTCAGCGAAGGCGGCCAGCGTGGCGATCCGCTGCTTCATCACCATCGGCCAGGCGTCGTCGTCAATCCGGAAGTACGTCGTGCGCTCGCCCTGACCGGCTCGGCGGCGTACCAGGCCGGAGGCGGTGAGCAGGTTCATGTTCGTGGTCAGGGACGCGCGGCTGGCCCCGATCGCCTCGGCGATCTGCGTGGCCGACTGCTCGGCTGGATCGCACACCATCAGCCATCCCAGGATCCGGCCTGAGATGGGTGGGTGGCCGTACTGCTCGGCGAAGAACGTGGCCACCTCCTCCACCCATGCACGCAACTCGTCGTGCTCTGGCTCTGCCACTTTCCCATCTCCTCCAGCTAAAAGTAGCTTGCGCTGTCTTATGCTAGTTGAAGCTAGCATAAGAAGGTATGCCGCCGCTTGTGCAGCTCCTGTCCCGAAAGGGCGCGGAAGGGAAACAACGGGACCGCGATGACGCCCTGATCCGTGACATACGGCGAGGTGTGCGGATCCAAGGGCTTGCGTGCCGTCGGGTCGTGGCGGTCGACGCAGCCGATGAGCAGGTTCCCGGTGTTGCCGGAGAAGGTGACCTGGTCGATCTCGAAGGCAGTCTCTGGATGCAGCCAGCGTCCCGCCAGGGCCCAAGGGGCGCCGGCCGGCTCACACCACGCGGGGTGCCAGGGGTCGTGCTGGGCATCGGCCAATTCGGCGGGCAGCGACGCCGGTGTGGTCGCGCCGGGGCTGGACGACTTCTCGCCCCACAGCAGCAGGTCTTGGCCGTCGGTCAGATGCGCCGTGATGGCCGCGATGTGCTGGGCCGGCCGGGTACCTGCCCAGGTGAACTCCTCGGCGAGCCAGGTGGCGAGCAGGGTGTGGCAGTGCGCCCGCCATGACGGCACGTCGAAATCAGCGGGATGGCTGGAGGCCGGTTCGCGCAGGCCGAGCGGTGCGGCTCTGGCCGACTTGACCGACGACGGCTGGGGATGCGGCGTAGGGACCGCGGGCATGGAGAGTCTCCAGTGGTTGCGCAGGTCCGGCGGATCGCGCCTGGGGGAGCGTCCCATGGTCGCGCCCATCTTCCGGCCGGCGCCCGGGTGGATCGGTCGCCACCGTAATTTGATCACCTTACGTCTGGTGTTGGCCACGAGCCCAAACCGGCATATATCGAACGCTTGTACGATGGCGGGGTGATTCTCGCGCCTGGCATGTGCTCGCGGTGGCATCGCGTGCCGCGGCCGATGCTGCAATACGCGGTCGGCGACCACGTCACCCGGTTCAAGAAGGTGACTGCTCGGCCCGCGAGGCTGGGAGGTCCTCGTCTACTTCCACAGCGGCGGCGATCGTTTCGGCGTGTGGCTGATACATCAGGCGGCCGCGATACGGCCTGTCGACGAGCCGACTTTCGGGCCGCCCTCCTGGCTGTGAAGTGGGCCGTCGCGCGCTTCCGGCCTTGCGGGCTGCGCCGCTGCCATAGCCTGCAAGCAGGCGATGAGAGGTGGTATCGGTGGAGCGTCCGACTTGTTGAAACGGCTGGCCAGCCGAGGGTCCCGCGAACGATCGGCGGGATCTCGGACGCGCTGAGCGGCGCCCGCCGTGCTCAGTTCTTCGCCGAACTGATGAGCGCCGAGCAGGGCCCCGAACTGGACAGCGTGCTGAACGCCTGGTGGGGCCGCGCGATACTCGACCCCGACCCTGACCGCGACAGCATCCACCAGGCGGCGGAGACGGGCAGCCTGCCGACGTCCAGCATGGACGAGATCCGGCGCCGCCGGCAGGAACGCGCCTTGTAGGCGGGTGTCAGGGGCGGTAGTCGAGGTGGATGAGTTCCGGCGGGAGGCTGGGTAGCGGTACGCCGCGCAGCCGCATGGTCTCGCGCCGGTCTGCGATCCGTTCGGCTGCGTGTTCGGCCTGCTGGGTGTGGAGGTGGGCGGTGAGCGGCCGAGCCGGACGCCTGACGCCTTCGCCACCTCGACGCCTTCCGGCATCCGATCGTCGCGCCAGACGTGAAGCCGCCGGTGCCGCGGCCCGGTCGGCGGCGTCCGAGGAGGGGCAGGCGGCCAGGGACCGGCAGGTGGCGGCCCATAGCTTGCCGCGATCAAAGCGTCGAACGTTTCGCGCAGCCACTGATCGTCGGCGCAGATCAGCTCCGCGAACTCACCGTCCACGCGCCGCGTGGCCAGGTCCTGCACGTCGATCCCTCCCCGGAAACCTCTGATAGCGCTGCCAGGTCATCGACCGATACACTTTTTCTATAGCCAATGCTGCAAGAATCTGTCAAGCTCCTTCTTCGCGCACCCGGCGAGTGGCCGCCGTACCAGGAAGTGATCATGTCGGTTGAACGGCTCGACGATCTGGACTACCCCGCCTACACCACCGGCCAGGCTGCCCAGGTGCTCGGCGTGCAGCAGGCGTTCCTGCGGGGGCTGGACTCCGCCGGGGCGGTACGGCCGGACCGCTCGGCTGGCGGGCACCGCCGCTACAGTCGCCGCCAGCTTGTGTTCGTGATGCGCATCCGAGAGCTGTTCGACCAGGGCCACTCCCTGGCCTCCACCTTGCGGATCCTGTCACTGGAGGACGAGCTGGCGGTGGCCCGCGCCCACATCGGCCGGCTCCAGGATCTGGCACGCGGCCTGGAGGTGGCCGCGGCCGAAGCAGTCGCATCGGACCCCGCGGAGAGTCACCCGCAGGGGATTTGACAATTGGCCACTAAGATTATCTACAATCTCTCTTAGAGGTTTTCCTCTGTGGCAGAGCAGGCATCCCTGGGTGCCGTCGGCCCCGGGGGATCTTCGGAGGTGAGCACGATGCTGCTGACGTCGATCGACCCGTTCGTGCAGGAGTTCGAGCGTCAGTTCGACCGGCTGACCCGCCAGGCCGCCGCCGAGGGCGCCGGCGCGGTGATGCCGATGGACGGAATCCGCCGCGCCGACGACGTGGTGCTGCGGTTCGATCTGCCCGGCATCGACCCCGACTCCATCGAGGTCACCGTCGACCGCGGGGTGCTCTCGGTCAGCGCCCGCCGCGAGGAGGAGCTCGGCCAGGACGAGCGCGTCTTCGTCCGCGAACGGGTGATGGGAGCCTTCACCCGCCGCGTCTACCTGTCCGAGCACCTCGACAGCGACAGGATCGACGCCGACTACACCAACGGGGTGTTGACCGTGCGCATCCCCGTGATGGAGAAGGCCAAGCCGCGCAAGGTGGAGATCAGCCGCGGCGACAGCAAAGCCATCAACGCCTGACCCGCTCCGGGGACGGGCCATGGCGCGGCACCGCCGCGCATGGTCCCGTGGCCCGCCCCCGGCCCGGAGGCCGATCGTCCACGCTGCCGCGCTCGCCAGGTCGCCGATCTTCTCCAGGTCCAGCACGCGGTACGGAACCCTGGCAGGAACCGTGGAACGCCGAGCCGGACTGACCCGAGACGGCCGGCCTTCCCGAGCTTTCACGCAGTGACCAAGGGATCGGGCGATGGCGAAGGACTTCTACCAGGTGCTGGGGGTCACCAGGACTGCCGGCCAGGAGGAGATTCAGCGTGCCTATCGCAGACTGGCCCGCCTCTACCACCCTGACGTCAATCGCGAGCCCGGCGCCGAGGAGCGCTTCAAAGAGATCTCCGAGGCCTACCGCGTCCTGGGGGACCCGGCGGCGCGCAGGCGCTACGACGCGGCCGGACAGAACTTCCAGCCGGCTTCAGCGGGCTGGGACCCCGGCATGCGGCCGCACGTACGGGTCCGGCGAGGAGCGCCGACGCCGGGGCCCGCCCCGGTCTGGACGACGGCTCCCGGTTTCGACGACCTGTTCGGCGACATGTTCGGCCACCGCCCGTACCAGGGATGGGCCCCCGCCGCAGGCGCCCATCAGGAGGCCGAGCTTGAGATCACCGTCGAGGAGGCCTACCACGGCGCCCGCCGTGTCCTCACCCTCGACGATCGCCACCGGATGGAGATCGTGGTTCCTCCCGGGTTCATCGGAGGCCAGCGCCTCCGAATCGCGGGGCAGGGCGGGCGCGGCAGGGCGGGAGCGCCGGACGGCGATCTCTTCCTCGTGGTGCGCGTCGCCGACCACCCGAAGTACCGGGTGCAGGGGCGCGACATCCACGTGGAGCTTCGTCTGGCTCCGTGGGAGGCCGCGCTGGGAGCCGTCGTGCCGGTGGACACCCCGGCCGGCCCAGAAATGATCAAGGTGCCGCCGGGCACCTCGAGCGGGCACCGTCTCCGGCTCCGCGGCCGTGGCCTGCCCAACCCCCAGGGAGCCCCCGGCGACCTGTACGCCGAGGCCCGGATCGTGGTCCCCAACTCGCTCAGCGAGGACGAGCGCCGCCTGTTCCAGCAGCTGGCGGCCAGAACCGGATTCGACCCGAGAAGGCAGCCGTGACCGCCGCACCGCAGCTGCCCCCTCTAGCCAAGTAGGGACCGTTGCCGGTGTGCCTGCCAGGGGTTTGCCCAGCCGGGAGGGCACGGCGCCGTCGACTGTGGCCACCTGATGGCAAATGTAACGGTTCGCGACAATTCGGGGCATAGAGATCAGTGGGGGTTGCGATGGGGTGTCTGACGGTGACGTGCAAAGACGAGGGCCACCGTGTTGTCGTCCGCCCGCTCGGGGAGCTCGACATGGCGACCGCTGACCTTCTGCAGGCGGTGCTAATGCCCAGCACCGGATGGCTCCCGCGCTGGTGGTGGACCTGAGCCAGGTGTCGTTCATGGACTGCTCGGGGCTGCGCGCACTGATGGCGATCAAGCAGCAGATCCTGCCCTACCGACGAGAGCATTCTCAACTACGGTGAGCTACTGACAGAACTTGTCGCCGACCACCGTCAACTTCTCGCCGCTCAGCGGCCGGGCCGGGGCGCCACGCGCGCCCGCGCATAGAGGGGCCCGAATAGTCCGAAAACCCTGGTCGCCGTGCCCGGGGTCCCGGTAGTAATCGCGGAAAATCCAACGGATGTACCCCTGACCTGCCCTGATGTGAGGGCGTCTCGATTTTCCGCCGTTGCTACCGGAACCTCCTTCAGCCGGAACCCGGGTCCGACATGGTCGCGGCCCGGTCGAGGCGGTCGCAGACCTCGCGCAGCACCGGGACCAGCTCCGGCGGATCCAGCACCTCGAAGTCGAACCCCTTCACCGCCACGTGCACCGCCAGCTCACGCAGCGAGTTCGAGCCGGCCGTGAACAGGCAGGTGCGCGCGTCCACGGCCTCCAGCCGTCCAGCGCCGGGCGACGTGCGCGGCGCCACCGCCTCCAGCGGGGCGTGGAAGAGGACGCGGGCCTGGTACGTGTACGGCGCCGAGGTGATGGCGTGCGAGACGTAGGCGGCCGCGTCCTCCTCGGGCGGCATGCGCGGCGTGAAGCGCGCCCCCGGTGGCCCGAGCGGCTCCTCGATCCGGTCGACCCGGAAGGTACGCCAGTCGTCCTTGGCCACGTCCCACGCCACCAGGTACCACCGGCGCGGGGTGTGCACCAGCCGGTGCGGCTCGACCTCGCGCGCGGTGACGCCGTCGCGCCCCCGGTAGCGCAGCCGCACCCGGCGCCGGTCGCGGCACGCCGTGGCGATCGCGGCCAGCAGATCGGCGCTGACCTCCGGATCGGCCGTCCCGGGCAGCGCCACGGTCGCCGCGCGGAACGCCTCCACCCGGTGCCGCAGCCGGGAGGGCAGGAGCTGCTGGAGCTTGGCCAGCGCCCGCACCGCACCCTCCTCCAGGCCGGCGACGCTGCCCGTCGCGGCCGTACGCAGGCTGATCGCCACCGCCACGGCCTCCTCGTCGTCGAGCAGCAGCGGCGGCAACGCGGCCCCCACCCCGAGCCGGTATCCGCCGGCCACACCCGGAGTGGCGTCCACCGGATAGCCCAGCTCGCGCAGCCGTTCGACGTCGCGCCGCACGGTGCGCAGGCCGACCTCCAGCCGGTCGGCGAGTTCGGCACCGGTCCAGTCCGTACGCGCCTGCAGGAGCGACAGCAGGCGCAGCAGCCGCGCGGAGGTTTCCAACATGGGCACCATTGTGGCCACGATTGGTGCCCAAACCTGACACCAATGGCCAATACCGTGACGGACATGACGAACGAGATCCAGCCCTACCGCGTCGAGATCCCGCAGGCCGACCGCGACGACCTGCACGAGCGGCTGCGCCGTACCCGCTGGGCCCCCGAGTTGCCCGGCACCGGGTGGGAGCGTGGCGTGCCGACCGGCTACCTGCGGGAGCTCGCCACCTACTGGGCCGACGGCTTCGACTGGCACGCCCAGGAGGCGGCGCTCAACGCGTACCCGCAGTTCACCACCACCGTGGACGGCGCGCAGGTGCACTTCCTGCACGTACGCTCCCCCGAGCCCGACGCCACCCCGCTCCTGCTGCTGCACGGCTGGCCCGGCTCGATCGTCGAGTTCCTCGACCTCATCGGCCCGCTCACCGACCCCGTGGCCCACGGCGGCGAGGCCGCCGACGCCTTCCACCTGGTGATTCCGTCGCTGCCGGGGTACGGCTTCTCCGGCCCGCTGCCCGGCACCGGCTGGACGGACGGCCGCACCGCCGCGGCGCTGGCGGAGCTGATGTCCAGGCTCGGCTACGACCGGTACGGCGTGCAGGGTGGCGACGTCAGCGCGTTCATCGCTCCGCTGGTAGGACGCGCCGCGCCGGACAGTGTCATCGGCGTGCACGTCAACGGCCTGCTCACGTTCCCCAACGGCGATCCGGCGATCATGGGCTCGCTGACCGAGGCCGAGCGTGGGCGGCTGGCCGGGATGAAGGAGTGGCAGGAGAAGCTGGGCGCGTACATGCAGGTCCAGGGCACGCGCCCGCAGACGGTTGCGGCCGCGCTGCACGACTCCCCCGCCGGTCAGCTCGCCTGGATCGTGGAGAAGTTCAAGGACTGGACGGACCCGGCCGCTGAGCTCCCCGAGGACGCGGTGGACCGGGACCGGATCCTCACCGACGTGAGCATCTACTGGTTCACCGGCACCGCAGGCTCGGCGGCTCACACCTACTACGAGCGGTTCAACGACTTCACCATGTGGGCGCCGAAGGAGCGCGGGACGGTGGCGACCGCGGTCGCGGTGTTCCCCACGGACTTCTCGGTCCGCCCGCTGGCCGACCAGGCGCACAACGTGGTGCGCTGGTCGGAGTTCGAGCGGGGCGGCCACTTCGCGGCCCTGGAGACCCCCGACCTGATGATCGCCGACCTCCGGGCGTTCTTCCGGAGCCTGGGCTAACCGGACAGCAGGGGTCCGCGAGTGCCCCGCGCGTGGCGGCCAGCTTCGAGGAGGTTGACCTTGACGTGCGGGTCAGGAGTTACGGTCTCGGCGCTCTTGCGACCACACGCCCGAGGAACGCCCATGATCCCCGCGCCGCGAAGCCAGCGAGCTGTCACCAACCGCCACCATTCGCGACCTTTCACTACGATGATCGCGGCCCATGACGGGCGGCGGGTTCGTGTCGCCGAAACACGCGAGTAGTGCGGATGCAGCCGAATCCGGCGATGATCGCCGGCATCCTGGCGCTGCTCACCGCTGGCATGCTCGTCTGGTTCGCGCTCTACAACGTCGTCTACGCCAACGGGCCGACCGGTCTCTGGTCCAGCCTGGTGGTGGAGAACGTGCTCGGCGGCGTCATCTGTCCTGACACGCGCGGCCCCGCCCTCCACGAGGTTCCCGGGGTGGCGCTGACCTTCCGGATGGTCCTCCCGGTCGCGCGCCCGCGCGTGAGGGAGCGGGAGGCTGTGGGGTCAGGGAAGCCGGCGGGGTTGCGCGGGAGGGACCGGCGCTCGGCGGGTCCGCGCGAGCAGTTCTTCGGCGCTGGGGTTTCGGGATCAGGGACGTCGTTGCTGTCTGGCGAAGAATTCGAGGAGTTCGGGGGCCAGGGCGTGGGCGGCCACGTCGTGGGACTGGTTCGGGAGGAGTCGGTGGCAGGCGGCGGGGATGGTGCGGGCTACGGCGGTTCCGGCGTTGCGCATCCAGGCGGGGCTGTCACCGCCGTCGAGGACGAGTGTGGGCTGGGTGAGCGTGGCGGCGACGGTGGGGAGGCGGTTTCCTGGCCGCATGATCTCGGCCTCGTAGGCGAGGGTGCGGGCGATGGCTTCGAGGTGCGTCCAGGTGGGATGGGTCCGCATGGCGGCGACCGCGTCGGCGGGGACCTCTGCGGCCTGGACCATGAACAGCTCGACCGCGTCGCCCGGCCGTCCCGCCTCGATCAGGGCGGTGAGGCGCGAGGCGAAGTCGTCCGGCAGGTAGGGAGCGGTCGGGTCGACGTGGTACGGCGGCTCCCACAGGGCCAGGCAGGTGATCGCGGGCAGTTGGGCCGCGGCCTCCAGCGCCAGTGCGGCGCCGGAGGACCCGCCGAAGACCATGGCGCTGCCGCCCGTCGCCGTGATGACGGCGGCAAGGTCCTCGATCTCTCGCTGGACGGCGTAGGGGCGGGTGTCCCCGCTGCCGCCGCGGCCACGGCGGTCGTAGTTGACCACCGTGAACCAGGGCGAGAGGGCTCGGGCGACCTCGGCGAGCGTTGGGTGGGACCGGTCGGTGACCGCGCCATGGACGAGGACGACCACCGGTCCCGAGCCGAGGCGGTCGAACACGATGCTCGTGCCGTCGGCCGACGTCGCGGTCCCGGTGACCATGGTGGGGGTCGTCACGTCAGTTGCTCGGCGCGGCGATGCACAGCGCGGACCAGTGGTGGCCGTCGGGGTCGGCGAAGTGACGCTGGTAGCGCCCGCCCGCGGTGACGGGCTCGCCGAGCTCCTCGGCTCCTGCGGCCACGGCCTTGCCGATCAGCTCGTCCACCTGCCCTTGGTCGTCGAGGCCGAGGACCAGGATCGCCTGGGTGGTCTTGGCCGGGTCAGCGACCTCGTTTCTGGCGTAGCCTGCGAAGGTCGGCTCGGCCAGCAGCATGACCTGGGTGCGCTCGCTGATGATCACGGACGCCATGTCGTCGGCCATGCCGAAGTGCTCGAAGCCGAGCGCGGTGTAGAAGGCCTTGGAGCGGTGGAGGTCCTTGACGGCGAGGTTCACGAACAGGGCGGGACCGGACATTGTCGGTCTCTCTTTCTTCCGGGGTCTCCTTGTGGCCTCCAGTGTGCTGATCGGCCGATCGCCCGGCTTGTCGCCGCGTGCCGGCCGCTTGACGATCCGTGCCGGGCCTCAGCCGCTCGGCGTCAGGCTCGCTCGGCGGTACTCGACCGGCGGCATCCCGTACGCCTGCCGGAACAATCGGCTGAAATGTGCCGGGTCGGGTAGTCCCCAGCGGGCCGCGATGCTGCTGACCGGCTGGCCGGCATTGGCCGGATCGGCCAGGTCGCGGCGGCAGCGTTCGAGCCTGCGGTGCCGGATCCACGCCGCGAGCGTGGTGTCCTGCGACGCGAACAGGCGGTGCAGGTACCGCAGTGAGACGTGGTGCGCCGCCGCGACCGTCGCGGGACCGAGGCCGGCGTCGCCCAAGTGCTGCTCGATGAAGGTGTGGACGCGCCGCAGCAGCACCTGTTCGCGGGTCTCCGGCTCGAGCGCCGCGAGCTGGGACGCCTGCTCGGCGACGGTGGCGGCCAGCAGGTCCATCACCACCGTGGACAGCCGGGCCGCGCTGGCCGGCTGGTAGGTCTCCACGTCGCGGGCCACTCGAGCCAGCAGCGGCGCCGCCAACGCCGCCGTGCCGCCGCTTCCAGAGATCGCGACGGCGGTGAGCCGAGCGACCGGATCCGCGGGCACGGCCAGCATCTCGCGCGTGAAGCTGAAGACGGCCAGCTCCACCGTCGTGTCGTAGACCAGCTCATAAGGCCGGGAGAAATCGTAGATGGCAAGGTCCCCCGCCCCCAACCGCGCCGCGCGGCCGTCCTGTTCGACCAGGATGGTCCCGGATACGGGCATCACCACCCGGTAGAGCTCCGGGCTCTCCTTCCGGATCAAGCCTGGCGTCCGCAGAACGCGGTGCGGCGTCGTGGTCTGGACCCTGCCGATGCCGACCGGACCGAGCTGGGCCGCCTCGATCTGCCCCTGCAGGGCGACGTTTCGATCCATCCGCACGTCCAGCGGCCCGAGGATGTCGCACACGACGCTCAACCAGGCATCCACCCGCTGCGCGGCGGGCACATCGCTTGCCCGGATCAGAACGGCCAACCCACCTCCCGCCATTCCGGAAGATCATAGAGCGCGACCACGATCGATCGAAAGGCCATGATCCAGACAACCCGCCGTTCTGGCTGACCTGGAGGCCGCCGTCGCCGACGCCGCTGGCCTGCTCGCAGGCGCCGGGTGCGCGGCGGCCCGGGCAGGGCGGGCAGCGGGTCAGCTGTTCGCGCGGATGGTCTGGTTGATCCAGTCGGTGTAGGCGCTCACGTTGGTGTACAGGCCGGGGCCTTCGGCGCAGGAGGGGCTCGGGGCGCCGGGGCCGGAGGTGACGCCGATGAGCTCCCAGCGACCGCCGCGGCCGCGCTGGATCTGCGGGCCGCCGGAGTCGCCGTTGCAGGCCATGGCCTTGGGCGTGCGGCTGATGGTGCACAGGCGGGTGTCGGAGGCGTAGCCGGGTCCGCATTCGGAGATCGCGCCGCGGCGGGTCTCCAGCTGGCGCAGCTTCTTGGCCATCTTCCACTCGTCCGGGTTCTTGCTGAACGTGGTGATGCCGAAGCCGATGATGCGGGTGGGGGTGCCGGGCTTGCCGGCCTGCCGGGCGATCGGGACGGGCTTGACGGAGACGGGCTTGTCCAGGCGGATCAGCGCGAGGTCGGCGGTGTTGTACGGCGCCTTGTCCGTGCCCTGGGCGTAGCGGGGGTGGGTGATCGCTTGGGCGATCCTGCGGACGGTGCCGCCGGACTTGCGCTGGTCGCTGCCGATGCGGACGGTGCCCTTCACGATCGAGCCGATCTCCATGTCGACGCAGTGCGCCGCGGTGACCACCCACTGGGGGTTGATCAGGGCCGCACCGCAGTTGCCGTCCTTGAGGCCCAGGGCGGGCGCCGTGATGGGGATGGAGGCCATGAAGCCGTAGGACTCGGTGGGCTTGGTGCCGTTGATGATCGCTCCGGCGCTGCCGGCCGTCGCCGCGAGGCAGGCCGCGCCGGCCAGGGCGACGACGGCGGAACGGGACATGGCGCGGTGGAACGACTTCTTGCCAATCACGGGGGAGAAACCCTTCAGTGGAAGATTGAGACGTTATAAAGCTAGATGTCCGTCTTTTCCTGGGGGATCACGTCAGCACGCCAACATGGGGTAGGGGTAACCCCACCTGACCAGGGCGGACATCACGGCTCGTGTGGACCGAGGTGGCGGGGTCAGTCACGCTCCCGTAGGGGGGTCCATGAGAATCCTCGCCCTTGGCGGACCCGGAGCGATGGGGCGGGTCGTGGTGCGCGAAGCGGCCGGTCTTGCCGGGGTCCGGGAGGTCGTCGTCGCCGACCGGGACCTGCATGCGGCGCGAGCACTGGTCAAGGATCTGGAAGGCGGCCCGGTACGGCTCGACGCCCGTCAGGTCGACGTCACCGACGAGGGCGCCCTTGCCGCCGCGCTGGCCGAGGCCGACCTCGTGGTCAACACCGTCGGACCGTACTACCGGTTCGGCCCCCTGGTCCTGCGGGCTGCGATCGCTGGCCGTACCCATTACCTGGACATCTGTGACGACTGGGAGCCCACCCTGGAGATGCTCGACCTCGACGCCGAGGCCCGCGCGGCGGATGTGTGCGCGGTGATCAGCATGGGCGCCACAGGCAGGGTCGTGCCGCGGTGGCCGTCTCTGGCCAGGATCTGCTCACTGCTGGAGGGTCTGACTGCGGTCGATGAGATCCAGCACCGCGTCCCTCATCTCGCGGAGGACGGCGACGGTCTCCGCGGCGGCCGCGGCGATGGCCTGCTCACCGGGTGCGGTGTCGGGCTCGAGCAGCCGGGCGACGGTGTCGGCGAGAACCTTGTCGGGATCGTCGACGCCGGGCACCGCGGTGGCCGGGTCGGACATCGCGGTGCCGAACCCGGTGAGCAGGGCGTGTACGGTGTACGTCTGCTCCGGCAGGGGACGGTCGTGGCGGACCAGTCCGTGCCGGTGCACGATCGGCATTCCCATCTCGCACATGGCGCTGGGTGTGGTGCGGGCGAACAGCTCGCGGTCGCCGGTCTGCTGGGTGAGCAGCCGCAGCAGCTCGGTGTCGCCGCTGTGCAGGCGGCGCGCCAGCGGGAGTTTCAACCCGGTGCGGATCAGCAGCGGGGCGAAGCGGCGCGGCAGCACGACGGCGGGGTCGGCGGTGATGCGGGCGATGATCTCGTCCAGGAAGGTCAGCACGTCGCGTGCGAACAGCCCGAGGATGAGGTCTTCCTTGGCGGGCCAGTACAGGTAGACGGTGCCCTTGCCGACCCCTGCCACCCGGGCGATCTCGCTGACGGTGACCTTGCGCACGCCATGGTCGAGCACCAGCTCGCGTGCGCTGTCCAGGATGCGGGCGGCCTTACGCGAGTGGCGCTCGATCAGCTGGCTCACCGGGGCGGTCCTCTTCTCCCGTGCTCGGGTTCCATCGGGCTGGAATCGGGTCAGGCGGCGGCGATGTCCAGCTGTTTGTTGTTCATGTCGGGGCCGTTCACCATCTTGCCTATGGCCGGGCCGATGACCGGCGCGTGCATGAGGCGGACCATCACGCTGCGCATGATCTGCTCCTTGCGGTCATGCGGGGTGAGCAGCCGGCGCATGACCAGCGCGCTCTTCTGCTCGGTGTGGATGAACGGCCGCATCCGGTCCTCCCACGCGCGCAGCGCGCCGGACAGGTCGCCGGGGTGGCGCTGCAGCATGGTGCCCAGGAGTTCGCCGCCGGCGATGCCGCTGGAGGCGCCCATGCCCGCGTACAGGGTAACGCACCATGCGGCGTCACCGATCAAGACGACCCGGCCGCGGTGCCAGCGCGGCATCCTGACCTGGTGCACCGAGTCGAACAGGAAGTCCGGGGCCTGCTCGAACGCCGTGAACAAGCGCTCCAGCAGCGGGCCGGGGGGCTGCGGGCCGAACGCGGCCCTGATGGACTCGATCGGCGGGCGCGCGAACTCGGCGTCCGTGTCATCGGTGCGGTAGGAGAACAGCAGGCCCGGCGTGTGGTCGCGGAAGGAGAAGATCCACGCAGAGCGTCCCGGCTCGGCCAGGACGAGGCCCTCGTCCTGGGTGAAGCCCTCTATGGACTCCTTCAGGACGGTCGCACCGATCATGTAGTTCAGCGGATGCAAATGGTTCTGGGAGCCGAAGACCAGCTCACGCACGGTGGAGCGCATCCCGTCGGCGCCCACCACCAGGTCGAAACGTTCGGTGACGACGGCGCCGGAGGCGGTGTCGTGCAGGGTGACCGTCGCGGCGGAATCGTCCTGCGTGATGCGGGTCGGCACGGTGGAGTAGCGGATCTCCACATCGTCCGGCAGCGCGGAGAACAGCGCCTGCTCGATGTCGCCGCGCACCACCAGCCGGGGTTTGCCAGGCAGGTCGGCCGGGCTCATGCCGGGGCTACGGCGCCCGGCCCGGTTCACCTCGTAGGTGGTGAGTTGCGGGCTCCTGCGGTCACCGATCGCCTCCAGCACGCCCAACCGGCGGGCGGAGGCGATACCGGTGCCGAACAGCATGATGAAGTACCCGCTCGAACGGCGCGCGGGCGCCCGCTCCACCAGTACCGGCTCCCAACCCACTTCCCGCAGCCGCAGCGCGGTGGCGATGCCCGCTATCCCGAGACCGACCACCAGAGCCCGGCCATGTCTGACTGTGCCCGTCATGACGACTTCCTTCCTGTCGTGTCGTCCATGACGCTACTGAACGAACTGACCAATTCAGTTCGTTTGGTCAGTTTGTGGTGGAGGCCACACGGGCGAACCTCCCGCACCGGGAAGACAGGAGTGTCAGAGGGTCGTCGCCATCGGCCTCCGGCGGGCTGTTCTGCGCGGGGCCAAGACTCCCCTCGGGTGTAAAGGCGTGCCGAAGCCGGCCGGATGGTCGGTCGCGGGCGGAGGCGGCCGGCGGGGGAGCGGCCGTCCTCCGCGGAAACAGCGGCAGTACCCGCACAAGCGGAAACAGCGGCAGTACCCGCACAAGCGGAAACAGCGGCAGCGCCAGCACAAGCGGAAACAGCGGCAGCGCCAGCGCAACCCGCGATCAGCGCCCCGGGTCCGAGCCGGGCGACGGATCCGGGGCGTGTGCAGGCGCTGCGGGCTGGGGCCGGGCCGGCCCGCAGCGGGCTGCCGGTTCTCCCTGGACGCCGAGGGGACCAGAGTGGCGGGGACAGGCGCGCAGCTCACCCCCCGGCTTCGCGCGAGCTGCGCGAGCCGGTCACGTGATGGGCGTTATGGGGGTGCTATCCCACCCCGATCCACGTCCACATGCCCCGCTGGCGGTGCTGGTCCACCGGGCACCACAGCAGGTACCGGCCATGCTTCAGGGTGACCGTGAGCGCTGTCCGTCCTCCAGGTGGGACGATCATGGAGGTGCGGCTGACGCCGGGTCCCCTGATCGACAGGCCGTGTGGGTGCGAGCCCACGTTCTTGATCCTGAAGGTGACGCTTCCGGGCCTGAAGCGCCACCTCGAGAGCGCGATGAAGTAGTTTCCTTCCCTCACCTTGACGACAGAAGTGTCAGCGGCGCTCGCCGTGACGTGGGGCGCTGCCACGGCGGCCGTGCCGCCGGCCGTCAGTGTCAGCGCGGTGGAGGCCAGTACTGCCGCCAGACAGTACGTGCCTCTGGAACGATGAACAGCGAACATGATCGCCATCCCTTCATCGCCGTACCACCGATGTCGGCCATGGCGCAGGCCTCCATCACCTCTCCACGCATACGGAGCGCCAACCCCACGAAAGTCTCTGAGGGTCGTACAGCATTCACCATTTCGGCGAGACCAATTCTTTCCTTTTCAACAAGATCCGGCCGTGGCCACGGCGCAGCGGACCGCGAACGTCCCGGCGGCGGTCCGCACCGGGACTTGGGCGCGCGCGGGCCAGACAGAGGAGGTTAGGCGCGGCAGACCGGGGCAAAACTTGCATTATGGCAGGTGGGGGATGGTTCTCCCGATGGCCGGTGCTGCGGCAGCTTCGGGGAGAGGACGGCAGGAGCGACGCCGCGCGCTCGGCGCGCACCGACGCGCTGAGGCCGCGCACCGAGGAGGCGGACACGGTCGCCCGCTCGGTCTGCCCCTACTGCGCGGTCGGCTGCGGCCAGCTCGTCTACGTCAAGGACGGCCGGGTCAGCCAGATCGAGGGCGACCCCGACTCCCCGATCTCGCGCGGCAGGCTGTGCCCCAAGGGCTCGGCCAGCAAGCAACTCGTCACCCATCCGGGCCGTCAGACGCACGTGCTGTACCGCAGGCCGTACGGCACGCGGTGGGAGCGGCTCGACCTCGGCACCGCGATGGAGATGATCGCCGAGCGGGTGCTGACGACGCGGCGGGACACCTGGCAGCAGACCCATGAGGGCAAGGTCGTGCGCCGCACGCTGGGCATCGCCGGTCTGGGCGGGGCGACGCTCGACAACGAAGAGAACTACCTGATGAAGAAGCTCTACACCGCCCTCGGCGCGATCCAGGTGGAGAACCAGGCGCGTATTTGACACTCCTCCACCGTCCCCGGTCTGGGGACCAGCTTCGGGCGTGGCGGCGCGACGACCTTCCAGCAGGATCTGGCTCGTGCGGACTGCATCGTCATCCAGGGTTCCAACATGGCCGAATGCCATCCGGTGGGCTTCCAGTGGGTGGTGGAGGCCAGGGCGCGCGGAGCGAAGGTCTTCCACGTGGACCCGCGCTTCACCCGGACCAGCGCGCTGGCCGACCGGCACCTGCCGATCCGCGCGGGCAGCGACATCGTGCTGCTCGGCGCCCTGGTCAACCATGTCCTCGGCAACGAACTGGACTTCCGCGAGTACGTGCTGGCCTACACCAACGCCGCGAACCTCGTGTCCGAGGACTTCCAGGACACCGAGGATCTCGACGGGCTGTTCTCCGGCTTCGATCCTGAGACGTGCTCGTACGACCCGAAGAGCTGGTCGTACGAGGGCCCGGCCGAGCACGCGCCGGGGGAGACCCTGGAGGGCGGCCTGCACCACGCCGCGGCGGCAGGGGCGGACCGGTACGGCTCCAGCGGGGCCGCCGCGCACCCCAGCCCGCCGACGGACCCGACGCTGCGCCACCCGCGCTGCGTCTACCAGATCCTCAGACGGCACTTCGCCCGCTACACCCCGCAGCTGGTGGAGCAGCTCTGCGGCATCTCGCCGGAGGACTTCGCCGAGCTCGCCGACGCGGTCACCGCCAACTCCGGCCGGGAGCGCACCACCGCGTGGGTGTACTCCGTCGGCTGGACCCAGCACACGGTGGGCGCGCAGTACATCCGCACCGCCGCGATCCTCCAGCTGCTCCTGGGCAACATCGGCCGCCCCGGCGGCGGCATCCTGGCGCTGCGCGGGCACGCGAGCATCCAGGGCTCGACCGACATCCCGACGCTGTTCAACATCCTGCCGGGCTACCTGGCCATGCCCCACGCCCACCGGCACACGGGCCTGGACGACTACCTGGCTCGCGAGGGAGGAGACACCGGCTTCTGGGGCAACCGGCGTTCCTACCTGGTGAGCCTGCTCAAGGCCTGGTGGGGAGAGGCGGCCACCGAGGAGAACGACTTCTGCTTCGACCACCTGCCGCGCCTGACCGGCGACCACGGCCACTACACCACGGTGATGGGCCAGATCGACGGGACGGTGAAGGGCTACTTCGTGGTGGGGGAGAACCCCGCGGTCGGCTCGTCCGGCGGCCGGGCCCAGCGCCTCGGCCTGGCCAACCTCGACTGGCTGGTGGTGCGCGACCTGACGCTGGTGGAGACGGCCACGTTCTGGCAGGACGGGCCGGAGCTCGAGACCGGGGAGATGCGCACCGAGGACATCGCCACCGAGGTGTTCTTCCTGCCCGCCGCGAGCCACGTGGAGAAGGAGGGCACCTTCACCAACACCCAGCGGCTCCTGCAGTGGCGGGAGAAGGCGCTCGACCCGCCCGGCGACTGCCGTAGCGACCTGTGGTTCTACTACCACCTCGGCAGGATTCTCAGGGAGCGGCTGACAGGGGACGAGATCGACCGGCCGCTGCGCGAGCTGACGTGGGACTACCCCGAGCACGGCGAGCACCGCGAGCCGTCGGCGGCGGCCGTGCTTCGCGAGATCAACGGTGTCGGCCCGGACGGCCGGGCGCTGTCGTCCCCCACCCAGCTCAGGCCCGACGGGTCCACCACGTGCGGCTGCTGGATCTACTGCGGCGTCTACGCCGGCGAGGTCAACCAGGCCGCCCGGCGCCGGCCCGGGAGGGAGCAGACGCCCGTGGCGCCCGAATGGGGCTGGGCCTGGCCGGCCAACCGGCGGATCCTGTACAACCGGGCTTCCGCCGACCCCGAGGGCCGTCCGTGGAGCGAGCGGAAGGCCTACGTCTGGTGGGACGCGGAGCGCGGTGAGTGGACCGGGCACGACGTGCCCGACTTCGAAAGGAACAAGCCGCCGGACTACGTGCCGCCCGAGGGCGCCAGGGCCGAGGCCGCGCTGTCGGGGACCGACCCGTTCATCATGCAGTCCGACGGGAAGGGCTGGCTGTACGTGCCGGCGGGCCTGGCCGACGGGCCGCTGCCCGCCCACTACGAGCCGCACGAGTCGCCGGTCCGCAACCCGTTGTACGGCCAGCAGGCCAACCCCGCGCGACGGACCTACCCGCGCGCGGTAAGCCCCTACAACCCGCCGCGGTCGCCGCGCTTCCCGTACGTGCTGACCACCTACCGGCTCACCGAGCACCACACGGCCGGCGCCATGAGCCGGCCGCTGGCCTACCTCGCCGAGCTGCAGCCTGAGCTGTTCTGCGAGGTGTCCCCCCTGCTCGCCGCCGAGCTCGGGCTGGCCAACGGCGACTGGGCCACGATCGTGACGAGCCGTACCGTGATCGAGGCCAGGGTGCTGGTCACCGGCCGGGTCCGGCCGCTGCGGATCCAGGGCGAGACGGTGCATCAGATCGGCCTGCCCTACCACTGGGGGTGGGGCGGTGGCGGCCTGGTGACCGGCGACGTCACCAACGACCTGCTGCCGCTGGTGCTCGACCCGAACGTCTACATCCAGGAGAGCAAGGCCATGACCTGCGACGTGCGTCCCGGCAGGCGGCCGAGGGGCCGGGCGATGCTCGACCTGCTGGAGGAGTACCGGCATGACTGAGCGGATGGGCTTCTTCACCGACACCAGCGTCTGCATCGGCTGCAAGGCCTGCGAGGTGGCCTGCAAGGAGTGGAACCAGCTGCCCGACGACGGGTTCGTGTTCGAAGCGACCTCCTACGACAACACCGGGCAGCTCGGGGCGAGCACCTGGCGCCACGTCGCCTTCATCGAGCAGACGCGCCCCGTGCGGACGAACGGGGGCGGGGACGGGGACGGCGACGGCGGCGTGGACCGCTGGCTGATGTCGTCCGACGTGTGCAAGCACTGCACCCACGCCGCCTGCCTGGACGTCTGCCCGACCGGCGCGCTGTTCCGGACCGAGTTCGGCACGGTGGTGATCCAGGAGGACATCTGCAACGGCTGCGGCTACTGCGTGCCGGCCTGCCCGTTCGGCGTGATCGACCGCAGGGAGGACGACGGGCGGGCCTGGAAGTGCACGATGTGCTACGACCGGCAGCGCGGGGGCCTCGAACCGGCGTGCGCCAAGGCATGCCCGACCGACTCGATCCAGTTCGGCCCGCTCGACGAGCTCCGGGAACGGGCCGCGGACCGGCTGGAGAGCCTGCACGCCGAAGGGCGCCCCGAGGCCAGGCTGTACGGCGAGAGCCCGGACGACGGCGTGGGCGGCGCGGGGGCGTTCTTCCTGCTGCTGGACGAGCCGGAGGTGTACGGCCTGCCCCCTGACCCGGTGGTGACCACCCGCGACCTGCCGTCCATGTGGCGCTGGGCGGGGGCCGCGGCGCTGTCCGTGGCAGGTGTGGTGGCGGTCGCCTTCTCGGGCGGCTTCTCGGGCGGCTTCGCGCGATTCCGTGACGGAGGGCGGCGGTGACGCGGGAGCGGTCGATGGTGCCGGAGGCCGAGTTCCGCTCGTACTACGGGCGGCCGGTGATCAAGGCGCCGATATGGCACGAACCTCACATGCCAACCTATCTCTACCTGGGCGGCATGTCGGGGGGTTCGTCGATGATCGCCGTGGTGGCCGGGTTCGCCGGGCACCACCGGCTCGCGCGCGCGGCCCGGATCGCGGCGGCACTCGGGGCGGCCGCCGGCGCCGGCCTCCTCGCCGCCGAGCTGGGCAGGCCCGAACGCTTCCTCAACATGCTGCGGGTGTTCAAGCCGACCTCGCCGATGAGCGTGGGCTCCTGGATCCTTGCCGCCCAGGGAGGGCTGTCGGCGGTCGCCGCCGCCACCGAGCTGGCCGGGATCCTGCCCGTGGTGGGCGACGCGGCGGTCCTCGCCACGGGCGTGACCGGTCCGCTGACCGCCACCTACACCGCCGTCCTGGTCGCCGACACCGCCGTGCCGGCCTGGCACGACGCCTACAGGGAGCTGCCGTTCCTGTTCGCAGGGAGCGCGCTGGCCAGCGCCGGGGCGGTGGGCATGCTGGCGACGCCCCGCGCCGAGGCCGGTCCCGCCCGCGTGGTGGCGGTGCTCGGGGCCGCCATGGAGACCGTCTCCGGCGCGGTGATGGAGCGCAGGCTGGGGCCGGTCGGCGAGCCGTACCGGCTGGGGAGGGCGGGCCGCCTGATGCGCGCCGCCCGCGCGCTGACGGCCGGTGGCGGGCTGTTCGCCGCGGTCGCGGGGCGCAGCCGTACGCTCACCGCCCTGTCCGGCCTGGCCCTCACGGCCGGCGCCCTGTGCACCCGCTTCGGCATCCTGGCGGCGGGCAGGGCCTCGGCCGCCGATCCGAGGTACACGGTCGTACCGCAGCGGCAGCGCCTCGACGGAGAGCGGCCCGCCTGATCGGCCTTACCCGCCTGCGCGTAGGTTCTCCCTTGGAGGCGTGTGGGCGCCTGGTGGCCCCCGCGGTCTTCAAAACCGACGAGGCCGAGGTCATCGGCCTGGCGGGTTCGATTCCCGTCCGCCTCCGCTCTATTTTCGAAGGGTGGACCCACGAAGGCAGGTGCCACGCACCGACGCCGTGCTCGCCGACCCGCGCCTGGTCGCGGCGGGCGGGCGGCTGGGCCGGTCGGTCGTCAAGGACGCGGTGGCGCGGGCCCAGCAGCGGGCGCGGCTCGGCGAGATCACCGCCGAGGAGGTCGCGGACGAGGCCGTGGCGGCGCTCCCCCCACAGGCCGCGAGCCTGCGCGCGGTGATCAACGCGACCGGCGTGCTGATCCACACCAACCTCGGCCGGGCACCGCTGTCGCCCGCCGCGGTCGAGGCGATGGCGGCCGCCGCCGGAGCCGCCGACGTGGAGTTCGACCTGGAGACCGGCGTCCGGGCCCGCCGCGGGCGCGGCGCGCTGGACGCGCTCGCGCGCGCCGTGCCGGCCGCCGAGGACGTGCACGTCGTCAACAACAACGCCGCGGCGCTCGTCCTGGTGGCCACCGCGCTCGCCGCGGGCCGGGAGATCGTGATCAGCCGCGGCGAGCTGGTGGAGATCGGCGACGGGTTCCGCATCCCCGACCTGCTGGTCTCCACGGGGGCGCGGCTGCGCGAGGTCGGCACGACCAACCGCACCTCCTTCGGCGACTACGCGGCGGCCGTGGGACCGCAGACCGGATGCGTGCTCAAGGTGCACCCGTCGAACTTCCGGATCGAGGGTTTCACCGGCTGCGCCGAGGTGCCGGAGCTCACCGGGCTGGGTGTGCCCGTCGTGGCCGACATCGGCTCCGGCCTCCTCACCCGCGAGCCGCTGCTGCCCGCCGAGCCTGACGCGACCACCATGCTCGAGTCCGGGGCGGATCTCGTGACCGCCAGCGGCGACAAGCTGCTCGGCGGGCCGCAGGCGGGACTCCTTCTCGGCCGCCACGACCTGGTCGAACGATGCAGGCGGCATCCCCTCGCCCGCGCGCTGCGAGTCGGCAAGCTGACGCTGGCGGCGCTGGAGGCCACGCTCCGGGGTCCCGCCGTCCCCGTCCGCCAGGCGCTGCACGCCGATCCGGCGGCGCTCGCCGACCGGGCCGAGGCGCTCGCCGGCACGCTGGCGGGCGCCGGGGTCGACGCGCGAGCCGTACCGAGCGAGGCCGCCGTGGGAGGTGGGGGAGCGCCCGGGGTCACGCTGCCGAGCGCCGCGGTGAGCTTGCCCGAACGGCTCGCCGCTCCGCTGCGCACCGGCGATCCGCCGGTCGTCGGCCGCGTCCAGGGCGGGCGGCTGCTGCTCGACCTGCGCACCGTTCCCCGCGACAGGGACGGCGACGTGGCCCGCGCGATCCTCGAGGTGAGCGGCTGATGCACGTCGTCGCCACCGCCGGTCACGTCGATCACGGCAAGTCCACGCTGGTGCGGGCGCTCACCGGGATGGAGCCCGACCGGCTGGAGGAGGAGCGGCGGCGGGGGCTGACGATCGAGCTGGGCTACGCCTGGACGGCCCTGCCCTCGGGGCGGCGCCTCGCCTTCGTGGACGTTCCCGGCCACGAGCGGTTTCTCGGCACGATGCTGGCCGGGGTAGGTCCCGTGCCGGCCGTCCTGTTCGTGGTGGCCGCCGACGAGGGCTGGATGCCGCAGTCCGAGGAGCACCTGGTGGCGCTGGAGGCCCTCGGCGTACGGCACTGCCTGCTCGCGGTGACCCGCGCCGACCTCGCCGACCCGGGCCAGGCGATCGAGCAGGCGCGGACCCGCCTGGCCGCCGCGGGGCTGGAGGGCGCGGGCCCGGATGCGGGCGGATCGGGCCTGGATGCGGGCAGGTCGGGCGGGTCGGGCGGCGTCGAGGCGGTCGGGGTGAGCGGGCGCACCGGTCAGGGACTCGGCGAGCTGCGGGAGGCACTGGACCGGCTGGTCGCCCGGCTTCCCTCGCCCGATCCGCGGGCACCGGTCCGGCTGTGGATCGACAGGGTGTTCACCGTGACCGGCAGCGGCACGGTCGTGACCGGGACCCTGCCCGAGGGCACGATCTCGGTGGGCGACGACCTGGCTCTCGGTGGCGAAGCGGTACGGGTGCGGGCGCTGGAGTCCCTCAAGGAGCCACTGGCCGCGGTGACGGGCGTCGCCAGGGTGGCGGTGAACCTGCGGGGCCGCGGACTTCCCGAGCGAGGCCTGGCCCTGGTCACCCCCGGCCGATGGACGTTCACGGACCTGGTGGACGTCCGGATCTCACCGGTCGGAGCGCTCCGGGATCCCGGCCGCGGTCCGGGCGGCGGCGACGAGGGGCGGCGCCTGCCCAGGCGGCTGATCGCGCACATCGGGTCGGCGGCGGTGGCGTGCGAGGTACGGCCGCTCGGCGGCCGTGTCGCGCGGCTGCGCCTGGCCGGCCCGCTCCCGCTCCACCTCGCAGATGTGCTGCTGCTGCGCGACCCCGGCCGCGACCGGGCCGAGGTGCGGGTGCTGGCCGCGGCGAGCGTGCTCGACGTGCGCCCGCCGGCGCTCGGCCGCCGGGGCGCGGCGCGGGCGCACGCCGCACGGCTCGAGTCGGCCACGCCGGACGCGGCCTCCGCCCTGCGCACCCACCGGCTGCTGCGCGCCGCCGACCTGACCGCCATGGTCCGGACGCCCGGCGGGCAGCCGGTCTGCGGCGACTGGTACGCCGACCCCGATCATTGGGAGGAGCTGGCCGGGCGGCTGACCGGGGTGGCCCGGCGGTACGCGGCCGAGCACCCGCTCGATCCCGGCATGCCGCTCGAAGCGGCCCGGCACGAGCTCGCCCTGCCCGACCGGCGGCTGGTCGCCGCGCTGGTACGGCCGCCGCTCACTCTCGGCGAGGGCCGGATCCTCACCCGGCCTCCCGGGCTGCCCACACAGGTGGCCAGGGCGGTCGAGCGGCTGACGGCCGAGCTGTCCGCGCATCCCTTCCAGGCGCTGGAGGCCCGGCGCCTGACCCAGCTGGGGCTCGGGATCCGGGAGCTGGCGGCGGCCGTACGGGCGGGACGCCTGCTACGCGTGGCCGAAGGCGTCGTGCTGCTGCCCGGCGCGGACGCCAGGGCGGCGGAGCTGCTGAGACGGCTGCCGCAGCCCTTCACGGTCAGCCAGGCCCGGCGCGCCCTCGACACCACCCGAAGGGTCGCGGTGCCGCTGCTGGAACACCTCGATCGGAGCGGGGTCACCGAACGGGTGGACGATGTCCACCGCCGCTGCCGTTGACCCCATGAACGACACCGTGGGACGCGCGGGCCGAGACGCCGCGCGGGGAGCGGCGGCCTCGACCTGGACGACGTCATCCTGGTCGGGCACTCGGCGGGCGGCGCCGAGGTCGCCCGCTACGTGGCCCGGCACGGGGAGGACCGCATCGCCGGTGCCGCCTTCGTCTCCGCCGTCCTGCCCTACCTCAAGCTGACCGACGACAACCCCGAAGGTGTGCCGGAGGCGGCTCTGCAGGCCACTCTCCAAGCCTTCCGGGCCGACCGGCCCCAGTGGTTCGCCCGGCAGGCGCAGGCCTGGTTCGCCACCCACCTCGACGAGGTGTCGCCGGCCATGATCGAGCACACCGTCGCCCAGTGCCTGTCGGCCTCCCCGTGGGCGACGGCCAAGCTCTTCGAGGCGATGTTCCACGAGACTCGCCGCCGGCCTCAAGAAGCGGAGCCGGCCGCTGCCCCGCCCATGAGGCGCTCGGCGAAGGCGGACATCTGATCGCGCTGCTCGTCCGGTTCGGTGGCGCCGGAGCTGACGACGATACGGGTCACGCCCTGTTCGGCGAGGGCCGCGACCTGCTCTTCGGAGATGTCCATCGACGCGGACCGGGTGTACTCCAGCGCCGCCGGATCGCGTCCCGCCTCCACGGCGGTCTTCCTGGCGAGGTCCAGCTGAACGGCCCGCTCGTCGGGGTGGAGCGCGCCGCCGGGGAAGAACCCGTCGCCGCGCAGCCCGGCGCGGCGGGCGGCCGCCCGGCTCGACCCGCCGACGTGGATGGGCAGGTGCGTGACCCCGTAAGGCTTCGGGAAGCTGCTCAGGTTCTCGAAGGCGAAGAACTCCCCGGCGAAGCTGACGCCTTCCTCGCCGCCCTGCCAGAGCAGCCGCAGCACGTCGATCGCCTCGTCGGCCCGGCGGCCGCGGGTGGCGTAGTCGACGCCCACCGCCTGGGCCTCGCCGGGCAGCGCCCCCAGCCCCACGGTCAGCAGCCGCATCCGCCCCTTCGACAGCACGTCGATGGTGGCCAGGCGTTTGGCGAGGGTCACCGGGTGGTGGTAAGGCAGCAGCAGCACGCCCGTGCCGAGCAGGATCCGGCTGGTGTGCGCGGCGGCGAAGCCCAGGCAGTCGAGCGGGTCACCGTACGGCAGCGACGGCGGCATGGCGAAGGATCCGATGGTCGCCCCGGGGTACAGCACGATGTGCTCCGGAACGTACAGGGACTCGAAGCCGCATTCCTCGGCGTGCCGGGCGTAGGCGGCGAGCTTGTCTGGGTCGACCCCGTGATACGGCGTGCTGTAACTGATCCCGAACTTCATGGCGGCCACGCTAGAACGTTGACACCAGCGTCAAGGCAAAACCCGTGAGGCCCCACACCCGCCGGCAGGCAAGCCGGACGCGGGCTCGCCGGCGCTCGACGACCAGCTCGCCGAACACCCGCTCTCCAGCCGCTCGACGGTGGCGCCTGGAGGCCGGGCCGACGGCGTTGTCGTCGTGGCGTGCGGGGTCGGCTGGTGAGGGCTTCCGGATTCGGGACCTCGTGGACCGGGAGATTGATATAAGAGTCTGGTGATCACCAACCCGCGCCCGTTAAGGCCGTCCGATCCCCTTCACGTGGCGTCGTACCGGCTCGTGGGTCTGCTGGGTGAAGGCGGGCAGGGAGCGGTCTACCTGGGCGTCGCTCCCGACGGCGGTCAGGTGGCGGTCAAGGTACTGCACGCCCGCCTCGTCCAGGACGCCGAAAGCCGCCGCCGGTTCGTCCGGGAGGTGAACACGGCGCGCAGGGTGGGACCGTTCGGTACGGCACGCGTCGTGGACGTCGACATCGAGGGAGATCAGCCGTACATCGTCAGCGAGTACATCTCCGGTGAGTCCTTGCAGCAGCTGATCAGCCGGGAGGGGCCTCGCGACGCGGGCGGGATGCGCCGCCTGATGCTGGCCACCGCGGCCGCGCTGCAGGCCATCCACGAGTCCGGCATCGTGCATCGTGACTTCAAGCCGAGCAACGTGCTGCTGGCGCTGGACGGCCCCCGGGTCATCGACTTCGGTATCGCCCGGGCGCTCGAGGGCACGACCATGCTCTCGAGCGCGATCGTCGGCACCCCTCCGTACATGTCTCCCGAACAGCTCGCGGGAAAGGACGTCGAGCCGAGCTCCGACGTGTTCTCCTGGGCCGTCACGATGGTGTTCGCGGCCACCGGCCGACCGGCCTTCGGCCAGGACAGCATTCCCGCGGTGTTCAACCGCATCCTCAACCGGCAACCCGATCTGGACGGCGTTCCGGACGAGCTGAAGGGCCTGCTCTCGGCGTGCCTGGCCAAAGACCCGCGGGAGCGCCCGAGCGCCGGCCAACTGCTGCAGCGCATCCTGGGCCATCACGAGCCGACGCTCGCCCTTCCGGCGCCGCCCTCCGCTGACCGGCCGTTCGGCCTGGCCTTCGTCGCCCAGCTCGTCGTGATGCTGGCCACTCCCGTGATCGGCTTCGCCGTCCATTACGGCTACGGCGCGGACCCGGACGGCGGCCTGTCTCCGATCCCCTTCCCGTGGGTGGACGACGGGATTCCGTTCTGGCCCGGCATGATCGCATGGATCGTCATCGGGAGCCTGATCACGCTGGCGCTGCGGTTCGCGGCGAAACGGAGCTGACACGTGGACGTCGAAGGTCTCATCATCGCCCTGTTCGCGCTGGCCGGACTCGCCGGTTCGGCCTGGCTCTTCATCGTCAAGAGGAGACGCTTCCTCTCCGAGCATCGCCTCCTGGTGGCTGTCACCGTCCTGCCGTTGCAACCGATCCTGATCACCGGGCTGGCGGTGTTGTTGATCACGCAATGGGGTCGGCTCGAGCTCAGCGGGGTGATGCTCGGCGTCCTCGCCTACGTCAACGGGCTCGTCGCCTTCGCCCTGGTCGTGGCGGTGCAGGACCTGCGGCAGGCGCGACGCCGACGCGGAGTCGACCACGTCTCTTCTCCGCACCCCACCGATGGCGGGACCGGGGGGTTCCGGGGCTGACGTCGGCGGCCCCGGGCGACCGCCCGATCAGCACGATCGGGCGGTCGACACCGCTGGCAGGGCACCTTCACGTAGCGCCGGGGTGAGGTCAGCGCAGGCGGGCCTCGATGGCCTCGATGATCCGCGGCCGCAGTTCCGCGGCGCGGATGACGGCGTCGACGGAACCCACCTCGACCGCCCGCTGGATGTTGTGCACGCGGTCGAACTCCGCGGCCACCTCGCCGAGCTTCTCCGCGCGGACCGACGAGCGGAGCTCGTCCAGCTCCGCGGTCAACGCGGCCCGGTCGGCGCCGGCGGCGGCCGCGACGCGGGCCTCCAGGTCCCGCACGCGCGGGTCGGCCGCGGTGCGGGCGTCGACCTCGCCGGAGAACACCACCGCGGCGGCGGGGGCGCCGCCGAGCACCGAGGCGAACGAGCCTTCCAGCGCGAGCACGGTCATGTTCGGGTTCAGCGCCTTCGAGAAGACCACGAACGCGCCGCCGTGGTACCGCGAGATCACGCAGAACACGATGGGCCCGCGGAAGTTCACGATCGCGCGGCCGATCTCGGCGCCGTACTCCAGTTGCAGCTTCCGCATCGACTCCGGCGAGCCGTCGAAGCCCGACAGGTTCGCCAGCACCACCAGCGGCCGGTTGCCGCTGGCCGCGTTGATCGCCCGCGCGGCCTTCTTCGACGACCGCGGGAACAGGGTGCCCGCGGTGTAGGTGTCCGGGCCGTCGGTGGGAGGGAAGCCGCGCCGCGGTATCGCCCGCGACTCGATGCCGAGCAGGCACACCGGCATGCCGCCGAGATGGACGTCCTGCACCACCGCGGTCTCCGCGTCGGCCATGCCCGCCCAGCGTTCGAGCACCGGGTGGTCCTGGTCGGACAGCGCCCGCATCACGGTTCGGATGTCGAACGGCTTCTTGCGGTCCGGGTTGGCCTCGGCGGAGAAGATCTGACCGACCGAGGTGAAGTCACTGCCCGCCACAGCGTGCGGGAAGTCGGAGACGTCGCGGTCGACGGGGTCGGTCGTCGTCGCCCGCCGCGGCGCCTGCTCGCCAGGCGCGACGTAGGTGTGGTCGTAGTGCGACATCAGCACGTCGCGCGCGGCGGTCAGGTTCGGCGCCCAGTACTGCGCCTGCCCGTTCGGGCCCATCACCCGGTCGTAGCCGCCGATGCCGAAGTTGTCCTCGGCCGAGACGCCACCGGAGAAGTCGAGCGACTGCTTGCCGGTGAGCACCATCGCCGAGTCCGGCGTCATCACCAGGATGCCCTTGGTGTGCATGAGCATCGTCGCCTCGGCGTTCCAGTACGGCTGCGCGCCGACGTTGATGCCCGCGACCACGATGTTGATCTCGCCGCCGTCCTGGGTGAACTCGACGATCCGCTTGAGCGCCGCGGCCACCCAGTCCATGTTCTCGGTGCCCGACGCCATGGAGATGCGCGCGCCGGACGACAGCGCGTACCACTCCAGCGGCACCCGCATCCGCTCGGCCAGGTCCAGCGCGGCGATCACGCGGCGGCACTCCGGCTCCGACAGCGCGCCGAGCGACTTCGTCGGGTCGCCGAGCAGCACGACCCTGGTGAGGCCCTCGGGGTGCCGCGCGGTCGGCGTGGAGACCACGCCGGCCACGATCGCCGCGCTGTTGCGCCCCTTCGGCCGGTCGACCGGCACCAGCGTGTGGGCGTCGTCGAGGTCGTGCTCGACGAAGTCGCCGAGCAGGCCGGTCAGCTCGTACGGGTAGACCGTGTTGCGGCTGCTCGCGCGCAGGACCTTCTGCCGGTAGTCGTCGAGCGGCTCGATGGGCTCGTCCGACGGCTCGCCGATGGTCAGCTCGGTGCCGCCGGTGGCGTCGAGGGAGATGCGCACGGCGATCTTGGTCAGCTCGCCGGTCTCCTGGTCGCGCTGCCGTCCGATGAACAGGGTCTCCTCCAGCCCTGCGCCCACGGTCGTCGGCAGGACGCGCCGGGCGATCATCTCCAGCTCCGCGCGGGTGATGTTGCTGGGCGGCCAGACGTAGATCACGATCCGGTTGGTGTTGAGGCGCTTGTTCGACGGCCGCCGCGACTGGGCGCGGCGGATCGAGTCGACGCAGGCGGCGATGGTGTCCTCGGCCGTCGGCAGCGCGACCAGCCTGCCGTCGTGCTCGCGCAGCTCGGTCAGGTCACGCACCTGTGCGAACGCGACGAGGCGCTCGTCAGAACGGTTCTCCCGCGCCACGCACTGGAAGAGGTAGACCTCCTCGTCAGACGACGGCAGCCGGGTGAGGTCGAACTTGCCCAGCCGCTCCATCTGCATCCGCTGCGCGATGTACGGATGCAGACCGCGGATCAGCCGCTCCTCGGTCATGCCGGTGGCCGACGGGCGGAAGGTGAAGTGGTGGTGCATCACCGCGCCGCGGCTGCCCGCGACGGTGGCGGTGAGCCTGCGGACCTGGCTCGGCATCGGGTGCGCGCTGATCACCTCGTGCAGCGCGGCCGCCATCGCGTCGGAGTCCTCGGGCTGCTCCTCCCACGCGAGATAGATGTCGGCGTCGATGGCGTCCTCGCCGCTCGCGAGCTCGGCGAGCCCGCGCAGCGCGCTGCCCAGCGCTTCGAAGCTCACCGCGGCGGATGCCACACATGAGCCCGCGCGCTCGGCGACCACGAACGTGCAGCCCGCGCCCGCGCTGGTGCGGACACCGGTGAGAGCCTTGTTGCCGTAGTAGCGCCGGGTCAGCACCTCCAGCATGATCGTGTTGTCCAGGTCGGCGCGGATGAGCCGCTGGCCGAGCAGCCGCACCAGCGGCTCGGTGCTGCGCACCATCTCGGCGATGCGCTCGGCGCGGTCCGGGGCGTCCGGGTGCGCGTCCAGGTGGCGCAGGTGCTTGCGGACACTGGCGTAGACGCGGGCGCGGTTGCGGCGCAGCAGCGGCTGGCCGAACCAGGCGAACACCACGCCGCGCGCGAGGTCGGCGACCACGGGGAAGCGGACCTGCGTCGCGGCCACCAGCCGTTCCAGCGCGAGGCCGGCGGGCTCGCGCAGCGTCTCGTCCGGCGGCGCCTCCCGCAGCCACGCGCGCAGCAACGTCGCGACGGCCGTGGCGTCGGCGGACGCGCGTTGCAGGGCGAGGAAGATCCGGAACACCGCGGCTTCGAGCTCGGGGGACGGCTCCAGCCCGGTGACACCGTAGTGCCCGAGCGCCTTGGCGAGCTTGTCCTGGAACGCCTGCGGCAGCCCGGCCCGCTCGACGTCGAGGCTCTGCAGGTAGGTGTGGAAGTACTCGCGGGCGCTGCGCACGTGGCCGTCGCCGCCGCCGTCCTCGCTCGCCGGCCGGTTACGGCTCAGCTCGGCGAGGTCGGCGAACACCTCGATCAGCTCGAGCTCCTCGGTCAGCGGCCGGTGGCCGTCCTCGCCGGCGGCCCGCCGCGCGGCGAGGTAGTCGTCGAGCACCCGGCTTTCGTCGTGCGGGTCGACGTCGAAGCCCAGCAGCAGGCTGCGCAGGTCCTCCTGACCACGCGTGGTGCGCTCCCGCACCGGGACCTCCGCCGGCGCCGCGGGCAGGTCCAGCTCGACGGACGCGGCGGCCGAGGAGTGCTCGACCGCGGTGTCGGCGAGCGGCTCCAGCCGCAGCAGCGGTGCCCCCGTCTCCACCTTGCCGCCCACGGACACGACGCATTCCTTCAGCCGCGCCTTGAACGGCGCCCGCAGCACCGTCTCCATCTTCATGCTCTCGAGCACCATCACCGGCTCGCCCGCCTCGACCTCGGCGCCGACCTCCAGCGGCGTGGCCACGACCAGCGCGGGCGCGGGCGAGCGGACGACGCCGCCCTCGTCGCGGCTGACCCGGTGCGTCACGCCGTCCACCTCGATCACATGGATCGGCCCGTGCGTGCCGGTGAGCAGGCGGTACCGGGCGCCGTTGACGACGATCTGCCCGGTGTGCCGGTCGAAGCGGTCGAGCTCGACGTCGGCGGTACGGACGTCGTCACCCGCGTGGACGCCGACGCGGAAGCGATGCGCGCCGACCCGCGCGACCCGCACGCGGTATCCGACGCCACGCAGCTTGAGGTCCAGCGGCCGGCCGCTCTCGTGCTGCACCTGCGGGCGTCCGCCGAACGCCGTCGACAGCAGCCGCTGCCGCTCGACGCGTTCCTCCTCCTCGTACGCCTCGATGGCGGCGGCCGCCAGCGCGACGCCGGAGTGGCGGTGCGAGACGAGCCTGCCCTCGCCGCGGACACGGTCGATCCAGCCGGTGTCCGCGCTGGCGTCGATCACCTCGGGCTGGTCGAGCAGGTCGAGCACGAAGCTCTTGTTCGTCGCGCCACCCTCGATGATCACCGAGGTCTGCGCCATCGCGCGGCGCAGCCGGCCGAGCGCCTCGTCGCGATCGCGGCCGTAGGCGATGATCTTCGCGATCATCGAGTCGAAGTCGGCGGGGATGGTGTCGCCCTCGCTGACGCCGGTGTCCACGCGGATACCGGGCCCGGCGGGCAGGTCCATCCGCGCGATGCGGCCCGGAGAGGGCGCGAAGTCGCGGTCGGGGTCTTCGGCGTTCAGCCGGGCCTCGATGGCGTGGCCGCGTTCCACCGGCGGGTCGCCTTCGAGCCTGCCGCCTGAGGCCACCCGCAGCTGCGCCTTGACCAGGTCGAAGCCCGTGGTGCACTCGGTGATCGGGTGCTCGACCTGCAGGCGGGTGTTGACCTCGAGGAAGGCGAAGAGCTTGTCACCGGGGTGGTAGAGGAACTCGACGGTCGCCGCGCCGCTGTAGCCGACCGCGACGGCCAGTCGTTCGGCCGACCTCTTGAGCTCGGCCGCCTGCGCGGGGCTGAGCACCGGCGACGCCGACTCCTCGATGACCTTCTGGTTGCGCCGCTGCACCGAGCAGTCGCGCACGCCGAGCGCCCACGCGGTTCCCTGGCCGTCGGCGATCACCTGGACCTCGACGTGCCGGGCGCCGGTGACCAGCCGCTCCAGGAACACGATGCCGCTGCCGAACGCCCGCGCGGCCTCCTGGCTGGTGCGCTCGTAGGCGTCGGCGAGCTCGGCGTCGCTCGTGATCACGCGGATGCCGCGCCCGCCGCCCCCCGCGGTCGCCTTCAGCATCAGCGGATAGCCGATCTCGGCCGCCGCCGCCAAGGCGGCGTCCAGGGTCTCGACCGGCCCCCGGCTCCACGGCGCGACCGGCACGCCGACCTCCTCGGCGATCAGCTTCGCGCCGATCTTGTCGCCGAGCTTGCGCATCGCCTCCGCGCTCGGCCCGACGAACGTGACCCCGATCTCGTCGCACAGCTCCGCGAACGCCGGGTCCTCCGCGACGAAGCCCCAGCCGACCCACGCTGCGTCGGCCCCGGTCTCCACCAGCGCCCGCTCCAGCACCTTCAGGTCGAGATACGGGCGCGCGGACGCGGGTCCGAGGTCGTAGGCGATGTCGGCCTCGCGCACGAACGTGGCGGTGCGGTCGACGTCGGTGTGCAGGGCGACGGTCTCGATCCGAGTCCCGGTCTCCGCGGCGATGTCCCGTACGGCGTGGATGAGCCGCATGGCGGCCTCACCACGGTTGACGATGGCGACACGACTGAACACCCGACCGAGCCCTCCTGTAGACCAACGATGTGCGCGCCGCGACACACGGCGCCCCCCGGCATTGTTCACCCTTCCGTCTACCGGGCCGGCCGCGCTATGTCGCAGACAGCGCACGCTACCCGGCCCGAGTTGTGGGAAAGCCACCAAAACCGTCGGCCGCTCCGGCCCGACCAGGGCATGTGCGAGGGGAGTGGGCGACTCCCGTCCGTCAAGGCGCCGTCACGCCTCGCGGTCGCGACCGCCGGGCTGAGCCGGGGTGGACGAGTCACCTGACCGCGGCACGCCGGCCCACCGGCCCACCGGCTCCACCGGCCCTACTGGCTACCCGGTCACCGGCTCCCGAGCTTCCGCAGTGCCTGCTCCGACGCCGAGCCCGGCTCGGCGGCGAACAGGTCCAGCCCGCAGCACGACGGCTCGTCGGGCAGCGCGATGAGCTCGCCGTGAAGGGTCAGTTCGCCCACGACCGGGTGGTGCAGCACGTACGTCCGGGACCGGACCTGCGCGACCGGGTGCTCGGCCCACATCCGCGCGAATTCCGGGCTCAGCCCCAGCATGTGGTCGATGTGCGCCGTGAGCCCGGAGTCCCCGCGATAGCGCCCGAGCAGCACGCGAAGATGCGCCACCTGGTCGCGCGCCGCCCGCTCCCAACCGGCGCGGTGCAGCTCGCGCCCGGAGGGTTCGGTGAACAGCAGGTGCGAGAGCGTGCGGCGGTCCTCAGGCAGCGCGGGGAAGTCCCCGAACACCGCCACGGCGAGCTCGTTCCAGCCGACGATCTGGGTGTGCCTGCCGACCACCAGCGCCGGCGTCATCACGAACGACTCCAGCAGGTAGCGCAACCCCGCGGGCAGAACCGGCGACTCGGTGGCCGTACACGCCAGGGGACGCCGCGCGATCCGGTGCAGGTAAGCCAGCTCGTCGGTGTCCAGGCGCAGCGCCGCACCGACGGCGTCCACGACCTCGTCCGAGACGCTGTCGCCCTTGCCCTGCTCCAGACGCGTGTAGTGGGCGATGCTCACACCCGCGAGCCGGGCCAGCTCCTCACGCCGCAGGCCCGCGACCCGGCGCGCTCCGCCGTAGTCGTGCAGCCCGACGTCCGCCGGACGCAGACGGGCACGGCGTGATTTGAGGAACTCGCTCAGCTCGGTCCGGTCGTCCACGCGACAACCCTACGTGTGAGCGTGCGGTGGGTGATCACGCCGTGAGTACGCAGGACACGGGCCTGGTCGGGTGGTCACGCCGGCTCCAGGCTGTCAGGCGAGCCCGCCACACGCGAGCGGACCGGCCTCGCCGCGCTCGCTCGCCGGCGGCTCCTCTATCGACATCCACCGAACGAACGGAGCGGAGCCGTGTCCCGAACACTCGGACTCATCGGCAGCGGAATGATCGGTTCTTCTGTTGCCCGCCTGGCCGTCGCGGCCGGCCTTGAGGTCGTCCTCAGCAATTCGCGAGGGCCCGAGACACTCGCTGATCTTGTCGCCGAGCTGGGCGAGCACGCCCGGGCGGCCACACCGGCAGAAGCCGCGCGCGCCGCCGACCTGGTGGTGGCGGCCATCCCGTTGCAGGCCTACGAACAGCTCCCCGCCGAAGCCCTGGCCGGCAAGACGGTGCTGGACACGGCGAACTACTACCCCGAGCGGGACGGCCACCTGGCCGAACTTGACGCGGGCGACCTGACCTCCAGCGCCCTGATGCAGCGCCACCTCGCGGGCTCCCAGGTGGTCAAGGCGTTCAACAACATCACCCCGCACCAGCTGGTCACCCTCGCCCGGCCCGCGGGCGCGCCGGACCGCAGCGCCCTGCCCATCGCCGGTGACGACGCGGAGGCCAAGGAAGAGGCCGCCCGGCTGCTGGACGTCCTCGGCTATGACGCGGTGGACATCGGAACGCTTGCCGCCAGCTGGCGCAGTGAACCGAACACGCCGGTGTACATCCAGCCCTATCTCGGCGAGGTGCCCGCCATGAACGTCGAGGACTTCCTCCGCTGGACTCTCCAGACTCCCGGCGTCGTCGTTCCGGCGTCACAGGTCGGCGACCTGGCCGAGACCGCGGTTCGCCAAGCGGCGGGCGAGGCCAGGCTGCCGAGCGTCGACTGACTCCGCACCCCATCGAGGCGGCGCGTCGCCGGGGTGCGGTGATCTCCTCGGCGCGCCCTTCACCCTCCGGCCGCGCCATCCCGCACGGGCGAACTCAGCAGACAGCCGTCCGCTTCGCGGACTCCGCCGCGAGCAGGGCCGCACCGAGCTGGACGGCGACCAGCGTGCGGATCGGGATCGGGGTGGCCACCGCGTCGGCCTCGGCCTCGGTGAACCATTCGTCGAAGCGCGCACCGAGACGGGCTCGCTCGGCCCGGATGGCGGGCGTGGCGTTGCCCGCGCCGAGCTCGGCGTCGAGCATGCGCAGACAGGTCCCGGTGTACCTCAGCCGCATGCTGTGCACGAGCTGCCGGTTGCCCACCACCTCGGCCACCGTGGCGGGCCGGTCGGTGCCGGGGAAGGTCTCCCATTCGCCGATGAAGTCGTCGTGGGCGGCGACGAAGTCCTCGAGGGCGTCGCGGAAGGGCGAGCGCACCCTCAGGTCGGCCCTGACGGCGGAATGGGACCGCGCCAGCTCGGCGATCAGGGCGCGCTGCCCGGCCAGGTTGGCCTGGATCGCCTCGCTGTAGGTCTGCTCGGTGGGGGTCTGGTCGGCGACGCGGGGGTCGGCCCAGTAGGGCAGTTCGGTCACCAGGTGCAGGGCGTCGAAGCGGTCGGCGTAGTCGACGCTTCCGCCGCCGATGCCGTAGGCCGCCGCGATGTGGGCGCCTCTCGGGGTCATGTAGGCGGCCGGGCCGATCGGGACGGCGCTCGGCACCTCGGGCGGGCCCATGTGCAGCGGCAGGCCCTGGGCGGTCGCGATCGCGGTCAGGCGGGCGGCGAGCGCGGGGTCGTCCTTGCTGAGGTAGTAGAACGCGCCCTGGAGTTCGCCGTTGTGCAGGGAGTAGACGAAGGCGGGCTTGACCTCGTCCATCAGCCGCATCAGCGCCTCGGTCTCAGGCAGGGTGCGGTCGAAGAAGTAGTCCTCGCCGGCCAGCGGGAAGGTCCATTCGACCTGGTCGGCTTCGGCGGGGCGGTAGAAGTGCTCGGCGTAGGCGCGGCGGTCGCTCGGCCGCGAGTACCAGCCCTCGTTGAGCCGGGCGCCGTCGGGGTCGGCGCACGGGACGAGGTGCCAGCGGTAGCCGAAGTCCTCGCGCAGCGAGGCGTCCTCGACGAGCTGGCGCAGCAGGCTGCTGACGGTGAGCGCGCCGATGGGCTCGTTCGGGTGGGGCCCGCCGATGATCACGGCGTCGTGAGGGCCGGAGCCGATGGTGGCCGCGCGCAGCGGCTCACCCAGCCGCGAGGTGCCGATGCGGCGCAGCCGTACCAGATCGGGGTGGGCGGCGGCCAGCTCGTCGAGCTCGGCATGCATCTGGTCCACGGTGGGGAACGCGGTGTAGTCGGGCACTCGGCTCATGTGGTGGGCGACGTCCATCTCCGACCTCCTGATAAACTGGATTATTCTAGTAAACCAGATTATCTTTACGGCATGCAGGAGATGTCATGCGGCTGACCAGAGCGGAAAGTAAAGCGGCCAACAAGCGCGCGCTGCTCGAGGCGGCGCGCGAGATCGTCGGCCGGGACGGCTCCAAGGCGAAGCTCGAGGACATCGCCGAGCTGGCCGGCCTGACCACCGGCGCGGTCTACTCACTGTTCGGCGGCAAGAACGACCTGATGGTCGCCATGGTCGACGACTACACCGGGCCGCTCGACCTGCGTTCGGTCGAGGCCGCCGCGCCCGGCATGCCGCTGGAGGAGATCGTGGCCGAGGTCGCCCGCGGGTTCCTGCGCATGTCGGCCGACCCCGAGGCCACCGGCAAGCTCCTGTTCGAGACGCGGGTGCTCGACCTCGTACTCAACGATCCGGCACTGCTCGGCAAGCTCAACGCCTCGACCAGGTCGATCGAGGCCGGGCTCGCCGCGCTGTTCACCGGCAGTGCGTACGGCGGGGCGCCCGTCACGGCCGAGCAGGCGGTGCGCCTGGCCCGCGCGCTCAAGGCTCTGCTGTCCGGGCTCGGGCTGGCCGCCGTGCTCGGCACCCACGACGGCTCCGAGGAGTTCTTCGTCGCCACCGCGCAGGCGCTGATCACGCATGAGGTGCTCGGCCCGGCCTGAACCACGGCCGAGGGTTCGGGGGGAACACGCGGCCACACATCACCCCACCCGAAAGGCACGACCATGCGCAGATCCGGCTTCGGCGTCATCGGTGCGCCGGTGTTGTTCATCGGCGTTCTCCAACTGTTGGAGATCATGCTCTCGCCCGCGCTCCCGCTCATCCAGCAAGACCTGTCGGCCCCGCCCGGCGCGCTCGCGTGGATCTTCACCGGCTCGCTGATCAGTTCGGCGATCAGCACCCCGATCGTCGGCCGCCTGGCCGACATGTACGACAAACGCCTGCTGCTGCTCGTCGTGATGGCGATCAGCAGTGCCGGAGTGCTCATCGCCGGCCTGGCGCCCAACGTCACCGTGCTGATCGTGGGCATGGCGGTGGAGGGCGTCTGGCTGGGCGTGCTGCCCCTGACCGTGGGGCTGTTCCGCGACACCCTCGAGCCCGAGCGGGGCGCCACCGGCAACGGCCTGGTCATCGGCGTGTCCGCCCTGGCCGGAACGCTCGGTCTCATCCTCGCCGGGCCGATCACCGCGGCGCTCGGCTACCGGTCGCTGTTCTTCCTGACTCTGGCCGGTGCGCTGGTGGCCGGGCTCTGGGCCTGGCGCGTGGTGCCCGCGACGTCCCGCGCGGCCTCCGGGCGGGTCGACTGGGCCGGCGGGCTGCTGCTCGCCGGCGGGCTCGCCGTGCTGATGCTGGGCCTGACCGCCGCCTCCAGCTGGGGCTGGACGGCTCCCGCCACCCTTGCCCTGTTCGCGGCCGCGGCGCTGACGCTGGGCCTGTGGGCGGTCGTCGAGCTGCGCACCCGAGACCCGCTCGTGGACCTGCGGCTGCTGGCCGGGCGCTCTCCCGCCGGAGTGACCGCGATGGGGTTCGTGTTCGGCTTCGCCTCCTTCGGGCTCGTGGTCGCCCTGCCGATGATGCTGTCGCTGCCCGTCGAGACCGGGTACGGCCTGGGCGCCGACACGCTGTGGATCGGGATCTACATGGTCCCGCTGGGCGTCGCGGGCACCCTGATCGCGCCGCTGGTCGGGCCGATGACCAGGCTGCTCGGGCGGCGCACCGTGCTGGTGCTCGGCAGCGCGCTCGTCTCGGCCGGCACCGCCGTGCTGGCCTTCTGGCACTCCTCCCCGTGGCAGATCGTGGCCGGGGTGACGATCACGGGACTGGGCCTGTCCATCGGCCTCACCGCCGGGCTCAACGCCGTGGCCGCCGACGTGCCCGCCGACCGCGCGGCCGGCGTCAGCGGCGTGGTCTTCTTCGTCAAGAGCATCGGCGGCACCTTCGGAGCGATGCTCGGCGGCATGGTGCTGGCGGCCGGCACGGTGGCGGGAGTGCCCACCGAGAGCAGCTTCGTCGAGACCTTCCTGCTGTCGGCGGTGCTCGCCCTGCTTGCCGTCGGCGCCGCCCTGGTGATCCCCGCCGTTGGACAGCAGGCCCAAGGCGGGGGCGAAGCTTCGGCCCCGACGACAAAGCCCGCCGTTCACCCGAGTGAAAGCCTGTGACGATGGCAAAGGTTTACATCTCCATCGACATGGAGGGCGTGACGGGCATCGCCACCATGGACCAGGTGGTCCGCGGCGGTCACGGCTACCCCCGGTCGCAACGGCTCATGACCGCCGAGGCCAACGCCGCCATCGAGGGGGCGTTCGCGGCCGGGGCCGAGAGCGTCCTGGTCAACGACAGCCACGGCACCATGGACAACCTCCTGCACGACGAACTCGACCCGCGGGCCCGGCTGATCTTCGGCTCGCCCAAGCTGGACTGCATGGCCGAGGGCATCTCGGCCGAGCACGACGTGGCGATGTTCCTCGGCTACCACGCCGCCGCCGGTTCGCCCGGCGTGCTCGCGCACACCTTCTCCTCGCACTTCCTCGGGGTACGCCTCAACGGCAGGCCCGTCTCCGAGGCGGAGGTCAACGCGCTGCAGGCGGCCGCGGTCGGCGTCCCGGTGGGATTGCTCACCGGTGACGACGTCATCTGCGGCGTCGCGGAGAAGGCGTTCCCCGGCGTGCGTACGGTCGCCGTCAAGGTCGCGCACGGGCACACCGCCGCGGACAGCCTCTCACCCGCCGAGGCCAGGCGGCAGATCCGGGAGGCGGCGGCGGAGGCCGTACGGGGGGCCGGGGAACTGGCGCCGCTCCAGCTGCCGGAGGTGCTCGAGCTCGAGATCGACATGCCCAGCGCGCCCGCGGCCGAGCTGGGGGCGCTGGTCCCGGGCGTGCGCCGGGTCGCCGACAAGACGCTGGCCGCCACCTTCGGCACGCCCACGGAGGTGCTGGGCTGCGTGACGGTCTGCTATCACCTCGCCGCCGACGCCATGATCAGCCGGATGGCCCTGTACGGCCGCCGCTAGCCCGGCCGCCGGTCCGCCGCCGGCGGGATGAGCCGCGCGGAGTGACAGGGGGTGACCTGCTCGCCCCCTGTCACCGGCACGCCGGACACCGCCCGCCACCCCGACGTGCTGGCCGCCCGGCGTCGGGAACGCGCCCGTATCCGCGGTGACGAACAACGACGTCGGGGCCGACCGTCCGCCCGAGCGGCCTGATCACTCAAGCCGGTTGGTCACCGCACTGGCCGACACTATGAGTAATGCTATAGTCACATCCAGCTATGGAGGTGGTCATGGCCGTGCCGCGTCACGTGGCCTGTGTGATGGACGGGAACGGCCGTTGGGCCGCGCAGCGGTCGCTGCCGCGCACCGCGGGCCACGAGGCCGCCGAGGCCGCGGTGATGGACGTCATCGAGGCGGCGCGCTCCTCCGGGGTCACCTGGCTGAGCCTGTACGCCTTCTCCACGGAGAACTGGCGGCGGCCGTCCGGCGAGGTCGACATCCTCATGCGGCTCGTCCGACGGGCCATCCGCAAACACGCGCCGGTGCTGCACGCGCGGGGTGTCCGCTGCAGATTCCTCGGCATGAGCGATCCGCGCATCCCGGCACCGCTGGTCCAGGACATCACCGACCTGATGACGCTCACCCGCGACAACAAGCGCATGACGCTGACCGTCGCCTTCGACCACGGCGGGCGCCGCGACATCGTGGAGGCCGCGCGGTCGCTGATCCGTTCCGCGACGCCGGCCGACCAGGTCACCGAGGCCAGCTTCGCCGAGCACCTGCCGTACGCCGACACGCCCGACGTCGACCTGGTCATCCGCACCTCCGGCGAGCAGCGCATCTCCAACTTCATGCTCTGGCAGGTGGCCTACGCCGAGTGGGTCTTCCCCCAGGTGCTCTGGCCCGACTTCCGCGCGACCCACTTCTGGGAATGCCTTGGCGCCTACTTCCGGCGCCAGCGCCGGTTCGGCGACGTACGCCAGCCCACCCTCATGACAGGAGAGGACCCTCGATGAGCCAGACCACCCCGGAGGATAACGTCGACGTCTTCGGGCCCGACTCCATCCTGCGTCGCCTGGTCAAAGAGGCGCGCTGGGGTCTCGCGGTGACCAGGGCCACCCTGCTGGAAGCCGCCTACCCGCCGATCGGCGCGGCCCTGATGGAGAACTCCACGTTCCTGACGCACCCGTGGCGACGCCTGCGCAACACCACGATGAGCTCGCGGCGCATCCTCGACCCCGACCCGCGCGTACGCGACCGCGAAGCGGCCCGGCTCAACCGCCTCCACGCCCGCATGTCCGGCACCGACGCGCAGGGCCGCCCCTACGACGCGACCGACCCCGAGGCGCGCGCCTGGGTGGTGGCGACCCTGTTCGAGTCGACGGTGACGATGTGCCGGCTGAGTGGCGAGGCGCTCGACGCCGAGACGATGCGACGGCTCTACGACGAACACCGCACGTTCCTGGCCCTGATCGACGGCACCAGCGACCATCTCCCCGCGACGCTGCCGGAGTTCTGGTCCTACTACGACGACGTCATCGCCCACCGCCTGGAGAACAACGAGGCGGTGGGGGTCATCCTCTACCGGCTCTTCGCCAACGTGCCCGCACCTCCGGTGCTGCGCGGCCATCCCGCGGTGTGGACCGCGGGCCGGGCCGTGGCAAGCCCGGTGGTCACCGCGATCACCATCGCCTCGCTCCCCGAAGCCTTCAGCCGGCGCGTCGCCCTGCCCGATCTGCCGGGAGCCAGGACGCTCATGCAGGCCGCGTATCTGAGCGCCGCACTCGCCACGCGCTACCTGCCGGAAAGCTGGACGCGGGTGGAGTTCTTCATGGGTCTGCTGGACCCCTCCCACGAGGGCGCCGGCCCATGGGAGGCCGTACGCCGCCAGGCCGGCAAGGCCGCGGCCCTGGCACGTCTTCTCACCCCCGCCTCCGACGAGGACGACCAGGTGGTCCGATCGGCCGACCGGTTCTTCGCCGAGGTCCTCGACCAGACCGGCGACGGCTACCTGCGCTGGCCCGATCTGGCCGCCATGGCCAGAGAGATCGCCACGCGGCTCGACCTGGGCGAGCAGGAGGAGGAGCGGCTGTTCCAGGCGTACGCCGCCTGGTGGCGCGAGCTGCAGACCGCTCTCGACAGCGACGGCGACGGACGCGTCACCCGCCACGAATACGCCGCCGCGGCCGCCTGCCTGCCCGGCTCCGGGCTCATCAGGATCGCCGACGTGTTGTTCGACGCCACCGACGCCGACGACGACGAGAAGATCGACGCCGAGGAATACCGCAACCTGTTCCGTACGGCCTTCCACCGCGACCTGACCGACAGCGGGGGCAGCTACTCACGCAGCGCCTTCGTCAGGCACTTCGTCTCCTTCATGTCCGGGCAACAGCACTCGAACGCCTACACCTCGCTCCTTTCCCAGGGGTGACCGTACGGGGTCGGCCGGAACGACAGGTGGTTGACATACCGCCCGACCTGCGCGAACAGCCCGGCGCCGGTGGACCTGCACGTGTCCTGACCTGCCAGGGCGTTACGGCACCACGAGGTTGATGGCCACACCGACGGGGACGGACCAGACGGCACCGGCAAGGATGTAGCCCCACTGCCGGCGGCGTTCGGCCTTGATGGACTTCCTGGTCTCACCGAGCAGAATCTGCCGGATCTTCTCGGCTTGCTCGGCATCGGCTTCGAGTAGCCGCTGCTGCTCCTCGGCCTGCCGCACCGGCAGGTCGCGGGCCTCCTGCTGCGCCTGTACGTCGCGGCGCAGTTCGTCCATCACGGTGGCGGCTGTCGCCGGTGCCGCGGTCACCGGTGCCGCGCGCCGGCATGTCGGCGATTCCCCTTGTCTCCTCCCGCCTGGCGTGCGATGTGTTCGCCCAGCAGAGCAAGGGCTCGCCGCCGTGTTCGCGCATGCCTGCCGGCAGCCGGTCCCGCGCTCGGGGTTGTGGTGAATGGCAGGGCCGAGCCCCTCGGCCACGGCGCGCTGCGAGGTGGCGGAACCCACCGGTCGGCCGGATTGCCTGATGCAGGACTAACTTGGACAATTCATTATCTTGTGTGATTCGTGTTTATGGCGGTAGGTTGGGCGCTATGTCCGCATCCCAGACTCCGACCACCGCCGAGGAGCTGCGCGGTGCCGGCCTGCGGGTGACGGCCGCTCGCGTCGCGCTGCTCGAGACCGTCAGGAACGGTGACCACCTCGACGTCGAGGCCGTCGCCTCCGGGGTGCGCGAGCGCGTCGGCCACATCTCACTCCAAGCCGTGTACGAGGCCCTCCACGCGCTGACCGCGGCGGGGCTCGTGCGCCGCATCGAACCGCCCGGCAGCCCGGCCCTGTTCGAGGGACGCGTCGGGGACAACCATCACCATCTCGTGTGCCGGTCGTGCGGTGCCGTCGCCGACGTCGACTGCGCGGTCGGTCACGCCCCCTGCCTGACCGCCTCCCAGGACCACGGTTTCGCGATCGACGAGGCCGAGGTCATCTACTGGGGCCTGTGCCCCGACTGTTCCACCGCCCGCAGTGCCTCAGCACAGTGATCTGAATAGTCCGGAAGGATTCCCATGTCTGAGAACCACGACGCCATCGTCACAGACGCGAAGACCGAGGGTGAAGGTGGCTGCCCGGTCGCGCACGGGCGCGCCCCGCACCCGACTCAGGGTGGCGGGAACCGCCAGTGGTGGCCGGAGCGGCTCAACCTGAAGATCCTCGCCAAGAACCCCGCTGTGGCGAACCCCCTTGGCGACGGGTTCGACTACGCCGAGGCGTTCAAGAGCCTCGACCTTCCTGCCGTCAAGCGGGACATCGCGGAGGTGCTGACGACCTCGCAGGACTGGTGGCCGGCCGACTTCGGCCACTACGGCCCGTTCATCATCCGGATGGCCTGGCACAGCGCGGGCACCTACCGGATCAGCGACGGCCGTGGCGGCGCGGGGGCCGGCCAGCAGCGCTTCGCCCCGCTCAACAGCTGGCCGGACAACGGCAACCTCGACAAGGCCCGCCGCCTGCTGTGGCCGGTCAAGAAGAAGTACGGCAAGAAGCTCTCGTGGGCCGACCTCATGATCCTCGCCGGTAACGTCGCCCTGGAGACCATGGGCTTCGAGACCTTCGGCTTCGCCGGCGGTCGTGCCGACGTGTGGGAGCCCGACGAGGACGTCTACTGGGGTCCCGAGACCACCTGGCTCGGCGACCAGCGCTACAGCGGCGACCGCGAGCTGGAGAACCCGCTCGGCGCGGTCCAGATGGGCCTCATCTACGTCAACCCGGAGGGCCCGAACGGCAACCCGGACCCGCTCGCCGCGGCCCGCGACATCCGTGAGACCTTCCGCCGGATGGCGATGAACGACGAGGAGACGGTCGCCCTCATCGCGGGCGGTCACACCTTCGGCAAGACCCACGGCGCGGGCCCGTCGGACCACGTCGGCCCCGACCCCGAGGCCGCCCCGATCGAGGAGCAGGGCTTCGGCTGGAGGAGCACCTTCGGCACCGGCAAGGGTGGCGACACGATCACCAGCGGTCTCGAGGGCATCTGGACCAACACCCCGGTGACGTGGGACAACAGCTTCTTCGAGATCCTGTTCGGCTACGAGTGGGAGCTGTTCAAGAGCCCCGCCGGCGCCCACCAGTGGCGGCCGAAGGACGGCGCAGGGGCGGGTACGGTCCCCGACGCCCACGACCCGTCGAAGAGCCACGCCCCGACGATGCTCACGACCGACCTCTCGCTGCGCGTGGACCCGATCTACGAGCAGATCTCGCGACGCTTCCTGGAGAACCCGGACGAGTTCGCGGACGCCTTCGCTCGTGCGTGGTTCAAGCTGACCCACCGCGACATGGGCCCGGTCGCGCGCTACCTCGGCCCGGAGGTCCCGTCCGAGACGCTGCTGTGGCAGGACCCCCTTCCCGCGGTGACGCACGAGCTCGTCGACGCCGAGGACATCGCCGCTCTCAAGGGCCGGATCCTCGCCTCGGGCCTGTCGGTGCCGCAGCTGGTGTCCACCGCGTGGGCGTCGGCAGCGTCCTTCCGCGGCAGCGACAAGCGCGGCGGCGCCAACGGCGCGCGCGTCCGCCTCGAGCCGCAGAGCGGGTGGGAGGTCAACGACCCCGACCAGCTGGCGACGGTGCTGCGCACCCTGGAGGGCATCCAGCAGGACTTCAACGCCGCCCAGACCGGCGGCAAGCGGGTCTCTCTCGCCGACGTGATCGTGCTCGCCGGTGGCGCGGCCGTCGAGCAGGCCGCCAAGCAGGCCGGCTTCGACGTCGCGGTCCCCTTCACGCCGGGCCGCGTCGACGCCGCGCAGGAGCAGACCGACGTGGAGTCGTTCGCCGCGCTCGAGCCGACCGCCGACGGCTTCCGCAACTACCTCGAGAAGGGCAACCGGCTCCCGGCCGAGTACCTGCTGATCGACCGGGCGAACCTGCTGACCCTCAGCGCCCCGGAGATGACGGTCCTCGTCGGCGGCCTGCGCGTCCTCGGCGCGACCCACCAGCAGTCGCCGGTGGGTGTCCTCACCTCGACCCCCGGGTCGCTGACCAACGACTTCTTCGTCAACCTGCTCGACCTGGGCACGACGTGGAAGGCGACCTCCGAGGACGCGAACACCTTCGAGGCTCGCGACTCGGCCACGGGCGAGGTCAAGTGGACCGGCAGCCGTGTCGACCTGGTCTTCGGGTCGAACTCCGAGCTGCGGGCGCTCGCGGAGGTCTACGCGAGCGATGACGCGAAGGAGAAGTTCGTGAACGACTTCGTCGCGGCGTGGGACAAGGTGATGAACCTCGACCGGTTCGACCTGGTCTGATCGTGACGTCCAGGCCGGCCGGCGCCGGCCGGCCTGGACGCCTCGCGACACGGGGCCGGCGACGGCTGCCGGCGGCCCGACTGGTCAGCGGCCGGGACGGTAACGCTTGGCCGCCCTGGCGTGCGCCTCGTTCAGCAGCGTGTACGCCTGCCCGCCGGTCGCCTCGCCGGGGTTGAGGACGCAGATCCATCCCTGGACGGCGTACAGCGGGTGCGGGATGATCCGGTCGGTCACCGTGTAGTCGACGCCGGCGTGGTGGTCGGCGTGGGCCGCGGGCGGGTAGCCGATCAGCTCCTCGAAGGCGGCCCGGCCGACGGCGATGTTCAGCCGGAACACGCCGGGCCGGTCGAGGCCGGAGGCGGTGTCCCAGCCGGGGTAGTCCTTGACGACGACCGTCGCGTACGGCAGGCGTCCGTCGGTGGGCATCGTCCCCTCGGGGGCGTAGAAGAAGAAGGTGTCCCCCCATGCCGCCTCGGGGGTGCCGTTGTCCTCGCCGGCGGTGATGGCGACGGTGGCGGGCAGGCCGCTGACGAAGTCGATGATGTCGTTCTCGGTCACGCTCGGACGGGTCCTTTCGGAGTCGGGTTCCCTCCCTTCAAGTGTTTCATTGAACTCCTACTTGGGACTTTTCGTGCTTTCTGCCGGGACTCCGGCCGGAAAACCCTCAACCGGCGCTGTCAGCCGAGCGCGCGGTCGAGGTTGAAGGCGGCGCTGATCAGCGCCAGATGGGTGAACGCCTGCGGGAAGTTGCCGAGCTGCTCGCCGGTGTGCCCGATCTGCTCGGCGAACAGGCCGACATGGTTGGCGTAGGTGAGCATCTTCTCGAAGGCCAGCCGGGCCTCGTCCAGGCGTCCGGCGCGGGCGAGCGCCTCGACGTACCAGAACGAGCAGATCGAGAACGTGCCTTCCATGCCCTGCAGGCCGTCCGGGCTGGCCTGCGGGTCGTAGCGGTAGACCAGCGAGTCGGACACCAGATGGTTGCCGAGAGCGGTGAGGGTGGACATCCACTTCGGGTCGGTGGGCGCCGAGAACTTGGCCAGCGGCATCATCAGCACCGAGGCGTCGAGGACGTCGCCGTCGAGATACTGGGCGAAGGCCTCCAGGTCGCCCGACCAGCCGCGGCGCATGATCTGCCGGTAGATCGTGTCGCGGGTCCGCTGCCAGCGGGCCAGATCGGCGGGCAGCCCGCGGTGGTTGGCCAGGCGGATGGCGCGCTCGATGGCCACCCAGCACATCAGCCGCGAGTACAGGAAGTTCTTGCGGCCGCCGCGGGTCTCCCACACGCCCTCGTCGGGCTGGTCCCAGTTGTCGCACACCCAGTCGACCAGGGTGCCGACGTAGTCCCAGTCGTCGCTGGAGATTGGTTTGCCCCACTTGTCGTAGAGGTAGATGGCGTCGACGAGCGCGCCGTAGATGTCGAGCTGCAACTGGTCGACGGCGGCGTTCCCGACCCGGACCGGCCACGATCCCTGGTAGCCCTCGAAGTTGTCGAGCAGGCGTTCCGGCAGGTCGCCGCGCCCGTCGATGCCGTACATGATCTGCAAGGGACCGGGCGTGCCGGGCGTGCAGGTGCACACGCTGGTCGTCAGGAAGCGCATGAACGCCGCGGCCTCCCCGGTGAAGCCGAGCCTGAGCAGCGCGTAGACGCAGAACGCGGCGTCGCGCACCCACACGTAGCGGTAGTCCCAGTTGCGCTCGCCGCCGATCGACTCCGGCAGGCTGGTGGTCGGCGCGGCCACGATGCCGCCGGTCGGGGCGTACGTGAGCAGCTTCAGCACCAGCGCCGACCGGTGCACCATCTCGCGCCAGCGGCCGCGGTAGCGCGAGGTGGACAGCCAGCGCCGCCAGAAGGCGACGGTGGCGGTGAACTGCTCCTCGGCCTCGGTGGTCGCGCACGAGCGCGGCGCGACTCCGTCGCCGACCCGGTCGAGGGCGAAGACGGCGTGCTCACCCTCCTGGAGTTTGAACTCCGACCACACGTCCGTGCCGTCTGCTTCCATCGGCACGGTGGCGGTCAGCGCCAGCGACAGGGAAGGCGTCTCGAAGACGGCCTGGCCGTGCGCCAGGCGGAGGGTGTGCTGCTCGCTTCCGTAGCCGAACCGCGGCGCTATCCGCGCCCGGAAGGGGAGCGCGCCCCGCACGCAGGTCACCCGGCGGATGAGCCGGTGGCGGTCGTGCTCGAGCGCCTCGTCGGCGACGGGCATGAAGTCCTGGATCTCGCCGACGCCGTCATTGGCGTAGAAGCGGGTGATCAGGACGTTGGTGTCGGGGAAGTAGAACTGCTTGGTCCTGGCCGGCACGTCGGCGGCCAGTTCGAACGAGCCGCCCCGCTCGCTGTCGAGGAGCGAGGCGAACACGCTGGGGGAGTCGAACCGGGGACAGCAGTACCAGTCGATCGTGCCGTTCGTGCCGACCAGCGCGGTCGTGCGCAGGTCGCCGATCAGGCCGTGGTCGGCTATCGGCAGGTATCGGGAGTTCTCGCCGGGGATCGCAGTGGCCACCGGGGCCTCCTCGCGGTTTCGAGTGGTCCGACGGTCAAAGCCTAGGAAAGCGGGTCGCCGGGCCGGGTCTGCGTCACGTCAAGGACTCGGCAGGGTTTGGCCTCGCCGCGACGACCACCGCGACTTAGAGCGGGCGACGGCCGGGAAAGCCCAGTTCGGTGCGGTGGTACCAGGACAGCTCGCGTTCGCCCTCGATCCAGCACAACCGCACCGATCGCCCGTCCAGCACCGACGGGAAGTCCACCAGGATCGGCGCGATGCCCTTCACCTCGACCCCCTGCTGCGTCCAGCCGGTGAGGATCTCCTCGATACGGGCCTCGATGCCCTTCAGCTCGGCGAGCCCGCCCAGCGGCGAGGCGCCGTGCTGCTCGCGGTCGTGGGCGATCTCGGCCAGGTCGGCGCGGGCGGCGACCAGCTCTCGGGCCTCCTCGATGATCACGGGCAGCAGCGCGCGGGCCTCGTCGAGGGTGAAGGTCCTGTCCATGACGGCACGCTACCGGCTCGGGCCGGAGGCGCGGATCCGCGGCCCGCCCGTGTTGTCGTGACGAGGGATCCACGGTAGCGTCGCGCTTCGAATGATATCAACATCTGAATGTTAATGACATTTGAAATGAGGGACTCTGTGACCCGCGGGATCGACTTCACCCGTCCTGAGCCGCTGCCCGACCTGGGCCTCCGGCAGGTGCCCGCGCTCCCGACGACCGTCTGACACGCGATGGCCCACGCAGGAAGCCGGGACGCGGCGCTGAGGTGCGCGTTCTGCGGCAAGCCCCAGAAGCAGGTCAAGAAGCTCATCGCGGGTCCGGGCCGCATCTGCATCTGCGACGAGTGCGTCGAGGTGTGCACCGAGCTCGTCGACGACGACCTCGACCCCGCCGGCGCGCCGCCCAGGCCGCCGAAGCCGCGGGAGATCCACGCCTTCCTCGACCAGTACGTCATCGGGCAGGACCGGGCCAAGCGCACGCTAGCCGTGGCCGTGTACAACCACTACAAGCGTGTCAACACGCGATCACGCCAGGGCGGGCGCGACGAGCGGGTCGAGCTCGGCAAGTCCAACATCCTGCTGATCGGCCCCACGGGCTGCGGCAAGACCCATCTCGTCCATACGCTGGCCCGCATGCTCGACGTACCCTTCGCGACGGCCGACGCCACCGCGCTCACCGAGGCCGGGTACGTCGGGGAGGACGTCGAGACCATCCTGGCCAAGCTGCTCCACGCGGCCGGCAACGACGTGCGCAAGGCCGAGCGCGGCATCGTCTACATCGACGAGATCGACAAGATCACGCGCAGGAGCGAGCACGCGTCGCTCACCCGGGACGTCTCCGGCGAGGGTGTCCAGCAGGCACTGCTGAAGATCCTCGAAGGGACCGTCGTCAGTGTGCCCCCGCTGACCGGCCGCAAGCACCCGCAGGAGGAGTACGTCCGGATGGACACCACCGACGTGCTGTTCGTCGCCGGCGGCGCCTTCTCCGGGCTCGAACCGATCATCGACCAGCGGGCGGGGCGCGGGGCCGCCGGGTTCGGCGCCACGGTCCGCGGGGAGACGGAGCCCGACCCGTTCGCCGAGGTCATGCCGCAGGACCTGCGGCGGTTCGGGCTGATCCCCGAGTTCGTCGGCCGCCTGCCGGTCGTGGCCACCTTCCAGCCACTGGACGGTGCGGCGGTGACGCGGATCCTCACCGAGCCGCGCAACGCGCTGATCAGGCAGTACCAGCGGCTGTTCGAGATGGACGGCGTGGCCCTGGACTTCGCCGACGGCGCCGTCGAGGCGATCGCCGAGCTGGCGCTGCTGCGCCGTACCGGGGCCAGGGCGGCGCGCGCGATCCTCGAGGAGGTGCTGCTCGGCGTCATGTACGAGATCCCGGGCCGGGATGACGTGGCGCGCGTGGTGATCGGGCGCGACACGGTGCTCCGCAACGCCGGCCCGACCCTGGTGCCGCGCTCCGACGACGGGCGCCGCCACCGCCGGTCGGCCTAGCGGCGGCTATGCTCGCGCCGCGCACCATCGACGCCGCCGACGGTCGGGCCTGCGGGCTCGCGCCGCCGAGGTCACCGACGGTCGGCCTCTGGGCTCGCGCCGCGCACCATCGAGGTCGCCGACGGTCGGGCCTGAGGGCTCGCGCCGTGCCGCCGGGGTCGCCGACGGCCGGTCTAAGGGGTCGCGCCGCGGACCGCCCAGGCCCGGACGGGCAGCGTGATCGACCCGTCGGCCGCCACCGGGAGCCGCTCGCGCAGCCGGTCCCGCAGGGCCGTCCGGTGCGCCTCGGACAGGGACGCGGCGTACGCCGGCGCCGGGCCCTGAGCGCCGAGGAACGGCCGCCAGTAGTCGTCGAAGTCCGGGAACACCGCGGCCACCTCGATCGGCTCGACCAGCACGTCGCTCAGCCCGGCGCCGGCCCACAACGCGCGCAACGGCTCCGGCCGGCAGAGCGGGAACCGGGTACCTTCGTCCAGCGCCTCCGCGTCCGGATCGAGTTCGGTGGCGGCCGCCCAGAAGGTCCGGATGATCGACATCCGGCCGGAGTAGTCCCAGACGTACGCCGCGACCGTCCCGCCCGGTGCGGTCACCCGGGCCAGCTCGGCCACGGCCGCCGGCGCGTCCGGCACGAAGTTCAGCACCAGCCCGCTGACCGCGACGTCGAACCGCCCGTCCTCGAACGGCAGCGCCCCCGCCTCGGCGGCCGCGAACCGGACCAGCGGATCGGCGACCAGCTCCCGCGCGTGCCTGACGAATCCGTGCGACGGATCGACCCCGACCACCTCGGCCGGCGCGGCGGCGCCCGGCACCGCGGCGGCCAGCGCGCCGGTGCCGCAGCCGACGTCCAGCCAGCGCCGGCCGGCCGGTACGGCGAGCCACGAGACGAACGCCGCGGCCACCGTCCGGCTCCACCGGCCCATGTAGCGCTCGTACGCCTCGCCGACCTGCCAGATCCTCCTCCCGCCCATGGTGTGACGCTACGCCGGCGGGCCGGGCGCCGGCTCGCCGGGCGCCATGCCGCGGCCCTCCGCCCGTTGGCCGGGCGTCCCGCGCGGGTCGACCGGCCTGCGCGCCCAGGGCGCCGCGCCTGCGCGAGGGGTGTCGCGTCTACGCGCAGGGTGTCGCGTCTACGCGCGCAGGGCGTCGCCCAGGTGCCTGCGGGAGGTGACGTCGAGCTTCCTGAACACCTTGCGCAGGTGGTACTCCACCGTGCTCGCACTGATGAACAGCTCGGCGGCGATCTCCTGGTTGGTGGTGCCCCCCGCGGCGAGCCGGGCCACCCGCAGCTCCTGAGGTGTCAGGTCGTACCTGGCGCTGGGAGTGCGGACACGGGCCTGCTCCCCGGTGGCGGCCAGCTCCATCCGGGCCCGCTCGGCGAAGGCGGCGGCGCCCATGGCCACGAACCTCTCGTGGGCGGTCCGCAACTGCTCGCGAGCGTCGAGACGGCGGTTGCGCCGCCGGAGCCACTCGCCGTAGAGCAGGTGGGTGCGGGCCACCTCCGTGGCCAGCGGGGTCCGCTCCAGCAGTGCGAGCGCCTCCCGGTAGAGCCGCTCGTCGTCGGCCAGGAGAGCGCGGCTGCGGGCGAGCACGCCCAGCGCCCACGGGGTGCCGCTCGCCTCGGCGCGCTCGCTCAGCCGCGCCAGCGCCCGCTCGGCCACCGCGGTGTCGTTGTTGCGCACCGCCGCCTCGACCAGATCGGGCAGGACCCCGCCGCCGTAGTGCGGCGGATCGGCGGCGTAGCCGGCCTCCCCGGCGGCCTGGGCTTCGGCGTAGCGGCAGTGGCCGAGCTCCAGCAGCACGAGGGCGGCGCGGGCGAGCTGCACCTGGAGGCCGCCGGGCCGTTCGGCGTCGGGCCCGGCCTGGATCGCCACGGCGGCCAGCGTGCGTTCCCTGTCACCGCGCCAGGCGTGCAGCATGACGTCGCTCGTGCCGGCGAAGCGCAGGTCCGCGCCGATCGCCGCCGCCACGTCCATGAACTCGGCGAAATGCGCCTCGGACGCGGCGAAGCGGCCGCAGAGCAGCGCGTGGGTGGCCGAGCCGTGCGCGCCCGCCTGGAGCATGCGCAGCGCGCCCTGGCGGCGGGCCGCCGCCGAGAAGCGCCGCGAGCAGTCGCCCAGCGCGTCGATGTCCCACAGGTCGAGGGCGAGGACGGCGCCGAGCAGGAACCAGCGCGCCGCGTCGCCGTTCTCCGCGCCTTCGGCCTGCATGGCGAGCAGACCCTGCCGCATCAGCGGAACCGCCTCGCGGTAACCGACGGCGACCATGGTGGCGTGCGCCGCCAGCAGCACGTCCGCGATCGTGGGCTCACCCGGTACGGCGGGCGCCCGCAGCGCGGCCCTGGCCACCCGCTCGGCGCTCATGCCGGGGCCGACGCGGGCCACGACGATGGCCGCGTCGAACGCCTCCAGCAGGGTGTCCCTGGCGGCACGCGGGTCCGGCCCGGCCAGGACCTGAGCGGCCTGGAGCAGCAGCGCCACCGCGCCTTCCCTGCCGAGCATGACGTTCAGGAAACCGCGCAGCCGCATGGCGTAGGCGTCCAGCGCCGCGACACCCAGATCGGGGGTGAGCAGTTCCAGCAGTTCCTCGCCGCGGTGCGGCGCACCGGCCGTCAGTGCCGCCGCGCAGGCCGCCAGCAGCCGGCCGCTGCGCTGCGGCCCCGGCGGGGTCAGCTCGGCGGCCCGGCGCAGGAAGGCGGCCTGCGCCAGGTGGCCGCCGCGCTCGCGCGCCCGCTCGGCGCTGGCCTCCAGCTCGGCCGCGACGGCTTCGCTGGGGCCGTCGGCGGCCGCGGCCAGGTGCCAGGCGTGCCGGTCGGCGTCCCGCACGGGGTCGGTGACCGCGGCCAGGGCCGCATGCGCCTGCCGCCGCCGGGACGCGGCGGCTCCGCCGTACACCGCCGAGCGGATCAACGGGTGGCGGAAGTGGGTACCCGGGTTCGAGGCCAGGAACTCGCCGCGCTCGGCTCGTTCGACGGCCGCCTCGATGCCGGCGGGGGGCGCGGCCGACAGGTGCGCGACCGCCTGCCGTACCAGGGCAGGATCGCCGGTGGGGTCGGCGGCGGCGACCAGGAGGACCTGCTGGGTCAGCGAGTCGAGATCGCCGACCTGGCGCAGGAAGCGCGCTTCGAGCCTGCGGTCCAGGGACAGCGGCTCGCCGAAGCCCGGTTCGGCCAGCTCGCCCGCGGCCAGCCCGCGGCCGAGCTCGCGGATGGCCAGCGGGTTGCCGCCGGTCTCCTCGAGGCAGCGCCTGACGATCACCCGGTCGATCTCGGCGCCCAGGGAGGAGTCCAGCAGCGCCAGGGCCTCGTCGTCGGGGAGCCCCGCCACGTGGAGCTCGTCCAGCCCGGCCAGGCAGGCGAGGGCGGGGTCACCGTCGCGGACACCGAACAGCAGGACGATCCCGTCGGCGTACAGGCGGCGGGCGACGAAGGCGAGCACCTCCAGGGACTCGCGGTCCATCCACTGGGCGTCGTCGCAGACGGCCAGTACCGGGCGGTCGGCGGCGGACTCCGCGAGCAGGGTCAGCGCCGCGAGCCCCACCAGGAAACGGTCCGGCGGGGCCGCGCGCAGCAGGCCGAAGGCCGTCTCCAGCGCGTCGCGCTGCGGCCCCGGCAGCCGTCCGCGCTCGCCGAGGAAGGGCAGCAGCAGGCGGTGCAGTCCGGCGAAGCCCAGCTCCTGCTCGGCCTCCACCCCGGCGACCCTGGTGACCTGTAACCCGGCCGCGGCGCCGACCGCGTGGTCGAGCAACGCGGTCTTGCCGATGCCCGCCGGGCCGCTGAGGACCAGCACGCCGCTCAGACCCGCTGCGGCTCTGCCCAGCAGGCCGTCGAGCTCGGCGGTCTCCGCCTTCCTGCCACGCAGAACCATGGTCTCAGACTAAGGGTTTCCCTGATCGGCACCTGAAAGGCTAAGGGGTTTCAAGGACTCGATCGCCGGGTCCGAGGGGGATGGTTCTCGGGACATCACTCACGTCCTGGAGAACGTTCATGAGCAAGCCCGTTCTGGAGCCGGCCGCGCAGGCCTTCGCCGACGCGACGGCGAACCCGCCCTACCTGTTCGAGCTGCCGCCCGAGGAGGGCCGCAAGGCCGTAGACCAGGTGCAGTCGCCCGAGATCGAGGTGCCGGGCACCACCCGGGAGACCGTCGAGAACCTCACCATCTTCCGGCCCGCCGACGCGACCGGCCCGTTGCCGGTCATCCTGTACATCCACGGCGCCGGCTGGGTGTTCGGCAACGACCACACCCATGGCCGGCTGGCCCGCGAACTGGCCCGGGGCACCGGCGCGGCCGTGGTGTTCGTCAACTACAGCCTCTCGCCCGAGGCCCGCTACCCGGTGGCCAACCAGCAGAACCGGGCCGCCCTGCACTGGGTGCTCACCCACGGCGCCACCTTCGGCCTGGACGCGGCCAGGATCGCGGTGGCCGGCGACTCCGTCGGCGGCAACATGGCCGCCGCGCTCACCCTGACCGCCCGCGAGCACCTCAAGGCCCAGGTGCTGTTCTACCCGGTCACCGACGCCGGCTTCGACACCGGCTCCTACCGGCAGTTCGCCACCGGCTACTTCCTGCGCCGCGACGCCATGCAGTGGTTCTGGGACCAGTACACAACCAGCGACGAGCAGCGCGCCGAGATCACCGCCTCGCCGCTGCGCGCCACCACCGAGGACCTGGCCGGGCTGCCGCCGGCGCTGGTCATCACCGCCGAGGCCGACGTGCTGCGCGACGAGGGCGAGGCCTACGCCGACAAGCTGCGCCAGGCCGGGGTGCCGGTGGTGGCCGTGCGCTACCAGGGCGTCATCCACGACTTCGTCATGCTCAACGCGCTGCGCGACACCCACGCCGCCGAGGCAGCCATCAACCAGGCCGTCTCCTTCCTGAAGGGCATCCTGTGAGCCACGACCTCCAGCAGATCGAGCAGGCCAACGCCACCGGCAAGATCCCCGCGGTGTTCGTCCACGGCCTGTGGCTGCTGCCCAGCAGCTGGGACCGCTGGGCCCGCGTCTTCGCCGAGGCCGGCTTCGCACCCGTCACCCCCGGCTGGCCCGACGACCCCGACACCGTCGAGGAAGCCAACGCCCACCCGCAGGTGTTCGCGCACAAGACGGTCGGCCAGGTCGCCGACCACTTCGCCGACCTGATCGCCACACTGGACCGCAAGCCGGTCATCATCGGCCACTCCTTCGGCGGGCTGCTCACCCAGATCCTCGCCGGCCGCGGTCTGGCCTGCGCCGGCGTGGCCATCGACCCCGCCCCCTTCCAAGGGGTGCTGCCGTTGCCGATCTCCTCTCTGCGCGCCGCCGCCCCGGTGCTGGCCAACCCCGCCAACATCCACCGCGCCGTGCCGCTGACCTACGAGCAGTTCCGCTACGCCTTCGCCAACGCCGTCACCGAGCAGGAAGCCCACGAGCTCTACGACACCTTCTGCGTCCCCGCCCCCGGCGCGCCGCTGTTCCAGGCCGCCGTCGCCAACGTCAACCCGTGGAGCGAGACCAAGGTCGACAGCCTCACCCCCGACCGCGGCCCGCTGCTGATCGTCTCCGGCGAGAAGGACCACACCGTCCCCTGGGCCATCGCCAACGCCTCCTACAAGAAGCAGGCCCGCAACGAACACCATCCCACCGAGATCATCGAGATGCCCGGCCGCGGCCACTCCCTGACCATCGACAGCGGTTGGCGCGAGGTCTGCGACACCGCTCTCGCCTTCGTGAAGAAGGTGCTCTGACGCGCCGACTCCTCCTCGCGCGGCGCGTCATCGCCTCGGGCTGACCGGCGGCCGGGCCCGCGGAGGCCGGGGGCGGACCCGGCCGCGAGACCTCCTGCGAGGGGCGGAAAGATCTCGGATCCGGGGTTTGCCGCCCGGGTTATCCTCGGCTCGCCCCCGAGCCTTGGAGCCGCGATGTCACGCAAGCTCAGGACCCTGTTATCACTCTTCGTGCTGGCCGTGACCCCGCTGGTCGCCGGCCCGTCGCCGGCCGTGGCCGCGGCGCCGTCCGATGCCGCGGTCACGGCACCGGACGGCGAGAAGTGGATCACCCTGGTCACCGGAGACCGGGTGTTGCTGCGGCCGGACGCGCCACGCGGACAGGACGTGGTGGTCAGACCCGCCCGCGGGCGCGACCAGGTACGCTTCCGCAGCTACACCGACCACGGCGACACCTATGTGGTCCCGTCCGACGCCGAGGGACGCGACCGTGAGCTGTTCAACCTGACCAGGTCGGGAGGAGCGCGCCGGGCGGCGGCCACGACCACGGCGGCGGAGACCTTCGACGTCACCATCCGCGTGCTCGACCACCAGGGCCGCCCCACCTCGACCTGGTCGGCGGTGTTCAACAGCCTCGAGGTGGAGCAGTCGTTCTCCCCCCACGACCCCTCGGGCACGGTGGTGGCCAAGCTCCCGCGCGGCTCCTACTACCTGCAGGCGGAGGTGCGGACCGGGCCGCTCGTCACGCACATCGTCGAGCCGCTGTTCGTGGTCGACGGGGACCGTACGCTCGACCTGGTGGCCACCGAGGGCAAGCCGGTCGGCATCACGCTGGACCGGCCGGAGGCGGTCGGCGGCGAGGTCGCGTTGATCTTCGAGCGGTACACGCCGGACGGCCGGTTCGTCGGGCAGGGGTACCACGCGGTGAACTTCGCCGACACCCTGGTGCGTCCGTCGACCACGGCGGCGCCGCCCGGACAGTTCACCTTCTACGTCGCCGGGCGCTTCGCCAAGCCCGACGGCGCGGGCGGCTTCGCGGGCAGCCCGTACCTCTACCACCTCCAGTGGGTGCAGCCCGACAGGGTGCCCGCGGACCTGGTGCGGCACATCCCCGACGGCAACCTGGCGACCGTCGACTCGACGTTCGCCGCGTCGGCCCCCGGCAAGGTCGGACAGAAGGACTACCTGGTCTCGGCGCCGCTGCCGTTCTCCCTCAAGGAGTACTACATCCCCGACACTCACTGGCTGTCGTCGTTCGGCCAGTTCGACGGCGCGGTCGGGGCCACCCCCGAGATCATCACCTACAGCGGGCCCAAGGTGTTCACCGCGGGTGCGGTCTCGCGAGAGAGCTGGGGCGTGGCCGCGTTCGGGCCGTCCTTCCCGCCGGCGTGGCCGTGGTCCTGGACGAAGGCGGTGCGGTCCGGCGACACCCTGGACGTCGAGATCCCGCTGTTCACCGACCAGAACCCGATCAGGGAGACGCGCTCCACGGTCGACCGGGCCGCCACCGTCCTGTACCGGGACGGCAGGGTGGTCGGGCACACCGCGCTCCCCGGCAAGGGCTCCTTCACCTTGCCCCCGGGCGACGGCTCCTACCGCCTGACGGCCACGGCCCGCCGCAGCGGCGTCTCGGGCCTGTCGGCCGAGGTCCGCGCGTCATGGACGTTCAGGTCCGGCACGGGCGAGCAGCGGCTGCCCTTGGCCGTGGTCCGGTTCGCGCCCGGCCTGGACGAGTACAACCGGGCGGCGTCAGGGCCCTTCTCCTTCCCGGTCTACGTGCAGCGGCAGGACGGCTCCACACCCAGCGCCGTGCGGCGGCTGAACGTCGAGATCTCCTACGACGACGGCCGGTCGTGGCGGTCGGTGCGCCTGGAGGGCGCGGGCGACCAGTGGAAGGCGATGGTCTGGCACCCCAGGTCGGGGCACGTCTCGCTACGCGCCGCCCTCGTCGACGCTTCCGGCAACCGCGCCGAGCTCACGATCCTGCGGGCCTACCGGATCCGCTGAGCCGTAACAGCCGAGGACCCCGCCATGGAGATGGCGGGGTCCTCCGCGTGGTGCGCCTCCTCGTCGAGACCGTGCCCCCTTCCGCGTCCGCAGCGGCGGGGGCGGGGGCGAAGGAGGGCGGGGGCGAGGGCCGGCATCCACGGCGGGAGGGGAGGACGAGGAGACCTCGTCCTCCCCTCGACGGTTCAGCCGGTCAGCAGGAAGGAGCGGATCAGGCCGACCATCTCGGCCGTCTTCTCGAAGATCGCGAAGTGGCCGCTGTCGACCTCGGCGTAGGCGCTACCGGGAATGGCGGCCCGCAGCTCCCGCGAGCGTTCCACCGGGACGATCTCGTCCCGGGTCAGCCCGATCACCAGCGTGCGAGCGGAGATCTTGGGCAGCAGGTCCCGGATGTCGGCCTGGAGGTCCAGCTCGATCTGGCGGGCCAGGCCGGGAGCGGGCTGGTTGGCGGCCAGCACGGCGTTCAGCCCCTCGTCGCTGAGCGCGCTGAGGTAGCCGGGGGTGAAGCCCTGCAGCATGCCGAACCTGCTGAACAGGTCGAAGTCGGTCCGCGCCAGATCGCGCCAGAGCCCGAAGTTCAGCCGGTGCCGTACGTCGTCCCCGTGCGCCCAGCCGGCGATGAGCACGAGGCTCCTGACCAGGTCGGGGTGGTGCGCGGCGGTGGCGGCGGCCACCACCGCGCCCAGCGAGGCGCCCACCAGATCCACCGGACCGGGCGCGGCCGTCCGGGCGACCGCCACGACCTGGTCGGCCAGGCCCTCGACGGTCAGCGGCGCGCCGCCGTCCGTGGTCCTGCCGCTGCCGCTCAGGTCGGGCGTGACGACGGTACGGCGGTCGGCGAAGCCGCCGACCACGTGGCCCCAGCTGGCCTCGGCGCCCGCCTGCGTGCCGTGCAGCATGATCAGGCCAGGGCCGGAGCCGGTGAGCGCGTAGTGCACGTCGGCGTCGGCCACAGTGACCGTGGGCATGGGCTACTTCCTCCTGGGCGGGTAGTCGGTGACGGGGGTGAAGGCGACGGGCAGGCTGGCCAGGCCGCGGAACATCGAGCTGCGCTGGTAGACGAACTGCTCCTCGGGGATCGTCACGCGCAGGTCGTCCAGCCAGATGAGGCGCTCCAGGGCGGCGGCGATCTCCAGCCGGCCCAGGATGGCGCCCAGGCAGTAGCGCATGCCCGCACCGAAAGACATCGGCTGCACGCCGGTGCGGGTGATGTCGAAGCGGTCGGGGTCGGGGAACTCCGCGGGGTCGCGGTTGGCGGCGCCCATGAGGGCCACGACGAAGTCGCCGGCGGGCAGCGTGACGCCGCCGAGCTCGACGTCCTCGGTGAGCCTGCGGCTGTTGGACTGCACGGCCGAGTCGTAGCGCAGGCACTCGCTGACCGCGTCGGCCATGCGGTCCGGGTCCTGCCTGAGCAGCCGGATCTGCTCGGGATGGTGGATGAAGGCCAGGATGCTGTTGGAGATCTGGTTGGTCACCGTGTCGTGCCCGGCGAAGACCACCGAGATGATCGTGCTGATGATGGCGCTCAGCGTGAGCGGCCGGTCGCCGCCGCCCCTGCCCTCCTCCAGGGCCTCCAGCATGACGCCGATGAGGTCCTCGCCGGCCCGGTCGGGCCGTTCGGCGATCAGCTGGGCCAGGTAGTCGCTGAACTGGCCCATGGCGATGTGGCCGATCCTGATCTCCTCCTCGGTCGGGACGAGATCCAGGGTCGGGGCGATGTCCAGCGACCAGACGCGCACCTTCTCGTGGCCTTCCTCAGGCACGCCGAGCAGCTCGCAGATGAAGATCAGCGCGAGCGGCGCGGCGAAGTCCTTCACCAGGTCCATCTCGCCGCGCCGGACCAGCGGCTCGAGCAGCTCGTCGACCACGCGGCGGATCTGCGGCTCCATCGCCCGCATGCGCTTGGGCTTGAAGGCCGGGCTGATGAGGGAGCGCAGGAACCCGTGCTGCGGGTCGTCCTCGAAGAAGATCGTGTCCCGCATGACCTCCTTGAGCGCGCCGGGGCCGACCATCTCCTCCCAGTGGTCGCGGACGTTGGCGCAGGCGAAGCGCTTGTCGCTCATGGCCGTGCGCACGTCCTCGTAGCGGGTGACGTACCAGGTGCCGTCCTTGCCGCGGTGGACCGGGTCGTGGCGGAGCAGCCAGTGGTAGAAGGGATAGGGGTCGCGCTGGTAGGTGGGGTCGAGGCAGTCCAGGCCGGTGGCGGGAACGGGGGAGTCGGTGTCGGTCAGCTGTGTCGTCATCGGTTGTCTCCGGGTCAGCCGCGGACGGCTTCGACGGCCCAGGCGGGCAGCCGCCCCCGTCCGCGATCGTCGGTGTCGAGGTTGAGCCCGGCGGACCGGAAGAATCCGGTGGCCGTCGCGGTGACCAGGAAGGTGTCCACGCGCAGCGCGGTGATGGTCCAGCCCGCGCCGCCCAGGGTGGTGCGGAAGTCCTGCTCGGAGATCGTGAAGACGCCCGGGACCTCGACGGTCACCGCGTCGGAGAAGCAGACGACCAACAGCTTGGCGCCGGGCCTGGCGGCGCGGTGGAGCTCGGCGGCGTAGCGGTCGCGCTGCTCGGCGTCGAGGCAGTCGAAGACGCCGCTGTCGATGATCGTGTCGAAGCGGCAGTCGTAACCGCGCAGGTCGGTGACGTCGGCGACGGCGTACTCCACCTCGGCGCCGCGGTCGCGCGAGCGCTGCCGTGCCCACTCGATCGCGGTGGGCGCGATGTCCACGCCCGTCACCCGGTATCCGCGGGCGGCGAGGAAGATCGCGTTGTCGCCCGCGCCGCATCCGACGTCGAGCACGTCGCCGCTGACCTGCCCCCTGCCCTCGAACTCGACGACCACCGGTTGTGGTTCCCCGATGTCCCACGGGACCGTGTCGAATTCCATCCCCGGCACCGGAGACGCACCCCGGTAGAGGGTTTCGAAATCGGCGGCTACTGTCTCCGACATGACGACTCTCCTCCAGAAATGCCCTTTTTGCTCCTTTCTATAGGAAAGGGAAGGACGTGAGCTGGGGGCGTTTCTTGCTGCTGACAGATTCTTTTCGATCTCCGCCAGATTCCGTATGTGGCGGGATACGTTGTCACCATGGCTGAAAAAGCGGTACCTGAGCGTTTGTCGTGGGCGGTGGAGACGCTGGAGCTCGCGCCTTCGGATCGTGTGCTGGAGATCGGATGCGGCCGCGGCGTCGCCGCCGCGCTCGTCCTCGACCGGCTCAAGGAGGGCACCTTCGCCGCCATCGACCGGTCGCGGGTGGCGATCGAGGCGGCCAGGCAGCGCAACGACGTGAGCGTCGCGGCGGGCAGGGCGAGCTTCGAGGTCATGGGACTCGAGGAGGCCGCGTTCGACGACGGCTCCTTCGACAAGATCTTCTCGGTCAACGTCAACCTGTTCTGGACGCGCTCCCCGGCCAGGGAGCTGACCGCGCTGCGCCGCTGGCTGGCTCCCGGCGGCAGCCTGCACCTGTGCTGGGAGCCGCCCGGCGCGGGACGCGCCAGGGAGATCGTCGACAAGGTGGTCCCCGCCGTCGAGGCGCACGGGTTCGCGGCCACCCCCGTGACCGACGTCACCTCCACCTCGGCCGCCCTGGTGTGCATCGTGGCCCGCCCGCGCGACTGAGTGGTCCGAAGGTTGTACGGCGGGCTGCCTCTTTCGGTCCCGCGGTCCGACCTTCGGTCCGGATGCGTTGAAGGAGCCCGTTCGCCGCGTAGCGTCGCGGACATGGCCGATCCCGGTCGAACCTCTGGAGGGGATGGCTGTGAAGGTGAACGGATCCACGAGCGGGCTCCCCGTCCTGGAGCAGGCGAGCTACCACCACTCCCTGCACGGGGAGAGCGCCGGCTTCCTGCGGGTGGCCGTCCATGTCGACAACGACCTGGTCAGGCACGGCCTCAACGTCATGCTCGGCGCGCTCGCCCCGGTACGGCACGTCCGGCTGTGCGCGCTCCGCGCCGAGGTGCTGGAGCTGGCCCGCCAGCGGGCGTTCGACCTGCTCATCCTCGGCCTCGGCGGGCTCAACGGGGCAGAGGTGTGCATGCTGGCCGCCGAGGTGTGCCGGCACGACGTCAAGGTGCTGGTGCTGATCGCCGGGGTGGACGAGGACGGCCTCGACCTGGCCACCGCGGTGCCCTGCAACGGCTTCCTCGTCCAGGACGAGCTGACCGCCCAGGCGCTGGACGCCGCCATCTCCGGCGTGGTGGCAGGCGACGTGCCGATGCCGTCGTTCCTGGCCAACCGGCTGCTGAGCCGGGCCAGGGCGGACTTCCGCCAGTCGCAGTCGCGTATCAACACCCTGACCCCGCGCGAGCGTGAGGTGCTCGACCTGTTGGTCGAGGGGCTCGGCAACAAACAGATCGCGCTGCGCCTGCATATCTCACAGCACGGCGTCAAACGCCTGGTGTCCAATGTTCTGGCGAAACTCAACTGCTCGAACCGGACCCTCGCGGTGGCCATCGCCTTGCGGAGCGCATACGGCGCCTAGTCGAAATTCGTGTTTTTCCATCACGTCCCCGCCTTGATGTGCGGGGGCGTGATTTTCGCTGTTCGGCGGCTTTTGGGCTAGCCGGATGGCTACCCCTAGGGGGGTGCCCATCTAGGTCTTCAGATAAGGCGTCGTCCGTGCTGATATGAGGAAAATGGTGATGATTTATATAGAAAAATGAGAAAGGGGACAGGCGATGCGCCAAATCAGAGTGAAAAAGCCTAGAAGGGCACCCGCGGTACTCGAAACTCTTGATCTTCGCACTCCTTCCGGCCGGGTCCTGTCCTACTAGATCCAGTGAGGTAGACCATGACCGCGACACTGCTACGTCGCGCGCTCGCCCTCGATCCCGCGCGGCTCACCCTGGCCCGGCTGGGCTTCCCCCAGGCCGCCCCCGGCGTGCGTGACCGGCTCGACGAGGTGGTCCGCAGCTTCGTGCGCGGCTACAACGACGGCCTCACCCAGTCCTCCGGCCCGCTCGACCTGTCCGGCGTCACGCCCGAGTTCCGTGGGTTCGCCTACGAGGGCGCGGCCATGAGCAGGTGCCTGCTCGACGTCCTGAGCCTGTCAGGCGGACGGCGGCTGCGCGACCTCCGCGAGGATCGGGGCGCGGGCTACATCCATCTCATCACCGTCGGCGCGGGATGGGCCTACGCCCGGCTGCGGCTGCCGGTCTGGCGGCTGGCCCGCCCCTGGCATCCCCTGCTGGGCTGGCTGGCCTGGGACGGCTGGGGCTTCCACCAGGCGTTCTTCCGGCCCGAGGCGGTCTTCGGCCGGCAGTGGATCGAGCGCGCGGCCCGCGGCCCGGTCAGAGCGATCAGGGACCAGGGCGTGGGCCGCGCGCTGTGGTTCTACGGAGCCGCCGAGCCCGAGCGCGTCGCGGCGACGATCGAGCGGTTCGCCCCCGAGCGCCGGGGCGATCTGTGGGCCGGGATCGGGCTGGCCGCCACCTACACCGGCGCGCTGGCGGCCGACGGCGTGGACGACCTGGCCGCTCTGGCCGCGAGCCACCGCGCGGACCTCGCCCAGGGCGCCGCCTTCGCGGCCAAGGCGCACCACCTGTCCGGCATCGAGCCCGCGGGCACGGCGATCGCCGTGGAGAGATTGACCGGCGCGGATCTGGCCACCGCGGCTGCGTGGACCGACCGCGCCTTCGAGCAGGTGGTCAGCCTGCCCAGCTCCACCACCGCCTACGAGGCGTGGCGTGCGCGGATCCGCCACGCCTGGGCGGAGGCCCACCAGGCGAAGGAGACGACATGATCGAAAGACTGCGGACGGGTGCGGCCGCCTTCTGCTCGGTGGTGCTGATCACCGGCGGGGTCTTCGCCGCGCAGGCTCCGTCCATCTCCGCCGCGGAGGAGGACCGGCTCGCCGGCCGCTTCGCCTTCCGGCAGACGGCGCTGAACACGACCGACACCCGGCGAACGGTCCGGGCGGTGGCGCCCGCCTACAAGCGGATCAGCCACTGGATCTCCTCCGTCGGCGCCGGTCTGGCCATGGACGACGTGGACGGCAACGGGCGCCCGGACGACGTGTGCCTGGTGGACACCCGGGACGACTCGGTGACGATCCGCCCGGTGCCCGGCACGGGCGACCGCTATCCGGTCGTCACGCTCACGCCCGGCAGCCTGCCGTACACCTCCACGATGGCGCCGACGGGCTGCGTGACCGGCGACTTCGACCAGAACGGCAGCACCGACGCGATGGTCTACTACTGGGGCCGCTCGCCGGTGCTGTTCCTGCGCACCGGGAGCACGTTGGCCTTCACCGCGCAGGAGCTGGTCAAGCCGTACCAGGTGTGGAACAGCAACGCGGCCTCGCTCGCCGACGTCGACGGCGACGGCAGGACCGACATCGTGATCGGCAACTACTTCCCCGACGGCGCGCGGGTGCTCGATCCGGCCGCCCGGCAGGACGAGCTGCACATGCAGACCTCCATGTCGTCCTCGGTCAACGGCGGGGTCAACCGCATCCTGCTGAACGCGGGCAAGCCGGGCGAGGCGCGGTTCTCCGACGTGCCCGGCGTGCTGGACGCGGCCGTGGCCAGGAGCTGGACGCTGGCCATCGGCGCGCAGGACCTGAACGGCGACGGCCTGCCCGAGCTCTACTTCGCCAACGACTTCGGCGCCGACCACCTGCTGCGCAACCTGTCGACGCCGGGCCGGCCCCGCTTCGAGGTCCAGGGCGGCATCAGGCACCTGACGACGCCCAAGTCCAAGGTCCTGGGGCGCGACTCCTTCAAGGGCATGGGCGTCGCCTTCACCCACCTCAACGACGACGGCGCGCCCGACATGGTGGTGAGCAACATCACCGAGGAGTTCGCCCTCCAGGAGAGCAACTTCGCCTGGGTCAGCACCCGGCGCGAGGTGCTGGGCGCGGGCGGCACGGCCCACTACGACGACCTCAGCGAACCGCTCGGGCTGTCGAGGTCGGGCTGGGGCTGGGACATCAAGGCCGGCGACTTCGGCGGGGACGGCGACGTGCAGGTGCTCCAGGCCACCGGGTTCGTCGCCGGTGAGGACAACCGGTGGGCGAACCTGCAGGAGCTGGCGATGGCCAACGACGTTGTGGTGAGCAATCCCACCATCTGGCCACAGGTAATCCCGGGCGATGATATTTCGGGATCTGATCCCAATCCCTTCTTCGCGCGAGACCGGGACGGCCGCTTCCACGACATCGCCGCCCGGCTCGGCGTGGCGGACCCCGGCGTCTCCAGGGGAATCGCCCTGGCCGACGTGGACCACGACGGCAAGCTGGACTTCGCCGTGGCCAACCAGTGGCGCGCCTCCTACGTCTACCGCAACACCAGGCCCACCGACCTGCCGTACCTGGGCCTGACCCTGAAGCGGCCCGCGGGCTGCGGCTCGTCGACCGCCACGACCCCGGCCGTCGGCGCGAGCGTGACGCTGCGCTCGGGCGCGGCGGGCATCTCCGCCGGTCAGCTCTACCCGGCCAACGGCCACGGTGGAGTCTCCGCCGCCGAGCTGCTGTTCGCGCTGGCCGACCCGAAGGCCCCGGTCCCGGTCACCGTGACCTGGCGTGACGGGTGCGGCACCCGCCACACCACCGACGCCACCCTGAAGCCGGGCTGGCACGAACTGGTTCTCCGTCCGGAGGTATGACCATGAAACGCGACCCCAGGACGGCGGCCCTGCGCCGGTTCGCCCTGTCCATCACGGTCTTCAACATCGTCGGCCATCTCCTTCTCGGCTTCGAGCAGGCGTACGTCACCCCGATCGCCACCATCCTGCTGGCCTACGTGCTGGAGCTCGGACTCGAGACGATCGACGCGCGGGCCAGGCGGCGGCCGGCGAAGTACCTGGGCGGCTGGGTCAAGCTCATGGACTTCCTGCTGCCGGCGCACATCAGCGCCCTGGCCTGCGCGATGCTGATGTACGCCAACGAGCGGCTGGAACCGGTGCTGCTCGCGGTGGTGATCGCCATCACCTCCAAGTACCTCTTCCGCGTCATGGTGATCGACCGCACCGGCAGGCGGAGCGTCCGGCACGTGCTCAACCCGTCCAACTTCGGGATCGTCGTCGTGCTGCTGGCCTTCCCCTGGGTCAGCATCGCGCCGCCGTACCACTTCACCGAGTTCGTCTCGGGCCCGGTCGACTGGATCATCCCGCTGGCCATCCTGTCCGCGGGCACCATGCTCAACGCCAAGCTCACCGGGAAGATCCCCCTCATCCTCGGCTGGGTCGGCGGCTTCGCGGCGCAGGCGCTCATCAGGACCGCCGTGGACGGCACCTCGACGTGGAGCGCCCTGCTGGTGATGAGCGGGACGGCGTTCATCCTCTACACCAACTACATGATCACCGACCCGGGGACCACGCCGGTGGCCCGCTGGCGGCAGGTCGCGTTCGGGGCGGGGACGGCCGCGGTCTACGGCCTGCTGGTCTCCTTCCACATCGTGTTCGGCCTGTTCTTCGCGCTGACCATCGTGAGCGCCATCCGGGGCGTCGCGCTCGCGCTCGTCTCGATCTCGCGGCGCAGGAGCGCGCCCGCCGGCGAGCCGGTCCTGGTGCCGGAACCCGCCGTCGCCCGCTGAGGAGCTGATCATGAGTTCTGCGATCGCCATCGTGGGGACGGGCTGCCGATACCCTGACGCCCGCGACCCCGGGCAGCTGTGGGAGCTGGTCCTGTCGCGCCGCCGGGCCTTCCGGCCGATCCCCACGGTCCGGCTGGGCTCGGGCTACCGCAGCTCCGATCCCAGCGACCCCGACCGCACCTATGTCGGGTACGCCGCGGTGCTGGAGGGCTGGGAGTTCGACCGGTCCCGCTTCCGGATCCCCGGCCCGGTGTACCGGGCCACGGATCCGGCGCACTGGCTGGCCCTCGAGGTCGCCGCGGACACGCTGGCCGACGCCGGGTACGGCGGGGCCGAAGGGCTGGACCGGCGACGCGTGGGCGTGGTGGTGGGCAACACCATGGCCGGGGAGTTCAGCCGGGCGGCGGCCCTGCGGCTGCGCTGGCCGTACGTGGAAGGCGTGATGCGCGAGGTGCTCGCGGCCGAGGACCCCGCGCGCCTGCGTGGCCTGCTGGCGCGGGCCGAGCAGATCTTCAAGGCGCCCTTCGCCGAGCCGTCCGACGAGACCCTCGCCGGCGGGCTGGCCAACACCATCGCCGGCCGCATCTGTAACTACTTCGACCTGGGCGGCGGCGGCTACACGGTGGACGGGGCCTGCTCGTCGTCGCTGCTGGCGGTCATCACGGCCTGTACGGCGCTGCGCGAAGGGGAGGTCGACTTCGCCCTGGCGGGCGGTGTCGACCTCAGCCTCGACCCCTTCGAGCTGGTCGGGTTCGCCAGGACCGGCGCGCTGGCGAACGGAGCCATGCGCGTCTACGACGCCCGGCCCACGGGGTTCTGGCCCGGCGAGGGCTGCGGGATGGTCGCGCTGATGCGGTTGGACGACGCTCTGGCCGCGGGCCGCGCCCCGGTCGCGGTCATCAGCGGCTGGGGCGTCTCATCGGACGGTCAGGGCGGCATCACCCGGCCCGAACGGGGCGGGCAGCTGCTGGCGATCGAGCGGGCCTACCGGCGCGCCGGGTGGGGGCCCGAGACCGTCTCACTGTTCGAGGGACACGGAACCGGCACCGCTGTCGGCGACAGCGTGGAGCTGGCCGCCCTCATGGAAGCCCAGCGCGGCGGCCGCGAGCTACCGCCCGCCGCGTTGGGCTCCATCAAGGCCAACATCGGCCACACCAAGGCGGCCGCCGGGGTGGCGGGGCTGTTGAAGGCGGCCACCGCGCTGCAGCGCCAGGTCATCCCCCCGACCACCGGCTGCGAGGAGCCGCACGAGCTGCTGCGTGCGGCCGGTGCCCCGCTCCGCGTCGTCGCCGGGGCCGAGCCCTGGCCCGACGCGCCCCTGCGGGCGGCGGTGAGCGCCATGGGGTTCGGCGGCATCAACGCCCACGTGGTGCTCGAAGCCGCCATGCGGCCGGTGGGTCGTCCCCTTACCGCGCCCGAGCGCAGCACGGCCGGGCGTCCGCGCGGACACGAGGCGTTCGTCTTCGCCGCCGACACCGTCGAGGAGCTGGCGGCGACGCTGGCGAGGACCGCCGAGGTGGCCGCCGCGATGTCCTTCGCCGACCACGTCGACCTCGCGGCGAGCCTGGCGGTCTCGACGGGCCGGCGCCGGTACCGGGCCGGCATCGTGGCGCGGGATCCGGCACAGCTGGGCAGGCGCGCGGGGCAGGCGGCCGCGATGCTGGCCGGGGCAGGCGAGGCCAGGTTGCTCACCGCTCCGGGGATCTTCGTCTCCGGCATCGCCGAGGGCCGGGTGGGCCTGCTGTTCACGGGACAGGGCGCGCCGGTGCCCACCGGTCCCGGCGCTCTTTCCTCCGTGCTGCCCGAGGTCCGCTTCGGCACCGGGGAACGCGGCGACGGGCCCGTGGACACCTCGGTCGCCCAGCCCCAGATCTTCTCGGCGTCCATGGCCGGCCTGCGCTGGCTGGACCGCCTGGGGGTGACCGCCGTCGCCGCGGCCGGGCACAGCCTCGGCGAGATCACCGCCCTGTGCTGGGCCGGCGCCTTCTCCGAGCCGGACGCCCTGGACCTGGTCACCTTCCGCGGCCGGGTGATGAGCGAGGAGGGCGAGGCGGGGACGGGCATGGCCGCCGTCCACGCCCCGGCCGAGACCGTGGCCCGCCTGATCGACGACACCGAGCTGGTGATCTCGGCGGACAACGGCGCCTCCCAGGTCGTCGGCGGCCCGGTCGGCGAGCTCGAACGGGTGCTGGCGAGGGCGCGCGAGGCCGGCCTGCAGTGCACCAGGCTCCAGGTGAGCCACGCCTTCCACACCAGGGCCATGCTCGCGGCGGAGTGGCCCCTGTCCAGCCACCTGGCCGAGATGGAGATGGCGCCCATCTCCCGGCCCGTCTACTCCACGATCCTGGGCGCCAAGGCGACGCCCGCGACGGACCTGCGACGGGCGCTGGCGGCGCAGGTCACCGGTCCGGTGCTGTTCCGCCAGGCCGTCGAGCTGCTCTCGCGCGACTGCGACCTGCTCGTGGAGGTGGGGCCGGGCAGGGGGCTGGCGACCCTGGCCGCAGGCATCACCGACGTGCCCGCCGTCTCCCTGGACGTGGGGGCGGCCTCGGCCGAGGGACTGTGCCAGGTGGCCGCCGCGCTGCATGCCGTCGGCGCCGTGGACGATCTGCGCGCCATGTTCGCCGCGGGCTTCCACCGGCCCTTCGACCTGTGGCGGGACCCGTCCTTCCTGGTCAACCCGTGCGAGCGGACGACAGGGGAGCTCCCGGTCCCCGCCGAGCCCGGCGGGGACGCCGCGGCCGGCGACGTCGACGCGCTGGTGCGCGATCTGGTCGCCGCGGCGCTCGAGCTGCCGAGCGAGGCGATCAGCGAGAGCGACCTGCTGATCGGCGACCTCCACCTCAACTCGCTGCGCGTGGCCCAGCTCGTGGTGGACGCGGCCAACGCCTGCGACCGGGCGGTGCCCGAGCTGCCGCCCTCTCTGGCCGACGCCACGGTGGCCGACCTGATGGCCACCGTGCGGGAGCTGCCCTCCGGGGCCAGGGAAGCCGAGCCTGCGGTGCCGCGCGGCCTGTCGCCCTGGCATCGCCTCTTCGTGCCCGAGGCGCATCCCGTGGAGCCGCCCGACGCGCCCGCCGAGCCCCATGCCTGGCAGGTGCACGGTCTCGCGCCGCTGCGTGACGCGGTCGAGCCACGCCTGGTCACGGCGCCGCACGGGCCTCCCGCGGTGCTGGTCTTCCTGCCCGCCGACCCCGGCGATCAGGACATCGCCGTCCTGGTCGACGCCTCCCGTCAGGCCGTGGCCGCCGGAACGCCGCTGGTCGTCATCGACCAGGGCGACACCGCCTCCGGCTTCGCGGGAACGCTCCGCCAGGAGCACCCCGGCCAGATCGTCCGCCTGGTGCGCGCCGACTGCCCCGGCCGCTGTCCGGTGGCCGCCGAGGCGCTGGCCAAGGTGATCGCCGCTCCCGCCGACATGGCCGACGACCTGCTCGTCGACGACGACGCGCGGATCTTCGCCGTCACCCACCGGCCGCTGGAGCCCGCCACCGGCGCGCACATCGGGCTCGGCCCCGACGACGTGGCGCTCGTCACCGGTGGCGGCCGGGGCATCGGCCTGGAGACCGCTCTCGCGCTGGCCTCGCGAGGGGTACGGCTGGCGCTGCTCGGCCGCGGCGACCCCGACCACGACGAGGAGCTGCGCGCCAACCTCGAAAGGCTGCGGGAGGCCGGGGTGGCATTCCACTACATCGCGGCCGACGTCTGCGACGCCGCCGCCGTCCGCCGCGGGGTCGCGCAGGCCACGCGGGCCCTGGGCACCATCACGGCTCTCGTGCACAGCAGCGGCGTCAACCGCCCGGCCAGGTTCACCGACCTGAGCGCCGCCGACTTCGCCGAGCATGCCGCGCCCAAGGTGGGCGGGCTGCGCACGGTCCTGGACGCGCTGGACACCGACCGGTTACGCGTCGTGATCACCTACGGATCGGTGATCGGCAGGTACGGCCTGCACGGCGAGGCCCACTACGCGCTGGCCAACGGCCGCATGCGCGAACTGGTGCGCACCCTGCGGTCCCGCCTGCCCGCCGCCTACGTGTGCAACCTCGACTGGACGGCCTGGTCGGGCGCGGGCATGGGGGAGCGGCTGCACGTCCTGCACGACCTGGAACGGGCCGGTGTCACGCCGCTGCCCGCGGCCCGCGGCGTGCAGTTCCTGCTCCAGGTGCTGGCGACGCGCCCGGAGCCGGCCTCGATCGTGATCTCCGGCAGGCATCCCGCGCTGGACCGCGCCGCGGACACCGCACCGGGAACGGCCCGCTACCTGGAGCACGTGCGGCTGCACGTGCCCGGTGTCGAGCTGGTGGCCGAAGCCGTCCTCACCGCGGAGCTGGACGCGTTCCTGGCCGACCACCGGATCGACGGGCTGCGCGTGCTGCCCGCGGTCTGCGCCATGGAGGCCATGGCGCAGGCGGCGCGGCTGCTGACCGGGCAGGCCGCGACCTGCCTGGAGTTCGGGCGCTTCACCCGCCCGATCGTGGTCCCCGAGGAGGGGGGCCGCACCATCCGCATCTGCGCCCAGGTGCGCGAGGACAAGGGGGTCGACGTCGCGATCCTCAGCGACGAGACCGGCTTCGCCGTCGATCACTTCAGCTGCCGGGTCGCGGGCCCCGCGCAGGAGGCGGCGATCCCCGAGGTTCTGGAGGTACCGGCGCGCCGGTCGCCGGTGCCGCCGCACGAGGCCGCCCGGCTGTACGGCCCGCTGTTCTTCCACGGGCCCGCCTTCCAGCTGCTGCGAGGCTACGAGCATCTGGAGGCCACCGCGTGCACCGCGGTGCTCGCGCCCGGTGGTGCGGCAGGCGACACCGAATTGGGGGACCACGCGCGCAACGACGCCACCATCCATGTGCTCCAGGCGTGCGTTCCGCACCGCCGCCTGCTGCCGGTCGGCTGCGACCGCCTGACGGTCCACCGGCGGGCGGTCGCGGGCGACCACCTGGTGCTCGCCGCGGCCGAGCGGTCCAGGCAGGGCGCCGACTACACCTACGACGTGGTGGTCTCCCAGGCCACGGGAGAGCCGGTCGTCACCTGGGAGGGGCTGCGGCTGCGGGACGTCGGGCCGCTGCCGGCCTTCACCCGCTGGCCGCGGCTGCTCCTGAGGCCCTACCTGACCCGCGCACTCGCCTCCCACCTGCCCGGTGCGGACGTCGAGCTGGACCTCGGCGAGGACCTCACACTCGAGGTCCTGCCGCCGGACTCCGCGATGCTGGCGGGCGCCGAGCTCGCGCGAGCCGTACCGGACGGCGCGGACCCCTGGCCCGGCCTGACCCGCGAGCTGGTACGGCTGGCCGCCGAGCCGGTGGGCCACGTGCTGGCCCGCACGCGCGGCCTCCGGGACTGCCTTGCCAGGGCCGGACGCGACGACGAGGCGCCGCCGGAGATCCAGGGCGTCTACGACCAGGGCTGGGCGGTCCTGCGGTCGGGCGACGACCTGCTGGTCTCCGCCCTGGTGCAGGTCGAGGGGGAGGACGACCCGGTCGCCATCACCGCATTCATGGAAGGAGAACAGTGCGCCCTTACTACGCCTATGAGCACCTCGTGACCTTCGCGGACACGAACCTGGTCGGCAACGTCTACTTCGCCCGGCACCTGGCCTGGCAGGGGGAGTGCAGGGAACGCTTCCTGGCCGAGCACGCTCCGGAGATCCTGGCTCAGCTGGGCGACGACCTCGCGCTGGTCACGCTGGCGTGCTCGTGCGACTACTTCGGCGAGCTGTACGCCTTCGACCGGGTCTCCATCCGCATGACCCTCAGCGGCCTGGAGCAGAACCGCGTCACCATGGGCTTCGCCTACTACCGGGTCAACATCGACCCCGCCCAGCTGGTGGCGCGGGGATCCCAGACGATCGCCTGCATGCTTCGCACGGAGCGGGGGCTGACGCCGGTGGCCGTTCCGGACCGGCTGCGGCGGGCTCTCGAGCGCTATTCGGATCAGCTGGTAGGTGGAGGAGTGCAGTGAACACACAGATCCTGCGATGGCGCGAGGGCACGGCACGGCGCCGGGTCGCGGCCATGCCGTCAGGTACCAAGACCGCGATCAGCATCGTCGGCTGCGGCCAGATGGGCTCGGCGCTGGCGCGGGCGTTGTCCGGCAAGGGCACCCGGCTGTTCCTGACCAGCCGGGTGCGCCGGTCGGCCGCCCAGCTGGCGCGGCAGGTCCAAGGCGCCGTCGCCGGCCCGCTGGAATGGGCGGTGGCCAACGGCGACGTGGTGATCCTGGCCACGCCGGTCGACGCCACGTGCGAGGAGATCGCTCCGCGCATCCAGGGCCTGGTGAACGACAAGGTGCTCATCGACGTGTCCAATCCCGGCCTGGTGGACAACCGGGGCCGGCCCGACATCTCCGCCGCCGAGCGCATCGCGCAGGCCATGCCCGGCGGGTACGTGGTGAAGGCGCTGAACTGCGTGGCCGCCAAGCGGCTCGGCGAGCTGAGCTCCGGCCACGAGCGGTTGACCATTCCCGTGGCGGGTGACGACATGTGGGCCAAGGCCTGCGTGGCCGACCTGGTCCACCGCATCGGCTTCGACACGGCCGACGCCGGAGCGCTGTCGAGCAGCCGCTGGATCGAGGGGCTCAGCTGGCTGCTGTTGCAGATCGAGAACTCGGCCGACGCGGACGAGACCGTGCGGCTGCCCTTGCTGCGGGTCGCGGCCGCCGAGGCGGGCGCCGCTCAGGGAGGAATGTCATGACCGTCACCCAGCAGCCCGTGCGGCCGGCCGCGGTACCCACCCGGCGCGCCCTGGTCGTCGTCCTGAGCGTCGTGGGCGGCGCCGTGCTGAGCATGATCTGGTCGGCGACGTTCGTCGACAAGGTCATCGGCGGCACCGTCGCCACCACCCTCCTGGGAGGCGACCCTCAGGACTTCGCCTTCACCGGCACCGCGGCGGGGATGATCTTCGCCTTCGTCACCGGCGTGGCAGGCACCTTCACCGCGTGCAACGTGGCCGTCTTCGGTGCCCTCGCGCCGATGTTCGGCGAAGGGGAGGGGGTGCGCGGCCGGATGGTCAGCGCGCTGCGCCCGCTCGGCTGGCTCGTCGTGGGCATGGTGGTGGTCTCCGCCACCTACGGCGTGATCGCCGCCCTGGTGGGCGACGGCATGCCGCAGGCCTCGACCGCGCCCTCCGGCCCCGGGCTCTCCCCGCGCTCCGTCCAGTCCATGGTGGCCTTCGGCCTGATCGGGCTGGTGATGATCTATCTCGGGCTGGCCGCGCTGGGCGTGGTCCGCGACCCGCTGCGGCGGATCTCGGCGCGCTTCCCGCACGCCCGTGTCCTGCTCATGGGCGCGCTCATCGGCGGGTTCCTCGTCGGCCGCCCGTACGGGCTGTTCCGGCAGCTCTTCCGGGACACCGCCGCCAGCCACGACCCCTTCTACGGCGCGCTGGCCTTCGTCCTGCAGTCGGCCGGCAACATCCTCCTGGTCGCGGTGCTCTTCCTGGCCCTGGCCGGGTTCGCGGGCGGCCGGCTGCACCGGTGGTTCACCGCCAAGCCGGGCCGGGCGGCCGTGGTCGCCGGGTCGGCGCTCCTCGTGGTCGGCGTGTTCACCCTGCTGTACTGGGACGTCAGGCTGCTGGCCCGCCGCGAGCTCATCTGGTATCCGATGGCGCCCTGGTCCTAGCCGACCGACAGCACCTCGCGCTGGACCCGTTCCACTTCGGGGGACGGGTCCACGCCCAGTTCGCTGTCGAGCACGGCACGCAGGTGCTCGTAGGCCAGCAGCGCCTCGCTGCGCCGTCCGGACCGGTGGAGAGCCGTGATGAGCTGCGCGTGGAACCACTCGTTCAGCGGGTGGGTCGTCACCAGCCCGCGCAACTCGCCCACGAGTTGGCGGTGCAGCCCCAGGTCCAGCTCGGTCTGGATGACCAGCTCGTACGCGTGCAGCCGCTTCTCCTCCAGGAAGACCGCGTGGGCCTGCAGCGCCCGCCCCTGGGCCACGGTGGCCAGGGCGGCGCCGGTCCACAGGTTCAGCGCCTGCCGGAACGTGCGGGCGGCGGTTTCCCTGTCGCCCTCCTCGAGCAGCCGGTGACCTTCGTCGAGACGCCGGTGGAACAGCGTGGCGTCCACGGTGTCCTCCTCGGCGCGCAGCAGGTAGCCGTGCGGCGTGGTGACCAGGCGGGCCCGGCCCAGCAGCGTGCGCAGGCGGTAGACGTAGGTCTGGGCGGTCGTCACCGCGGTCTTGGGAGTGCGCTCCCCCCAGAGCTCGTCCACCAGCGCGTCCAGCGGCACGGCCTGGTTGTTCGCCTGGAGGAGCAGCAGGGAGAGCACCTGGCGCAGGCGCGCCGCCCTGGGCGTGATGTCGAGTCGGTCGCGGCACACCGCGACCGGGCCCAGCACGCGGAACTCGATCATCTGAGCACCGTCCTTCCGCCCCGTGAACGGATCGACGGTACGGCCGGCCCCCGCCGTGGACAAGACCGCTCACCGAAGGTTCGCTTCGCGGTCCGAAGGATACAAAGGCTCGCGGACTCGCCATAAGGTGAGGGGGTTTGGGGGTTTCATGGCAACCGATGGTGACCGTGTGAACACCGGGCCCCGGGTCGTGACCGCGACCGTCGTGGGCACCGTCATCGAGTCCTACGACCTGGCGCTGTTCGGGCTGGGCGCGGCACTGGTCTTCGGCGAACAGTTCTTCCCCGAGGCCCGGCCGGGCACGGCGATGCTCGCCTCGCTGGCCACCTTCGCCGTCGGCCTGCTGGCCAGGCCGATCGGCGGCATCGTGATGAGCCATCTGGGCGACCGCCTGGGCCGGGTCCCCGTCCTGGTGCTCACCTTGGTGCTGATGGGCACGGCCACGGTCGGCATCGGCGTGCTGCCCGGCTACGAGACCATCGGGGTGGCCGCCCCCGTCCTGCTCGTCCTGCTCCGCCTGGCGCAGGGGTTCGGCGCCGGAGCCGAGTTCGTCGGCGCGATCCTCGTCGCGGCCGAGTCGGGCCCGCCGGAGCGCAGGGGCATGCGGGCCGCGCTGCCGAGCATCGGCTACTTCGCCGGCATCGTGCTGGCCACGGTGGCGTTCGCTGGCTTCGCCACCCTGCCGCCCGACCAGTTCGCCGCCTGGGGCTGGCGTGTTCCGTTCCTGCTGAGCGCCCTCACCCTGGCGGTGGGCCTCTACACGCGGCTGCGGATCTCCGAGACGGAGGCGTTCCAGGCCTCCTCCGGGCGGCGGGTGCGGCTGCCGCTGTGGAGCCTGGTCCGCCACCAGCCCCGTCGCCTGCTGGTGGCGTTCGCGGCCAACGGGCCCTTCGTCGCGGTCTACTACCTGGTGTCGGTGTTCCTGCTTCACTACGTCAGCCGGACACTGGGCCTGCCGCCGGCCGTCGGGCTGACGGCCAACGTGGTGGCGGGCACCGCCGCGGTGCTGGCAGTACCGGTCTTCGGCCGGCTGGCCGACCTGGTCGGTCGGCGCCCCGTCTGGTTCTTCGGCTGCCTGTTCCTGATCGCCTTCGCCGGTCCGATGATCGTCCTGCTGGACACCGGACGGCCCCTGCTCGTCGTGCTCGCGGTCACGATGGCCACGGCCGGCGGCCTGGTCGCCATGGGCGTGGCGCAGGCCTCGCTGTTCATCGAGATGTTCGAGACGCGGTATCGCTTCAGCGGCGTCGTGGTGGCGCGGGAGACCAGTGCCGCCCTGTTCGGCGGACCCATGCCGCTCGTCGCCGCCGCCCTCGTCCAGGCGGCCGGCGGCGCGTCGTGGCCGCTCGCCGTCCTGATCGTGGTGCTGGCGGCGGCCTCGCTGGTGGCGGTCCTGTTCGCGCCCGAGACCCGCGCGGCCGACCTGGCCGGTCAGACGGTGGCCTCCCGCCGTCCGGGCAGCGGGACCAGAAGCTCGACGTGAGAGCCGCGGCCCGGCCAGGAGGAGACGGTCAGCGTGCCGCCCATCAGCTCGGCCCGCTCCCGCATCGACGACAGCCCGACGCTGCGCGACCTGCCCGCCCGGCCGGTGTCGAACCCGACGCCGTCGTCCTCGACGGAGGCCCGCAGGTCGTGGGGTGAGATGTCGATCCTGGCCAGCACCACGGCGGGGGCGCCGTGGGCGACGGCGTTGCGGATGGCCTCCCTGATGACGAGGAAGGACTCGTCGCGCACGGCTGGTGGCGCCCACGTCTCGTCGCCGTTGACGCTCACCCTGATGGTCACCTCGTCGGTGCGCAACGTCTCGGTGAAGGTGAGCAGCGCCTTCTCCATGCTGGTCACGGTGTCCTCGAAACGCAGCTCCGAGGTGACGGCGCGCAGGTTCTGCATCGCCTCGCCGACGGCCTGCTTGGCCTTGCCCGCCCGCGAAGCGGCCCGTGACGGCCCGCTCGTGGCGAACATCTCGAAGAGCTCCAGCTGGCGGTGGGCGACGCTGAGCCCCGGCCCCACCCGGTCGTGCAGCTCCCGGGCGATACGGCGACGCTCGTTGAGATGCGCCCGGTGGATGATGTTGAGCAGGTAGCCGGTGTACGCGCTGGCCGCCTCCCTGATCCTGGTGTTGATGCTCTCGTTCACCGCCAGGGCGGTCAGCGTCAGCAGCTCCAGCGGGGCCTGCTCGGCGGAGACGTGGCGCTCCACCTCGCCGAGGATGAGCTCGAAGAGGGTGCCCGCCGCCCGCAGCGAGTCACGCGGGTCGAGCCGGCTCGCGGCCCTGCTCTCGCCGATGTCCCTGGTGAGCAGCCACCGCTCGCTGTCCATGGTGACCTTCCGGTCCCGCAGGCTGCGGATCAGGTCGGTCAGGGTGGCGTTCGCCTGAGCCATCGCCTGGGCCCTCGACTCGCGCTCGCGGACGATCGGATTGCCCGCTTCATGAAGTTCCCTCTCGTAGGCGAGCAGCATCGCGGCTCGCTCCTTCTCAAGGGAGCGCGCTAAGTCGTCCCACGGCGACCCATGGGGCTTGGCGTCTGCGGCCACGGGCCCTCCACTCGCGGCAACCAACCGAAGCCCGCCAGGTTGGGAGCAACGGTGTCAACTGGACACCACTGAGGGTACGCCGACTGACACGAGTTGACACAGGTGCGTCACGTACTGCGTGGCCATGAAGCCTCGGTAGAGGCGGCGTTTCCTGCAGCGCCCGCCCCGCGACGCGTGGGTCAGGGCCAGGACGGCGACCACGCCCGCTCCCAGCGTCAGCGCGCAGGCCGGCAGGCCCAGTCCCGGCGCGACGGTCGCCACGGCCAGCCAGAGGCACCCGGCCAGGGCGGCGGCCGCGACCGCCAGGAGGCGGCGCAGGAGCGGCTCGCCGTACAGCACCGCGACCGTGCGCCGTCCCGCCGCGGCGTCGCCCGGCGCGTCCGGGAGGTCCTTGGCCATCGTGCCCACGAGGCCGACCCACAGCGACATCACCACCGCGAACAGGAGTGTCCCCGCGTCCGGCGTCGTGCCGTGGGCGACGCTGGCGTATCCGGCCAGGTAGCTGAGGAGCGCGGCGGCCACCCCGATGCCGGGCGCGCCCAGCGTGTGGCGCTTGAGGCTGAGCGGGGGCATCGAGTACGCGTAGCCGAGCACCAGCACGGCGGCCACCGCCGGGGCGAGCGTGGGGACGAGCAGGACGGCGCCCACCATGGACAGCGCCGCGGCCGCCTTCGCGACCGCCGCGGCCGACTCCGGCCTCAGCTCGCCTGCCGCGATGGGGCGGCGGGAGTCGTTGGCCCGGTCCTCGTGGACGTCGGTCACCCCGTTGAGCAGGTAGGCCGACAGGATCGCCAGGACCCATACCGCCGCCCCGCCCAGCACCCCTGGCGCCGACGACCCCAGCCACGCGGCGGCTCCCGCGCCCCCCTGTATGGCCGGCGAGCCGAGCCACTCGGGCGCGGCGCCCGCCACCTCCGGCACCGATCCCCCGATCATGGAGGACACCCCGAGCGCCGCGCCGGTGACGAACCTGAGCAGATACATCGCCAGGACCGACGGGCGCGCCTCGACGAGGCACTTCAGGAGCGTGCGAGCGGGGACGCGGCGCGGAACGGCCTCCTGGGTCACCATGGCGTGATTATGAGCCCGCTCGCGGACTTCCGTTAATGCGGATCTCGAAGGGGGTAGCGGATCCTACATCTTTCGATACCGGTGATTGTCCGGCCTCCGCGGCACCCGCTCTTTCGGGTCCGGACTTGTTGGAGTCGCGTTCCGTTGTTAACGTCGGCCTACCGTCTCGACCATCTCATTATAGGAGAGGACGGCACCCCGGAAATGAGCAGCGGAACAGGCGAGGTAATTTTCGACTGGAACCGGTCACGGCTCCGCCCACCCGAGCCGGAGCCGACCGGGCAGGTGGAGCTGAACGACGAGTCGCTCCGTGACGGGCTGCAGAGCCCCTCCGTCCGCCAGCCCACCCTCGAGGAACGGGCCGCGCTCCTCCGGCTGATGGCCAGGCTGGGGATCGACGCCGCCAGCATCGGCATGCCGGCCACCGGGTCCGAGGCCGCGTTCTTCGCCGCCCGGCTCGCCCGGCACGCCGAGGACCTGCGGTTGCCGCTGGAGCTCCATTGCGCCGCCCGGACCGTTCCTGAAGACATCATTCCCATCGCGCAAATCAGCCAGGACACGGGTCGCGTCATCGGCGTAATGGCGTTTATCGGAACGAGTCCCATAAGGATATATACAGAAGGTTGGACGGAAAACCATCTGGTTAATTCGGTCACCGCGGCCATGCAATTCGGGCGGCGGGAGAATCTGCCGGTGTGCATCGTGGTGGAGGACGCCACGCGAACCTGCCCCGACATGCTCCGGCTCATCGCGCACGTGGCCCTGTACGAGGGCGCCGAGCGGATCTGCCTCTGCGACACGGTCGGCCACGCCACGCCGCGAGGCACCCGGGCGATCGTCGGCTACGTGGCCGAGGAGATCCTCGCCGCCCACGGCTTCGGGTCCGTGCCCATCGAATGGCACGGGCACAACGACCGGGGGCTGGGCCTGGCCAACGCGCTGGCCGCGATCGAGGCGGGCGTCGACAGGGTGCACGGCACCGCGCTCGGCATGGGGGAGCGCTGCGGCAACACCGCCATGGACCAGCTGCTGGTGAACCTGCACCTGTCCGGCGACACGCGTGAGCTGCGCGCGCTGCCCGACTACTGCGCGCTCGCGGCCGCCGCCTGCGAGCGGCCCATCCCCGTCGACTATCCGGTGGTCGGGGCCGACGCCTTCCGCACCGCGACCGGTGTGCACGCCGCCGCCGTGGCCAAGGCCGAGTTCGCGGGGAACCTCCCGCTCGCCGACCGCGTCTACTCCGCCGTCCCCGCCTCCGCGGTGGGCCGGTCGCAGCAGATCGACATCGGGCCCGCCAGCGGCCGGTGGAACGTGGTGCACTGGATGCGCCGGCGCGGCCTTCCCGCTGATGGCGAGGTGGTCGACGACATCCTTCGCCTGGCGCGTCGGTCCCACCGGGTGCTGACCGACTCCGAACTCCTGATGATGGCGGGCGCGAGAAGCTGACGCGATGCATCGCGCTGACCGTCGACCTGGGTTACTCTGAGTCCGGCTTGTCAGCTGGCGCCGGATACATCCCAGAGGGGCTATCACGTGGATGGACCGCGATGACACGCGAGGCCCAGGAACCCATCAGGGTCTTGCTCGTCGATGACCATGTCCTGGTGAGGGAGGGGCTGCGCGAACTCCTGGAGGCGCAGGCCGGGATGGTCGTGGTCGGGGAGGCCGGCGACAGCGAGTCGGCGGTCGCCCTCGTGGCCAGGGAACGGCCGCACGTCGTGCTGCTCGACGTCGAGATCCCCGGCGACGACGCTCCGACGACCGTGGCCCGCATCCATCGGCACTCGCCCGAGACACAGGTGCTGATCCTGAGCATGTACGACGGGCCGGAACTGCTCCGCAGCCTGCTCGCCGCGGGGATCAGGGGCTACCTGCTGAAGAGCGCCAGCATCCAGGAGGTCGTGTCGGCCATCCACAGCGCCCGCTGCGGCGACGGGCGGGTGCTGCTCGCCGTCTCCCGCGAGAGCCTGGCCCAGGTCGACGGGCAGTCCTCTGACCTGCTGTCCGACCGGGAACGTGAGGTGCTCACCCTGGCCGCCCAGGCGCTCACCAACACCCAGATCGGCTCCCGGCTCGGCCTGACGGAGGCCACCGTCAAGCGGCACCTGCGCAACATCTTCATCAAGCTGGGCGCCGTGTCCAGGATCGACGCGGTCAACAAGGCCGTCAGCGCGTCCCTGATCAAGGTCGACAAGGTCCACAACGGGCGGTGACCGGGCCGCCTCGCGGGTCCTCAGCGAGTGAAGACCCGCTCGAGCCCAGCACGCTGCTCGGGCGCCAGCCGGACGTGCTTGGCGGCGAGGTTCATCTCCAGGTGCAACGGGTTGCGCGTGCTCGGGACGACCACGACGTCCTCCCCCTGGGCCAGCAGCCAGGCCAGCGCCAGGCGGGACAGGCTGACGTTGAGCTCGGCGGCCATCTCCTCGGCGAGCGGCAGCAGCCGTACGCTCTGCCGCAGCCGCTCGCCACGGAAACGGGGGTCGAGCCGGCGAGGATCGCCGGAGCGCAGGTGTTCGGGAGCGCGGATCCTGCCGGTGAGGAGTCCCCGCCCGAGGGGGCAGCCGGCGATCACCCCGATGCCGAGCGAGCGCGCGACGGGCAGCAGTTCGGCCTCGATGTCGCGGTGCACGAGTGAGTACTCCCTCACCAGCGCGGTCACGGGATGGATCCGGTGCGCCCGCCGGAGCTGGTCGGCGGAGACACCGGACAGCCCGATGTGGCGGACCTTCCCGGCGGTGACCAGGGCGCCGAGCCTGCCGACCGTCTCCTCCAGCCCCGCCGGGCAACGGCTGACGTAGAACAGGTCGAGGTGGCCGGTGCCCAGCTCGCGCAGCCACGCGTCGCAGGCCCGCTCCACGTCCCCCGTCGCGTCCCCCGCCACCACGACGGCGCGCTCGCGGCGTCCGGCGAGAGCTCGCCGGACCACACCGGTGGCCCGGTCCGGGCTGACGCCGGTCTCCAGGAGGGCCGGGCCGGCTCCGAGCGCCTGCCGGAGGACGCGCACGCCGTCGGCGCCCTTCACCGCGCCGTAGAAGCCACTGAGAGCCGCGCAGCCGAGGCCGACCGGCGGTAGCGCCAGCTCGCCGATCCTCCTCAGACGCGCGGTGGCCGGTGTGCTCTCAGGCATCAGTCCAGAGCAGCGCACGCCGTCCGATGTCCGTGGTGCGCGGCGCGGGCGCGCGCGACCAGTCGTACTCGATCCCCGCGAGCGGTCGCGGGGCGCTCTTCCGGGGCTTTCCGGCCGGGACCTGGTCCGCACCGTCCACCCGGGCGCGGATCGCGCCGGGCCGCCATCGAGTCATCATGGTGCACCTCTGGGTCTTCCGCCGGGGCGGGCGGGCCCTCCCCGCATGGATGCCTCCAGTGTGTTCCTCCGGGTTCGCGGCGGCCAAGCACGCGCCTAGCGCGGAGGCCGCCGTTGGTGCCTGCCCGCCGGGGCAGACCCTGCCTGGTCATCCGGGCCTGGTCATCCGGGTACGCCAACCGGCTATGGACTCGTGTGGTTCTCCTCGCCACTTCAATAAAATAGAGTGGTGAGGGGAAGGCGGTCACCGTCGGCGCGTTGGAGGCGGCACATGGTCCATGCCAGGCGTAACTACGGCCAGTACTGCGGGCTCGCCGCCGCCCTCGACGTCATCGGTGAGCGGTGGACGCTGCTCATCATCAGGGAGCTGCTGCTGGGGCCGCGCCGCTACAGCGACCTCATCGCCGCGCTGCCGGGCGTCGGCACCAACCTGCTGGCCGAGCGGCTGAAGTTCCTCACCGCCGAGGGCGTGCTCCGCAAGGTGGCCGACGACCAGGGCAAGGACCGGGGCTACGAGCTGACCGAGGTCGGCCGGCAACTGCGCGAGCCGGTGCTCAGCCTGGCCCGGTGGGGGCTGCCGTTCCTGGACGCGCCGACGCCCGAGGAGATCGTCCGGCCGTACTGGGGGTTCCTGGCGGTGCAGGCCATGATCGACGACTCGCGGGTGCCCGACCTGGACGAGGTGTACGAGTTCCAGGTCGACGACGTGCTCTTCCACGTCGTCGTCAAGGACGGCGGCGCCGTCGCGGTCGAGGGCGGCTATCCCGGCTCGCCCACGGTGACCGCCGTCACCGATGCCCGCACGTTCATGGAGATCGGTTCCAAGCGGCTCTCGCCCTTCGGCGCCGTGGTGTCGGGGCGGCTGACGTTGCAGGGCCCGCCGGAGGCGATCCTGCGGGTGAGCGCCCTCCTCGGGCTGGTGCCCGAGGGGACGCCCGACCAGGCGCGCGGTGCCGCGAGCCGCTGAGCGGGGCGCCGCTACGGCGCGGGCCGCTCCACGCCGGTCACGTGCAGGGCTCCCTCCCTCACGCTGACGAGCACGTGCTGGCCGGAGCGCAGCTCGCCGTAGAGGATCTTCTCCGACAGCACGTCCTCCAGCTCGCGCTGGATGGTACGGCGCAGCGGCCGGGCGCCCATGACCGGGTCGTAGCCCCGGTCGGCCAGCAACCGCTTGGCCTCCCCGGACACCTCCAGTTCCATTCCGCGCTCCGCCATCCGCTCGGCCACCCGCGCCAGCATCAGGTCGAGGACGAGGATGATCTCCTGCGAGGCGAGTTGGTGGAAGACGACGATGTCGTCGACCCGGTTGAGGAACTCGGGCCGGAAGTGCTGCTTGAGCTCCTCCTGCACCTTGCCCTTCATCCGGTCGTAGGTGGACCCGCCCACGTCGGAGGCGGCGAACCCGATCCCGATGCCCTTGGAGATGTCGCGGGTGCCGAGGTTGGTGGTCATGATGATGACCGTGTTCTTGAAGTCGACCACCCGGCCCTGGGCGTCGGTCAGCCGGCCGTCCTCCAGGATCTGCAGCAGCGTGTTGAAGATGTCGGGGTGGGCCTTCTCGATCTCGTCGAACAGCACGACCGAGAACGGCTTGCGCCGTACCTTCTCGGTCAGCTGGCCGCCCTCCTCGTATCCGACGTAGCCGGGCGGGGAGCCGAACAGCCGCGACACGGTGTGCTTCTCCATGAACTCCGACATGTCCAGCATGATCAGGGCGTCTTCGTCGCCGAAGAGGAACTCGGCCAGCGTCTTGGACAGCTCGGTCTTGCCGACGCCCGAGGGGCCGGCGAAGATGAACGACCCGCCGGGACGGCGCGGGTCCTTCAACCCGGCGCGGGTGCGCCGGATCGACCGGGACAGGCCCTTGATGGCGTCGTCCTGGCCGATGATCCGCCTGTGCAGCTCGTCCTCCATGCGCAGCAGCCGCTGCGACTCCTCCTCGGTCAGCTTGACGGCCGGGATGCCGGTCGCCCTGGCCAGCACCTCGGCGATGAGCTCCTCGGTCACCTCGCGTGGCACCGCATGGGCGGCGCCCCGGCGGATGCGGATGCGTGAGCCGGCCTCGTCGATGAGGTCGATCGCCTTGTCGGGCAGGAAACGGTCGCTGATGTAGCGGTCGGCCAGCTGCGCGGCGGCCACCAGCGCGCCGTCGGTGATCGAGACCCGGTGGTGGGCCTCGTAGCGGTCACGCAGCCCCCTGAGGATCTCGATCGTGTGCGAGAGGGAGGGCTCGGGCACCTGGATCGGCTGGAAACGCCGCTCCAGTGCGGCGTCCTTCTCCAGGTACTTGCGGTACTCGTCGAGCGTGGTCGCCCCGATGGTCTGCAGCTCGCCACGAGCCAGCATGGGCTTGAGGATGTTGGCCGCGTCGATCGCGCCCTCGGCCGCCCCCGCCCCCACCAGGGTGTGCAGCTCGTCGATGAACAGGATGACGTCGCCGCGGGCGCGGATCTCCTTGAGCACCTTCTTCAGCCGCTCCTCGAAGTCGCCCCGGTAGCGGGAGCCGGCGACCAGCGCTCCGAGGTCCAGCGTGTAGAGCTGCTTGTCCTTGAGCGTCTCGGGCACGTCCCCGTCGACGATCATCTGGGACAGCCCCTCGACGACGGCGGTCTTGCCGACGCCGGGCTCGCCGATCAGCACCGGGTTGTTCTTGGTCCGCCGGGAGAGCACCTCCATGACCCGCTCGATCTCCTCCTCGCGGCCGATCACCGGGTCCAGCCTGCCTTCGCGGGCCGCCTCGGTGATGTTCATGCCGAACTGGTCGAGGATGGAGGACTTGGGCTTGGGCGGCGCGACCGGGGGACGCTGGTCGTCCTCGTCCCCGATCTCGTCCCCCTGGAGGATCCTGGTGACCTCGTTGCGGATGCCGGTGGGCTCGGCGCCCTGCGAGGCCAGCACCTGCGCGGCCACCCCTTCGCCCTCCCTGATCAGCCCCAGCAGCAGGTGCTCGGTGCCGATGTGGTCGTGGCCGAAGAAGAGCGCCTCGCGCAGCGCCAGCTCGAGCACGCGCTTGGCGCGGGGGGTGAAGGGGATGTGCCCGTCATGCGGCCGCTCGCCGGGCAGGCTGATCGAGACGACCCCCGTCTGGACCGCGTCCAGCCCGATGCCGAGCTTGGTCAGGGCGAGCGCCGCCACCCCCTGCCCCTCCAGGAGCAGGCCGAGCAGCAGGTGCTCGGTGCCGAGATAGTCGTGGTTGAGTTTCCTGGCCTCCTCCTGAGCCAGGACGAGAACCCGCCGCGCGCGGTCGGTGAACCTCTCGAACATTCCTCGCTCCCGGAAGGCCGACGACTACTATTACTTTCTAAAGTTCGCTCGTTCACAGCTTCATGGCAAGAGGTTCGCCCACAGGTGATGCGGCTCGATCCGCGGGGTGAGCTATCGCGGTGAGGACGAACCCGTCGGTCACGCGCCACCTTCCCGCGAACTCCGTCAGCAGCTCACCCCCGTGAACGGTGGCGATCTTCGACAGGTGGGCGTGGAACGTCCCCGCCGACGGATCGATCGTGACGGTGGCCTCGGAGAAGTCCAGCCAGCGCCGGGCAAGGGGGAACCAGGCCTTGTAGACCGACTCCTTGGCGCTGAACAGCACCCGGTCCCAGTGCACGCCGGAGGGCAGCCCGGCCAGCGCCCAGCGCTCGGTCCGCAGCGAGATCATGTCGAAGACCCCGTCAGGCAGCGGCTCGTGCGGCTCGGCGTCGATCCCGATGGTCAGGACCTGCGTGTCCATCGCGACGGCGCACGCGCGGTAACCCGCGCAGTGCGTGATGCTGCCGACCACGCCGTCGGGCCAGGCGGGCGCGCCGCGCTCGCCCCGGGGCACGGGGACGGGAGGCAGCCCGAGCCGGGCCAGGGCGCGCCGCGCGCAGGCGCGGCCAGTGGTGAACTCGCGGCGCCTGGAGTCGACGGCCCGCTGCACCGCGACGGCCTCCTCCTCGAACAGCGTGGCGCCGGGCCGGTCGGCGAACAACTCGGCCACGGCGACGCCCTTGGGCAGGATGTCCTCGATCACACCGGCTCCAGTACGGGAAGGACCTGGCGGAAGATGTCGTGCGGCAGTCCACGCCGCTCCCACTCGCGCGGGTAGCCGACGGAGACCTCCTCGAAGCGCACGCCGTCATGCCAGGTGACCCGGGGGATGTGCAGATGGCCGTAGATCACCGCCGCCGTGCGGAACCTGCGGTGCCAGTCGGCCGTCAGCTCGGTGCCGCACCACAGGGCGAACTCCGGATGACGCAGGATCGCCGTCGGCTCGCGGACCAGCGGGAAGTGGTTGACCATGACGATCGGCACGTCCGGATCGCAGGCCGCCAGCCTGCGCTCGCTCTCGGCCACGCGCGCCCGGCACCAGTCCTCCCTGGTCGGGTAGGGGTCCGGGTGGAGCAGGAACTCGTCGGTGCACACCACGCCGGCCTCGTGGGCCAGTGCCAGCGCCTCCTGCTTGGTGGCGCAGCCGGCCGTACGGAAGCTGTAGTCGTACAGGACGAACAGGGGCGCGATCGTGACCGGCCCGCCCTCCCCTGTCCAGACCGGGAAGGGATCCTCCGGGGTCAGCACACCCAGGCTGCGGCACAGCTGGACCAGAGCGCGGTACTTGCCGTCACCCTGCAACTGGAGGCGATCGCCCGGTACCGTCCACAGCTCGTGGTTGCCGGGGGCCCACACCACCTTGGCGAAGCGGGCGCGCAACGTGGCCAGCGCCCAGGCGATGTCCTCCCAGCGCTCGGCCACGTCCCCGGCGATCAGCAGCCAGTCGTCCGTCGGTTCGCGCGGCAGATCCTCCAGCAGTTCCCGGTTCCTCGCGTACCCGACGTGCAGGTCGCTCACCGCGACCAGTCTTCCCGCCACCACACCTCCCAGATCGCCCATACTCCGATGATCGCGTGCCGGCGCCCGATTGCCCAGTGAGCTGTCGCTCGCCCGACAGATGCCGAGCGGGCCGGTCGGTGCCTGCCTACCTTGCCGAGTATGGCTACCGAAGCAGCCCGTCCACGGCACTGGGACGGGGGAGTGAACGGTGACAGTGCCAGCTCTTGGTCGGCGGCGACGGTCCGGGACACCTGGGTGAGTGCCGGGCTGCTCGTCCTCCGTGTGGCGCTCGGCGCCACCTTCCTCCTGCACGGCGTGCAGAACCTGTTCGGCGCGTGGACCGGATGGGACACCGCCAAGATGGCCGGCTACCTCGGCTCCAAGGGAGTCGGGGCGTCCCAGGCCTTCTCGTGGATCACCGCGGTCTCCGAGGTGATCGCCGGCGTCCTGCTCCTGGCAGGGCTGCTCACCTCGGTGGGCGCGGCGATCGTGGTGGTCACGATGGCCGCCTCCAGCTACATCAAGCTCTCCGCGGGCGGCGGCTTCTTCATGCCGACGGGCTTCGAGTGGGAGCTGGCCGTGCTCGCGGGCGGGCTGGGCCTCCTGCTGGCCGGAGCGGGCAGGTTCGCCCTGGACAGCAAGCTGTCCGGCCGGGCCCTCGGCCGCGTCAGGGCGATCGCGGCCGTGCTCACGGTGCTCGCGTTCGTGGCCATCGTCCCGTTCATCAAGTGATCGTCGGCCGGCGGGCCGCCGTACCCGAGGAGACCCGGTGAACAGAGCTCTCGTCGCTCTGGTGACGTTCGTGTCCGTGGCGGTCGGCGGCTGGCTGGCCCTCGCGCTGGGCGGGGAGGAACGCGGCGGCGTGCCGCACCGCCCGGTGCTCGTCGACGGCCGGGTGCCGGCCACGCTGTACGTGCCGGGCACGGTCACGGCTCCGGGCGTCCTGGGCATGCCTGACCCGCCTCCGCAGGGGAGCAGGCCGCCCGTGGTCGTGATCGCACACGGCCACTCCGCCGACCAGGCCACCATGAGCGTGCTCGCGCGGCGCGTGGCCGCCGCGGGCTACGCGGTGGTCACCTTCGACTTCCGCGGCCACGGCCTGAGCACCGAACGGCACCAGTCGGCCGGGTTCGAGGGCATGCGCTCCGATCTGGACGCCGTCCTCACCTGGCTGGGCACGGTCCCCTACGTGGACCCGGCCAAGGTCGTCGTCGTCGGCCACTCGATGGGCGCCGCCGGCGTGCTCGGCTTCGCGGTGCGCGATCGGCGGCCCGTCGCGACCGTCGCCATGGGCGGCGCCATGGGCGGCGTCGAACCCGGCACCAGAGCCAGGAACGTCCTGTTCGTGGTGGCGGAGGGCGACGCGGGCGTCGTGCGGGAGGGCGCCGAGCGCACGGCCCGCCTGTGGTCGGGCACCCCGCTCGCCTACGGCCAGGTCAACGGCGACCACGCTCAGGGCACGGCCGTGGCCCTGCGGGAGGTGGCCGGGACCAACCACCTGACCATGCTCTTCTCGGACCTGACGGCCGGTTACGTGGTGGACTGGGTGGCCAAGGTGACCGGCCGTCCGGCCACGCCGTCCGGCGCCGCGGATCGGCGGCCGCTGCTGACGGTGCTCTACCTGCCCTGCGCCGCCGTACTCCTCACGCTCGTGGGCTTCGCCGGCGGCGCGCTGGCCCGCAGCGGCGAGCCGACCGCCGAGGCGGGGCGTCCCGTGCTCGGCCTTCTGCTGGTGGGCGGCGCGCTGCTGCTGCCGCTGCCGTGGCTGGCCTGGGGTGACGCGGGCCACCTGCTCGGGATGGAGGCGGGCGGCGCGCTGGCGGTGCTGCTGGGCGTCGCGGGAACGATCCTCCTGGCCGTGGGCCGGCTCACTCCGGCACGGCAGTGGCTCCCGGCTGCGCAGGCGTGGTCCGCACGACACACGCTCGCGCCCGCCGCGCTGGTCCTCGTGGGCGTGATCGTCGTGCTGACCCCGCTCGGGGCGATGGTGCACGGACTGGTGCCCACCCCGAAGCGCGTGCTGCTCTGGGCGCTCGCGACCGCGCTGATCCTGCCCTTCTTCCTGGCCGCCGACCGGTTGCTGCGCCGCGGCCGCCCGCCGGCCGCCGCGGCCAAGTCGCTCGCGGCTCGCCTGCTGATGCTGGCCGTTGTCATGATTGGCGTCATCACCCAGGTGCTGCCTGGCATGCTGGGGTTGTACGTCATGGTGCTGGCGCCCATCCTGCTCCTGCTCGAACTGGCCGCCTACGGCCTGTACGCGCTGGGCCGCGACCACAGGGTCACCGCGTTCGTGCAGGCGGGGGCGGTGGCGTGGGTGCTGAGCCAGTTGTCGCCGATCATGTGGTGAGGTGGAGCCGAGGTGTCACGTCCCGCTCTGTTCGAGTCGGCCACGCCCGAGTACGTCAAGGCGCGGGCCGAACTGCTGAGCGCCGAACGCCGGTTGCGCGAGCTGGGCGAGCAGGTGGCCGCGCGGCGGCGGGCCCTGCCCCCGGGGCCCGAGCTGGACGATGACCCGCCGCTCGCCGCGCTCGACGGCTCGCCGGCGCGCCTGAGCGGGCTGTTCGGCGACCATCACACGCTGCTCGTCTACAACATGATGTTCGACGAGGACTGGCCGGAGCCGTGCCCCCTGTGCTCCATGTGGGTCGACGGCATCGACGCCGTCACCCCGCACCTGCTCGAGCGCACCGCGGTGGCCGTCATGGCGCCCGCCGGACCCGCGCGCCTGGCCGAGGTGGCGCGGCGCCGGCAGTGGCGGTGGGTGCCCCTCTACTCCACGCGTCCCGGCGACCTCACCGACCGGCTCGGGCTGCGCGCCCATCCCGGTGACCTCGAACCCGTGGTGACCGTCTACGACAGGTCCGACGGGCGCGTCAGGATCTCCTGGCAGGGCTCGGCCATGCTGAGCGACCCCGGCGACGAGCCGTACCAGCCGGGTGACGGCGGCGACGCCCGCGGCCTCGACCTGCTCTGCGCGACCTGGTCGCTGCTCGACCTGCTGCCGCAGGGCCGGGGCGACTGGTATCCCAGCCGCCCGGCCCGCTGACCCTTCAGCGGCAGAGTTTGATCATCGTGTCGATCGCCCGGTCGATCTGCTCCACGTCGTTGTACAGGTGCGGGGAGACCCGGACCGCGGGCAGCTCGTCCCGCACGCCGGGGCGGGCGAAGCGGGTGATCTCGACGGTGATCCCGTGCTCATCGGCCAGCTGCCGCTTGAGCTGGACGAACCCGCCGATGTCCGCGCTCCCCCCGAAGGGGTCGAAGGCCACCAGGCCCGAGTGCAGCCGCGGGTCGTCCAAGGGACTGAGGAGCGCGGCCCGGCCCCAGTGATGGACGACGCGCTCCTTGAGGTGGGCGCTCAGCTCCAGGACGTGGCGCCGGATGCGGTCGCGGCCGATGCGGTCCCACAGCTCGCAGGCGATGCGCAGGCCCTGCGCCCGCGACAGGTCGGCCGAGTCGCTCTGCTGGAGCAGCCGCCCGAGGTCGTGGGGCCGGGCGGGCAGGCCGTCCCGCAGCGGGTAGAGCAGGGAGACGACCGGCCAGAAGACCGGCAGGGGCAGGGGCCGGTTGCGCGCGTAGATCAGGCCGGTGCCCATGGGGCCGCACTGGTAGCGCGATCCCGACGCGCTGAGGAAGTCGACCCCCAGCTCCCGCAGCCGCAGGGGGACGTGGCCGAGCACCTGGCTGCCGTCGAGCACCGTGATCAGGTCGTGCCGCCGCGCCAGCTCGACCAGCTCGGCCGTGGGGAAGGCGGCTCCGGTGGTCAGCGTGATCCCGGCCCACTGGAGCACCCTGGTGCGCGGCGTGATCGCCGACCGTACCAGCTCGACGATCTCCTCGGCCCGCTGCCCCGCCCCGACCGGCGGGGTGAGCTCCCTGAGGACGACGCCCCGACGGTCGCGCAGCTGGCACAGCGGCGCGCGCACGGTGTAGCACTCGTGGTCGGTGGTGATGATCTCGTCGCCTTCGCGCAGGTCGAGCCCGGCCAGGATCCGGGCGTTGGCGTCGGTGGCGCTCGGCACGACGGCCAGCTCGTCGGCCTCGCATCCCAGCCCGCCCGCCAGGGACTCCCGCACGTCGGTGAGGGCGGTGTCGGCGAACGGGTCGCGCGGCGACCTCGCGTACACCCGGTCGGCGCCGCCGATGACGTCCAGCACGGGGCGCGGCGCCGAGCCGAGGCCGGCGGTGTTGAGGTGGATGAGGTCAGGGTCGATCGTGAACAGCTCGCGGACCTGCGGCCAGTCCATCATGCGCGTCTTCCCATCCGTTCAGGGCCGTGATGTGGGCAGGGGTCGTGCCGCAACAGCCGCCGAGCAGGGTCAGGCCGTACCGCCGCCGCCAGCCGGACATCAGCGCGGCGAAGCGTTCGGGTGGCACCGGAGGGCCGTTGCGGGGTTCGAGGTTGGGCATGACGCCGATGTCGCCCGCGCCGAGGCCGGCCAGTTCGGCGACGCAGCCGCGCGCCACGTCCAGCGAGGTGCAGTTGACGAGCACGGCCGCGGCCCCCGCGCGGTAGACGGCGGCGGCGGCACGCGCGACCGGCTCACCCGACAGCAGGGTGGCGGAGGGGCCGCAGACGAAGCTGACCCAGGCGGTCAGTCCCGCCTCCCGCGCCTCCTCCACCGCGATCCGCGCCTCGCGGACGGTGTTGACCGTCTCGATCAGGGCGAGGTCGACTCCGGCCGCCGCCAGCTGCCCGGCCATCCACCGGTGCTCGGCACGGAGCTCGGCGTCGGCGGGGACGAGGTCGGGCCGGTAGCAGTCCTCGACCGGGGCCATCGAACCGGCCACCACCACGTCGTCGTGACCGTCCCGCGCCGACCGCGCCAGGTCCACGGCGAGCCGCACCATGCGGCCCGCCTGCCGCTCGTCCAGCTCGGCCCGCCGCAACGCCCGCAGGTTGCAGCGGAAGGTGTTGGCGGTCAGCACCCTGGCCCCCGCCTCCAGGTAGCGCCGGTGCACGGCACGCAGCAGCTCCCGGCCGTGCTCGGTGAGCAGGGCCCGGGTGGTCCACCAGGGGGCGGCCATGGGCAGCCCGCGCCGCTCCAGCTCCGTGGCCACCGCCCCGTCCAGGAGGATCACGGCGCTCCTCGCATGGCCTCCTGCAGGTCCTCCATGAGGTCGCGCCGGTCCTCCAGGCCGACCGACAGCCGGATGAGGCGATCGGACAGCCCCATGCGAAGCCGTACCTCACGGGGGACGGGACGCTGGGTCATCATGGCGGGACACTCGATCAGGGAGTGCACCCCGCCCAGGCTCACCGCGCAGCCGAAGAAGCGCAGCCGCGCCATCAGCGCGGCGGGGTCGCCGGCGTACTCGAAGCTCAGCACCGAACCGGGGCCGGACATCTGACGCTTGGCGACGTCGTACTGGGGGTGGTCGGGCAGGCCCGGGTAGCGGACCAGGGAGACCGACGGGTGACCGGCGAGCATCGCGGCGATCGCCTCGGCGGTGCGCACCTGGCGCTCGACCCGGACCGACAGGGTCCTCAGCCCTCGGTGGATCAGGAAGCAGTCCAGCGCCCCCGGGACGCCGCCGGTGGCGGTGCGGTGGGCGAGCAGCTGGTCGTGCAGCTCGGGACGGTTGTAGACGAGCGCGCCGCCGATCACGTCGAGATGGCCCGAGATCGACTTGGTGGTGCTGTAGAGCGTGATGTCCGCGCCCCAGCTCAGCGGCTGCTGGAGCAGCGGACCGGCGAGCGTGTTGTCCACGACGACGGTGGCTCCCGTGGCGCGGGCCGCGCGGCAGACGAGGTCGAGGTCGGCGATCTTCATCAGCGGGTTGGTGGGGCTCTCCACCCACACCAGGTCGGCGCCCTGGACCGCGCGTTCGACGAGGGACGGCTCCGCCAGATCGGCGTACTCGACGGTGATGCCGTACTTGCCGGTCCACTCCAGCAGGGCGCGGGTGCCGCTGTAGACGTTGTCGGAGCAGACCAGCCGGTCGCCGGGAGACAGCAGGCCCACCACCGCGGCCGCGGCGGCCTGCCCGGAGGCGTAGGCGGTGGCGAACGCGGCGTTCTCGAGGGCCGCCAGGCACAGCTCGAGATCCTCGCGGGTGGGGTTCTCGCCGCGGCCGTAGAAGTACCGCGGCGGGTCCTGCGGTCGCCGGTCGTAGGTGGCCGACAGGTGCACGGGCGGGATCACGTCTCCGGTGCCGGATTCCCTGGGCCGCCCGGCGTGGATCAGCTTGGTGTCGGGCCTCACCGGACACCCCGCACGCACAGGCAGGTGGAGGTGAGGTCGAGCGACCCGTCCGGCCTGGCGTGGGCCGCGGCGGCCTCGGCGACCGCCTCCCAGATCAGCGGGTCGGCCGCCTCCCGTACGAGCGAGCGCATCCTGGGCGGGAGCACGTCCCTGGAGAAGGCCACGAAGTGCGACACCGAGTCCATGACGAACGGCACCTTCCGCTCGGTGACGGTGACCTCGGTGAAGCCCGCCTCGGCGAGCTCGGCGGCCACCGCCTTCGGGTCGGCCATGGAGAAGGGGCCGGGCAGGCCCGGAGGCGGCGGGGCCAGCGCGAGCCGCTCGGCGATGACCCGGAAGGCGAGGCTGATCATGGGTACGGCAGGCGGCGGCGCCCACGTCGCCGCGGCCAGCACGCCTCCGGGCCTGAGCAGCCCGGCCAGCGCGCGCAGCGTGGCGGCACGGTCGGCGGCGAACATCAGCCCCCAGCGGCTGAGCACGGCGTCGAAGGCGCCCGGCGCCAGCGCCGCCGTCGTCACCTCGCCCACCACGAACTCCGCGAAGGGCAGGTGCGCCGCCCGCGCGCGAGCGGCGCTGATCATGGCGGGGGACACGTCGATCCCGAGCACCCTGCCCCGCGGCCCGACCACTCCGGCGGCGGTGAGTGCCGGCTCGCCCAGCCCCGTCCCGACGTCGAGCACCGACTGCCCGGGGCGCAGGCCGCCCATGCGCACGAGCGCCGTGCTCACGGAGGCCGCGCCCCGCTCGAAGACGTTCTGCCAGCGCCGCCAGCCCTCGCTGACCGCGTCCCAGATCTCGCGCTGCTCGTTCACGACCGACGTCATGGCGCACCTCAGAGGAATCGGGTGGTCGGCTGCTCGAGGGTCCAGAAGCCCGGCTCGACGGTCGCCAGGACGTCGCGGAGCCGTTCGATCTCCGCCGGCGTGTTGTACACGCCGAACGAGATGCGAACGGTGCCGACCAGCCCGAGGTCGTCGAGGAAGGTGCTGGCGCAGTGCACCCCGCAGCGCACGGCGATGCCGTGCCGGTCGAGGTGGCCGCCCACGTCGTAGGGGTGCAGGCCCTCGAAGGACAGGGAGACGATCCCGCAGGGGTCGCCGCCCGGATCGCCGACGACGTGCACGCCGTCCAGGCCGGCCACGGCGTCGAGCGTCGCGCGCACCAGCGTGTCGTCGTGCCGCCGCACGGCGTCCCAGCCCAGGTGCTCCAGGTACTCGAAGGCGGCCGCGAGCGCGACCGCCCCCGCGACGTGCGGGGTGCCGGCCTCCAGCCGGTTGGGCACGGGCACGTACTCGACCGGCTCGGCGAAGGTCACCCCCTTCACCGTGCCGCCGCCCACCTGGTAGGGCGGCAGCTCGGAGAGCAGCTCGCGCCTGCCGTACAGCACGCCGATGCCCATGGGCCCGTAGACCTTGTGCCCGGAGAAGCAGTAGAAGTCGGCTCCCAGCTCGGCGACGTCCACCGGCCGGTGGGGCACCGCCTGGGCGCCGTCGACCATCACGATGACGCCGTGCCGGTGCGCCTCGGCGACCAGCTCCTGGACCGGGTTGACCGTGCCGAGCACGTTGGAGACGTGCGCGACGGCCGCGAGCCTGGTGCGCGGCCCCAGCGCGGCGGCGAAGGCGGCGGTGTCCACGCGGCCCTGGGCGTTGACGGGCACGACGACGAGCTTGGCGCCCGTCTCCTCGCACAGCCGCCGCCAGGGCAGCAGGTTGGAGTTGTGCTCCATGCCGGTGACCACGACCTGGTCGCCCGCCCGCACCAGCTGCCTGCCGAGGGTGTCGACCACGAGGTTGGTGGCGTCGGTCGTGCTCCTGGTGAAGATCACCTCTTCGGGGTGCCGGGCCCCGAGAGCGCGCTGGACGACCGCTCTGGCCTGCTCGTAGCGTTCGGTCGACTCCATGCTCAGCCGGTAGTAGCCGCGCCCGACGTTGCTGTTGCTGCGGGTGTAGTAGTCGATCAGCGCGTCGAGGACGGCCTGCGGCTTCTGCGTGGTCGCCGCGTTGTCAAGGTAGACGAGCGGCTCGCCCTGCCGCAGGAAGGGGAAGTCCTCCCTGACCGTCTCGGACAGGACGAAGTGCTCCAGGCTGTGTGTCATCCCAACTCCCGTGTGGAGAACATGCTGTGAAACCGGTCGATGTACTTCCGCTCGAAGGGGAAGACCTTCTGCGCGGCGTACGGCCGGTCCGGAGGCGGGACGTAGCCGGGCTCGCCCGGCCTGGGCAGGAGTCCCGCCGGGTCACGCAGGTGCGGCCCGTAGAAGAACCAGCAGATCTGGCCGACGTGCTCGATGAAGATGACCGGGTGCACGTCGTCGGAGTACATGTGCATGTGGCAGTAGGCCGCCAGGAGCTCGCCCCGCGGTCCGAAGCTGTTGCCCGGCATGACGTGGCCGAAGACGTCGTGCACGACGCGGAAGATGTCGTTGTGGGTGAACTCGATGCCGCGGATCACGATCCCGGAGCCCTCCCTGAGCGGGTGGTAGCCGTGGATCCCGCCGGGACCGTGCCCGTCGCGGGTCAGGAAGACGTGGATCGTGCCCGTCCTGAACACCCCGGCCCGCAGGTCGCGCGAGCCGCGGTACGGCTGGCCGGGGCCGAGCCAGGGCTCGACCTCGATCCCGGCCGCGGTGATCGCGTGGAACTGCTCGGCGTTCTCCTCCTTCATGCGGTCGTAACTGCGCCTGACCGCGGGGGAGTAGGCCATGCGGGGGGAGCGGTCGTAGTAGTCGGCGACCGCCCTGCAGTAGTCGAGGTCCAGGTCGAGGGTGACGGAGGCGAGCCTGGACAGCGGCTGACGCCCTGATGCGAACACCGAGGCACCGTCGACGTACTTCTGTGCCACGGCCACCAGGTCGGCGCCGTCGATCAGCGGCTGGTCGCTCACCTTTCCCCCCAGGATGTTCAGGGGCCGGCCAGGCGGGGGGTGATCCAGCCTGTGAGGTCGTATTCGGACAGGCACACGTCGACGAGGTCGAGCATGTCTCCCGCCACCCCCGCGGCCTTGCCCTTGCGCAGCACCTGCACCCGGTTCTCCTCGGCGTTGCCCGCGTAGCTGCGCTCGTACAGTTCCTGCCGCCCGGCGAACTCGCTGCCGACCGCGTCCCAGAGCAGCTTCATGACCTTGACCCGGTTCTCCGCGGTGTGCCCGTGTGAGCCGCGCAGGTACTGGTCCAGGTACGGCCGGACCTCCTCGTTGTGGAAGTCGGCCACGCCGGAGTTGAGGTAGATCAGCCCGCTGCCCGCGGTGTGCAGGACCAGCTCCCTGACCTTGCCGTAGGCGATGGGGGCCAGCACCCGGTAGGCCAGCGCGTACTCCTCGCTGGGCTGCACGTAACCCTCGTTCCACGGGCGGCAGCCCTGGATCATCGCGTCCGACAGCGCCCACATCAGGTGCCGCCACACCATGGCCTCGCCGATGTTGGCCTGGACGCCCCTGAAGTCGTCGGTGCCGTTGATCTCCACCGCCCTGATCAGCAGCCCGCAGATGAAGTCGAGCTTGACTGCCAGCCGGGTGACGCCGTGGAGGGCGAACCTGGGCAGGAAGCCGGAGTTGTGGAAGAAGGTGTTGGCCTTCTCCACGTCGCCGTAGACGAGCACGTTCTCCCAGGGGATCAGCGCCCGGTCGAAGACGATCACCGTGTCGTTCTCGTCCATGCGGCTGGCCAGCGGGTAGTCGAACGGGCTGCCCAGGGTGGCCGCGGCCAGCTCGTAGGAGGGGCGGCACAGCAGCTTGACGCCGGGGGTGTCCATGGCGGCGATGAACACCACGCCGAACCGCTTCTCCTTCACCGGCAGGCCGTGGTGGGCGATGAAGTTGTAGTGCGTCAGGGCCGAGCCGGTGGCCACGACCTTCGCGCCGCTCACCACGATGCCCTCGTCGGTCTCCCGCTCGACGTGCACGTACACGTCGGCCACCTCGTCCGGGGGCCGGTGCCGGTCCACCGGCGGGTGCACCAGGGCGTGGTTGAGGTGCAGCACCCGCTCCTGGGCGAGGCGGTACCAGTGGCGGGCGTTGCCCGCGTACTCGCCGTAGAAGTCCGCGTTGGCGCCGAGGGTGGCCAGGAAAGAGGCCTTGTAGTCGGGGGAGCGGCCCAGCCAGCCGTACACCCGCCGCTGCCAGGCCGCGATCGCGTCGCGGCTGCGCCGCAGCTCGACGGCGTCGGCGGGGGAGCGGAAGAAACGGTGGGTGAAGCCGCCGTTGCCGGTGTCGGTCTCCGTCGTCAGCACGTCCCTGTCGGGGGAGTCCCACAGCGCGTCGTAGAGACCGGCGATGGTTCTGGCGTTGTTGCGGAAGGCGGGATGTTCCGTGACGTCCTTGACGCGCTCGCCGTGGATCCAGATCTCCCGTCCGTCGCGGAGACTTTCCAGATACTCGTCGCCGGTGAACGGCCGCCGGACCGCCGTTCCATCAGCAGCCATGGCAATCATCTCCTCATCTGGGCTGTGTCGCGCACCAGCAGGGCGAGCCGGCGCGCGCCCTCCTCGAGGTCGGCGGCGCTCACCGAGCTGCACGACAGCCGTATCGCGCGGGATCCGCCGCCGTCGGCGAAGAAGTAGCTCATGGGCGTCCACACCACGCCGTAGTCGCGCGCGGAGACGGTGAGCAGGTTCTCGTCCGCCGGGAAGGGCACCCTGACCACCACGAAGAAGCCGGCGCCCGGCGCGTTCCACGACACTCCGAGCCGGTTCCTGAGGTCATCGGGCAGCCAGTGGTCCAGGGCGCGCAGCAGGGCGGCCAGGTTCTCGCGATAGAAGCGGATCCGCTCGGCGTTGTGCTCGCGCAGCCGGCATCGCGAACGCACCAGGATGCCGCCGATCACGGCCTGGGCCACCGACGAGGTGTTGACCGTGATCATGCTGCGGATCAGGGCGAGCTGGTCCGCCAGCGTCGAGCGCGAGCCGTCGGCGTGCCGTACCACCTGGTCGGCGACGACGTAGCCGACCCTGGCCCCGGGGAAGCACGTCTTGGCGAAGGAACCGATGTGGATCACCCGGCCCGAGGTGTCCAGCGACTTCAGGCTGGGCAGCGGCGGGTCGGCGAGAAAGCCGTAGGGGCTGTCCTCCAGGATCAGCAACCCCTCGTCCTCGGCCACGCGCAGCAGGGCGCCGCGACGCTCCGCGCTGAGCGTGTGGCCGCTGGGGTTGGAGAAGTCCGGCACCAGATACAGGGCACGGGGGCGCCGGCCGCTGGCGCGCAGGCGGCGCGCGACGGCCGCGACGGCCGCGGGATCCACGCCGTCCTCGTCCTCGGCCACCGCGGCGCAGCTGATGCCGAGCAGCCTGGCCGCACCGAGAATGCCGATGTAGGCGGGAGAGGTGGTGAGCAGCACGTCGTCGGGCGCGTTGCAGAGCGCCCTGAGCGTGATCAGCATGCCTTCCTGCGCCCCGTTGACCACGACGATCGACTCGGCCGGCACGTGGATGCCCTCGTCGTTGGCGATCAGCTCGGCGATCAGGCCGTGGATGTGCCCGGCGGTCCTGCCGTACTGGAAGAGGCGGCGGGTGACCTCGCCGGGGGACAGTCCCTCGCGCCCGATCAGGTGCTCCTGGTAGGCCAGCAGGTTGTCGCCGAGCTCGGCGGGGTCGAAGAAGCCGTCGTACGGCCGGCCCGCGGCCAGGGAGACGGCCCGCGGGTAGCGGCCGGCGACCTCGTTGAGGAAGGCGGCCGAGCTCAGCACGGGATGCCCCAGCGCGGGACACAGGTCCTCGGCCGGGATCTCGTTGAGCAGCGCGGTCATGGCGCGCTCCACGACAGCAGGCCGGGCCCGATATCGGCCGTGGTCGCGGCACCGCACAGGAGCATGGCCTCCTCCAGCTCCTCGAGGATCAGCGCGAGCACCTCCCGCACGCCCCGCTCGCCCGCCGCGGCGAGGCCCCACATGGGCGCGCGGCCGAGCAGCACCGCGTCGGCGCCGGCGGCCAGCGCGACCAGCACGTCGACGCCCCTGCGCACGCCGCCGTCCACGAGCACCGGCACCCGGCCGCCGAGCGCGTCCGCCACCTCGCGCAGGGCGGTGAGCGAGGACTGCGCCCCGTCCAACTGCCGCCCGCCGTGGTTGGAGACCACGACGCCCTGGGCGCCGTGCCGTACGGCCAGCGCCGCGTCGCGGTCGGTGAGCACGCCCTTGACGATCACGGGCAGCCTGGTGGTGGAGCGCAGCCACTCCAGGTCGTGCCAGGTGGCGGTGGGGTCGAAGGTCCTGGCCGCGTGCGCCCTCACCCCCGACTCGCCTTCGCCGCCGCGCACCTGCACCCCGGCGGAGCCGAGGTTGACCGGGCCGAGCTCCGGCTCGATCACGAAGCGGTTGCGCAGGTCGCGCAGCCGCCTGGCCATCACGGGCATGTCCGAGGTGATGACCAGGGCGCCGTATCCGGCGCTCTCGGCCCGCCGGACGAGCTCGATCATGAGGCCGCGGTCCCTGGTCCAGAAGAGCTGCAGCCACAGCGGGGCCCCGGCCGCCGCCCTGCTGATGTCCTCCAGCGTCCGGCTGGCCAGCATGGGCACGATCGTGACGGCGCCCAGCGCTCCCGCTCCCCTGACGGTGGCGACCTCTCCCTCCGGGTGCAGCAGCCGGTGGCAGGCGACGGGGGCGATCGCGAAGGGCGCCGGCCACCGGTGCCCGAACACGTCGACGTGGGTGTCCGGTTCGGCCGTGCCGGTCAGGATCCGCGGGCGCAGCCGTACCGCGTCGAAGGCCCGCAGGTTGCCGGCGAGGGTGCGCTCCGCGCCGCTTCCGCCGGACAGGAAGTCCCAGACGGCGGGATCGAGCCGGGCCTGTGCCAGGACGGCGAAGTCCTCCGTCCGCAGGGCGACGGACGGCTCCTGGCCGAGCGCGGAGGTCGTCATCACGGTCTCGCCGCGAGGGAGGCCCGGCGCTCCTGCTCCACGGCCTCGTACAGCGCGCGGACGTTGCCGCTGCCGAACGTCCTGGCCTCTCGCCGCTCGATGAGCTCGAAGAAGAAGGCGCCGGAGGGATGGACGGGCTTGGTGAAGATCTGCAGCAGCACACCCCAGTGGTCCCGGTCGACCAGCACGTTCCGCTCGCGCAGGACCTGGATGCGGTCGGTCATGGTGGTCACGCGCTCGGCGAGGGTGTCGTAGTAGCGCAGCGGGGCGGTGAGGAACTCCACGTCGCGGGCCTCGAGCTCGGCCACGGAGCTCACGATGTCGTCGGTCATGAGCGCCACGTGCTGCACTCCCGCGCCGCCGTGCCGGTCCAGGAACGCGTCGATCTGCCCGGGGGCGCGGGCGATGTCCGGCTCGATCAGCGTGAACGTGATGCCGCCCGACGGGCTCTGCACCACTTTGGAGTCCATGCCCTGGTCACCGATCTCGATCTTCTCCTCGAAGATCGTCTCGAAGCCGAAGACGTCGCGGTAGAACCTGATGGAGGGGGCGAGCATCCCGGCGGGCAGGCACATGGCGACGTGGTCGACCAGGAGCAGCGGGCCGGCGCCTGAGGGCTCGCGTCCGGGTCTTTCGACGAGCGAGTGCACGACGTCTCCCGGCCCGCCGACGACCCCGATGACCGTCTGCCCGAACGTGGTGGGCTCCCGCACGGGCCTGGCCCCGCGCGCGACGGCCGCGTCGAAGGCGGCCTCCGCGTCGGCGACGCGGAGGGCGATGTCGGCGACCCCCTCGCCGTGCCTGGCGACGAAGGCGGCGGCCCTGCCCTGCTGCCGCGGCGCGCTCACGACGAGCTCGATGTGTCCCTGGGTCAGCAGCACCGACGTGCGGTCCTCGACGGGGAAGGGCACGTCGGCGTGCTCGGTGAAGCCGAGGCCGTCCCGCAGGTAGGCGGTCAGCCGGGCGGGCTCGCCGGTGAACAGTTCGAGGTGGTCGATGCCGTGCGGGGTCACGTCTGCGTTCCTCCCGGGGCACGGCGGATGAGGGTCAGCCCGTCCCGCACGCTGAGCAGCACCGAGACCAGGTCCGTACGCGCGGCCACCAGGTCGTTGAAACGGCGGATGCCCTCGGTGCTGTCCAGCGTGTCGGACGGGTCGAGGACGGCCCCGCTCCACAGGGTGTTGTCGACGGCGAGCACGCCCCTGTCGGCGAGCTTGGGCACCAGCTCGTCCAGGTACTCGGGGAAGTGGGCCTGGTCGGCGTCGAGCAGGATGAGGTCGAAGGGGCCGGGCAGCGTGCGGATCGTCTCCATGGCCGGCCCGACGACGACCGTGATGCGGTCGTCGTGGCCCGCCGTCGCGATGTGCTTGCGCGCTATGTCGGCGTGCTCCTGGCTGAGTTCGCACGTGACAATGTGTCCGTCGGGCGGCAACTCGCCGGCCATGGACAACGCGGAATAGCCGGTGAATGTACCGATTTCCAGGACGGCCCTGGGACGCAACGTCCACACCAGGAATTGCAGGAAACGCGCTTCCACCGGTCCCACCATCATGTGCGGCCGCTCACACCTTGCCTGGGTCTCCGCCGCGAGCGCCAGCAGGCTCGGGGGGTCCGGAGTGGTGTGCGCAAGGGCGTATTCCTCGATGCCGGGCAAAGTGATTGGTTGCATATCAGTAGATATAGGGTGCGCTTCTCTGAAATAGGTGGAATCTTTCGGGATCCAGCAATCGATCGCCATTGCCTTTTCGTATATGCGGCACGCTGAGGACATCACCGACCGAGGGGCCCGCAATGGCATTTCGAACCTGGAGCCGTGCCCTCGCCATCGCCGCAGTCACCGTGCGCCGGAGCTGCGCCGCCCTGCCGGCGATCGCCCTGAGCGGCAGGGGAAGCCGTCGCGCGGTGCTCAGGAAGCAGCTGCGCACGCTGGTGACCGAGCTGGGGCCCAGCTTCGTCAAGGGCGCCCAGCTGCTCAGCACCCGGCAGGATCTGCTGCCGCGGGAGATCTGCGAGGCGCTCGGCCGGCTCCACGACCAGGTGGCCCCGATGAGCGAGCAGGATGCCCGCGAGGCGGTGCGGTCGGCCTACGCGGGCCGCCCGTGGCCCTTCGCCGACTTCGACTGGGAGCCGATCGCCAGCGGCAGCATCGCGTGCGTCTATCGGGCCGTGCTGACCGACGGGCGGCAGGTGGCCGTCAAGGTGCGCCGCGTGGGGATCGCTCCGCGCATGCGCGCCGACTTCGCCCTGGCCGAATCGGGCGCCCGTCTCATGCAGCGCCTGCCCGGCATGCGGGGGCTGCCCGCCGGCGAGATCGTCGGGCAGTGCCGCGACGCCGTGCTGGCCCAGCTCGACTTCGCGGCCGAGGCCGACGCGCTCGACGCGCTGCGCCGCAACCTCGGGGACCTGGCCTACCTGCGCGTCCCCGAACCCGTGCGCGAAGCGGGGGCCGAGGGGGTGCTGGTCATGGAGTACCTGCCCGGCCTGCGGCGGATCGAGCCGGCCGAACTGCCGGCCGAGGTGGCCGAGCTGGTGGTCAGGCGGGTGCTCCGGTGCGCGTACCGCATGCTCTTCATCAACGGCCTGGTCCACTGCGACCTGCATCCGGGCAACCTGTACATCGCGCCGGACGGCGGCATCGTCATCCTCGACGCGGGCTTCGTGGTCCGGCTGGAGCCGAAGGTGCGCCGCCTGTTCGCCGAGTTCTTCCTCAACATGGCGCGCGGCAACGGCCCCTACTGCGCCGGCATCGTCATCCGCAGCGCCAGGAGCATCGGCGAGCACGCCGATCTGGACGCCTTCCGCGAAGGCATCGGGGCGCTGGTCGCCGGGGCGGCCAGCCGTCCGGCGCGCGACTTCCGCCTGGCGCCCTTCGCCGCCAAGCTCTTCGACCTGCAGCGGCGCAGCGGCCTGTACGCCGCCCCCGAGTTCGTCTTCCCGCTGCTGTCGTTGCTGGTGCTGGAAGGGATGATCAACGACTTCCACGCGGACGTGGACTTCCAGAACGAGGCCAAGCCGGTGCTGTTCAAGGCGCTGCTGACCGGCGTGCCGATCGAGCGCAAGGCGAGCTGACCGGCGTGCGGGTCCGCGGGCCGTGCTGACCGGAGTGCGGGTCCGAAGGCCGTGCTGACCGGCGTGCCCGTCCAGCAACGTGCTGACCGGCTCCCGCGGCGAGGGCGGGAGCCGGTCAGCTCGCCGGTTCGGCGACCGCCAGCACCAGCCCGCCCCGCACCCGCCCGATGCTCCGCACCTGGAAACCCGCCTGCGTCAGCAGGTGCCGCGTCTCCTCAGGAGTGCGGTGCGCCGGCAGCTCGCCGCCGACCAGGCGCAGGAGCGGTCGGGCCCAGCGCGGCGGCGGCCGGTGCTCGGCCAGCACGAGCCGGCCGGGACGGCGCAGCACACGGGCGATCTCCCGCAACCCGGCGGGCTGGTCCTGCCAGTGGCCGAACGCCGTGGTGCTGAGCACCAGGTCGAAGCTCCGGTCCGGAAACGGCAGCCGCTCGGCGCCGCACACGTGGAGGCGGGCCCGCGGCAGCTTCTCGCCCGCCACGCGAACCATCTCGCCGGCCGGGTCCACGCCGTACAGGCGGGCCCGCGGCCACCGGCCGGCGGCCAGGCTCAGCAGCCGCCCGGTGCCGCAGCCCACGTCCAGCACCGTGTCAGGGGACAGGTCGGCCGCCGCCGCGAGCACGTCGGGGTCGGCGCGGCGGCAGCCGTACTGGCCGGGGCTGCTGTCGTAGCGGCGGGCCATGCGGTTGAACTGGTCCACTGAGCCGGTGTCACGCATCGGGCGCTCCGACGGGCTGGGGCCTGCGGAGCAGGCGCGACAGGAGGGAGGGCAGGCAGGCCAGCAGCGCCACGCCCATCATGGCGAAGGCGGAGATGAGGATGGTGGGCTGCGGCCCGAGCCGCTGCACCATGGCGCCGCCGAGGGCCGAGCCGATCGGCTCGGCCACCAGGATCATGCTCGACCAGGCGGTTCCCGCGGCCACCATCGCGGCGGCGGGAATGGACTGCTGGAGCAGGGTGGTCGACAGGGCGGGGTAGGGCGCGAACACGAAGCCGCTGATGGCGAAGCCGATGAGGGCGGGCAGGAACATGGCCGTCAGCCCGAGCGGCAGCACCGCGGCGCCGCAGCCGAAGGCGATGGCGATGGTGGCCGGCCAGAGCGGGATCCTGCGCAGGGCGCCGCCCAGGATCGCCCCCGCGAGGCCGCCCACGCCGTACAGCGTCCAGAACAGCCCGAGCGTGCTCGCCGAGCCGCCCAGGATGTCGGCCACGTAGACCGGCAGGGCGACGTCGACGGGGGTGGCGATGACGGCCACCACGAAGGTCATCACGATCAGCGTGGCCACCCGCACGTTGCCGAACAGGGCGCGCAGCCCGGGGAGCATGCTGCCCAGCCCCTCGGCCTCCTCCGCCGGGGGCCGGCCGAGGCGCGGGAAGCCCACGAGCGAGACGGCCAGCACCAGGAAGCACAGCCCGTTGGTGGCCAGCACCGCGTCGGGGCCGATCGCCGTGGCCAGCAGGCCGGCGACGGCCGGGCCCAGGATCAGGCTGAGCTGGCCGCCGGAGTACAGCAGGGAGTTGGCCGCGCGCCGGTCCTCCTCCTCGTCCACGAGCTCGGCCACGACCGCGGTCCTGGCCCCCATGCCCCAGGTGTGGAAGAGGGAGGAGAGCGCGAGGATGCCGATGTAGCCGAAGGCCGACAGGGCGTCGAACCGGTGCAGCACCATGACCGACGACAGCAGGGCGGCACGCAGCAGCGCGTCGGTGATCAGCAGCGTGCGGCTGTCGAGGCGGGCGCACCACCGGCCGAGCAGGAGCCCGGACAGCGCTCCCGGCAACACGTAGGCGGCCAGGGCCAGCCCGACGACCTGGCCGCGCTGATCGGCGGGCGCCAGTTCGAGCGCCAGCCAGGTCAGGGCCACCCCGCCCATGCCGTCGCCGAATCTGGAGATCAGCAGGCCCGGCAGCAGCCGCATGAACCGGCGGTTGCGCAGGACCGGGCGGTAGCCGGGCGGGACGAGCCTCCAGCGGCGGTCTGTCGTACCGGTGTTCACACATTCTCCTCGCGCACGCTTTGAGGCGGGGCCGCTACGCGCCCCCGCCTCGAATCGGGTCGGACCTCACACCTCGGCGATGGAGCCGAGCCTGCCGGTCCGGGCGAACTCGGCGGCCTGCTCCTTGACCGCCAGGAAGTCCTCCTTGCGGGCGGCGTAGTCGCCGGTGACGTACTGGCCGACGATCTTCCTGGTGGCCAGCATGTACATCACGGGCTCGGAGTCGGGGTTGTCCTTGTCGTACATGCCGACGCGGTCGCCGGGGGCCATCTCACCGATGGCGCCGATCGGGGGCAGGGCGCCGAAGACGCCCTCGATCACCACGGGCTCCTTGTTGATCAGCGTCTTGCCCTGGTCCAGCAGCTCGAGCTGGAAGTAGACGTTGAAGTAGCCCTTGAACCGGCTGTCGAACTTGTTGACCGCGAAGGTGGTCTCCTCGCCCATGGTGGGGATCTGCGGGTTGAGGCTGAAGACGAAGTTGCCGAGGTGCTCGCTGCGGCCGGGCAGGTACATCTGGATGATCTGCGTGACGATCGCGTTCGGGTTCTGTCGCTCGGGGTTGCTGCGGGTCACGCAGAACCAGCCGTCAGCCTCGATGGTCTCCTCGCCGCCGGCCAGCTCGATGACGGCGTCGGTCCAGAGCCGGAGGTAGTCGGTGCCGGCGGGGGGGAAGTAGTTCACGGTCATGCTCTGCTCCTGTGGTTGGCCGTGCTGCTTTCGCTTTAGATTTATCTAGCGAGCGAGAGGTGTCAAGGGGCAGCATTCCCTGGCATTCGCCACATCTATGTACTTATTTCGCTATATAAAAAGTTATCTGCCAATGCGACGCTGATAGAGCGCGGCCGTCACCGGCGCGAGGACCGCGACGATCGCGAGCGACCACGCCACCGCCGCCCACAGGTCGCCCCCCACCGGCCGGTCCAGCAGCAGCGCACGGGTCGCGTCGATGGCCGCGGTGACGGGCTGGTGGTCGGCGAAGGCACGCAGGGGCCCTGGCAGGGTCTCGATGGGCACGAAGGCACTGCTCAGCATCGTCAGAGGGAACAGCAGGCCCAGCCCGATGGTCTCGGTGGCCTCCACGCTCCTCAGGATCAGGGCGAGCGTCAGCGTCACCCAGGCCATGGCCACGCCGTACAACCACAGCAGGATCAGCGCGAGCAGCGCCTGCGACGGGCTCGCGGCGGGCCGGAAGCCCACCGCCACCCCCACCAGGGCCATCACCAGCACCACGACCGAGCTCCGGAGCAGCCCGGCCAGCGCGTGCGAGGCCACCACCGACACCCTGGAGATCGGCAGCGACCGGAACCTGTCCATCAGCCCCAGCCGCAGGTCCTGGGCCAGGCCCGCGCCGATGGTGATCGAGCCCAGCGTGACGGTCTGCACCAGGATGCCCGGCACCATGAAGTCGGGATAGGCCAGGTCCGTGCTGAGGCCGACGGCGCCGCCGAAGACGTAACGGAACAGCAGCACCAGCACCACGGGCTCGACGATCGAGAACACCAGCAGCTCGGGACGCCGCCGCAGGTGGATGAGGTTGCGGCGGACCAGCGAGGTCACCTCGACCGCGACCGCGGTCACCGCCGGTGCCCGTTCGCCGCGGGCTCGGCGCCGGTGAAGGCGAAGAACACGTCGTCGAGGGTGAGCCTGCGCAGCCGTACGTCCGTCACGTCCACTCCCGCCTCGTCCAGCCCGCGCACCGCCCGGGACAGCACGCCCGGCCGGTCGTCGGTGAGCACGCTCACGGTCAGCGCCGCCGCGTCCACCTCGGGACGGCCGCCGAGCAGCGTCTCGAGCTCGGCCGCCGCCAGCGGGAGGGCGGCCGGATGGGCCAGGGTGACCTCGATGCGCTCACCGCCGATCCTCGCCTTCAGCTCGTCCGGCGTGCCCTCGGCGACCGCGCGGCCCTGGTCCACCACGTAGATGCGGTCCGCGAGCTGGTCGCCTTCCTCCAGGTACTGCGTGGTCAGCAGGATCGTGGAACCCGCCCGTGCTCGCGCGCGGATCAGCTCCCACAGCGTCCTGCGGCTGCGCGGATCCAGCCCCGTCGTCGGCTCGTCGACGAAGAGCACGGGCGGGGCCGCGACCAGCGCGGCCGCCAGATCCACCCGCCGGCGCAGGCCGCCGGAGTAGGTCCGCACCGGCCGCTCGGCGACCGGTCCGAGATCGAAGGCCTCGACGAGCTCGGCGACCCTGCTGCGCGCGAGGCGGCGGGCCAGCCCGTTCAGCCGGGCGAACAGCCAGAGGTTCTCCATCGCGGTGAGGTGCTCGTCGACCGCGGCGTCCTGGCCGGTCAGGCCGATCAGCGTGCGGACCCGGCCGGCGGCCTGGACCACGTCGTGGCCGCACACCATCGCTGTGCCGCCGTCCGGCCTGGTCAAGGTCGACAGGACGCGGATCACGGTGGTCTTGCCGGCGCCGTTGGGGCCCATCAGGCAGACCACCGTCCCGCGGGCCGCGTGCATGGTCAGTCCCCGCAGCGCGGCGGTGCGCCCGTAGGACTTGACGAGGCCCTCGACCGCTATCGCGGAGGCTTCCGGTCGCATGCTCCGGATTAAAACCCTTATCGGCTGTTCCGGTAAAGAATCTGTTAGCGGATGAAAGGTTCGCCTCGCGCCGCTCGGCCTTCCATCATCTCCGCCCTCAGGTGTACGGCTGGGCATACCCATTCGGGTAGGTTCAAGAATATGTAGTGCCTTTGTTAGAGTCCGAGTTGCCGATGGGTACGCAGAAACCGACCGACAAAGGGTGGGATCACATGCGGTCCACGCACAAGGACATCGACGTCGTACTTGTTCGGTGGCCCGCCGAGGAGAGTCGCCGCGAGTACTTCCGAGCCCTGGGTGTGCCGCGGCTGCTGATCGTCGAAGGCGGCTCCAAACCGCCGTTCTGCGGTGACGTCAAGGAGGACTGGGTCCGTCCGCCGATCAGCCGCGACGATCTCGAGGCGCGGGTCGCCACCCTGCGCGCCCGCGTACGGGTCGACCGGGTGCCGGAGATCGACCCCATCGGGGTGATCAGATACGCCTCCCGGTCCGCGGCGATCTCCCCGACGGAGGCCGATCTCCTCCAGTGCCTGGTCAACTGCTTCGGGGACGTGGTGCGCCGCGAAGAACTCGAGCAGTGCCTGCCTGAGCGCTCGGGCAGGTCCCTGCGCAACGCGCTCGACCTGCACATCATGCGGATCCGCCGGCGCATCCAGCCGCTCGGCCTGGTGATCCGCACCGTCTGGGGACTGGGCTACCAGCTTGAGCTCCACGAAGTCTGACCGGAGGGCCGAGGTGACCGTGAGCGGGAAGAGCGCCGCGCCTGCGCCGCGCACGGCGACGCTGTGGCCCGTCAGGGAGCGGCGCGACCTCGCCGTCCGGCGCCTGCTGGCCGAGGCGGAGCACTTCGTCAGCCTCTACCATCACGAGCAGCTGGGCGGCCACGGCCTGACCAGGCGGCTGGCGCAGGTGCGCGCGCAGATCGAGGACTCCGGCACCTACTGGCACACCCAGGCCGAGCTCACCTTCGGCGCCCGGGTGGCCTGGCGCAACTCCGCGCGGTGCATAGGGCGGCTCTACTGGCGCAGTCTCAAGGTGCTCGACCGGCGCCTGGTCGGCGACGCCGAAGGAGTCGCGGCCGGATGCCTGGAACACCTGCACGCCGCGAGCAACGGCGGCCGGATCCGCCCGGTCATCACGGTGTTCGCGCCCGACCAGCCCGGCCGTCCAGGACCTCGCATCCGCAACGACCAGCTCATCAGGTACGCCGGATACCGCACGCCCACGGGGGTCGTCGGCGACCCGCGCAACGTCGGGCTGACCGCGGCCGCGGCGTCGCTGGGCTGGCAGCCGCCCGAACCGCGGGGCCGCTTCGACCTGCTGCCCCTGATCGTGCACTCCTCCGGCCGCGACCCGCTCCTGGTGCAGCTGCCGTCCGAGGCCGTGCTCGAGGTGCCCATCGCGCATCCCGACGAGCCTGCCTTCGCCGGCCTGGGCCTGCGCTGGCACGCCGTACCCGCGATCAGCAACATGGTGCTGCGCGTCGGCGGGGTCGACTACCCCGCCGCCCCGTTCAACGGCTGGTACATGGGCACCGAGATCGGCGCGCGCAACCTCGCCGACCGCGACAGGTACGACGTGCTGCCCGCCGTGGCCGCGATCTTCGGCCTGGACACCTCGGCCGAGCACCACCTGTGGCGAGACCGCGCGCTCGTCGAGGTCAACCGCGCGGTGCTGCACTCCTTCCACCAGGCAGGGGTGACCATCACCGACCACCACACCGAATCCGAGCGCTTCATCAACCACCTGAACCGAGAGGAGCGGGCCGGCCGCAGGTGCCCGGCGGACTGGAGCTGGATCGTCCCGCCGATGTCGGGCTCGCAGACCCCGGTGTTCCACCGCTACTACGACACCAGCCACCTGCTGCCGAACTTCCTCCCCTCGGAGATCCGCACCGGCGCCGGCCACGTGGTCTCCGACGGATCGGCCCTGGTCTTCTCACCATCCTTCGACCCTTGGGAGCCATGAGATGAGCGCACGAAAAGCCGACGTCATCGTCGTCGGCAACGGTGTGATCGGCATGTCCATCGCCTACGAACTGGCCAGGCGAGCCCCCGGCACCAGCGTCCTGGTGGTCGGCCCGGCGCAGCGGGCGGGCGCCGCGTCCGTCGCCGCGGGCGCCATGCTCAACTGCTTCGGCGAGGTGACCAAGTACACCCTGCTCTCGCCCGCCGGGCAGGCCAAGTTCCAGCTCTGCAAGGACGCCCTGGACGCCTGGCCCGACTGGCGGGCCGGGCTGGCGGAGGCGTCGGGGAACGGCGGTCTCGGCGACGGCGCGCCCACCGGCACCACGGTGCTGCTGAACGCGAAGTCCGGGCACCTCGACGACGAGAACTTCGCCGCCCTGCTGAGCGCCGCGGCCAAGTTCGACGAGCCGCACGAGGAGATCGACCCCCAGGACGTGGTGGGTCTGCAGCCCGTGGCGGAGGCCAGGCCGCTGCGTGCCGTCCACCTGCCCAGGGAGGGCGCCATCGACGCCCGCGAGGTGCTCCCCGCGCTCGAGCGGGCGCTGTCGGAGCTGCGCGTCGGCACGATCGACGACCAGGTCGCCGGGGTCGAGACGAGCGGTGGCCGGGTCAGCGGGGTCAGGCTGGCCGGCGGCGAGGTGCTGGCCTGCGACAGTGTTGTGCTGGCCGCGGGCGCCTTCAGCCGCGCCCTCCTCGACGTGCTGCCGCCCGGCAGCGTGCCGCCCGTGCTGTGCGGCAAGGGCATCGCCGTCGAGACGGTACGGCAGGCGCACCCCGGCTTCCAGCACGTGGTCCGCACACCCAACCGGTCGGGCTCCTGCGGCCTGCACCTGGTCCCGCAGGGCGACGGCGTGGAGTACATCGGCGCCACCAACCTGGTCTACAGCGCGCCCGCCTACGTCCAGGACGTCGGCATGAGCGAGTTCCTCGTCCAGGTCGCCCGCGAGCAGCTGGACCAGCGGCTGTTCTTCTCCGACGTGCGCCGCTGGCTGGTCGGCAACCGGCCGGTGGCGGTCGACGGTTACCCCCTGATCGGCCGGACCTCCGTGGCAGGGCTCACGGTGGTCGCGGGCACCTACCGGGACGGCTTCCACTGCTCTCCCGAGATCGCCCGGCTCGTGGTCGACGACCTGCTGGGGGGCGCGAGCCTGGCCGAGGCGCTGCCGCACTTCACGCCCGAGCGGCGGCCGATCGAGTCGCTGACCGTCGAGGAGGCGGTGAAGGAGTTCGCCTTCCACGGCGTGTCGGCGGCCATCGAGGCGGGGCTGCGGCTGCCGTCCCACACCGACACCTCCCTGTTCGAAGGCCACTACCAGGCGGCGGCCCGGAGCTTCTACGACGGCCTGGAGCACCCGATCGGCCTGGCGCCGGAGATCATCCTGGCGATCATGAGCGACCCCGACGCCAAGAGCCTGGTCACGGACTACCTGGCCGCCTCCTACCGGCACTACGGAGGCGTGTCGTGATCCCCGGACGCGTCGACTGGTTCGAGCTGCGCACCCCCGACCTCGAAGCCGCCACCGCCTTCTTCGGCGCGCTGCTCGGCTGGAACTTCAAACCGTTCGAGCCGTTCGGTGTGACGGTGTGGAACGGCGCCGACGAGATCGGCATGATCACCGCGACGGACTCGGCGCCCGGCGGCCCGCCCGGCACCCTCGTCTACGCCTTCGTGGAGGACCTGCGGGCCTCCGTCGAGCTGGCCATCCGGCTCGGCGCGCGGGTGGACGTCCCGCCCACCTTCGTCGACGCGGAGTCGGGCGCCTTCGCCTGTCTCACCGCGCCCACCGGGACGGCCTTCGGGCTGTGGGCGGGGGCGCTGTGACGCACGCGGACCTCGTCGCCGTCGTCGCCGGCGCCACCCGAGGGGCCGGCCGCGGCATCGCGGTCAGCCTCGGCGCGCTGGGCGCCACCGTGTACGCGGCGGGCCGGTCCACGCGCGACCGGCCCTCCGCCATGAAACGGCCCGAGACCATCGAGGAGACCGCCGAACTCGTCGAGAAGGCCGGCGGGCGCGGCATCCCCGTGCGCTGCGACTTCACCGAGCCCGCCGAGGTCGACGCGCTGCGCGAGCGGCTGGAGTCGGAGGTGGCGGGCAGGCTCGACGTCCTGGTCAACGACGTGTGGGGCGGCGACCCGCTCGTGGAGTGGGGCAAGCCCTTCTGGGAGCACGACCTGGCCAACGCCCTGACCGCCTGGCGCAACGGCATCCAGAGTTACCTGGTCTCCCTGCACCGCCTGGTTCCGCTGATGGTACGGCGGGGCTGCGGGCTCGTGGTGGAGATCACCGACGGCGACGGCGACGACTACTACGGCTCCCTCTTCTACGACGTTGTCAAGGCCGGCGTACGGCGGCTGGGCCGCGTGCTCGGCGAGGATCTCGGCAAGCACGGCCTGACCGCCGTCGCGCTCACCCCCGGCTTCCTCCGCTCGGAGGCCATGCTGGAGGGCTTCGGCGTCACCGAGGAGAACTGGCGCGACGCCGTCGCCAAGGACCGCCACTTCGCGCTGGCCGAGTCGCCGCACTACGTGGGCAGGGCGGTGGCCGCCCTCGCCACGGACCCGGACGTGGCCAGGTGGAACGGCCGCGTGCTGTCGTCATGGCAGCTGGCCGGCGAGTACGGCTTCACCGACCTCGACGGTTCCCGGCCCGACTGGGGCCGCTACCGCACGGTCGCGTTCGGGCCAACGCAAGGACAGACCAATCCGGAGGACTACAGATGACCTCAGAGCAATCGACGAGCCGCGGTCCGGGCATCCTGCTCGCGGTGCTGTGCCTGGCACAGTTCATGCTGATTCTCGACGTGGCCGTGGTGGCCGTGGCACTGCCCACGATCCAGCCCGACCTCGGGATCAGCCCGGCCGACATCCAGTGGGTCGGGACCGCCTACGCGCTGGCGTTCGGCGGCTTCCTGGTCACGACGGGCCGGATGGCCGACCTGTTCGGCGCCCGCAGGCTGATGGTGATCGGCCTGGTCGTCTTCGCGGTCGCCTCCCTGGGCTGCGGGCTGGCCGAGACCGGCTGGATGCTGTTCGCCTCACGCGGCCTGCAGGGCCTGGGTGCCGCCCTCGTCTCGCCCGCCGCGCTCTCGATCGTCACCACCAGCTTCGGCGAAGGCGAGGGCCGGGCCAGGGCCATGGGCGTCTGGGGAGCCGTCTCGGCCGGCGGCGCGGTGGCGGGCCAGCTGCTCGGCGGCGTGCTGATCGGCCTGGCCGGCTGGGAGTGGATCTTCTTCGTCAACGTCCCGATCGCCGCCCTGGTCCTGCTGGCGGTCCTGCTCGGCGTCTCCGCCACTCCCGGCCGGGCCGCGGGGCGGACCGACGTCGTCGGCGCCGCGCTGCTCACCGGCGCCTTCGTGCTCCTGGTCACCGGCGCCTCCCAGGCGGCCGAGCAGGGGCTCTCGGCCCAGGTGGCGCTGCTCGGCCTGGCCGCGGTGGTGCTGCTCGGGGCGTTCTGGTTGACCGAACGGCGAGTCCAGGACCCGATCGTCCCCCTGGGGCTCTTCCGCAACCGGCACGTCACCCTCGGCAACGTGATCTGTTTCGCCTCGTCGGCCACCGTCATGGCCACCGTCTTCCTGGCCGCGATGGTGATGCAGCAGGTGCTCGGCGCGAGCGCGCTGCAGGCGGGGCTCAGCTTCGCCCCGGTGTCGGCCGTCATCACCGTCGTGGCGCTCAAGTCGGGGGCGGCCGTCGGGCGTTTCGGCGTCCGGAACGTGCTGCTGGCCTCCGCGCTCCTGATCGCCGCGGGCTCGCTGCTGCTGGCCACCGTCCCGGCCGAGGGGAGCTTCCTGCTGCACGTCGTGCCCGGACTGCTCGTCTCCGGCATCGGCGGCGGGCTGGGCTTCGCCCCCGGCATGTTCGTGGCCACCACCGGCGTCGCCGACCACCAGCAGGGGCTCGCCTCCGGCCTGCTCTCGACCTCCCAGCAGCTGGGCGGCGTGTTCGGGCTGGCCGCGCTCAACCTCGTCGCCGTCCAGGCCGCCTCCGCCGCGGCCGGGTCAGCCGACGCCGCGGTGGCCGGTTACCGGGCCGGCTTCCTGGCCGCGCTGGTGTTCCCCGCTGTCGTCGCGGTCTGCTCGCTCGCGCTGCCCCGCCAGCAGGCTCCCGCAGCGATGGCGGCCGGCGACTCCCCGGCCGCGCCTGACCCGGTCGGCTGACCCCGGTCGGCCGACGCCGGTCGGCCGACGCCGGTTGGCCGATCCGGTTGGCTGACCCCGTCGCCTGACGCCTCCCGCGTCGGCTGGTAGCAGCGACGCCCGGCCGGGCCATTGCCCGGCCGGGCGTCGCGGTGTCCGGGGGCGGCCCCCCGGACACCCGGGTCGTGCGTCAGCGGGGGCGGACGACGAGAGCGCTGCCGCCGCCGAGGCGGGTGGGTTCGGCCACGGCCAGCACACGGTCGCCGTCGAGGAACTCCAGGGCGGTGGCGGCGCCGAGCGGCCACGGGGCCCAGGGGGGCGGCTCGAAGGCGTGGCCACGAGCCGTCAACGCGGCGCCGTACTGCTCGACGAAGCCGGGTTCGGCCAGGGTGACGGGCAGGTTGAGCTGGCCGGCCCGGGGAGCGGCCACCGCCTCGGGCAGGGGCATCCCGAAGTCGACCCGGTTGAGCAGGATCTGGATCACGGTCGTGATGATGGGCGTGCCGCCCGGTGACCCCAGCGCGAACAGCGGCCGGCCGTCACGGAGCACGATCGTCGGCGCGATGGAGGATCGCGGCCGCTTGCCCGGCCCGGCCAGGTTCGGCCCGCCGGCCGAAGGGTCGACGGTGAACCCGGACAGCTGGCTGTTGAGCAGGAACCCGCGCCCGGGGACGACCAGGCCGCTGCCGCCGATCTCACCGAGGGAGACGGTGTAGGAGGCCACGTTGCCCCAGCGGTCGGAGACCACCAGGTGCGTGGTGTGCCCGCCTTCGGCGGACGAAGCGGCGGACGGCGAGGCCGACGAGGGCGCGCCCGGGGCCTGGCACGGCTGGTAGGAGCCGTCGGGCGAGCCGGGTGCGGCGGGGTGCGGCATGGCGGCAGGACCGATGAGGCAGGCGCGTTCGCGGGCGTAGCCGGGGGACAGCAGCTCCGACACCGGCACCTCGGCGAAGTCGGGGTCGCCGACGTAGCGCTCGCGGTCGGCGAAGGCCAGCCGCGAGGCCTCCAGGTAGCGGTGCAACGCCTCGACCCGGTCGGCGGGCGCGTCCATGGCCGACAGGATGGCGAGAACCTCGCCCACGGTGGTGCCGCCGGAGGAGGACGGCGGCATGCCGTACACCTCGAGGCCACGGAAGCGGGATCGGGTGGAGGCGGGTGACAGCGTGCGGTAGGCGGCCAGGTCACGGGCGGCCATCAGACCGGGGCGGATCCGGCGGCTCGCCGAGGGGGCGACGGGCGGCTGCTTGACGGTCCTGACGATCTCCCGCGCGACCGGGCCGCCGTAGAACCAGGCGGACCCGTGCCGCGCCAGTTCCTCGTAGGTGCGGGCCAGGCCGGGGTTGCGGAAGACCGAGCCCACCGGCGGCGGCCGGCCGCCGGGCAGGAAGAGGTCCTTGGCGGAGCTGACGTCGGCGAAACGGTCCTGGTTCAGCGCGGTCTGCGCGTTGAACTCGGCGTCGACGAGGAAGCCGGAGCGTGCCACGCGGATGGCCGGGCGCAGCGCCTGCCGCAGCGGGATGGTGCCGAACGCGCGCAGGATCGTCTCCCACTGGTGCACCACGCCGGGGACGCCCACGGTCAGGCCGCTGGTGACGATCTCGTCCTCGGGGATGGGCGTGCCGTCGTCCAGGAAGGAGTCGGCCCGCATGGCGGCGGGGGCGCTCTCCCTGGCGTCCAGGCTGTGGACGCGGCCGGTGCGGGCCTCGTAGTACATCAGGTAGCCGCCGCCTCCGATGGAGGTCATGTGCGGTTCGGTGACGCCGAGCGTGGCCGCGGCGGCGACCGCGGCGTCGGCGGCGTTGCCGCCCCGCCGAAGGATCTCGAGGGCGGTACGGCTGGCGTCGGGGTCGACGGTGGCCACGGCGCCGCCGGTGCCCTCGGCGACGGGCCGTCTGCCGTCGGCGGTCACCGGTTCGGCCGTGCCCTCGGTGGCGGGCCGCTCGTCGTCCGAGACGGCGGCCGCTCCGGGCACGGGGATCATGCAGGTGCCGACGATGAGGCAGAGCGCGGGGTGCAGGATCTTTCGCATGGCTCACGGCTCCCTGTCGGCGCCGAGCCCGATGCCGGCGTACACGTCGGGGCGGCCGGCACGGACACGCAGCGCCCAGACGACGCCGGCGACGGCGGCCAGCGGGTAGATCGCGGGCAGGATCCAGCGCCAGGGCGAGCCGGGGCCGACCCCGAGCACGGTGTCGAAGTTGCCCACCCCGAAGGCGAGGACGACGCCCAGCGCGCAGCCGGCCAGCCCGGGGGCGATCAGCCGCCGCCAGAGGTTCTCGACGCCCGGCCGCCGGGCGAAGAAGACGATCACCGCGACGGAGGTGACGACGAGCAGGGCCAGGGTGCCGAACCCGCCGAAGCTGCCGACCGCGACGAAGAGCTGCCGGACGGGGTCGAGCCCGGCGGCCGCCCACAGCACGATGACGAGCAGCGCGGCCCCGCTCTGGGCCAGGGAGCCGGCCACGGGCGCGCCGCGCCGGGAGGTGCGCGCGAAGACGGCGGGCAGGGCGCGCTCGCGCCCGAGGGCGAAGACGTAGCGGGCGATCGCGTTGTGGAAGGCGATCAGCGAGGCGATCACGCTGGTCGACCAGACGATGTAGGCGACCGAAGCCGCGCCCGCCCCGGCGTTGGCGCCGAGCAGGTTGAAGAACAGCGCCGAGCTCTCCCCCTGGGAGCGCGCGACGACCTGGCCGGTGCCGGTGGAGACCGCGGTGCTCCAGGCCGACAGGGCGTACAGGCCCGCCAGGACGGCCAGGGCGAGGAAGGTGGCCACCGGAATGGTCCGCGCCGGGTTCTTGGCCTCCTCGGTGAAGACCGCCGAGGACTCGAAGCCGGCGAAGGAGGCGATGGCGAAGACGAACAGCGCCCCCACCCCCGGCACGAAGAGCTGCTGCGGGCTCAGCGGCGCGAGATCCAGGCCGCCGGCGGCCGGGTTGAGCAGGTTGGCGGCGTTGAAGAGCAGCACGACGGCCAGCTCGCCGAGCAGCAGGACGGCCAGCACCTTGCTGTTGACGTCCACGCGCAGCATGCCGAGCAGCGCGACCACGGCCCAGGCCACGAGCGCGACCGCCCACCAGGGCACGGTCAGGCCCGACAGTTCGGCGACCAGGGGACTGGTGGCGGCGCCGACCAGCCCGTAGAGGCCGATCTGCAGGCCGTTGTAGGCCAGCAGCGTCATCCAGGCCGCACCGACCCCCAACGGCCTGCCCAGCCCCTGCGCGACGAAGGCGTAGAAGGCGCCCGCGTTCCGCACGCGGCGCGCCATCGCCAGATAGCCGAAGGAGAACAGCGCGAGAACCGCGCCCAGCAGCAGGAAGGCCAGGGGGAGGCCGAGCACGCCGGTGATGGCGTAGGCGGCCGGCACGCCGCCGGCCACCACGGTGAGCGCGGCCGTCGCCGAGATCACGAAGTAGACCACGGCGGGGATGCCGAGGCGGTCGCTGGCCAGGCCCCGCGCGGCCGGCCGGAGTCGGGGTGGTCGGTCGGTGATCGTCATCGGGCAGCTCCGTGGGTGTGCGTCACGTGAACACGTGTGGTGCGGGTTCTTCCTCGGGCGTCATCTCGGGGCTGAGCCGCCCGTAGCGCCGGGACAGCCGGAGCACCGGGTCCAGCAGCGCGCTGTCGACCCGCCCGTCGTCCCACACGCTGGGCTCCACGTGGATGTGCACGACCCGGCCGATCACGAGGTTGCCGTTGCCCACGGGGTGCACGTCGACGAGCCTGCACTCCATGTGCGCCTTGGCCTCGGCGACACGGGGCGCGCGCACCACGGCCGACGGCGCCGCGGTGACCCCCACCTCGACGAACTCGTCCAGCTCCGGCGGGAAGGACGAGCCCGAGCGGTCGAGCATGTCGAGCAGGCTGCGGTCGGCGACGTTGACGACGAACTCCCTCGTCGCGCGGATGTTGCGCAGGGTGTCCTTCTCGCCGATGGAGCTCACGGCGATGTGCGGCGGGTGGTCGGCGACCAGGCTGAAGTAGGAGTACGGCGCGAGGTTGCGCCGGCCCGACATGGACTGCGTCGACACCCACGCGATCGGCCGCGGCACGACGAGGGAGGTGATGAGCTGGTACAGGTCGGGCTTCGGCAGCGCGTCGGGGTCGATCTCCCGGCCCGTGGCGAGTGTCGGGGACACGGTCATCTGGTCGTCACCTCATCGGGTCTGCGGCTTGTCGCGGTCACCCAGCGATCGCCGAACCGCATGTACTGGCAGTAGGCCGCGGCACGCAGGTGCCGCATCTTGCGCAGCGTGCTGGCGGCGTTCTGGACGGTCGTGCCCGGCTGGACCAGCGAACGCTCGCCGCCGACCATCGTGTCGGCCACGATCACGTGCCGCTCCAGGTCGATCAGGTCGGCTTCGAGCACGGCGTTCCTGGCCTCCGCGAGGGCCGGCGCGCGGGCGGCGAGCTCGTCGTAGGGGGCCGGCAGCTCCTCCAGGAGGCGGCCGAGCGCGGCGCGATACCTGCGGTGCTCGAGCTGCATGACACCCGTCAGGTTGGTCCGGACGTGCGGCGGGGCCATCGTGGGCCGGACCACGTCCAGGTAGTAGCGGGCGGGGAAGGCGCAGGAGTGCACCATGGCCGCCGTGAACCCCCTGACCAGCACGGCCGCCTGGTCCATGGCCGCGGCCGCGGGCTCGTCGCGGCCGTCGCGGGCCAGCTCCGCGGCCCGGTCGAGCCGTTCGGCCGCGAGCAGGTTGAGCAGGAAGTAGTAGTGGTGGGCCAGGAACCAGCGGTCCATCCAGTCGCCGCCGGGCACGTACCACGACTCCGGCGCGCTCTCGGAGGAGGGGTCCGCGAGCTCGTGGCTGGGCTGCGGGCGCAGCAGCTCCATCACCGTGATCATGCTCTCGACCTCGCACAGGAGGTCGTTCGGGTCGAGCATGGCGACGTCGAGGTCGGCGAGCATGCGGGAGATCAGGATCGCGGCCGTCGTGGCCTGCTGCTCGGCGGTGAGGGGAGCATGCCGGATGCGGAAATAGTCCGAATGCACGGGCACGGGGGGCGGGTACGCCGACGGATCAGGCAGCGGGACGGCCGCCGCCAGCGACCTGGCCACGGTGTCGGTGGCCACCGCGGCCTGCCGTACGGGCCGGCCCGAACCTGAGCCGACGGCGGCCACGACGGCGCGCAGGGCGGCCAGGCCCTCCGCCCAGAGCCCGCACAGGGAGGGGCGGAGCAGGGCGGTGGCGCGCTCCACCGGGTCGGCCAGCAGCGCCATGGGGACGGCGCTGCCATGGCGGGTGTTCATGGCCTCTCCCTCAGCCGATCGTCGCGGACACCCGGCCCAGGCTGACCGGCATCCGGGACAGCCCGCGCAGCGTGGCGTTCTCCCACCACTGCAGCTCGCCCGCCAGCCGCACCTCCGGATAGGTGCGGAACAGCGTGGTGAGCACGACCCGGCCCTCGATCCTCGCCACGGCGTTGCCGAGGCAGGAGTGGGTGCCGCGGCCGAAGCCCAGGTGCGGGTTGGGGTGCCTGGTCAGGTCGAGCTCCTCGGGCCGGTCGAAGCGCTCCGGGTCACGGTTGGCGGCGGCGAGCACGGTGACGACGAGGTCGCCGCGGCTGATCTCCCGCCCGCCGACCTCGGTGTTTTTGGTGCACATACGGCTGACCACGTGGACCGGGCCGGAGAAGCGGACCAGCTCCTCGACCGCCGTGTCGACGTCCTCCAGCGTCCCCTCCAGCAGCTCGGGATGCCTGAGGAGGGTGGTGACGGCGTTGCCGAGGAAGCGCGCGGGCACCTCGAAGCCGGCGTGCCAGAAGGCGCGCAGCGAGTTGCACAGCACCTCGTCGGAGTAGTCGAGCTGGCTGCGGTTGTCGGCCACGTAGGCCGAGATGCCCTCGGTGGGCTCGCCGGCCAGCCACCGGGCGACGTAGTCGCTGAAGGCCTCGCGGGCCGCCAGGCCGGCCTCCTCGCTGTCGGGGTCGAGCCCGGCGTCCATGCTGCGGTGCAGCTGGTCGTTGCGCCGGCGCCACTCCTCGTCGGCCTCCGGCGGCGGCATGCCGACCAGGCGCGAGATGGTGCCCAGCGTGAACGGCGTGGCGAAGTCGTGCACGAAGTCGAAGGTCTGCCGGTCGCGCAGGCCGTGGAGCAGGACCTCGGCCCGCTGCCAGGCGTCCCGCTCCAGCTCGCCGAAGTCCTGCGCGCGCATCGCGTCGATGGCGAAGTGCCGCAGCGGCGTCTGGTCGGGCGGGTCCAGGGTCTGCAGGCTGAGCAGCGGCCCGGGGGTGGGCACGCCGACCTTCCTGAAGTCGGTGGTGAACAGGTCGGGGTTCTTCAGCGCGTGGGTGCAGTCGGCGTGCCGGGTCAGGATCCACGCGCCGAGCTGCTCGTGCCAGTAGACCGGATCGGTCTCCCTGAGCCTGCGGTAGATGGGATACGGATCGCGGATGACTTCCGGGTCGAGCGGGTTGAACAACTCGTCTCGCTTGCTCACGGCGACCTGCCCATCCGGCCTGAGGGCCGACTCTGATTCGTGCGGCGGTGGCGGGAATCGCGGCCCGAATTCCGGTAATTGATTCAGGCCGCGATCCACCGGTTTTCATTAGTGGAGGTAACGCACGTCGATCCCCTCCTCTCCGGTTCCCGGCAGGGCTTGGAAGTCGAGGATGTAGGGCGTGATACCGCCTCCGCATAGCCCTCATCATCGAGCGCCAGCACCTCGGATTCTTCGGACCACCAACCGATCCCGTCAAGAAACTCAGACAGATCTTTCGATCCCCTTCAGATACGCAAGAAGTCCGTCAGGAACGGCCGTACGGCATTTTCACTTATTAATGTGACCAGAACTGGATAGTCCAATGAATTGCGCCCGACAGAGAGGACGCGGTGCGGTGTCAACAGTTGCCGATGAGGTCGGCCGGCTATCGGAACAAGACAAACGCGCGCTCCTGGCACAGCTCCTCGGCCAGGACGGTGACCAGGGCGGGGAACGCCTGCTACCCGCGCAGCGCCGCTACTGGGTGTTGCACCAGATGGCTCCCCAGCTGCCCACACACGTCGTCCGCGTGCTCGAGGTCGGCGGAGAGCTGGACCACGAGGCGTTGCGGTCGGCGCTGGCCGCGCTCACGGACGCGCGCGAGGAACTGCGGGCGCGCTTCCTGTCGATCGAGGGCAGGCCGGTACGGCCCGTCGCCGACGCAGGGACCGTCGCGCCGGAGCTGAAGACCTTCTCTGTCGCCGACGCCGAGGAGCTTCGCAAGGTCAGGCACCGCGAGGCCGGCCGCCCCTTCGACCTGGAGACGGCGCCGCTGCTGCGGGCGGCGGCCATCAGGGTCGCGGAGGACCGGCACGAGGTGGTGCTGACGGCTCACCAGGTGGTCTGCGACGAGGTCGCCATGGACCTGATCGTCGGCCAGTTGCTGGAGGCCTACGACGCCGTCCGGCGCGGCGAGCGGCCCGAGCCGCAGCCCAGCGGGATTCCCTACGCCAAGGTGGTCGACCGCCAGCGCGCCTGGCTGCGCACCCCGCTGGCGCGCCGCCAGCTGGCCTTCTGGGCCAAGGCGCTCGCCGGGATCACGCCCGTCGACCTGCCCACCGACCACCCCAGGCCGGTGGGGCGCATGCCGTCCCTGCGCGGCGCCAGGCGAAGCCGTACGCTCGGCGCGCAGGCCGCGCGCGGCGTCGGCGAACTGGCCGCGCGGTGCGAGGCGAGCAGGGCGTCGGTGCTCCTGGCCGCCTACGCGGAGGTGCTGGGCCGCTACACCCGCGAGCGTGACATCGCCGTCGGCATCCCCGCGCCGGGGCGCGACCACACGCAGAGCGAGATCCTCGCGCCGCTGGAGAACACGCTCGTGATCCGCGCTTCCCTGGCCGACGAGCCCACCTTCGAGGAGCTGGTCCGCAGGGTCCACGCCGCCTGGGCCAAGGGCCGCGACCACCAGCTGATCCCGTTCGAGCACATCGTCGGCAAGGTGCAGCCGGACACCGACCTCGGCAGGGCGCCGTTGCACCAGGTCCGGTTCGTCCCCCACCAGGCGGCCGAGCCGCGGCGTTCGGGCGGCGCCACCTGGACCGCGACCCCGGCCGATGTCGGGCTGTCCGCGTTCGACCTGAGCGTGCACCTCGTCGAGGGCACCGACGGCGGCCTCGACCTGCACGCCGACTACAGCACCGAGCTGTTCAAGCCGGACAGCGTGGACCTGGTGCTCGGCCACATCGAGGTGCTGCTGGCCGCCGCGGCGGCCGATCCCGGCAGCCCGAGCCACCGCCTGCCCATGCTCTCCGACCGCGAGCTGGACACGGTGATCGAGCAGTGGAACCGCACCGACAGCCCCTTCCCCGGCGACCGGTGCCTGCACGAGCTCATCGCCGAGCAGGTGGCGCGCACCCCCGACGCGCTGGCCGTGGTGGCGGGACCCGACCGGCTGACCTACCGCGAGCTCGACGAGTGGGCCGGCCGGCTGGGCAACCGCCTGCGCGCCGAGGGCGTCGGCCCCGAGACCCTGGTCGGCGTCGTCGCCGGCAGGCGGGTGGCCACCGTGGCGGCCTTCCTCGGCGTGCTCAAGGCGGGCGGCGGCTACGTCCCGCTCGACCCCGAGCAGCCGGCCGAGCGCACCCGCGCGATGATCGCCGACGCGGGCATCAGGATCGTCGTCGTCACCGACCCCGAGGCCGCGGCGCCGCAGCCCGAGCCGGGCGAGGCGTGGATCGACGTCCACGGGGTGGGCGAGGAGTCCGCGGACCTGGCGCCGGCGGACGTCGACCCGGCCAACGTCGCCTACGTGATCTACACCTCGGGCTCCACCGGGCAGCCCAAGGGCGTCGTGGTCCCGCACCGCCAGATCGTCAACTCCACGCTGGCGCGCGGCGCCGACGGCCGTCCAGCCCCCGAGGCGTACGCGATCCCGGTCTCCCTGACCTTCGACGCCTCCGCCGCCGGGCTGTACTGGACGCTCGTCAGCGGCGGCCGGATCGTGCTGCCCAACGAGGACGAGGTCGGCAACCCGGCGCTGCTGGCCCGGCTGGTGCAGGCCGAGCAGGTCACGCACATCACCCACATGCCCTCCTACTACCAGCTGCTGCTGGCGGCGGGCGGGCGCAAGCTCATCTCGCTGCGCGACATCTCGGCCGGAGGCGACGTCTTCCCCTCGCAGCTGGCCGTCGACCACTACCGGACGCTGCCCTGGGCCAAGCTCTACAACGACTACGGGCCCACCGAGGTCACCGTCTGGGCGACCGCGCAGCTGGCCAAGGCGGACGAGGACGGCGCCAGCGTGCCGATCGGCCGCCCGATCCAGAACACCAGGATCTACCTGCTCGACGAGGAGCTGAACCCGGTCCCGATCGGGGTGCCGGGGGAGATCCACGTCGCGGGCGAGGGCCTGGCCCGCGGATACGTGAACGCCCCGGGCCAGACGGCCGACCGGTTCATCCCCGACCCCTTCTCCCCGGCCCCGGGCGGGCGGCTCTACCGGACCGGCGACCTGGCCAGGTACCTGCCCGGCGGGCAGCTGGAGTTCATCGGCCGGGCCGACACACAGGTCAAGGTCCGCGGCTTCCGGATCGAGCTCAGCGAGGTCGAGAACGCGCTGCAGCGACACCCCGAGGTGCTCAGCGCGGTGGTCGACGTCCGGCGCAACCTGGCCGGCGACGAGAACGAGCTGATCGCCTACGTGCTCCCGGCGGAACCCGGGCGGGAGGTGGACACCGAGCACCTCGCGGCGCACCTGCGCACGATCCTGCCCGACTACATGATCCCGGCCACCATCGTCGTGTGCGAGCGGTTCCCGCTGAACGCGCACGGCAAGGTCGACCGCAAGGCGCTGCCCGACCCGCAGGTGCGCACCGTGACGGTGCCCACCGAGGCCGTCCCGCGCAGGCGCATCGAGCGCGAGATCGCCGAGGTGTTCGCGGAGGCGCTCGGGCTGCCAGGGGTCGGCCTGCACGACGACTTCTTCTCCTTCGGCGGCAGCTCGCTGCAGCTGTCCAAGGTGGGCGCCAAGCTTGCCCAGGTCTACGGGCTGGAGCTGCCGCTGCACGCGCTGTTCAGCACCCCGACCGTGGCAGGCGTGGCCTCCCGCATCGAGCTGTTCGAGCGCGAGGGCTTCGAGGGACTGCGCGCCACCCGCGACCCGGCCGACGACCTGGACAGGGAGGCGTTCCTGGAGGAGTCGATCACCGCGGAGAACCTGCCGCTGGCCGACATCTTCTCGCCCAGGGCGGTCCTGCTCACCGGCGGCACCGGCTACTTCGGCGTCTTCCTGCTCGACCAGCTCATCGCGCAGACCACCGCGGACATCTACTGCCTGGTGCGGGCCAAGGACGCGGCCGCCGGGCTGGCCCGGCTCAAGGCCAGCTGCGAGCAGTACGAGGTGCCCTGGGACGACCGCTTCGACCGGCGGGTCAAGGCCGTCAACGGCGACCTGGGCCGGCCGCTGTTCGGGCTGTCGCCCGAGCAGTTCGACGACCTGGCCAAGCTGGTGGACGTCATCTACCACAACGGCGCCCTGGTCAACTTCTCCATGCCGTACTCCGCGCTCAAGGCCCCCAACGTGGACGGCACCGTCGAGATCCTCCGCCTGGCCTCCCGCTACAAGGCCAAGCAGGTGCACTTCGTCTCCACGATCGACGTGTTCATCGCGGGCCACATGACCCGGCCCTTCCTCGAGGTGGAGCTGCCCAGCAAGCCGCCCCAGGTGCCCTTCAGCTACCCGCAGAGCAAGTGGGTCAGCGAGAAGATCATCCTGAAGGCCAAGCAGCGGGGCCTGCCCATCACGATCTTCCGGCCGTCGATCATGATGGGGCACCCCAAGACGGGCGCCTGCCACGCGCAGAACTACGTCCTGACGGCGCTGCGCGGCTTCCTCGAGTTCGGCATCCTGCCCGACTACGCCGAGTCGATGAACGCGATCACGCTCGACTACGCGAGCGCGGCCATGGTGCACGCCTCCCGGCAGGAGTCGTCGGTGGGCAACATCTTCCACCTGTGGAACACCGACGCGATCTCCCACAACATGCTGTACCCCTGGATCCGCTCCTACGGCTACCCCTTCGAGGTCGTGCCGTTCGACGAGGCGCTTGAACTGGCCATCAACGCCGGTCCCGACCACCCGATCTACCCGATGGTCCCCGTGCTCCTGCTCTACTCCAGCGGCGACGCCGGCGTGGAGATGACCATGGAGACCGAGGACGCCATCGACAACCGGCTGGAGTGCGTCAACCTGCTCGAGGCCATCAAGGGCACCGGCTGGGAACCCGCGCCGCTGAACGAGAAGTACATGCACGACTGCCTGGACTTCCTCGTCAGACACGGCCAGCTCGACCCGCCCGACCGTTACCCGCGCAAGCGCTGACAGGAGAGGACCGATGAGCGACATCGACGCCGCCACCTTCACGGTGGTGGTCAACCACGAGGAGCAGTACTCGGTCTGGTGGGCGGACCGGAGCCTGCCGGCCGGGTGGCGGGAGGCGGGCTACCGCGGCACCAGGAGCGAGTGCCTGGCCCACATCGACCAGGTCTGGACCGACCTTCGTCCCCTCAGCCTCAGGGAGCGGTCACAGTGAGCGACGCGAAGCAGGGCTCCGAGCTGTCGGAGCTCAAAGCGGCCCTGCTTCGCCAGTGGCGTGAGGGCAGGGTCGCGGCACCGGCGACACCGGTCATCCCGGTGCACGGTCCCGGCCCCGCGCCGCTGTCGTACGCCCAGCGCCGCCTGTGGTTCCTGGACCAGCTGACCCCCGGCTCCTCCGCCTTCAACCTCAGCCACTGCGTGCTGCTCGACGGCCGGCTGGATCCGGCCCTGCTCGCGCGGGCACTGGACGACCTGGTGGCACGGCACGACACGCTGCGCACGGTGATCAGGGTCGTGGACGACGAGCCGCTCCAGATCGTGGACGAGACGGCCAGGCCGTCCCTGGAGACCGTCGACCTGCGTGACCTGCCCGCCGCGCAGGCTCTCGAGGCGGCCCTGAGCAGGGCGAGGGCGGCGGTGGACGGGCCGATGAACCTGGCCGGCGGCCCGCTGGCCCGCCTCCTGCTCATCCGGCTGCCCGAGCAGGACATGCTCGTCATGGTCGTGCACCACATCATCGGCGACGGCTGGGCGCTGGCCGTCGCCCTGCTGGAGCTGTCGTCGGCCTACCAGGCCAGGGCCGCGGGCAGCGCCCCCGTGCACGACGTGCTGCCGATCCGCTTCGCCGACGTCGCCGCCCACGAGCGCCGCAGCGGCGGCCAGGCCGGCGACCTGGCGTACTGGCGCGACCGGCTGGCCGGGATCAGCCCGCTCCGGCTACCCGCGGACGAGCCCCGGCCGCCGGAGTTCACCACTGCCGGCGACTGGCGGGCGCTGCCGTTCCACGACGACGACGACGCCCTGATCCGCGCCGCCGCGCGCGCGGCCAACGCCACGCCGTACATGGTCCTGCTCACCGCGCTGGCCGTCCTGCTCAGGCAGACGACCGGGGTGCGGGACATCGCGATCGCCGGCGTGGTCGCGGGCCGGGACCTGCCGGAGACGCGGGGACTGATCGGCAACCTGACCAACACCGTGGGGCTGCGCGTCGACGTGGAGACCCGGCAGAGCTTCCACGAGCTGCTGGCCTCCGTCAGGCGGACCTGCCTGGAGGCGCTGGAACACCAGCACGTGCCCTTCGACCTGCTGGTGGAGGAGCTGGACCTGCCCAGGGACGCCTCGTCGAGCGGGCCGTTCCCTGTGACGTTCGTGATGCAGCCGCCCTCTCCCGTCAGCGACTTCGCCGGCCTCCGGTTGGAGCCGGTCCAGCTCGGCTGGCGTACCGCCCGCGCCGACCTGGAGTTCTTCCTCTGGGAGCGGCCCGCCGTCCACGGCAGCCTGGTGTTCCGCGCGGACCTGTTCGGCCCGGACACCGCCGAGCTGCTGGCGCGCCGGTTCGTGGCGACGGTGCGGACGCTGCTCGCGCGGCCCGACACGCCGATCGCCGAGCTCGACCTGCCCTCCGCCGAGGAGCGGCGGGAGCTGGCCCGCCTGGCGACCGGCCCGCGGCGGGAACGGCCGCCGGTGTGCCTGCACGAGCTGATCGCCCGGCACTGCCGCGAGCGGCCGGAGGCGGTCGCCGTGACCGGCGCGCTGACGTACGGCCGGCTGGACCGCCGGGCCAACCGGCTCGCGCGACGCCTGGCCCAGCTGGGCGTCGGGGCGGAGTCGATGGTCGCGGTGTGCCTGGAACGCTCGCCCGACCTGGTCGTGGCCGCGCTCGGGGTGCTCAGGGCGGGCGCGGTCTACGTCCCGATCGACCCGGCGCACGGCCCGCGCCGCCGCGCCGAGGTCCTGGCCGACAGCGGCGCCACCGTCGTGATCGGGACGGCGGCGCCCGACCTCGTCCTGGACGAGGACGAGGACGACGCGCCCCCGGACGTCCCCGTGGCACCGGAGAACCTGGCCTACATGATCTACACCTCCGGGTCGACCGGCACGCCCAAGGGCGTCGAGATCAGCCATCGCGCGGCGGTGAACTACGTGCACTCCCTGTCCGAGGTGCACGGCATCGGCCCGGACGACGTGGTCGGCGCGGTCGCCAGCCCCGCCTTCGACGCCTCGATCGCCGAGATCTTCGGCACCCTGGCGCTCGGCGGCCGGATCCACCTGGTCGATCAGGACGACCTCGGCGACGGCCTGGAGAACGCGTTGGCCGAGGGCGGCGTCACGGTCCTGTCGGCCACCCCGACCCTGTGGCGGCTGCTGCGCCCCGGCAACCTGCTCCTCACGGCGCTGGTGGGCGGCGAGCGGGTCAGCCGGCGGCTGGCCACCGAGCTCGCGGCCACCCAGCGGGCGGCCTGGACGCAGTACGGTCCCACCGAGACCACGGTGTGGGTGACGGTGGCCGCGCTCACCCTCGACTCCCCGGTTCCGCTGGGCGAACCCATCGCCAACACCCGGGTGCACCTGCTGGACGAGGAGCTGAGGCCGGTCCCGATCGGGGCGGTGGGCGAGATATGCGTGGGCGGGGTCGCGCTGGCCAGGGGCTATCACGGCCGGGCGGCGGCCACGGCGGAACGCTTCGTGCCCGACCCGTTCGCCACCGTGCCGGGCGAGCGTCTCTACCGGACCGGCGACCACGCCCGCTACCGCCCCGACGGTACCCTGCAGTTCATCGGCCGCAACGACGACCAGGTCAAGGTGCGCGGCCACCGGGTGGAGCCGGGCGAGATCGAGGCGGCCATCGAGGCCAACCCCCGGGTGCGGGAATGCGCGGTCGCCGTCCAGGACGACCTGCTGGTCGCCTATCTCGTCAGCACCAACAAGGCCCTGTACGAGGACACCGAGCTGATCCCCGCGGTGCGCAGGCGGCTGCGCGAGCAGCTGCCCGCCTACCTCGTGCCCGACCGCTTCGTGCTGCTCGACGAACTGCCCAGGACCCGGACCGGCAAGACCGACAGAGCGCGGCTGCCGGCGCCCGCCCAGGGAGAAAGGACATCCGGCACGCCGTACGTCGAGCCGTGCACGGAGCTGGAGATCGAGCTGGCCGCGCACGTCGCCGAGTACCTCGAGGTGGACCGGATCGGGCTGCACGACGACTTCTTCGACCTGGGCGGCAACTCCATCCGCGCCGCGCAGCTGGTGGTGCACCTGCAACGCCGCTACGACGTCGAGCTGGTGCTCCAGAAGGTGTTCCGTACCCCGACGCTGCAGAACCTGGCGCGGATGATCCAGGAGGACCTGGACCGGCGGCGGCAGCTCGCCGACGAAGGGGAACGCATCCGCTCCCTGGTCGAGGAGGTTCCGGCGGACCGGCTCGACGCGTTGCTCGCGGGCCTGCTCGGCGAGCGAGAACAGAGTTAACGGAGGTGAGCCATGCGGTTCGGCATGTTCTTCGAGCTCCAGCTGCCCCGGCCCTGGCGCCAGGACAGCGAGCAGGAGCTGGTCTCCAACGCCCTGGAGTGGGCCGAGCTGGGCGAGGCCGCGGGCATCGAGTACGCCTGGGCGCAGGAGCACCACTTCCTGGAGGAGTACTCCCACTCCACCGCGCCCGAGGTGTTCCTGGCGGCGGTGAGCCAGCGCACCACGCGCATGCGGCTGGGGCACGGCATCACGCTCATGCCGCCCGCCTACAACCATCCCGCCCGGGTGGCCGAGCGCATCTCCATGCTCGACCTGGTCAGCGGCGGGCGGGTCGAGTGGGGCACGGGGGAGTCCAGCTCCCGGCTCGAACTGGAGGGCTTCAGGGTCAACTACATCGAGAAACGCGCCATGTGGGCCGAAGGCGTGCGCGAGGCGGCCCGGATGATGACGGCCGAGCCGTACCCGGGCCACCAGGGTGAGTACTTCTCGATGCCGCCGCGCAACGTGGTGCCCAAGCCGGTCCAGCGGCCCCACCCGCCGCTGTGGGTGGCCTGCACCAACCGCGACACGCTCAAGCTGGCCGCCCGGCTCGGCATGGGCGCGCTGACCTTCTCCTTCATGGACGCCGGGGAGGCGCGGTTCTGGGTGCGCGAGTACTACGACACCTTCAAGCGCGAGTGTCAGCCCATCGGGCAGACCGTCAACCCCAACATCGCGATGCTGGCCGGGGTCATGGTCAACGAGGACGGCGACCTCGCCCGCGCCCGCGGCGTCGAGGGGCAGCAGTTCTTCAAGTGGGCGCTGGCGCACTACTACCGGTTCGGTGCGCACGTGCCGGGCCGTACCAACCTGTGGGAGGAGTTCAAGCGCACCGAGCCCGAGCCGATGGCGGGGCTGGGGGCGGTCGGCACCCCCGAGGAGGCGGCCGAGCACTTCCGCGGGCTGGAGGAGGCCGGGGTGGACCAGCTCATCCTGCTCCAGCAGGGCGGCCGGTACGAGCACGAGCACATCTGCGAGTCCCTGGAACTGCTGGGTCGCCGGGTGCTGCCCGAGTTCGCCGAACGGCACGCCGAGCGCGAGCGGGCCAAGCAGGCCGACCTGGCGCCCTACATCGACAAGGCGATGGACAGGGTCACCCCCATCGAGGACGTGCCGCCCCCGGTCGTGGAGTCCTACCCGCGGCTGTGGGAACGCGACGGAGTCACCGTGCAGCAGGTGGGCACCCAGCGCGCGCTGGACGCCGCCTCGCTGTGGCGGCTGCACATCGGCGGCGCGGGCGGGGGAGAGAGGCCGGGTCATGGCTGACACCCTGGTCGGGCTGGTCCGTGAGCGTGCGCAGGCCGGCGGTGACGGACACGCCTACGGCTTCCTCGTGGACGGGGAGCAGGACCTCAGGTCGATGACGTACGGCGAGCTGGAGCAGCGGGCCGCCGCGATCGGCGCGCTGCTCGGCGAGCGCGTCGCCCCGGGCGGGCGGGTGCTGCTGGTCTTCGAGCCCGGCCTGGACTTCCTGGCCGCCTTCTTCGGCTGCCTGTTCGCGGGCGTGGTCGCGGTGCCCGTCTACCCGCCGGCGCCCGCGCGGCCCGACGCCGGGCTCGCGAGCGTGGCGCGGGTGGCCGCCGACTGCGGCGCCGAGGCGGTGCTCGCCTCCCCGCTGACGGTCGCCCTCGCCGAGGTCGCCGCGGGCCTGGACGCGCTCCGGGGGCTGCCGTGGCTGGTGCCCGACGGACGGCCGGCGGACGCGTGGGGCGCTCCCAGGGTCCGGCCGGACACCGTGGCCATGCTTCAGTACACCTCCGGTTCGACCGGGTCGCCCAAGGGGGTCGTGCTGCGCCACCGGCACCTGCTTGGCAACCTGGCCTCGATGGACTGGTTCACCGGCCGTCCCGCCACCGGGACGGTGGTCTCGTGGCTGCCGCTCTACCACGACATGGGCCTCATCGGCACCGTGCTCTACCCGCTGTTCCGCGGGATGCCCTGTTACCTGATGTCCCCGATGCACTTCCTGCACCGGCCGCTGCGCTGGCTGGAACTCATCAGCAGGGTCGGCGGCACGATCAGCGGCGGTCCCAGCTTCGCCTACTACCTGTGCACCCGGCGGGCCGACGCGATCCCGCAGGACCGGCTCGACCTGTCCAGCTGGGAGGTCGCCTTCAACGGGGCCGAACCCATCAACCCGGACGTGGCGCGGGCCTTCGAGGCCGCCTTCGCGCCCAGCGGCCTGCGGCCGGGCACGGTGGTCGGCTGCTACGGCCTGGCCGAGGCGAGCCTGATCGTGACCGGCGCGCGGCGCGGCGAGCCGAGGTTCGCCCATGTGCTGCGCGGGGAGCTCGGCGAGGGCAAGGCGGTGGAGTGCGACTCCGCCGACCCGCGCGCGGTCGAGCTGGCCGACGCGGGTGGCCTGCCCCCTGATCACGACGTGCGGATCGTGGACCCCGGGTCGGGGCGGGAGCTGCCCGACGGCGTGGTGGGCGAGATCTGGGTCGCGGCGCCCGGCGTGGCCGACGGCTACTGGCGCAAGCCCGAGGAGACCCGGGCGGCGTTCGGCGCCCGGCTGCCCGCCACGGACGCGGGCTACCTGCGCACCGGCGACCTCGGGGTGCTGCGCGACGGGCGGCTGTTCGTCACCGGCAGGCGCAAGGACGTCGTGATCGTCCGTGGCCGCAACGTCTACCCCCACGACATCGAACGGGTGGCCCAGCAGGTGGACCGCCGCCTGCGTCCGGGCGGCGGGGTGGCGTTCTCGACCCAGGGGGCGGACGGCGAGGGCGTCGCGTTGCTCCAGGAGGTCACCACGCGGGATCCGGAGGAACTGCGCACCCTGGCGGCGGCGATCGCCGGGGCCGTCCTCGCCGACCAGCAGGTGCCGATCTCGCGGCTGTACCTGGTGCCCCCTCGCAGCGTGCTCAAGACCTCCAGCGGCAAGCCACGCCGGTCGGCGACCAGGGACGCGCTGCACAACGGAGACATCACGATCTTGCACACGGACGGTGATATCTCGTGAACCGGGATGATCTGCGGGAGTGGCTCACCACCCAGGTCGCCGAGCTGGGCAGACGGAAGGACGCCGACCCCGAGCAGACCTTCGCGGCCAACGGCCTCGACTCGGTGCGCGTCGCCGAGCTGGCCGAGCGCATGGGCCGCCGGCTGGGGCGGCTCATCGACCCCGCCCTGCTGTTCGAGCACTCGACGATCGCCGCGCTCGCCGCCCACCTGAGCCGCCTCGACGGCGGCGGGGACGCCTCGGCGCCGCGGCCCGTCTGGGCCGTGCCCGCTTCCGGTTCCGTGCCCCGGGGCGCCGCCACGGCCGCGCCCGGCCCGGCCCCCGGCCCGGTCGCCGTGGTCGGGCTGGCCTGCCGCATGCCCGGCGCGGCGGACGCCGAGCAGTACTGGAACCTCCTGCTGACCGGCACCGAGGCGGTGCGGGAGGTACCACGGGACCGGTGGCCCGACGGCGTGGCCGACCCCGACCCGGCCGCACCCGGAAAGCTGATCAGCACCCGAGGCGGTTTCCTGGACGGCCTGGCCGACTTCGACGCGGCCTTCTTCCGCGTCTCGGAGGCGGAGGCGCTGCGCATGGACCCGCAGCAGCGCCTGCTGCTGGAGACCAGCTGGGACGCCATGGAGGACGCGGGCAGCCCACCGGGCCGCCTGAGGGGCTCACGCACCGGGGTCTTCGTCGGCATCGCCACCGGCGACTACGCCCACCGCCAGGTGTCCGACCCCGACCGCATCAGCGTCCACACCACCACGGGCAACTCCTTCGCGGTCGCCGCCAACCGGTTGTCGTACTTCTACGACTGGCACGGCCCCAGCGTCGCCGTGGACACCGCCTGCTCCTCCTCGCTGGTCGCCACCCACCTGGCGATCCGCGCCCTGCGGGCGGGCGACTGCGACCAGGCCCTCGCCTGCGGGGTCAACGCGCTGATCGAGCCGGAACCCTCCATCGGGCTGAGCAAGGCGGGCATGCTCGCCCCCGACGGCCGCTGCAAGCCGTTCGACGCCGCCGCCAACGGTTACGTGCGCGGTGAGGGCTGCGGCGTCGTCGTGCTCAAGCGCCTGGAGGACGCGCTGGCCGCGGGGGACCGGATCTACGCCGTCCTCAGGGGGAGCGCGGTGAACCAGGACGGGGCGTCCAACGGCCTCACCGCCCCCAACCCGGCCGCCCAGCGCGCCGTCCTGCACGAGGCCTACGCCGATGCCGGGCTGGCCCCCGCCGACGCCCGGTACGTGGAGTGCCACGGCACCGGAACCCCGCTCGGCGACCCCATCGAGGCCGGCTCGCTCGCCGCGGCCCGCGGTCCCGAGGCGGGCGAGTGCCTGATCGGCTCGGTCAAGGGCAACATCGGGCATCTGGAGGCCGCGGCCGGAGTGGCCGGGCTGATCAAGACGGTCCTGGCCGTGCACCACGGCCTCATCCCGCCCAGCCTCCACTACTCCACCCCCAACCCGCGCATCCCCTTCGACGAGCACCGGCTCCGGGTGGCCACCGGTCCGGCGAACTGGCCGGACGGGCGTCGCCTCGCGGGCGTGAGCAGCTTCGGTTTCGGCGGGACCAACGCGCACGTCGTCGTCGGCGAGGCTCCCGCCACCGCGCCGGCGGCCCCGAGCGCGGGCCCCGTGCTGCTGCCCCTCACCGCGCGCGGTCACGACGAGCTCGCCGAACTCCTCTCCCGTACGGCCCGCCGCATCGACTCCGCCGACGAGCCGGAGATCCTCGCGGTGGCCGCCACCATGGCCACCCGGCGCACGCACCACCGCCCCTACCGGACGGCCGTGGTCGCGGGCGGTCCGGCCGAGCTGCGCCAGGCCGTCGCCGCGGCCCGGCCGGAGGCGTCCCCTGTCCCCGCCGCGCCGCCGCGCGTCGCCTTCGTCTTCTCCGGCCAGGGCAGCCAGTGGCCCGGGATGGCCCGCGCGCTCCTGACCGGCGAGCCGCTGTTCCGCTCGGTGATCCGCCGCTGCGACGAGGCGGCGCGCGAACTGCTGGGCTGGTCGATCGAAGCGGCGCTCGACGGCGGTGAGCCGGTGGACCTCGAGCACACCGCGGTGGCCCAGCCGCTGATCGTGTCCGTGCAGATCGCCCTGACCGAGCTTCTCGGCTCCTACGGCATCGTGCCCGCCGCCGTGGCGGGGCACAGCGTGGGCGAGATCTCCGCCGCGGTGGCCGCCGGCGAACTGGACCTCGAGGCGGGGATGCGGCTGGCCGTCGCGCGCGGGCGGCTCATGGCCGAGGCCGCACCCGGCGGCGGCATGCTCGCCGTCGGCCTGCCCGCCGCCGAGGCACGCCGGTGGTGCGAGGACGGCGTCGAGGTGGCCGCGGTGAACGCGCCCACCGCCACCGTGCTGGCCGGCCCGGCCGACAGGCTGGCGGAGGTGGCGCGGGCCCTGACCGAGGCGGGCGTCTTCGCCCGGCGCCTGCCCGTCGCCTACGCCTTCCACTCCGCGTCGATGGCGCGGGCCGCCGAACTGCTCGACGCCGAGCAGGCCGGGTCGGCCGGGTCGGCCGAGCCGGAGGTGCCGCTCTATTCCACGATCACCGGCCGCCGCGTGACGGTGACGGACGGCGAGCGGTGGGGCCGCGGGGTCCGCGAGCCCGTCCTGTTCGCCGACGCGGTCACCGCCGCGCTGGACGACGGCGTGGACGTGCTGCTCGAGGTCGGGCCGAAGCCGGTGCTCCAGGCATCCCTGCGCGCCCTGGCCGGAACCCGCGCACGGGTGCTGACCTGTGTCGACGACGGCGATGGGCAACAGCTCGCCGTGCTGCGCACGCTGGGCGCGTTGTTCGGGCTGGGCGCGGCCGTCCGGTGGCGGCGCCTCTACCCGTCCGGCTCGCCCGTCGTGAGCGCCCCGGTCACGCCGTGGCGCCGCCGCCGCTTCTGGCTGGACCGCCCCGCGGGCGACCGCCGCGCCGGCGCCGACCCGCTGCTGGGCGGCGCGCTGGACCTGGCCACGTCGCCGGGCCACACGATCTGGCAGGGCGACCTGGACCCGGTGACGCTGCCGTACCTGTCCGACCACAAGGTCGGCGAGCAGGTGGTCTTCCCCGCGGCGGGCTACGCGGACCTGCTGCGCCGCGCGGGCGGGCGGCACGAGGCGGTGGCGGGGCTGCGCCTGCACCGCCCGCTGGTGCTGGGCGGCAGACGCCGTCTGCAGACGACCCTCGACAGGGAACGGCGGACGGTCACCGTCCACGCCCGCGAGGACGACGGCCAGTGGCGCGAGCACGCGGCCGGACGTCTCGTGGCCGCCGCGCCCGCCCCCGCCCCCCTGGACCTGGCGCGCGTGCGGGCACGCTGCCCGCACGAGGTCGCGGGCGCCGAGCTGTACGAGCTGCTGCGCCGGCACGGCCTCGACTACGGGCCCGCCTTCCGCGGGGTCGAGCGGGTGTGGAAGGGGAGCGGCGAGGCGCTGGGCGTGCTCTCCGGCGGCGGGGATCGCGTCCGCCTGCTCGACGCGGCCTTCCACGTGGTCGCCGCGCTCGTGGACCCGGGCCGCGGCCCCGCCCTTCCCGTCGCCGTCGAGGAGCTGACGTGGTGGGCCGAGCCGGACGCGGCCACCCACGTGCACGTGACGCTCGGAGCGTCGAGTGGCGCGGAGCTGACCGCGGACCTCGACCTGACCGGTGAGGACGGGGCGCCGGTGGCCCGCGTCACCGGGCTCACCCTGCGGCGTGCCGTCCTGGACCCGCAGGCCGCCCGCCTGCCCGGACTCCGGCTCTACCAGGTGACCTGGCGCCCACGGCCCGTCCCCGCCTGCCCGACCGGCCGGTTCCCCGGCGGGTGGGTGGTGATCGCCCCGCCGGGGGAGCGGCTGGCCGACCGGCTGGCCGAGCGGGCGGGATTCCGGATCTGCCGCACGACCGGAGATCTCCGGCTGGACGCCGGGGAACTGTCGATCGACCCGGGCCAGGCCGGCCACTACCGGCAGCTCGTGCACCACCTGACGGCCACGGGCCCGCTGCGCGGCGTGATCCACCTGCCCGGCGCCGACGCGGACACGGGGACGCTGTCGGCCGCGCTGCTGCTGCGGGCGCTGTCGTACGGCATCGCCGGGCAGACCCCGCGGGTGCTCTTCGCCACCACCGGCGCCCAGCCCGTGGGCGGGCACCCGGTGCGCGACCCGTTCGCCGCGGCCGTCTGGGGGCTGGCGAAGGTGATCCCGCTGGAGCACCCCTCGCTGGAGTTCCTCTGCCTCGACCTCGACCCCGACGATCAGGACCCGGTGTCCACGATCCGCGAGGAACTGGCGGCGCCATGGGCGGACGCCGAGGTCGGGTACCGCTCCGGCCTGCGGTACGTCAGGCGGATCGCGCCCGACGACGGACCGGTGGGCCCGCCGGTCACGGTCCGTGCCGACGGCGGCTACGCCATCACCGGCGGCACCGGCGCGCTGGGCCTGCGGGTGGCCGCGCACCTGGTCGAGCTGGGCGCCCGCCGGCTCGTGCTGATCGGCAGGACGGCACGCGAGGGCGCCGAGGTGTCGGCCTGGCGGGCGCGCGGCGTGGACGTGCGCGTCCTGGCCGCGGACGTGTCCGACCGCCACCAGCTCGACGGCGCGCTGCGGCAGGCCCGGGCGGGCGGGCCGCTGCGCGGCGTCGTCCACGCGGCCGGGCTGCTGCACAACGGCCCGCTGCTCGACCTCGAAGCCCGCGGGGTGCAGGACGTCTTCGGCCCCAAGGTGTCGGGCGCTCGGCACCTGCACGAGCTCACCTCCGGTGACGAGCTGGACTGGTTCGCCCTCTTCTCCAGCGCCGCGGGAGTGCTCGGCTCGCCGGGCCAGGCGGGGTACGCGGCGGCCAACGCCGTCCTCGACGCCCTGGCCCACCACCGCAGGGCCGAAGGCCTGCCCGCGGTCAGCTTCGACTGGGGACCCTGGGCGGCGGGCATGGCCGCCGCCTGGGAGACCGACAACGACCGCGAGCTGCGCACCGCGGCCAGGGCCATCCTCCCCGACGCCGGGGCGGCCGCGTTCGCGAGCCTGGCGGCGGGGGAGCGCGCGCAGCCCGTGGTGCTGCCGTTCGACCTGCGGAACCTGGCGCAGTTCTACCCGTCCGACACGGGCCGGTCGTTCCTGTCCGAGATCGCCACGGCCGAGGTGGACCGGCTGCGGTCCATCGGCACGCAGTCCTCGCACCGGCCCGACCTGGCGACGGAGTACGTCGCGCCGCGCAACGACCTGGAGCGGCAGATCGCGGCGATCTGGCAGAAGGCGATGAGCATCCAGCCCATCGGCGTCCGGGACGGATTCTTCGAGCTCGGCGGGGACTCGGTGATGGCCAACCAGATCCTCATCGACGTCAACCGCGCCCTGGGCGTCACCGTCTCGCCGGAGCGGGCCTTCGACGACTTCTCCATCGCCAACCTGGCGGTGCTGGCCGAGCAGGAGATGCACCGGCTGCTGGAATCACTCACCGACGAGGAGGCCGAACGGCTGCTGGCCCAGGGCAGGGCCGCCCACAGCACGAGCACCTGAGCCGACGGCGGCCCGCGACCGGGATCGGGCGCCTCCACCGGGAAGGCCCGATCCCGTCGCGGGCCGTCGGCGACGCCCGCGATCAGGCGGCGGCGTGCAGCAGCTCGGCGAGGTCGGCAGGCATCGGCATGGGCTGGGTCAGGCCGACCCGGGCGCGGCCCGTGTTGCCCTCGGGATAGCGGCCCAGCGCGGAGCCGGGCGCGGCCACGATGATCCTGATCACCTGCCCGAACGCCTCCCGGCGATCGCGCTGGGCGACGGCCAGGGCGAACATGGCCACGTGGTTGCGGGTGTGCGGCCACGGCCAGGGCTGCGACAGGATGTGCGCCCGTTCCAGATGCCGCCATCGGGCCGCGTCGTCGGTGGCGGCGCGGGCGGCGCTCATCTCGGCGCGGTACGCGGCCCGCACGTGAGCGGGCATCGGACGGCCGGTCATCGGGTGTCCTCCGTGGTGTTCGAGCAGCAGCCATCGCCGCAGGCGACGGACGTGGCAGCGGCCGACCGGCGCGACGACGTGGCCGGTACGGCGCAGCAGCCGTCCCCGCGCCAGGCCGCCCGCCCTTCCCTGACCGCCACGCCGGCGATCACCAGGGCGGCGACCGGGTCGGCCCACGACCAGCCGAACAGGCTGTTGAGCGCCAGCCCTGCGAGCAGGACCGCGGACAGGTAGGTGCACAGCAGCGTCTGCCGGGAGTCGGCCACCGCCGAGGCCGAGCCGAGCTCGCGGCCGGCCCGGCGCTGCGCGGCCGACAGGAACGGCATCACCAGCAGGGACACCGCGGCCAGGATCAGCCCCGGCGTGGAGTGGTCGGCCTGCTCGGCGCCGAGGAGGGCGCGCCCGGCCTCGACGGCGACGTAGGCGGCCAGCGCGAAGAACGAGATCGCGATGACCCGCAGCGCGGTTCGCTCCCGCCGCTCGTGGTCGGCGGCGGAGAACTGCCAGGCCACCGCCGCGGCCGAGGCGACCTCGACGACCGAGTCCAGACCGAAGCCGATCAACGCCGCCGAGGAGGCGATGCCGCCGGCCGTGATGGCGACGGCCGCCTCGATCACGTTGTAGGTGATCGTCGCCGCGACCAGCAGCCGGATGCGGCGCCGCAGGACGGCGCGCCGCGCCGGGTGCGGGCCGGGCAGGTCCAGCGCGGTCACGACCCGCCCTGTCCCGTGACGAGATCGGTCCCGTCCGTGTGCTCGTCCGCCGCGATGCCGTGGACGGGGCACAGGGCGACCGCGTGGCCGGTGGCGGCCAGCAGGTGCTCGGCCGAGGCCAGCAGGTCCATCAGCTCGGGCCTGGTCAGGGAGTAGAACGACTGGCGGCCCGCGGGCCGCCAGTCGACCAGGCCGCAGTCGCGCAGGCAGGACAGGTGCTTGGAGACCGTGGACTGGGCCAGGCCGAGTTCGCAGGTCAGGTCCACCACCCTCGCCTCGCCTCTGGCCAGCCGCTGCACGATGCGTAGCCGGTTCTCGTCGGACAGGGAGTGGAACAACGCGGCCGCGGGGGACATCCCCGCGGCGATGTCGGCGCTGACGCACCGGCCACCATCATTGATCGCCATATGGCGATGATATCCCAGAATTGGATCGATATGGAGGTCTGCGAGGTGCGGCGGCCTTCGTCGCGGTGGGCTGAGTGATCGCGTCGTCCCAGGTCGGCGGGCATGTCAAGCCTTATACCGGGAGCCGCGGAGCGATAAGGTGGGGCAGGCAGCCTCGACCTGTTCGACTTTCTGCGTGGTGAGGCTTCGTGGGGCACGACGGAGGGCTCCGGGGTCATGCTGCGACGGGCCTGCGCGTCCTGCTGGTCGCGGGCCTCTACGTCGCGGCGGCCAAACTGGGGCTCCAGCAAGAGCTGGTCCGGGGGCAGGTCACGCCGTTGTGGCCACCCACCGGCATCGCCCTGGCGTGCCTTCTGCTGCTGGGCGTGCGCATGTGGCCGGGGATCACCCTGGGCGCCTTCATCGTCAACATCACGCTCGGCCCGTCGATGCCCGCGGTCGTGGCGATCTCCGTGGGTAACACGCTCGCCCCGCTGTGCTCCTACCTCCTGCTCACCAGCGTGGGGTTCCGCAGCTCGCTGCTGCGGTTGCGGGACGCGCTCGCGCTGGTGTTCCTCGGCGCCCTGGCCGGGATGCTGATCAGCGCCACGGTGGGCAGCGCCACGCTGGTGCTGGCCGACGTGGTACGGCCGGGCGAGTTCTGGCCGACGTGGTCGGTGTGGTGGACGGGTGACGCCATGGGCGTGCTGGTGGTCACGCCGTTCCTGCTCGCTCTCCACCGGGCCTTCCAAGGGCCGTGGCACCCGAGTCCGGCCCGGGTGGCGGAGGCGGTGGCGTTGCTGGTCAGCATCTTCCTGGTGACGCTGCTGGCGACGAGCAGCTCCATCAACCTGCTGTTCCTCGTCTTCCCGTTCCTCATCTGGGCCGCCCTGCACTTCAGGCTGCTGGGCGCGACGGCCTGCGCGCTGGTCGTCTCCACCGTCGCGATCGTCGCCGCCGCCCGCGGCACCGGCCCGTTCGCGCACCATGATCTGCTGGTCGACATGGTCACGCTGCAGGCCTTCAACGGGTCGGCGGCGCTGACCGCGCTGCTGCTCGCGGTGATCATCGCCGAGCGCGACCAGGCGTACCAGAACATCGAGCAGATCTGCGCCCGGCTCGTCGCCATGGCGACCAGCCTCGAGCGCGGCCAGATCGTGAAGCCGTGGCCGGCCCCGCCTGAGCAGGACTCGTCACCGACCCGCCACGCCGACAGCGAGCTGCCGGGCTGACCCGTCCCGAACTGTCACATCCGGACGGGCTGTCTCGTCCCATCCACCGGAGCGGCGCACGCCGACGTTGATGTGCACAGGGAGGACAGGTGTCGAACCACAAGCACCACGCGAAGCGAGGGTCGCGATGAAGGTGCTGCTCGCCGGGGCGACCGGCGCCATCGGGCTGCCGCTGCTGTCCGCGCTGGAGGCGGCGGGTCACCAGGTGACCGCGATCATCCGCGACCCCGCCAAGGGGCGGCTCGTCGCGGATCGCGGCGCGATCGCGGTGGTGGCCGACGTGATGGACCGGGACGGGTTGCTGCGCGCCGTGGACGGCCGCGCCGTCGACGTGGTCATGCACCAGGCCACGGCGCTCCGCGGCGCGCGCCGCACGCTGCGCCCCGACGACCCCACCCTCGCCCTGCGCGGCAGGGGGACCGCGCACCTGCTCGAGGCCGCGCGCGTGACAGGCGCCCGGCGCTTCGTCACCCAGTCGCTGATCACCGGGTACGGCTACCGCGATCACGGCAGCCGGGTCCTGACCGAGGACGACGTCTTCGGCCTGCGCGTCGGCAACGTGGGCGATCTGGTGACGGACGCCAGCGTGGCCACCGAGCAGCAGGTCTTCGCCGCGGACGGCATCGAGGGCATCGCCCTGCGCTACGGGATGTTCTACGGCAGGAACGCGTTCAGCGACATGTTCGCGGACCTGATGCGCAGGCGAGCTCCCGTGCTACCGCGGGGCAGGACGGCAACCACGTCGTTCATCCATGTGGAGGACGCGGCGGCGGCCGCGGTCGCGGCCATGGAACGCGGCAGGGACGGGCAGGCCTACAACATCGTCGACGACCACCCGGCGAGCTGGCGTGACTTCATCACCGCGGTCGCCCGGGCACACGGCACCCCGCGGCCGCTCGCGCTGCCCCGGTGGATGATGCGCCTGGCCGTTCCCTACCTGGGACATCTGATGATCGACACCTCGATGCGGGTCTCCCATGCCAGAGCGACGCGAGAACTCGGCTGGACCCCGACCTACCGCGACCTGCGGGCGGGTCTCGGCCTGGCACCTTCGAGCTGAGCCGCGGTCGTGACGCCGAAGCGCGTGGTCGGCCGTCCGTGTGATTGATCACGAGCCCCGGTCCGCCTTCCCGGCGCACCGGGGCGTTCTCACCGACACCCGTCATCGCCGACCGGGCGGAATCTGAACGCCGTGTGCCTGGAGCCGAGAAACGATCAGATCTCGAAGCTCACGTTCCTGAGCGGCCCTGTCGTGATGTCCCACCCGGTCACCGGTTGCCGCCCAGCGCTCGAGGACGTCAACCGTGAGAAGCCATTGGGCGATCGTGAGTTCGGGTTTCACGATCTCGTCCGGCGGCGGCCACTTTCCTGAGTCCGGAACGCCCGGTGTCCACTTGGCGATCTGATCCCAACCGGCCCGTCGGACGCTGCGTGCGAGGTCGGCCCGCTGACGACTGCCGTCTACCGTCTCGACGCCGGCGTCGTTGTCCATGCACGCGTCGACGAGCTCCCACTGACGGAGGGGCATCGCGATGACGAGGCCGACACTCATGACGGGCATGGTGCCGAGATCGCGGGAGACGGTCAAGGTGGTGATCCGGGAAAGGCTACGTCGCAGCCCTCGGAGGTCCTTTCATCACTGGTAGCTGATCTGGTGCTGATCTCGTTCCGGGTGGAGGGCCTGCCGGAGATGCCCGGTCGTCACGGATCTGAGGCATGATCGCCGTCGGGCGGATCAGCACCTTCGACGCTGGGGGACGAGTCTCATGAGTAAGGTAACGCCGCAGCTGATCGCGGACGGTGCCGCGCCGCTGCACCCGGTGATCTCTCCGGACGGCCGGCGGGTGGCCTACACGGTCGCCTCGAAGATCCGCACGCCGGTGCTGATCCTGCACGGCGAGGACGACACGAACGTGCCGGTCGGCCAGGCCACGTACTTCCATCGTGCGCTGCGGTGGTTCGGGGTCGAGCACGAGTTCGTCGTCTATCCGAGAGAAGGCCACGCGATCCAGGAGCGCAGCCACCAGCTCGACGTGCTGCGGCGCACCCGCGGGTGGTTCGACCGGTGGCTCGTCGATCCCGCATCGGATCGCACCCACGGAGCGGCGGCTCGTTGATCTCCCATCTAGAGTGCGAGCACGGGGGTGTCCGGGTCTGTCGTCGGCGGCGCCTTCGCCGCGTCTGCGGAGCCGACTGCCTGAAAGGTGACTGACTGGTGACGGGGTTGAGAACTGAGCGGCTGGTGCTGCGCCGCTGGCGTGAGGAGGATCTGGACCCGCTGGCCGTGATCGACGGAGATCCGGAGGTCATGCGCTTCATCGGCGACGGTTCGGTCCGCACCAGGGAGCAGACCGCGGCCGCGCTCGCGTTCATGGAGCGGAACTGGGACGAGCGTGGCTTCGGATTGTTCGCGGTGGAACTGCGCGAGACCGGGCAACTGGCCGGCTGGGCCGGGCTGACGGTCCCCGGCTTCCTACCCGAAGTGCTGCCCGCTGTGGAGATCGGTTGGCGGCTGGGACGGCAATTCTGGGGCCGGGGTATCGCCACCGAGGCAGCCGGAGAGGCACTGCGCTTCGGATTCGCCGAGGCCGGCCTGGATCGGATCATCAGCATCTGCCACGTCGATCACCACGTGTCCGCCCGCGTCATGACGAAGCTGGGCATGCGCCAGGAACGCGAGACGGTCGTCCCGGCCCACGGGCAGCCGGTGCGGGTCATGGCGATCACCCGGAGCGAGTTCGAGGCCGTCCACGGCGGCTGATCCGCAGGGGTGACGCCGTATCCTCACAGGTCATCGTCATCATGTCCGGCTGGTGGTCCTGCCGGATCAAGCCAATTCCGTAACGTACTGTGATTGCATGAGTGCTTTGCGTGAGACGTATGAGTCTCTGAACCTCGAGCCCAAGCCGATCCGGCCTCACGTCCTCGCCTGCGCGAGCGTGGTGTTCGGCGACGACTACTACGCCGGCCGCCGTGAGGAGATCAGCCTCTCCGGGTTCGTCCAGCTCAACAAGTGGCCGATGCCCGGCTTCGAGCACCGTGTGGACGAGCACGGCCATGCCGAGTTCGACCTGGAGCTCATCAGCGCTCCCGAGGTCGGCATCAAGGGCTTCAGCTACGAACTCGACGACCGCGTCCAGGTGCTGGCCAACCCGTTCCTGCCCAACACCGGCCGCATCCGGCAAATCGTGCCAGGCAAGAACTTCCCCGCGGAGCTTCGCCTGCGGCACTTCGGCATCCTGGAGAGCAGCACGCTGCGGCTGGCGCACCGCAACGTCATCAACCTCTGCGGGATCGTCGACCATGTTCCGCCCTTCAAGAAGCCGCTCACCGGGCCCCTGTTCGGCCGTCCTCGCGGCGACGGCCCTTTCGACATCGCCCAGGCGCCGAACGTGCTGCGCGGCACCACCCTGCCCGAGGCGTGGTACCCGGCGGACGACGAGAACGAGCCAGTGGGGATCACGCCCACACTGTTCTTCGCCCCGAGCGCGGCCCCGTACCTGTTCATGCTGGTCGACCCTTCATTGATCATGCAGGTGTCAGTGGAAGGCGCCATCGAGGTCGAGGTCGGCGGCAAGACGGAGCGCGTCGAACTGGCCGGCGACCACGCCAAGGCGGCGGGGGCCGAAATCCTGCTGTTCGGGCCCGACAAGCACGGCGAGGGCACCGGGGTGCTGGCCCAGTTGGCTCGCGCCGCCCTGGTGGGCCACTGCCCCGCGCTCGGCGGCCGGGTGATGTTGCGGGCGAGCTGGTCCCGGCCGTCCGGCGGCACGCTCGGCGAGGGCACCGAGGACAGCCTCAGCCGGGTGCGCTTCCCCAGCGAGCTGCACCTCGACGCCGAGTTCGAACTCGTCACCCCGCACGGCACCCTGTACGCGGCCAATCCCGTGCACGTCGGCGGCAAGCTCACCGACCTGGAGCTCACCGGCAGCGAGCTGACCCTGCAAGGCGCGGACGCGCCGCTCGTCACCACCGACGGGACGGTCAAGGCGCGCCTGACCGGCATTCGGCTCGCCCTGCGGGCAGCGATCGTCGGCGAGCACGCCGCCGTCAACAGCTGACACCCCGCCACAAGGCAAGCGACCATCGCCCATCAGGGCAAGCCTGCTCTCTGTCCTGTCGACCTTCCCCGGGCACGCCACACAGGGTGCCCGGGGAAGGTGTATCCAGCGCCGCAATGTGTGATCTGAGCGGCCCATCGCCTGGCTGCCGGCCGGGGCCGTCTGCCACTCCGGATGCTTGGCGATCAGGCCCAGGCGCCGGCTAGCGCGGTCCTGGGCCGGCGGCGATGACGGCGCGGTCGGGGTCCGGCAGCCACTGGTGCCGCGGGTCGAACGGCCGGAAGGTGGCCTCGACGAAGCGGATGAGCCGGGCCAGCACCGGGTGCTGGTTCTGCCGGTGGCACAGCAGCGAGCACGGGTACACGGGCACGGGCTCGACGATCGGGACCTGGACGGTGCCCGGATGCCAGGGGAGCCGGCACAGCTTCCCCACAAACCCGATGCGCTCGCCGGCGCCGATCTCCTCCACGAAGTACTCCCAGCCGAAGTCCGGCCCCGAGGCGTCGATCCGGATGTCGAACGCGGCGCCGAGGAAGCGGTAGAACTCGGCCCACTCGCTGTCCGGGACGTTGCCGGGCATCCACACGGTCGATCCCGACAGCTGTTCCATCGTCACGTCCCGCCGCTCGGCGAGGGGATGGTCGCGGCCCACCAGCAGGTGCAACGGTTCCAGGTAGGCCGGGACGTACCGGAGGTCCTCCTCCAGCGTCCCGCTGACGCGGGCGAAGGCGGCGTCGACGGACCCGCGGGCGAGCGCGCCGCGCGCCGATCGCAGCCCGTTGGAGGTGACGACGTCGATGTCGACGTCCTCGGCGGTCTGGTGGAAGGCCCGGATCAGGTCGATGGACCCGAGCCGGGTGTCCAGCACGTCGACCCGGAGCGACCGGCGCCGGCCGCGCAGCACCTCGAGTGCCTGGTCGGCGATGCCGACGAGGGCGCGCGCGTGATGCAGGAACGTCCTGCCGTCCTCGGTGAGGTCGGCCCCGTTGCGTGACCGGAAGAACAGCCGCACGCCGAGGTCGGACTCCAGCTTCGCGATCCGCTTGGAGACGGCCTGCTGGCTGATGCCCAGCCGGGCCGCGGCCTCGCTGAAGGACCGGTCCTCGGTGACGGCGACGAAGGCGCGGACCGTGCCGAGATCGAGGTCCGCCCCGCCTCGCTCGACAACCGCTGGTTGTGGCATATCGGCGTGTCGATTGTTGGACAACCGGGCCTGCTCTCGGGTCGAATGCTCGGGTTCGCAGCCGAGCCTACAACTGGGAGGCGTGGTCTTCGGTGAGGTCATTCGTCCATCTCCACGTGCACACCGAGTACAGCATGCTCGACGGCGCCGCCAAGGTCGGCCTGCTGATGGACGAGGTCTCCCGGCAGGGGATGCCGGCCGTGGCGATGAGCGACCACGGCAACGTGCACGGCGCGTACGAGTTCTACCGAACGGCTCGCCGGGTGGGGATCAAGCCGATCATCGGCATCGAGAGCTACGTCGCGCCCGCCTCTCGGCACCAGCGGCAGCCGGTGTTCTACAGCGACAACCTGGCGCTGCGCCGCTCCGACGACGAGACCGGCGAGGGCGGTGACGTCTCCGGGCGCGGCCTGTACACCCACATGACGATGTGGGCGGCCGATGCCCGGGGCCTGCGCAACCTGTTCCGCCTGCAGTCCCGCGCCTGGCTGGAAGGACACGTCCAGAAATATCCGCGCATGGACGATGAGCTGCTCGCCGAGCACAGCCAGGGCCTCATCGCCACGACGGGCTGCCCGTCCGGCCAGGTGCAGACCCGGCTGCGGCTCGGCCAGTACAGCCAGGCCGTCGAGGCCGCCGCCCGCTGTCGCGACATCTTCGGCCCGGACAACTACTTCCTGGAGTTGATGGACCACGGCCTCCCCATCGAGCGCCGGGTCCGCGACGACCTGCTCAGGCTCGGCAAGGAGCTCGACCTGCCGCCCCTGGCCACCAACGACTCGCACTACGTCACCGAGGACCAGGCCCAGGCGCACGACGTGCTGCTGTGCGTCGGCACCGGCAAGCGGCTCACCGACGCCGGCCGCTTCCGCTTCGGCGGCAGCGGCTACTTCGTCAAGTCCCCCGAGCAGATGCGCGCGCTGTGGGACGGCGAGGTGCCGGGCGCCTGCGACAACACCCTGCTGGTCGCCGAGCGGATCGGCGACTACGACGAGGTGTTCGCCCATCGGGACCTGACGCCGCGCTTCCCCGTCCCCGAGGGCGAGAGCGAGTCCAGCTGGCTGCGCCAGGAGACCCTGCGGGGCGCGCGGCGCCGCTACGGCGGGCACCCGCCGCAGGAGGTGCTCGACCGCATCGACTACGAGCTGTCGGTCATCGACACCATGGGCTTCCCCGGCTACTTCCTGGTGGTGGCCGACATCTGCCGGTACGCCCGGGAGAACGGCATCGGCCTGGGCCCGGGCCGCGGCTCGGCGACCGGGTCACTCGTCGCCTACTGCACGGGGATCACCCAGCTCGACCCGATCGAGCACAAGCTGATCTTCGAGCGTTTCCTCAACCCTGAGCGCGTCTCCATGCCGGACGTCGATCTCGACTTCGACGACCGGCGGCGCGACGAGATGATCGACTACGTCACCCGCAAGTACGGTGACGACCGGGTCTGCCAGATCGTCACCTTCGGCACCATCAAGGCCAAAGCCGCCATCAAGGACTCCTGCCGCGTGCTGGGCCTGCCGTACGCCCTGGGCGATCGCATCACCAAGGCGTTCCCCGCGGCGGTCGGCGGCAAGGAGATCCCGCTGGCCGCCATCCACGACGAGCACCACGCGCGCCACGGCGAGGCGGCCGAGCTGCGCCAGATGTACGAGCAGGACCCCGACGTCAAGCAGGTGATCGACACCGCGGTCGGCATCGAGGGCCTCACCCGCGGCACCGGCATCCACGCCGCGGGCGTGATCCTGTCCAGCGAGCCGCTGATCGACGTGATCCCGCTGGCCAGGCCCAAGGCCGACGGCCCGGTCATCACCGGTTTCCCGTTCACCCAGGCCGAGGACATGGGCCTGCTGAAGATGGACTTCCTCGGCCTGCGCAACCTCACCGTGATCGGCGACGCGATCGCGGGCGTCCGCGCCAACAAGGGCATCGACATCGACATCTTCGACGTCCCGCTCGACGACGCCAGGACGTACGAACTGCTGGCCCGCGGTGACACGCTCGGCGTCTTCCAACTGGACAGCGGCGGCATGCGGGTGCTGCTGAGACTGATGCAGCCCACCACGTTCACCGACATCGCCGCGGTGAACGCGCTGTACCGGCCCGGCCCGATGGAGATGAACGCCCACACCAACTACGCGCTGCGCAAGACCGGCAGGCAGCCGGTCGAGCCGATCCACCCCGAGCTCGGGGAGGTCCTCGAGCCCATCCTGGGCGACACCTACCATCTGGTCGTCTTCCAGGAGCAGGTCATGGCCATCGCCCAGCAACTGGCCGGGTACTCCCTCGGCGCCGCCGACATGCTGCGCCGCGCCATGGGCAAGAAGAAAAAGGAGGTCCTGGACGCCGAATGGGACCGCTTCTCAGTCGGCATGCGCGAGCGCGGCTTCGCCGAGGAGGCGATCACGGCGGTCTGGGACGTCCTGGTCCCCTTCAGCGGCTACGGCTTCAACAAGTCGCACACCGCCGGCTACGGGCTGGTCTCCTACTGGACCGCCTACCTCAAGGCCAACCACCCCAGCGAGTACCTCGCCGCGCTGCTCACCTCGGTCGGCGGCGACAAGGACAAGATGGCCGTCTACCTGGCCGACAGCCGGCGCCTGGGCATCAGGGTGCTGCCCCCCGACGTCAACGCCAGCCGGCTCGACTTCGCCGCCGTCGGCTCCGACATCCGCTTCGGGCTGGGCGCCGTGCGCAACGTCGGCGCCGGTGTCGTGGACGCCATCGTCGCCACCCGGGAAGCCGCCGGCCACTTCACCGACTTCAACGACTTCCTCGCCAAGGTCCCGTCCGCCGTCTGCAACAAGCGCGTCATCGAGTCGCTGGCCAAGGCCGGCGCCTTCGACAGCCTGCGGCATCATCGCAAGGCCCTGGTCGCGGTCCACGAGCAGGCCGTCGACGCGGTCATCGACGTCAAGCGGAACGCGGCCCGCGGCCAGGAATCGCTGTTCGGGCAGCCGGGCGAGAGCGGCGCCTTCTCGATCGCGATCCCCGAGGGAGAGTGGGACAAGGCCACCCTGCTCGCCTTCGAACGCGAGATGCTCGGCCTCTACGTCTCCAGCCACCCGCTCGACGGCGCCGAACGCGTCCTGGACGCCAACCGCGACACCACCATCGCCGACCTCCTGGCCTCCGGACGGCAGGACGGCGTGTGCCGCGTCAGCGGCATCGTCTCCGGCCTGCAGCGCAAGGTCACCAAGCAGGGCAGCCCGTGGGCGATCGTCACCCTCGAGGACCACGACGCCGCCGTGGAATGCCTCATCTTCCCCAAGACCTACACCCTGTACGGCGAAGCACTGGCCCAGGACCGCGTGATCTCCGTGCGGGGACGGATCAACGTACGCGACGAGACGGTGAGCGTCTACGGCGAGGAGGTCAAGCTCCTCGACGTCTCCCAGGCCGACACCGAGCCTCCCGTGGTGATCTCGGTCCAGGAGGCTCAGCTGAACCCGCGGCTGGTCCGGGAGTTCAGGCACATCCTGACCGCCCATCCCGGCCGGGCTCCCGTCCACGTGCGCGTGCACCGCCACGGGACCACCAGCGTGCTGATGGACCTGCCGCCCTTCCGGGTCGCACCGGAACCGGCGTTCTACGGCGACGTCAAGGCGCTGCTCGGGGCCAACGCGATCGGCCACGCGTGATGGGCGACTGGCCGTGCCCCCGATGCCGCGCCGACAGCGTCCTCGCCGTCCTGCGCCGCCCCCACGCCTGGACGAACACATCGGGAAACCCGGTCCGGGGCCACAGCGACGTGCTCCTGTGCGCCCGCTGCGACGCGGACGATCCCCTCACCGGCCCGATCATCACCTACTTCGCCGTCCACGGATCGGCGCGGCCGGAGAACGTGGGGCAGCTCGCCCGGCTCCTGCTGCGCTGGGTCGACCGGGCGCGACCGCCGGCGCCGGACGAGAAGGCGCTGCGAGCCGAGGCCGAGGCCTGGCGCCGGGGCGAGCTGTGACCGCCGGCGATCAACGCCGCCCGCCCGGGTGGCGGGCCGGCGGCGGGTCTCGGCATCGGACCGGGTTCCCGTGCGAGGCACGGGGGTGTGGCGCTGGACGGCCGGGCGGCGGCGGCCACTACCAGCGCCGATCCGACCCGTGATCGCGAAGTGAGCTTCCAGTGCCGTGAAATTAGGCGCCATCAGTGCCGATATCCCCGTACGGACATTGGCTAGGGTGATGCGGGTGGATGACGCGGCGGGGTCCATGAGCGAGCCTTGGCGGGTCGGTGATGTCATCGACGGCCGGTACGAGGTGACCCGCGTACATGAGCACGGCGGGATGGGGCTGGTGTACCGGGTCCGGCACCTGCTGTGGGGCGCCGATCTCGCGGTGAAATGCCCCCGCTCCGAGCTGTTCCGCGACGCAGCCGACAAGGAGCGGTTCGTCACCGAGGCCGAGGTGTGGGTGTCGCTGGGGCTGCACCCGAACGTGTGCGCCTGCCACTACGTTCGCACGCTCGGCGGCATTCCTCGCGTGTTCGCGGAGTACGTCGCGGGCGGCAGCCTGCGTGACTGGATCGACGACCGCAGGCTGTACGAGGGTACGGAACGTGAGGTGCTCACCCGCATCACGGATTTCGCGATCCAGACCGCGTGGGGCCTTGAGCATGCGCACAGCCGTGGCCTGGTGCACCAGGACATGAAGCCCGCGAACGTCCTGCTCGATGAAGAGGGCACCGCGAAGGTCACCGACTTCGGGCTGGCCAGGGCTCGCGCCGTCGCCACGACGACGCCCACACGCGACAGCGCGCCCGGCGTCAGCGTGCTGGTCCCTTCCGGTGGCCTGACCCGTGCCTACGCCTCGCCTGAACAGGCCTCTGGCGAGGCGCTGGGCAGGCGTACCGACATCTACAGCTTCGCGGTGTCGGTGCTGGAGATGTTCACCGGCGGGATCAGCTGGATGGCGGGGCCGATCGCGGGGGAGGCGCTCGCGGCCTACCGCACCGAAGGACCGGGCGCAGCCGGGCTTCCTGCCATGCCCGGTGAACTCGCCGACCTGCTTGAGCGGTGCCTGAGCTTCGACCCCGCGGATCGGCCGGGCACGATGGCCGAGGTCGCCACCAGCCTGGCCGGGATCTACCAGCGGATCTCGGGTGGCCTCTATCCACGTGCCACGCCTGTGGCGGCCGATCTGCGGGCCGGCGAGCTCAACAACAAGGGAGTGTCGCTGCTCGACCTCGACCGCACGACCGAGGCTCGGGAGACGTTCACAGCGGCGCTGGCGGCGGACCCGCAGCACCTGGAGGCCACCTACAACGCCGGCCTGCACCAGTGGCGCCACGGCGAGATCACCGACGAAGAGCTCGTCACCGGGCTCGAAGCGATCCGCGCCGATGCCGGGGACCCGTGGCAGGCCCGCCACCTGCTCGCCCAGGTACACCTCGAGCGCGGCGACCTCACCGCCGCCCGCGCGCTTCTCGAAGAGATCGGTGACGAGCCCGAGGTCCAGGCGGCCATGCGGTCCGTCCAGTCAGGACGACTCACCGACGCGCGCTGCGTCGAGGCCAGAGCGATCCCGTGGGCGCTGTATCGGGATGACGAGCTGACCGAACCTGACGGGCCGTACAGGATGGGCCCTTACATTCTCACCAGCCTCACCCCCGACGGTCGGCTGCTGCTGACCGGTGGCCGCGACGGCATGGCGAAGTTATGGGACCTGCGCAGCGGGGAGTGCCTACGGGAGATCAGGGCGCACCGCGGAGAGCTGTGCTCGGTCGCTCTCACCTCTGACGGACGCTTCGCCGCCTCCACGGGCAAGGACGAAACCCTGCGGCTGTGGGATCTCGGCACGGGCCGCTGCGTGCGCGCGTTCCCACTCGAACCGCCGCCCCGGTTCGGATACGCGACCAATCCTGTCGCGCTGAACGCCGACGCGAGCACGGTGCTGGTGTCGAACGCGGACGGGCCGATCCAGGTCTTGGACGTCCATGGTGGAAAGATCAGGCGGACCCTCGCAGGGCTCGCAGGCGGTGTGCGCTCGATCGAATTGACCGCCGACGAGGGCTTCCTGCTCTCCACCGGCAAGACCACAGGCGAAGTCCGGCTCTGGGATCTGAGCTCAGGCCGCCACCGGACGATCCGCGCCGCCGACACTCCGACGGTCAGCGCCAGTTGCCTTGACCCGGAGGGCCGTTTCGCGGTCATCGGCGCCAAGGACGCCACGATCAGCTTGTGGGACCTCCGCACCGGCCGCTGCCTGCGGACCATGAAGGCACCCTCCGAGGTGGAGACCCTGTCACTGAGCGCGGACGCGCGTTTCGTGCTCTCCGGCTCGATGGACAAGACCGTCCGCCTCTGGGATGTCGCCGGCGGGCGTTGTCTGCGGACCTTCCGTGGGCACCGCTCCGCTGTGCGTGCCGTACGGCTGAGCGTGGACGGCCGCTCCGCGGTCTCCGCGGGCCAGGACAACGCGGCCCGCACGTGGGGCCTCCCCCTCGATTGGAGCGCCACACCGCAGCTGAGCAAGCCGCGGCGGCACGAGGAACTGAGCCGGCTCGCCACCGAGGTCGAGGCCCTGGTCTCCGAGGCGGAGCAGGAGATCGCTGCCTCCCGGTACTCGCACGCGCTCGACCTGCTCACCCGGGCAAGGGCGATCCCTGGTCACGAGCGAGCGGCTCAGGTGCTCACCGCCTGGCGGGCGCTGGGCCGGCACACGGTCCGTATCGGCCTGCGGGGGGTCTGGCCGACGACGACCTTCGCCGGGTACTCCGTCGCACTCTCCGCCGACGGCAAGATCGCGGTCACTGACGGCGGCGACGGGGCCGCCCGGCTCTGGGACGCCGCCAGCGGAGCCTGCGTGCGCGTCCTTGAAGGCCCTGCGAGCGCGTTGAACGACCTCGCCCTGAGCGCCGACGGCCGACGAGTGCTGGCGGCAGGGCACGATGGCAAGCTCCGGCTGTGGGACGCGGGGACCGGTAAGTGCCTGCATGTTCTGTTCGCGGCCACTCACAGCGCGCACTCGGCGCGGTTCTACGACGGCGGCCGGAAAGCGGTGGCCGCCGTCAATGACAGGCTGCAGTTCTGGGACCTGGCCGAAGGCCGCCTCCTGCGGGCCGTCGAGAAATGTGACATGGCGGACTCGATCTGGGTCAGCCCTGACGAACGCGTCGCCGTGACAACCGGTCGAAGCACGAAGATCACGCTGTGGAATCTCCGAAGGCAACGGCGGTTGCGCGTCCTGGAGGGGCACGAGGACCGGGTGAGGTCGGTGTCCATGAGCACCGACGGGCGTTACGTGGTGTCGAGCGGCGACAGGTGCATCCGGTTGTGGGACGTCGCGTCGGGGGCGTGCGTGCGAGTTCTCGAGCACCCGGGCTATGCCATGGAAGCCAGGCTCAGCAGCGACGGGCGCTTCGTGCTCTCGGCTGACGGCGACTCCGTCCTCAGGGTCTGGGATGTCCAGAGCGGGCAGATGCTGCGTGCCCTGGACGGACACCACAGGCGGATAAGCGGGCTCGTGTTCGCCCCCGACGGCAGCTTCGTCCTGTCCGCGGGCGGCGGGACCGTCCAGCGCTGGGAGCTCGACTGGGAACTGGCCGCACGCGAACCAGCGGACACGGCCGACCACCGAGGCGCGATGTGGAGCAGGATATGGAAACGGCGATGACGCGGCCGGCCACCGTCACGTTGAAACTGGTCAAGGGCACGCTCGCCACGACCGACTACGTGTTCGACGAGCGGACCACCTGCGTGCTCGGCCGCGCCGACGACTGTGAGCCGCAGTTGCCGAACGACAAGGACCACAGCACCGTCTCCCGGCATCACTGCCTGCTCGACCTCAACCCGCCCGACGCGCGCATCCACGACTTCGGCAGCCTCAACGGAACCTACGTCAACGGCAAGAAGATCGGCCAGCGCGAGGCGCACCAGACGCCCGAGGAAGGCGCAGCGCTGTCGTTCCCCGAGTACGACCTGGCCGACGGCGACGAGATCAGGATCGGCGAGACGGTCTTCAGGGTCGGCATCCTGCCCGCCGAGGGCGTGGTGAAGCGCACGCTGGAGCTGGCCCGGTGCAAGATCTGCGACAGGGAGGTGGGCAGCGAGGTCGGCGCCCGCTCCGGTGCGTACGTCTGCGCCGCCTGCCAGGCCAAACCGGCGGAAGTGGCCGCGATGCTGCTGAACCTCGCGCGCGGCGGGCGCCGCGACCTCGCCTCCGTCGCCGGGTACACGATCCTTCGCGAACTCGGCCGAGGCGGGATGGGCGCGGTGTTCCTCGCCCGCCACGAGAGCACAGGCGAGGAAGTGGCACTGAAGGTGATGCTGCCGAGGGTGGCGGCCGGCGCCGAAGCGCACGCCCGATTCCTGCGCGAAGTGCAACTCACCAGGGCGCTGCGACACCCGAACGTCGCCGCCCTGTACGACGCCGGATCAGCAGACGGCACGTTCTACTTCACCACGGAGTTCTGCGCGGGAGGCAGCCTCGACCAGCTCCTGAACCGCAGGGGCGGGCGCCTCCCCGCCACGGAGGCCGTCAGCCTGGCACTGCAGGCGCTGGAAGGCGTGAGACACGCGCACGAGCAGGGCATCGTCCACCGCGATCTCAGTCCACAGAACATCCTGCTGAGGAAGGAGGCCGACGGCACCCTTGCGGCGAAAGTGGGCGACTTCGGCCTCGCCAAAGCCTTCGACCAAGCCGGACTGAGCGGGCTGACCAGGACGGGAACGGCCGCGGGCAAGCCCTGGTACATGCCCCGCCAGCAGGTCGTCAACTTCCGCAACGCCTCGCCCGCCGTCGACGTCTGGGCGCTCGCCGCCTGTCTCTACCATGCCCTGACCGGCCAGTACCCGAGGGATTTCCCCGCAGGAAGGGATCCGTGGCAGATCGTCCTGCAGTCACCGCCGGTGGCGATCCGCCGCAGGGACCCAGGCGTACCCAAAGCACTGGCCGCCGTCATCGACAGAGCGCTGCAGGAGAAGCCCGCGATCGGTTACCAGAGCGCGGCCGACCTCCACGACGCGCTCCGCACCTTGACCCCGTGACCGCGGCTTACGCGCCCACCCGGCAGCCTCGATGGCCCTGGTCAAGATCGCCGGGGGGCGAGGGAGACGCCGACGCCACCAGGCCACGGCCGCCGGCCGGCTACAACTGTCGAAGGGTTATCACCCCCGTAGGTTCACCGGGAGAGCGGTCAACCGGCTTCCCTGGATGCCGCCGAGGTCGGTCTGCTGGAGTTCGGCGAGCGGCACCGCGAGGCGTGCGCTGGGGAAGTCGGCCCGTACGACCGCGACGATCGCGCTCAGCTCGAGTTGGGCCAGTTGGGCGCCGGTGCAGTAGTGGGGGCCGGCGCCGAAGGTCAGGTCCGGTCCGATCGACCGGCCGGGATGGGTGTTGATGCCCTGGATGTCGATGAGCACCGGGGATCGGGCGGGCAGCCGTACCCCGGCGAGCTCGATGTCGGCGGCGGTGAACCGCCAGAGGCTGAAGGGCGCCGGCGCGTGGCGGCGCAGCGTCTCCCGGACGAAATCCTCGATCGTGACCTCCTCCCCTGGGACGCCGTCGCCGTCGAAGACGTGAGCGAGAAGGAATCCCAGCGACGGGTCGGTGGTGAGCTGACCGGCGTAGATCAGCGTGAAGATCAGGTAGTGCATCTGGGCCTCGGTGAGCTCTTCGGGGACCCGTTCGCGCAGCTCGGCGGCCAGGCCGTGCCGGCCCTCGTCGAGTGCCGCGGCGGCCAGTTGCCCGAAGGCGGCCATGGCCGCGCTCACCTCGCGGGGGTCGGCGCTGTGCATGCCCCGGCAGGCCGCGATGGCCTGGTCGATCCGGTCGAGGGGTACGCCGAGCACGTCGCAGACCACGGTGAGGGGGAACCGGGTGGTGAAGTCGGCCATCAGGTCGACCGTCTCACCGGTTGCGGCGAGTGCGGTGAGCTGTTCGCGGGCGAAGCTCGTGATCCGTCCGGCGTAGTCCTGCATCCGCCGGGCGGTGAAGAGGGGAGCGTGCGCCCGGCGCAGCCGCGCGTGCGCCGGGCCGTCGAAGGTGGTCAGCGACGGCTGCGCGGCTGCGGTCGGCTCCAGTCCCGCGGTTCGCGGGTCCCAGTGCGCCGGCGCGTAGGCGGTGTCTTTCACGATGTGCGGGTGGACGAGGGCCTCCCGGGCGAGGACATCGTCGGTGATGATCCATGCCGGGCCGCCGGCCGGGGCGTCGGCCCGGACGATGGGACCGGCGGCGCGCAGGGCGGAGCGGGCGGGATGGGGTTCGCCGATCCCGCGGACGGTGACGGCGAACGGGTCGACGGTGGCACGGGGCGCGTCGGTCATGGAGTCTCCTTGGGGGTGGTCTGGATCGGAGGGTGCGGCAGGCGTCACGTGTGGGTGTTCTTGGGGAGGAGGAACATGAGCGCGGCCGCGGCGGCGTAGCAGGCGATCTGCCAGGGCAGGATCGTGGCGAGGGCGTCGCCGTACGCGACGAGACCGGAGGCTCCGTCGCGCAGGGAGCCGTCCAACCGGGCGAAGAACACGACGCCGAGGACGGCGACGCCGAGCGCGTTGCCGATCTGCGTGATGGTGGTGAGGACACCGCCCGCGGCTCCGGCGTCCTGGGCGGGCACGCCGGCGAGAACGACGTTGATCAGGGACGGGGCGGTGAGACCCAGCCCCAGACCTCCCATGAACAGGGGCATGGCCAACTCCCAGGAAGAGGGTTCGCCGCCATCGCCGACGATGAGGAGCAGTACGACCTGGGACGCGGCCAGGAGCAGCGCGCCGTAGACGAGAAGGGCTCGACCGGCACGGTGGGCGAACCGGACGCCGATCCCGGAGGTGATGATCGAACCGACGGCGTACGGCAGGATGACCAGCCCGGTTTCGAGGGCGGTACGTCCGGCGCCGAGCTGGAGGTAGAGGGACAGCAGCAGGAAGAAGGAACCGAGCGCTCCGAAGAACAGCACGGAGACCGACAGGCCGGCGGCGAAGGCGAGTACGCGAAGGAGCGCGGGGTCGAGGATCGGCTGCGCGCCCCGGGCGACCAAGCGCCGCTGCCTGAGGAGGAACACGGCCGTCGCGGGAGCCGAGAGCGCCAGGACGGCGAAGCCCCACCAGGGCCAGCCCCACTCGCGTCCCTGGATCAGGGGCAGGAGCAGGAGCGTGGCGGCGGTGGCGGCCAGAACCGCCCCCGTCAGGTCCAGCCGGGTACGGCCCGGCGAGCGGGATTCGGGCATGGCTCGGGCCCCTACGATCAGCGCGATGATCGCGATCGGCACGTTGACCCAGAAGATCGCCCGCCACCCCAGACCGAACAGGTCGGCTTCGACCAGAAGCCCGCCGAGCAGCGGTCCGGCCACCGAGGCCAGACCGAGCACGGCACCGTAGGCACCCAGAGCCCTCGCGCGTGCGCCGGGCTCGAATGATGCGCGGATGACGCCGAACACCTGCGGGATCATCAGGCCGCCGGCCAGGCCTTGCGCGACGCGCATGCCGACCAGCGCTCCGGGGCTCGGCGCCAGCCCGCAACCGGCCGAGGCCAGCATGAACGCGGCCAGCCCCAGCAGGAAGACGCGGCGGCGCCCGTACAGGTCACCGATGCGGCCCCCGGTGATCAGGCCCGCTCCGACCGAGAGCGTGTAGCCGGCCAGCATCCACTGCAGTGCGGCCTGGCCGGCGCCGAGGTCCTGGGCGATCGCCGGGGCCGCCACGCTGACGATCGTGGCATCGAGGAGCTCCATGAAGGACGCGGTGAGGACCGCGGCCAGGACGACGGTCGCCGTGCGGCCGGTCAGGAAGAGCGCGGGTGCCGCTCGGTCGCCGTGGCGGCGGGTGGGGGTGGTCATGCTGGGCTGAACTCCCTTGTCAGGAGGCAATGGGATAGCATGTCTGCGCAACACAGTAGCTGCGTCACGCAGCAAAAGTATCATGAACTTCACTGCGCGACGCAGCGAAATAAAGGGGAGGGGTGCCACGATGGCGGAGCCGGGACCGGGCAGAGAAGCGCTACTTGCCGAGGTCACGAAGGACGTGGTGCCAAGCTGGGCGATCCTGGTCGTTCAGCTCAACAGCCTGGTCGCCGAGCGGCTGGAGGTCACCGACACCGACGTGCAATGCCTTCACGTACTGGGCCGTCACGGCCCGACGACACCGGGCATCCTGGCCAAGCACGTGAACCTCACCACCGGATCGGCCTCACGCATGATCGACCGGCTCGTCGCCGCAGGCTGCGTCCGCCGGGTGGCCGACCCTCACGACCGCAGGAAAGTGCTCATCGAGCCCACCCAGGAAGGACTCGACCGGGTCAGTGCCGCCTACTCGGGACTGATCACCCGCACACGAGACGACCTCGGCGACTTCGACGACGCGGAGCTCGCCACTATCGTCCGATTCATGAGAACGGCCGAACGCAGCACCGCCGCCGAAATCCACCGGCTCCAAGCCATGGACGGCAGCGCGGGAGTGCACGCCCAGCACACCGCTGGTTAGCCGACGTCGGGAACCCATCGAACGACGGCGGGAAGGGACTGGCGCGCAGCATTGCCGAGGTCGAATTCGCCCGGCCAGGAGAGCACGCGCGGTTGTCCGACGAGAACGTCGCGCCTGCTGCCCGGCCGTTACCGGCGTTGCCGGCCACTGCGGGCTGCTCGCGGTGTGGCCTGGCCATTGATCGTTTCTGGTCGCAGGACCGGCGATGTCGGTGGTCGGTCGGCGGGTGTCCACGATCCCCCTCATCTGGTCGCCCTGACGTCGGGATTAGGGTGAAACTCGGCGGAGGAATGAGGTGCCGAGATCGACGATCGGCAAGGAGACCTCGATGGACTACGACCTATTCGAACAGGGCGACATCCAACTGCAGAGCGGCGCCACACTGCGCGACGCCAAGCTGGCTTACAAGACCTACGGCGAGCTCAACGCTGACAAGAGCAACGCGATCGTCTATCCGACGTGGTACTCGGGCCAGCACTACGACAACGAGTGGCTCATCGGTGAGGGCATGGCACTCGATCCGTCGCGATATTTCATCGTCATCCCCAACATGTTCGGCAACGGGCTCTCGTCGTCGCCGAGCAACACCCCGCCGCCACATGACGGGGCACGGTTCCCGGACGTGACGATGTACGACAACGTCCGAGCCCAGCACCGTCTCATCACCGAGCGGTTCGGCATCGAGCGCCTGGAACTCGTCACGGGCTGGTCGATGGGGGCCGGGCAGACCTACCAGTGGGCGCTCAGCTACCCCGAAATGGTCCGTCGGATACTCCCCTTCTGCGGCTCGGCGAAGACCAGCATCCACAACATCGTCTTCCTTGAGGGCGTCAAGGCTGCGCTCACCGCCGACTCGGAGTGGAACAACGGCTGGTACCGCGAGCAGCCGCGGGTCGGACTTCGGGCGATGGCCCGCGTCTACGCCGGCTGGGGCTTCTCCCAGCAGTTCTACCGGGAGAAGCTCTACGAGCGCGAGCCGCTCCGCTACGGCTCTCTGGAGGACTTCCTCGTCGGCTTCTGGGAGGGGTTGTTCCTCAAGCGCGACGCGAACAATCTCCTCACCATGCTGTGGACGTGGCAGAACGCCGACATCGGCAAGACCCCGGGTTTCAGCGGCGTCGAGGCGGCACTCGCCGCCATCCGCACACCGGCGATCGTCATGCCGGCCCAGCAGGATCTCTACTTCCCGCCCGAGGACAACGAGTGGGAGGTCGCCCACATGCCCCTTGCGGAGCTGCGGATCATTCCCGGCTCGTGGGGGCACTTCGCCGGAGGGGGGCTCAACCCGGTGGACACGAAGTTCATCGACAACGTGCTCAAGGAGTTGCTCGCGCGGGAGGTCTAGGAGCTGTTTCTCAGCTCTCCTGACGGTGGGCGCCGGTTTGTCGCTCTTGGTCATCCCGGCACCCGTGACCGGCAGATTTGCGCAATCCCGTGCGGGTAGAGGTGCCGCGACCGGCCCACCGTGGCGCCGGTCCGGGGGCGCAATCTGCCACTGAAACGCATGGAGACGCGTATGACGTACGGGATCTGGGAGTATCGGCCCTCGTCCAACTACAGCGCGGACGCCGGCCTGGTCGGCTACAAGGTCGAGGCGACCGACGGCTCGATCGGCAAGGTCGACGAGGCCAGCGAGCAGGTCGGCTCGGCCTACCTCATCGTCGACACCGGGCTGTGGATCTTCGGTAAGAAGGTCATGCTGCCCGCCGGCACCATCGACCGGATCGACACCGAACAGCAGAAGATCTACGTCGACCGTACCAAGGAGGAGATCAAGAACGCTCCCGAGTACGACCCCGACAGGGGCCACGACGACGTGGACTACCGCGAGCGGATCGGCGGCTACTACGGCCCGTTCTACGGCGGTGCCTAGCCCCGATGCCGTGCAGTTGACGGCGGCTCCCGCAGACGACCGGTCGGCGCGGGCCCTGGCGGTGGCGCTGCATCACGTCATGGCCCACGAACCGGCTCTCTTCGGGGCGCTGCCCTACGCATCCTGCCTGATGTCCATCGTGCGGTGGTCGGCGAGCTCCTCCGACAGTCCCCGGCCGCCAGGAACAACAGCGTGCGCGCCAGTCGTGAGCGGGCCGCCGAGCTGCGCCGGCGGTTGGAGGAAGCGGGCCGGGCAGCCGCAACGTCTCCAGAGCGAGTTGGATCAGGCTCGTGCCGTGCGTGAGCAGCCGGTGGGCGAAGGGGAGGAACTGCGTCAAGCGCGCGCCTCAGCCCTGCTGGATGCGGCTGGTCCTGGGCCCGATCATCAGAGCGCTGATCGCGGCCCTGGGCTCAGCCTGTCACGCCCGCCACAGCGCGACCGGCGTATTCGTCGGCCATGACCCCGCCGCCGACGGGTCGCATGGGTACATGCCGGAGAAGTTGATCGCGCGTGCCCTGGCGGGTCCCGGCGTGGGGGGCGCACCCATCAGGGTCGAGGCCAGGTCCGGACCGGCCTTCTCGTGGTATACGGTAGGGGGGTACCGTACGTTGAGGAGGACGCATGCGACGCCTGACGGCACTGGACCCGGCAGACGCACCCGAGAAGTCCCGGGAGCTGTTGAACGACATCATCGGCAGGAGGGGCGGCGTGGGCCAGATGGTGTCCACGATGGCCCACTCACCTGCGCTGCTGCAGGGATACCTCGACTTCTCCAAGGCCATGAAGCGGACGAAGCTCCCGCGGCCGCTCAGCGAGAAGATCTCGCTGGCCGTACAGGAATGGATCGGTTGCGCCTACTGCCTCGACGCGCACGCCGAGGCCGGTCGCGCGGCCGGCCTGAGCGAGGCGGACATCGCGCTCGCCCGCCAGGGCACCTCCGTCGACGCCCGTGAGGCGGCACTCATCGCCGTGGCCGTTCGCGTGCTGGCCGAGCCGTCCTCGCTGACCGACGAGGACGTGGCGGAGCTGCGGGCGCACGGCTGGAGCGACCGGATCATCGCGGAGATCGTCGGCCTGGTCACCCTCAACCTGCTGACGGGCGCCTTCAACCTTCTCGCCGGCCTGGAGCCGGCCGAAGAGAGCGTGTAGGGGGCGGGCCGTCACCCCGGCCGGCTCCGGGACGGCCGCGGCCGATGGCGCCCGCGGCCGTCCCGGCGGAGGCCGTCCTACGCTCGGGCGATGCGGCCGGTCGCCGGGGCGCGGTCATCGCGGCCGGCGGGGCCGGCGGGGGCTCGGCCCTGCAGGTGCACGGCCGCCGCGCACGCCCACCCCACGACGGCCAAGCCGCACCACGGCAGCGCGGGAAGACCCAGCGACCGGCTCGCGTCGAGGGCCGCGCCGGTGAGCAGGTTGCCCACCGCGACGCCGATGCCGGACAGCGTGCTGTAGAACCCGTAGGAGGTCCCCACCAGCCGGTCGCCGCCCAGCTCCGTGATCGTCGCCATCTCGAACGGATAGACGACCATCGTGGCCGCGGTCAGCAAGGCGGTGGTGAGCAGCACGGGAGCCAGCACGAGAGCCGGTGGCGGTGTCATCGGAACGGCCAGCGGCAGGAACGACGCCCCCATGAGTGTCAGACCCCGCACGATGGCCTGCCGTGCCGTCCATCGGGCCCTGATCCAGGCGGTCAGCCGTACCTGGCCCGCCACGGCCAGCCCGCCGGACACGGCGAACAGCAGCATGACGCCGACCTCGCCTCCCGTGAGCCGCCGCACCTCCAGCGGCAGCCCGAGATAGACCTGGAAGTTCAGGACGTACGAGCCGGCCATGGCCAGGGAGAACAGCAGCAGGGGGCGGTTGCGGAGCACCTGCCGCCAGCCGTACAGGATGGATCCGTCACGGTGGCCGGCCCGCGCGGGCATGGCCCTGACCTGCGCGACGGCCAGGAGGGCGAAGAGCGCGGCCGCCACCAGACACGTCAGCCGGAAGCCCGCGCCCTGGAGAAGCAACCCGATGAGCGGCCCGATCAGAATGCCGGCCTGGTAGAAGACGTTGAAGGCGGCGAACGCCGCCACCTTGCTGTCGCCCGCTTCGTGGGCGAGGTAGGCGCGCGCGGCCGGGTTGAACAGGGCGCCGGCCAGTCCGGTGAGCGCCGAGGCGATGATCAGCACGGGTACCGCCTCGGCCAGGCCCAGCAGCGCGAATCCGGCGGTGCGCAGGACCAGCCCGGCCAGGATCATCGGCTTGTAGCCCAGCCGGTCGGCCAGGCTGCCGCCGAGCAGGAACATGCCCTGCTGGCTGAGGTTGCGCACGCCGAGGATCAGCCCGACGAGCCAGACGGCCAGGCCGAGGTCCCCGGCCAGATGGTTGGCCAGGTACGGCATCAGCATGTAGAAGCCGATGTTGATGGTGAGCTGGTTGACCAGCAGCAGCCTGATCGGCTTGGTGAACGACCTCATGGCGCCACCGGGTCGATGACGGTCGTGCACCGGGTCCAGCGCCGCACTTCGGTGTCGAGCGGGTGGCCCACCTCGTCCGGCTCGGGATCCGGCTTGCGGGAGAGCAGGCCGTGGTCGTCACAGTAGGCGTCGTTGTAGATCGTGTCGGCGTAACGGTGCGGACCGTCGGGGAAGATCGCGGCGATCCGCGTGCCGTCGGGGTGCGTCCTGGCCAGCCACGAGGAGACCAGGGCCACCGCGCCCACGCTCCAGCCGCCGCTGGCGTAGTGCCCCGACGCCAGGCGCCGGCAGGCCCAGACCGCCTCGTCGGGCGCCACCCAGTGGATCTCGCTGAAGCTGTCGTAGGCGACGTTGCGCGGATGGATGCTGCTGCCCAGGCCGCGCATCAGCCGCTGCCGGGCGGGCTGACCGAAGATCGTCGAGCCGATCGTGTCGACTCCGACCAGGCGAACGCCGGGGCAGAGCCGCCGAAGCGTCCGATAGACGCCCGCGCTGTGACCGCCGGTGCCGACGCTGCAGACGAGCACGTCGATCCGGCCGAGCTGGTGGGCGAGTTCCCTGGCCAGGTCGTCGTAGGCGCTGACGTTGTCGGGGTTGTGATACTGGTCGGGGCAGTGGCTGCCCGGGTTCTCCTCGAGGAGCGCGCGCACGCGCTCGCGCCGTGCCTGCTGCCAGCCGCCGGTGGGGTGCGGCGCCGGCACCGTGTCGACGCGGGCGCCGTAGGCGCGCAGCAGCCGATGCATGGCGGGCTCCATGCCAGGATCGGTCACCAGGACGACCGGGTGGCGGTAGACGATCCCGGCCAGGGCCAGTCCCAGTCCGAGCGTTCCGCTGGTCGACTCGATGATCGAGGCTCCCGGCCGGAGCGCTCCCCTGCACCGCGCTTGCGCGATCATGTACAGCCCGGGGCGGTCCTTGATGCCGCCGGGGTTGCATCCCTCCAGCTTCGCCCAGAAGCCGCGCTTCCCGTCGCCCCAGAGTTCCGGCACCCACAGCACCGGGGTGTCGCCGACCAGGCTCGACAGTTTCGGCGCACGGCAGAGCCGGCGCCTCTCGGTGGTTCCCATGATGAATGTCCTTGCCATGACGCGTGCGTACGGATGTCTCGGGCAGGCGTGTGCCGGGCACACGCCTGCCTGCTACACCCGTGTCACGCACACCATGGTGAGGATGGCGACCCCGCTCGGCTTGGCGGCGTCGGCCGGCCGGTCCGGCCGCGACAGGGGCCGCTCCGTCAGTTCCTCGGCGGCCACCCGCGCGCCGGCCGGTACGGCGAGGCCGGGCCCTGGGCTCGGCTGGGTGGCCGGCATGTCGCAGCTCTCGGTGTGTTCGTGGCCGCCTGGAGCATGGTGGTGCGAGTGAGAGGTGGTGGCGCCCGCCGCGTGAACGTCGGCGGCGGCGTGGTGACCGTGCGGGCCGAAGGCGCACATCAGGAGGTGGAGCACGACGGTGACCGCCAGCAGCCCGAGCACGATGGAAGCTCGGCGAGCTGGCGTCCGTGGCGCGCGGCTCCAGGTCACGCTGACGACGCTAGCTCACTGAACGTATGCATTGCTTCTACACTGAGTTAACGAGATGTGCGAGTCGCGACGCTGTCCTTTCCGGAGTTCGCGATCTACTACAGTGGATAGGACGTGTGATCGGGGGAGTGCTGTGATCAAGGGAGCGGGCGCGAGGCTGCCGCGCTGGCTCGTCGTGGTCGCGCTCGCCTTCGGTGTCGCCTGCATGCACTCGCTGGGCCACGTGAGCGCCGATCACGCGATCTCCGAGCACGCGATGCCGCACCACGGGCAGACGCCCCAGGTGGTGCCGCAGGGCGGTGACACACCCGGGCTCGACCCGACGGCGGTGTGCCTGGCCGTCATGACGCCCTTCCTGGTGCTGTGGCTCATCGCCGTGAAGGGGAGCGCCGGACGGCGCCTCCTCGTCGTGCCGGTCTCCCTCCCGGGCCCGGACCGGTTGGCCAGGCCGCCACCCAGGAAGACGGCGGTGCGCCTGGCCGAACTCTCGGTTCTCCGCGTATAGGCCGGCCACTTCCGCGGACAGCCGGACCGGCCCTGTCCGCGGCACGGTCCAACGCATCGGAGATCGAGAGAAGGCAAGCAGTATGGACGACAACCGATCCGGAATCCGCAGGCTCGCGCTGACCGCGGTCGCGGGAGCGGCATCCCTGGCGGTGCTGACGGCGTGCGGCGGCGGCGCGACGGCCGGGCACGGCATGAGCGCCACCGGCGCCCCCGCCGTGACGACGACCGGTGCCGGGCCCGGCATGAGCGCCACCGGCAGCCCTGCCGTGACGCCGACCGGCGCCCAGCCTGGCGCCGGCTTCAACGACGCGGACGTGATGTTCGCGCAGATGATGATCCCGCACCACCAGCAGGCGGTCGAGATGGCCGAGCTGGCCGGGACCCGCGCGTCCGGCGCGGAGGTCAAGGACCTGGCCGTGAAGATCAAGGCCGCGCAGGATCCCGAGATCCGGACCCTGCGGGGCTGGCTGAAGGACTGGGGCAAGCCCGAGTCGGCCGGGCACATGGCGGGCCACGGCATGTCGGGGATGATGAGCGAGGACGACCTGAAGAAGCTCGAGGCGGCCAAGGGCGCGGCCTTCGACCGGCTGTTCGCCCAGCAGATGATCGCCCACCACAACGGGGCCATCGAGATGGCCAGGACCGAGCAGGCCCAGGGGTCCAGTCCCGCGGCCAAGGAGCTCGCCAAGACGATCGAGACGACGCAGCAGGCCGAGGTCGCCCAGCTGCAGCAGATCCTCGATCGGCTCTGAGCGGGTCAGCGGCGGCGTCGGGGCGAACCGGCGCCGCCGCTGAACGGCTGATCGTCCGGGACCCGGTCGCCGGCGACAGCGGCGGCGTGGGGCGAGCCCCGATGCCGCCCCCGAACGGCCGATCGCCCGAGGCCCGGCCCTACCGGGACGCGGGCGATCGAAGCCTGCGCCCGTCGCGGGCGCAGGCGTGGCCGGTTACGTCAGGTAGCCGAGGAGCGTCATCATGCCGGACTCGGCGTGGTAGACGTTGTGGCAGTGGATCATCCACAGCCCCGGGTTGTCGGCGTCGAAGTCGACGTCCAGCGTGCCGTTCGGCATGACGATCGCGGTGTCCTTGCGGATGCCTCCCCGGGCCAGCGCGAACGTGTGGCCGTGCAGGTGCATGGGGTGCCACATCGTGGTGCGGTTCACGAACGACAGGCGGACCCGCTCCCCGGAGCGCACCGCGGAAACGATCGCCGGGTCGTACTTCCTGCCGTTGATCCCCCAGTCGTAGGCCATCATGCCGCCGGTGAGCTCCAGCTCGATGGTGCGGTCGGGCTTCCTGGGTGCGAGCCGTACGGCCTCGCCGGGGCGGAGCTCGGCGTAGCGCACCACCTCGCCCTCGAGTTCGCGTGGGCGCAGGTCCGGCTCGGGCGGCGCGGGGGTGCGGCTGGTGCGGATCAGCCCGCGCGCCACGGCGTCCTTCCCTTCCGCGAGGGCGACCAGCGGGAACACGCCGTCCTTGAGGGTGACCAGCACGTCGTAGCGCTCGCCCATGCCCAGCAGCAGGGCGTCCGTCTCGGCCGGCCGGACGGCGAAGCCGTCGGTGTGCGTGACGGTCATGCGGTGCCCGGCCAGGGCCACGCGGAAGGCGGTGTCACCGCCCGCGTTGATGATCCGCAGGCGCAGCCGGGTGCCCGGCCTGGCGCGGAAGGTCTCCGGCGCGGTGGCGATCCGGCCGTTGAGCAGGAAGTGCGGGTAGCGCACGTCGCCCGCGTCCCCGCCGAGAAGCACGCTGGTCGCGCCCATCAGCATGTGCGTGGCCGTCTCAGGCCGGGGCGGGGTCGTGCCATGGTCCATGCCCGGCATCCGCTCAGGCGTGGCGGTCGCCGTACCCCCGCCGTGATCCATGCCCATGCCGCCGGACAACGCGGCGAGCACCTCGTCCGGGGTGCCGGTGATCCCGTCCAGCCAGTCGTCGAGGACCACGATCCATTCGTCGTCGTAACCCAGCCGCTCGTCCGGGTCCTCCACGATCAGCGGGGCGTACAACCCGCGGTCGAGCTGGGTCCCGGTGTGCGGATGGAACCAGTAGGTGCCCGGATCGGGAGCGGCGAACTCGTAGGTGTACGCGGTGCCGGCGGTGACGGGCCGCTGGGTGACGGCGGGCACGCCGTCGGCGTCGTTGCGGAGGGCCAGACCGTGCCAGTGGACGCTGGTGTCGGTGGGCAGGTCGTTGGACAGGCGGGCGCGGACCACCTCGCCGGCCTTGACCCGCATCGGGGTGCCGGGGATCCGGCCGTCGTAGGCCCAGGTCCGCGCGATCGGGCCGCCCAGGTCCACCTCGGCGGGGGCGGCCCTCAAGCGGAAGTCGCGCACCGCTCCCGTACGGCGGGCCCGCTCGGCGGCGCGGACCTGTTCGCTGGTCGGGCTGAGGAACGGGGACGAGGGGGTCTGGGCGCACGCGGTGAGGGCGGCGCCGCCCAGCAGGCCGAGACCGGCCCTGAGCAGGGTACGCCGGCTGATGTGGTGCATGATCGATGCCTCGCTGAAGGTCGTGCTGACGGATGGGCGGGACCGGACCGGGCGTGGAGCCGCCGCGGTCCGGGTCTCCGCTCAGGTCCGCAGCACGACCGTGCGCGTCAGGGTGAGCGACAGGGGAGGCGTCCCCGCAAGCGCGGGCGGCGCTCGCCGTCCGGTACCTGGTCGGAGCCATGCGTCGAACGGGTCGGCCAGCCGCATCCGCAGCGGGGCCAGGGCCAGCAGCGCGGCGATGATCGCCAGGCAGATCGACACGGTGCCGGGCGCCCCGCCCGGTGCGTGGCCGGGATCGGCGTCCGCACGGCCAGGATCGGCGTCTGGACGGCCGGGACCCGCATCCGGGTGGCCGGGATTCGCCTGTGGGTGGCCGGGACCCGCATCCGGGTGGCTGGAATCGGCGTCTGGACGGCCGGGGTCGGCCTGTGGGCGGTTGGGGCCGTCGTCCGGCCTGGCGGGGTGAGCGCCTTCCGGGTGGAACGCGCCCGTCGTCGTGTGGGGCGTGGCGTCGTGCCGGTTGTCGAGGTGCCCGAAGGTGTGCATCGCGGCCACGCCCACCATGAGGAGCACAAGGAGCAGAAGGCGCGACAGCGCGCCGGTCAGCGATGCCTTCCGCTCCATTCCCACGGTCGCATGCTACCGGTATCTCCTATGGAGCGTCGTAGAAAGGTGGTCCGCCGCTCAGGTCACGGTGAGGGTGGTCTGCATGCCCTGCGCCCGGTGATTGCCGATCGGGCACCACACCGCGTACCGGCCGCGCTGAAGGGTGACGGTGAACCGGCCCTTCTGGCCGGGTTCGACGGTCTTCGACTGCTGTCCCTTCTTCATGCCCGGCCCTGTGATCGCCATCGCGTGGGATGTCTTGCCCACGTTGTCCAGCACGAAGGTGTAAGTGCCGGCGGGCAGGGCGTTCCTGGCGAAGGCGAAGGAGAACTCCTTCATCGTCACCTCCACCAGGGAATTCTTGGCGGCGGCGGACGGCGACGCGGTCGCGGTGGCAGGACCGGGCCCCGCGGACGCGGCCTGGAGACCGCCGGCGCCGGCGAAGCCCGTGACGGCGAGCAGGACGACCGCCGCTCCGGCTCCGGCCAGCGGAAACTTGTTGATCGCACGCATCGAGTGATCTCCTCCCTGCGGTCGCGACGCCCGGCGTGGAGGCTGTCGGGCGCGGCCGTTCCGGATCGGCGGCGGGGCCGCATCTGCCGAATACGTACTACCAGCCATAGTGAATTCTGCCCAGATGTCGGGCGGCTATCCTCCGCGCCGCGTTTTTGCCGTCAGCCGCCGGTCGGCCGTGAGCGCCGCCCGGACGTCATCCGCCGGTCGGCCGAGACCCTCCGCTCGGCCGTCAGCCGCCGCCCGGCCGTGACCGTCGCCCGGCCGTGACCCTCCGCCCGGCCGTCGGGCGTCCGGGCGGTGGCTCAGGGCCGCGGGGTCATCGAGGCGGCCCGGGGAGGCGGAGCCGCTTCAGGGCGAGCGCGTTGAGCGCGACGATGACGCTGGACCCGGACATCGACAGGGCGGCGATCTCCGGACGGAGCACCAGGCCGAAGGCAGGTTCGAAGACGCCCGCCGCGATCGGCAGCGCGATCGCGTTGTAGCCGACCGCCCAGCCCAGGTTCTGCCGCATCTTGCGCAGCGTGCCGCGGCCGATGGTCAGGGCGGTGGGGACGTCCAGCGGATCGGAACGCATGAGCACCACGTCGGCGGTCTCGATCGCCACATCCGTGCCCGCGCCGATGGCGATGCCGAGGTCGGCCCTGGCCAGTGCGGGGGCGTCGTTCACCCCGTCGCCCACCATGGCGACCTTCCGGCCGCCGGCCTGCAGCTCGGCGATCCTGGCCGCCTTGTCGCCCGGCAGCACCTCCGCGATCACCGTGTCGATTCCCAGCCGCTCGGCGATCCGCCGCGCCGTGGCCTCGTTGTCGCCCGTCAGCATGATGACCTCGACGCCCGCCTCGTGCAGGGCCGCCACCGCCGCCGCGGACGTCTCGCGCGGCGCGTCGGCGATGCCGAACAGCCCGGCGGCCCGACCGTCCACCGCGGCGATCACGGCCGTGCGCCCGCCGGCGGCCAACTCCTCACGGCGGCCGGCCAGCTCGCCCAGCTCGATGCCTTCGGCCGCCATCAGCCTGCGGTTGCCCACCACGACGCGGCTCCCGTCCACGACGGCGATCGCGCCATGGCCTGGGACGTTCTCGAACGTGACCGCACGCGCGGAGTCGACTCCCCGCCCGTCGGCCTCCCGGACGATGGCCTCGGCCAGCGGATGCTCGGACTCACGCTCGACGGCGGCGACCAGGCGCAGCAGCCGGGCCTCGCCGATGCCCTCGGTGATCACGTCGGTGACCTCGGGCTCGCCCTTGGTCAGCGTCCCGGTCTTGTCCATGACGACCGCCTGGATGCGGGCGGCGCTCTCCAGCGCCATCGCGTTCTTGAACAGCACGCCACGCTTGGCGCCCAGTCCCGTACCGACCATGATCGCGGTGGGTGTGGCCAGGCCCAGGGCGTCCGGGCAGGTGACGACCACCACGGTGATGGCGAAGAGCACCGCCGTACTGAGGCCCGCCCCCGCCACCAGCCAGGCGGCGAAGGTCAGGGCGCCGCCGACGAGAGCGACGAGGACCAGCCAGAACGCCGCCCGGTCGGCCAGCCGCTGGCCGGGCGCCTTGGAGTTCTGCGCCTGCTGGACCAGCTTGACGATCTGGGCGAGCGCGGTGTCGGCTCCCACCTTGGTGGCCCGCACACGCAGGGTGCCGTTCCTGTTGATGGTCGCCCCGATGACGGTCGAGCCGGCGGTCTTGTGCACCGGCAGGCTCTCGCCGGTGACCATGGACTCGTCCACGTCGCTCTCGCCGTCCTCGGCCACTCCGTCGACGGGGATCTTGGCGCCGGGCCGTACCAACAGGAGATCACCCGTGACCACCTCGGCCGTGGGCACCTCGACCGGCTCGCCGTCGCGGACGACGAGCGCCTTGGGCGGCGCCAGGTCGAGCAGGGCCCGGACGGCGTCGTTGGCCCCGCCTCTGGCGCGCATCTCGAACCAGTGGCCGAGCAGCACGAAGGCGGCGAGCACGGTGGCCGCCTCGTAGAACACCTCGCCGCCGCCGGTGAAGGTGACGATGACCGAGTACAGCCAGCCCGCCCCGATGGCCACCGCCACCAGCACCATCATGTCGAGCGTGCGGGCGCGCAGGGCCCGCACCGCGCCCTCGAAGAAGATCCACGACGAGTAGAAGATCACCGGCAGGCTGAGCAGCAGCGCCCACACGTCCTCGCGCAGCCCGAACGGAACCGGCACGCGCAGGCCGAACACCTCGCGCCCGATTGGCGACCAGATCAGGATCGGCACCGACAGCACGGCCGCCACCAGGAACCGGTTGCGCATGTCGGCGACCATCGCCTCCATCGACATGCCGGCGTGATCGCCGTGCCCCGTCATGTCGTGCGGCGACGGCTCACCCTCGTGGCCCGCACCCGCCGCCTTCTCCCGTACGGCGGTCGCGGCGACGTGGCGCGCGTGCGCATCCCCCGGCGGGTCGGGCTCCAGCATCGGATCGCAGATGTGGGCCGGCACGGACTGCCCTGCGCAGTGATAGCCGCACTCCCGCACCCACCGGCGCAGGTCGGCCACCGACGTGGCCCTGGGGTCGAACACCACGGTGGCCGTCTGCGCCACCGGATTGACCTCGACGTCCAGCACCCCGGGGCGGCGGCTCAGGACCGCGTGCACGACGCTCTGTTCCGATGCCCACCGCAGCCCGCTCACGTCGAGGATCGCGGTGCTGCGGTCCTTGAGCTCTCCGATCGACACGTCCGCCTCCGTCCGTCCGGCGGCGCCGCGCCCCACGGCGCCTGTCCCGTTAACTACTATGCAAAATAGTTAGGCGTGGCGCACGCGAGGGTCGGCGCCGGCGTCAGGAAACGTCCAGGGCCGTGCCGTACAGGCGGGAAAGCTTGATTTTGATCACCACGCGCCGCTCGAGCGCCTGCTGCTCCAGGAAAGCCGCCGGATCGGTCACCTCTCCGGCGAACGCCAGCAGTTCCTCGGGACTGTCCAGCACCTCGGCCTGCCCCTCGGCCACCGCGAACGACCACACGTCGGGGCCACTGACATGAAGGGCGACATGCGGGTCGTTACGGACCTGCCGCGCCTTCAGCCGGTCGGCCGTGGTGGAGATCCGGATGACGCGCTCGACGGGGCTCCAGCGGTACAGGACGGTCGACATGGCCGGGTGGCCGCTGCGCTTCACCGTCGCCAGCACCCCGAACTGCTGCTCCTGCAGGAGTGACTCCAGTTCCTCGGGGGTCAGGCGGCGCGGGGCGGGTCCAGTCTGCTCACTCATGTCCCCTTCCTATCAGCCGAACCCGCGCACCCTGGACCGCCTCGCGCGGGATCGGCGGCCCCTCGACAGCAGCCTTCGCCCCTGGTGGGCGGCCCCGGGCGCTACACGGCGCGGATCGGCGCGCCCACCGTGTGCAGGTGGCGGAGCATCAGCCGGTAGGACTCCAGCAACCCCGTCTCGCAGTAGGGGAGTCCGATCTCGGCGCAGTACTCCCGCACGATGACCTGGGCCTTCCCCAGGTGCGGCGTGGGCATGTTCGGGAACAGGTGATGCTCGATCTGGTAGTTCAACCCGCCCATGGCGGTGTCGATGAACCAGCCGCCGCGAACGCCGCGGGTGGTCAGCACCTGGCGGCGCAGGTAGTCCAGCTCCTCCCCGGGCTTGAGGGTGGGCATGCCCTTGTGCCCGGGCGCGAACACCGACCCCATGTAGAGACCCCACAGCCCCTGGTGCACCACGAGGAAGACCAGCGCCTTGCCGGGGGAGAGCACCAGGAAGAGCGCGGCTAGGTAGGCGATCACGTGCGCGGCCAGCAGCGTGCCCTCGACGAGGCGGTGCTTGACGGCCGGGTTGCGCAGTGAGCGGAATCCCGAGACGTGCAGGTTCAGGCCTTCGAGCAGGAGCAGCGGGTAGAACAGCGCCGCCTGACGACGTCCGATGAACCTGGACAGGCCGCTGCTGGCCCTGGCCTGGTCGGTGGACCAGACCAGGATGTCCGGCGCGACGTCCGGATCCAGCTCCTCGTGGTTGGGGTTGGCGTGGTGGCGGGTGTGCTTGTCCATCCACCAGCCGTAGCCCATCCCGATCATGAGATTGCCGGCGATCCACCCGCTGATCCTGGTCGGCCGCATGGTGCGAAAGACCTGGCGGTGGGCGATGTCGTGACCGAGAAGTGCCACCTGGGCGAACATGACCGCGAAGAAGGCGGCGACGAGCACCTGCCACCAGGAGTCGCCCAAGGCGAAGAAGGCGGCCAGCCCGGCCAGGTAGAGTCCTGCGACCAGCGCGATCCTGCGCGCGTAGTAGCCGGGCCGGCGCCTGAGCAGCCCGGCCGCGGTGACGCGCTTGAGGAGCCGGGCGTAGTCGCTGCCGGTCTGGGGCCGGACACTCTGAACGTTGGACATGCCGAGGAGTCTGGCCAGGATCCCTCCTGGCGGGGATCATGGCTGCACCCGTCTCGATGGGAGGGTAAGCCCTACCATCGGAGTACGGTTGCCCGCCGGTCAACCGGTCGCGGACCGTCGGGTACATGACCGCTCCTCGCTGCGGTGGGCCGGATGCCGGGCGGGTCCGCTGTTCGGCGGACCCGGCAGGCCGGCAGGGTCCGCCATCCGGCGGAGTCGGCCGATGCCGCGGATGGTTACGATCGGTGGCCATGACGATGACCCGGCTGCCGGACGTCCGAGGAGCGACATCATGACGATCTCGGTAGCGCTCGTCGACGACGAGGTGATGGTCCGCGTGGGCCTGCGCATGGTGCTGAGCGGCGAGCCGGACATCGAGGTCGTCGGCGAGGCCTCCGACGGTGTCGAGGCCCTCGACCTGGTCGCGCGCACCCGGCCGGACGTCGTGCTGATGGACGTGCGCATGTCCAGGATGGACGGGCTGGAGGCGTCACGGCGGCTCGTACGGGATCACCCGGACAGCAAGGTCATCGTGCTCACCACGTTCGACGAGGACGAGCACGTCGCCGCCGCCCTGCGCGCCGGGGTCAGCGGCTTCCTGCTCAAGATCGCCCCACCCGAGCAACTGGTCGAGGCGGTCCGGACGGTCGCGGCCGGCGGGGGACTGCTGCACCCGGCGGTGACCCTGCGGGTGATCGCCGCCTTCGCCGGTCAGCCGGAGCCCACCCGCACGACGAGCCGGACAGCCCAGCTGGACTCGCTCACCAGCAGGGAGACGGACGTTCTGAGGATGCTGGCACAGGGCCTGACGAACACCCAGATCGCGGCCCGGCTGTACCTGGGCGAGGCGACGGTCAAAACCCACCTGTCCCGGATCCTCATGAAGCTCAACCTGGCCACCCGCGTCCAGGCGGTGGTCTTCGCCTACGAAAGCGGCCTCGTCCGCCCCGGAGAGCACGACCGTCCCTAGCCGGATGTCGCCGGCCTGTGTCCTCCTGGTCGAGGTGCCTGCGTCAAGGCTTCCAGGCGTAGCACTCGACCTCGGCGCGGCGGAAGGGGAGACCCTTCGCGACCGAGTCCTTCACGCACGCGCGTTCGGAGGGGCTCAGTCTCAGCTCGCCGCACACGCTCACCCCGGAATACGTGCGGCAGTCCAGCGTCGGGTCGGCTCGCCCGATGCGATAGGTCCGCCTGACCTCCGAGCGGCACTCGGCCCGCGCATCCGGCGTGTCCGCGTACCGGCACTGATTGATCAGGATCTCGTACTGCTGCTCGCTCACCTCATGCACGGGGCCGATCCCGCCCTGGGCTGAGCCCGCGGACAGGCCGAGGACGGCCACCACCCCGAGCCCGGCGACGACGATTCTGTTCATGATTCCCCCTACAGCGATCCCACCAGGCATCCTTCGGGATGCCGTCGGTCGAGCAGGCAGAGCTGGTTGTCCTCGGGATCGGCCGGCACGACGAAGCCCTCGTCGCCGGCCCGGACCGGTGGGGCCGCCACGGGAAGGGCCGGGCGCCCCGCACACGAGATATTCAGTTACCGGTGGTCAGGACCATGCGGAAGCGGGCCTGACCGGACATCATCTTCTGGACCGCCGCACCGGCCTCCTCCAGCGGGACCTCCTCGGTCCAGGCCCGGACGCCGCTCTGGGTCGCGAACCTCATGGTGTCCTGGGTGTCGACCGCGATGCCCGAAGCGTGGCCGTACACCCGCCTGGCCCCGCTGACGAGCTGCAGGGGCGTGACGTCCAGCGGCTCCATGTCGACGCCGACGATGATGAGCTCACCACGGCGCCCCATCCCGTCGACCGTCGCGGACATCGCCGCGGCGTTGGTCACCGTCGCCAGCACCACCTTGGCTCCCCCGTACGCCTGCAGCGCGTCGGCGGTCTGCTCGGTGGCGCTGTCGATGTAGCGGGACGCGCCGAGCTTGTGAGCCAGCGACGCCTTGTCGGGACCGCGGGCCATCGCGACGGTGTTGAAGCCCATCCTCGCGGCGAACTGTACGCCCAGGTGCCCCAGGCCGCCCAGGCCGAGGACCGCGACGGTGTCGCCGGGACGCGCGCTGCTGCGGCGCAGCGCGTTGTACACGGTCACGCCGGCGCAGGCCAGGGGCGCGGCCTCCACCGCCGTCAGCTCGTCCGGGACCGCGGCCAGGGCGACGGCCGGCACCACGACCGAGTCGGCGAACCCTCCGGCGTACGCGGCACCCGGCACCTGGAGCTCGGGGCACAGGACGCCGTCGCCCTCCCTGCAGGCGTCGCAGTGGCCGCAGCTGCCTCCGTACCAGCCGACCGCCACCCGGTCACCGACGGACCAGCCGGTGACGTCGCCGCCGACCGCGTCGATACGTCCGGCGATCTCGTGTCCTGGCGTGACAGGGAAGGTGGTGCCCGGGAGGTGCCCGCCGGTGATCAACGCGTCGGAGTGGCACACCCCGCACGCCTCGACGGTGATCCGCACCTGGCCCGGGCCCGGCTCCCGGGTATCCACCCGGACCAGGGACATCTCCCCGCCGGGCTCGGCGACCTGCATGGAACGGTGTGTGGTCGCAGCCATGCCGGCTCCTTTCTCTCGAGGCTTCGCCGGCTGTCCTTCGCCGGCAGGAGGAGCACCCGTCACCCTGCCGTTCGCATCGGGCTCACCGAACGGGGCGGAAGAAGGGTGGCTCTGGCGGTCCGGAACCGGGCTGGACACCCGTCGTGCTCCGGTCCCCGCGTGGGGCAGCGCCCCGGCACCTGAGCGCCCGGGAGAAGTCCTCGGCACGGTCCACGTCGGCGACCGGCCCCACCTCGACCTCGAGCTTCATGTCCACGAGCTCGGCTCCTCCCGTCCGGTGCCGGTGGCCTGTGCGTGCCGCCGGGGCTGCTGTCGTGCCGGGGGGAGTGCTCCCTTCTACAGTCGCGCCCCTCGCCGCCGAAGTCCAGGCGACCACCCTGCGTCCTTCGCTGTCGGCGGTGCGGTCGGGCGGGTCGCCGGGTTCAGCGGTGCAGGGCGGTCTCCCGCTCCATGCGCGACAGCTTCTCGGGATTGCGTACGGCGTAGAGCCCGGTGATGAGGCCGTCGTCGATGCGTACCGCCATGACGGTGTCGATCTCGCCGTCGCGCCGGAGGACCAGCGCCGGGTAGCCGTTGACCTGTGCCGGCCGCAGCGACGCCGTGGGGGTGATCCTGCCCAGCACGTGGGCCACCCGGTCGGCCCCCACGACGGGCGCCGGCGCGGCCTGCACGACTCCGCCACCGTCGGCCAGGAGGACGACGTCCGGCGCGAGGACGTCGAGCAGTCGTTGCAGATCGCCGGTTTCGATCGCCCGCTGGAACGCCTCGAGCGCCTGGCGGGTCTCGGCCGCGGACACGACCCCGCGCGGCCGGCGCGCGGCGACGTGCGATCGTGCCCGGTGGGCGATCTGGCGCACCGCGGCCTGGCTCTTGCCGACGGCTTCGGCGATCTCGTCGTACTCCAGATCGAACACCTCGCGCAGCACGAACACCGCCCGCTCGGTCGGTGTGAGTGTCTCCAGCACCAGCAGCATCGCCATCGAGACGCTGTCGGCCAGCTCGACGTCCTCGGCCACGTCGGGCGCGGTCAGCAGCGGCTCGGGCAGCCAGGGGCCGACGTAGGACTCCTTGCGCCGGCCGAGCGTACGCAGCCGGCCCAGCGCCTGCCGGGTGGTGATGCGGACCAGGTAGGCACGCTGATCCCGTACGGTGCCGAGGTCGACGCCCGCCCATCGCAACCAGGTCTCCTGCAGGACGTCCTCGGCGTCGGCGGCCGAGCCGAGCAGCTCGTAGGCGACGGTGAACAGCAGGTTGCGGTGGGCGACGAACGCCTCGGTGGCGGAGCGCCGGTTGTCGTCCTTGCTCATGCCCCCGCCGCGGTCTTCGGGCGGGGTCTGCGACGTGCCGTCCAATGTGTGGCTCCTGTTCGCTGTCGACTGTGTCACCCACCAGACACCGGGTCCCGCCGTTTTGTGACACCGGGACGGCAGCCGGTCCGTACCGCCCGCGGCGCCGGTTGTGGCGCACGCCACACACCAGCGCTGTCACAAGGATCGGGTCGTCGGCATCTTGTGTTCGTTCAGCGCAGCAACACGAACAACGCAAGGGACGCATCATGGAACCTCGCTTGAACCTCTTCAGCAGCCCGCTCGCGGCCAAGTCCATGAGGTACTTCGCCTCGGCGAGCAAGGTGATCACCGATGGCTCGACGCTGCCGGCCGCGACTCGGGACCTGGTGATGCTCCGTGCCAGCCAGATCAACGGCTGCGGCTTCTGCACCGACATGCACACCAAGGACCTCGCGCACGCCGGGGAGAGCTCGGTGCGCATCAACCTGGTCGCGGCCTGGCGGGAGACCACGGTGTTCACCGACGCCGAGCGCGCCGCCCTGGAGCTGACGGAGCAGGGCACCCGCATCGCTGATGCGGCCGGTGGCGTCCCCGACGAGGTCTGGGCGAACGCCGCCAAGCACTACGACGAGGAGCAGCTCGCCGCGCTGGTGTCGATCATCGCCCTCATCAACGCCGCCAACCGCCTGAACGTCATCGTCCAGCAGCCCGCCGGCGACTACCAGCCCGGCCAGTTCGGATGACGAGATTCTCCCGTGTGGAAGGAACATCATGAGCTCAGCGCTTGAAACCCTTCGCCGTCACTTCGGCGGCGACATCATCGAACCGGGCGGAGCGGAGTACGAATCGGCTCGTCGCTCGGTGCTGGCTTCGGGCAGTCCGGCCTATGTCCTGCGGCCCGAGAGCGTCGGTGACGTGCAAGCAGGTGTCAGATTCGCTGCCGGCGCGGGGCTGGTGCTCGCCGTGCGAGGCGGCGGCCATGGCTTTCCGGGCTTCGGCACCAACGACGGCGGCGTCGTGCTCGACCTCGGCGAGCTCGCGGACGTCGAGATCATCGACAAGGAGCGCCACCTCGTGCGGATCGGCGGCGGCGCCACCTGGGGGCAGGTCGCGGCCGTCCTGGCCCCGCACGGCCTGGCGATCTCCTCGGGCGACACCAAGAGCGTCGGTGTCGGTGGGCTGACGCTGACCGGTGGCATCGGCTGGAAGGTCAGGAAGTACGGCCTGGCCCTGGACAACGTGGTCGCCGCAGAGGTGGTCACGGCCGCCGGAGAGGTGGTGCGTGCGAGCGCCGAGGACAACCCGGAGCTGTTCTGGGCGATTCGCGGTGGCGGCGGCAACTTCGGGATCGTGACCGCCTTCGAGTTCGCGGCACACCCGACGACAGACGTCTTCTACGGCAGGATCGCCTTCCCGGCGGCGGAGGCGGCCGGCGTGCTCCAGGGGTGGGCGGACCACCTCCGCACCGCGCCCGAAGAGCTCACCTCCATCGTGGTCTTCGCCAATCCCTTCGCCGGCGGGCCGGAAGCGCCGGTCGAGATCCAGGTCGCCTTCGACGGCGATGACCCGCGGCTCGCGGCGCGGGCGATCGACCCGATCCGCCGGCTCGGCACGGTGATCGACGACGATGTCGCGCTGAGACCCTATGCGGACACGCTCGTGGATGGCGCGACCCCGCCGCCTGGCATCCAGCTGCTCACCCGAAGCGCGTTCGTCGACAGGGGATCGGTGCCCGAGGTCCTTCGGATCCTTGCTGAGGTGGGGGCGTCGGAGCGGTCGCCGTTGATCGCTGTTCGCAGCGTCGGCGGGGCGGTGTCCCGGGATTCCCGACGATGCCACCGCCTACGCGCATCGCCGAGCCGAGTTGATGTTCGTGACCACCACCGCGGGTCCGCGGCCGGTCGTCGAGGCCGCTCGTCCTGCTCTGGAAGCGATCTGGGAGAGACTCGCGCCTCACGTCAACGGCGCCTACGCGAACTTCCTCGCCTCCGCCACCGAGGAGGACGTCGCCGCGATCTATCCACCGCAGACCTATGAGCGGCTCGCGGCGGTCAAGCGTCAGTACGACCCCGGCAATCTGTTCGCCGGCAACCACAACGTCCGACCCCGGTAGGCCCGGCGGACGAGTTCGGACAGCAAGGAGGAGCCGGCACCCCTTCCTCGACGGGACGCACGGCATGCGGGAAGCGGTCGGGCGACCGCCGCCGATCGTCAAGACGCGTCGCAGACGGAACCCCCCGGCTGGAGCCGGGGGGTTCCGAAGCGCTCCATCGGGGTGCCGCGCCCGGCGTGCGAGCTGCGCGGTGATCGGCCGGTACGCCAGTGGCGGGAGGTCTCCCGGGATGTGTCATCTCGCTTGACAGGCCTCGTCGGGAATGATCCTATCAATCGCAAGTTAGGAAATATTCTTAACTATCACCCCCCGCTTAGGAGGATCCATGCGATCTCTCTCCCGGGCGCGCGCGTTGGCCGGCGCGCTCGTGGCCGCATTACTGGTGAGCGCGTTGCAGGCGGTGCCCGTCGAGGCCGCGCCCACCCGGTACGAGGCCGAGGACGCGACCGTCTCCCAGGGCGTGGTGGAGTCCAACCACGCGGGCTTCTCCGGCGCCGGCTTCGTCAACGGCGACAACGTGGCGGGCAGCCACGTCGAGTTCACCGTCAACGCCGCCACGGCCGGCCAGGCCACGATCGGCATCCGCTACGCCAACGGCACCACCGCCGACCGGCCCGCCGACATCGCGGTCAACGGCAGCGTGATCTCGGCCGGACACGTCTTCGCCGGCACCGGCGCGTGGACCACGTGGGCCACCGCCACGTTCACCGCACCCCTCACCGCCGGTACCAACAAGATCCGTGTCACCGCCACCACGGCCAACGGCAACCCGAACCTCGACTTCGCCGACGTCGAGGTGGCCGCGCCGAGCACCGAGCTGCAGGCGGAGAACGCGACCATCTCCCAGGGCGTGGTGGAGTCCAACCACGCCGGCTTCACCGGGACCGGCTTCGTCAACTACGACAACGTGGTCGGCTCCCACGTGGAGTTCACGATCAACGCCGCCACGGCCGGCAACTACGAGGTGAAGTTCCGCTTCGCCAACGGCACCACAGCCGACCGGCCGATGGGCGTCTCGGTCAACGGGGCGGCGGCCACCAACGTCAGCTTCCCCGGCACCGGCGCCTGGACGACGTGGGTGGAGAAGACCGTGACCGTCCCGCTGATCGCCGGCGCCAACAAGCTCCGCGCCGCCGCCACGACGGTGAACGGCGGACCCAACCTGGACCGCATCACCGCCACGGTGCCGCCTGACGGGCAGCCCCCCACCGCGCCGGGCAACCTCAGGGTCGTCGGCGACGTACGGCCGAACGCCGTGGACCTGGCGTGGGACGCCTCGACCGACAACGTGGGCGTCTCCAGCTATGTGATCTACAACGGCGGCAACGTGGTCAAGACCGTCGGCGGCAACCAGACGACCGCCACGGTCACCGGCCTGACGCCCAACACCACCTACGTGCTGAGCGTGCTGGCCTACGACGCCGCCGGCAACGGCTCGCCGGCCAGCGGCAACGTGTCGATCACGACGCCGCCGAGCGACGACCACGAGGCGCCCGGCGTGCCCGCGAACCTGCGCTCCACGAACGTCAGCGCCACCAGCGTCACCCTGGCGTGGGACGCATCGACCGACAACGTCGAGGTGACCGGCTACAACGTCTACCGTGGCGGCGTCAAGTTCGCCACCGTGCCCGACCTGACCGCCACCGCGGACGGGCTCACGCAGAACACCGAGTACTCCTTCGCCGTGGAGGCGTTCGACGCCAACGGCAACGTCTCGGCCAGGAGCCAGGCGCTGACGGTGCGGACCTCCACGCAGGCCACCGGCGGCGACCCGCTCTTCGACCGCGACGTCGCCAAGCTCGACCTGCCCTGGGGCGTCGCCTTCCTGCCCGACGGCAGCGCGCTGGTCGCCGAGCGCGACCGCTTCGAGGTCGTCAGGGTGACCGCCACCGGGCAGAAGACCACCGTCGGCAAGGTCACCGAAGCCGTGACCACCGTCGGCGAGGGCGGCCTGCTCGGCCTGGCGCTGTCGCCGACCTTCGCGACCGACCACTACGTCTACGCCTACCACACGGCCGCCAGTGACAACCGGGTCGTGCGCTTCAAGTACGAGAACGGCTCCATCGGCCCGCGCGAGCCGATCGTCACCGGCATCTCCAAGGCCAAGTTCCACAACGGCGGGCGGATCAAGTTCGGTCCGGACGGCATGCTGTACATCACCACCGGAGACGCGCAGACCAGCAGCCGGTCGCAGGACCTGAACTCGCTCAACGGCAAGATCCTGCGCGTGACGCCCACGGGCGCCGGCGCCCCCGGTAACCCGTTCCCGAACGCGCCGCGCGTCTACAGCCTCGGCCACCGCAACCCGCAGGGCATCGCCTGGGACTCGCAGGGCAGGCTGTGGGAGTCGGAGTTCGGCGACGGCACCTGGGACGAGCTCAACCTCATCCAGCCGGGCAAGAACTACGGCTGGCCGACCTGCGAGGGCACCTGCAGCGACACCCGCTACGTCAACCCGGTCAGGGTGTGGAGCGTCTCGTCGGCCTCGCCGAGCGGCCTGGAGATCGTCAACGACTGGATCTACATGGCGGCCGTCCGCGGCCAGCGGCTGTGGGTCATGAAGATCACCGGCAACACCACCGACACCCCGCGCGCCTTCTTCAACGGCCAGTGGGGCAGGCTGCGCACCGTCGTCAAGACTCCCGACGGCGGCCTGTGGCTGACCTCGACCAACAACGACAAGGACGGCGGCACACCCACCGTCATCGACAACGACATCGTCAGGCTGAAGTTCGCCGGCCCGCCGTTCACGCTGACCAGCACGGCCTTCGCGCACAACGGCACCATCCCGGCGAGGTACACCTGCGCGCAGGACGGGGTGTCAGGCAACGACATCTCGCCCGCTCTGGCCTGGGCGAACGGACCGGCCACGGCCAAGAGCTACGCGATCACCTTCATCGACACGGCCAACGGCGGCAAGCACTGGGCGATCTGGGACATCCCGGCGGCCAAGGCCTCGCTGCCGGAGGGACTCGGGCTCGGCTACGACGTGCCCGGCCAGGCTCCGGCCAGGCAGAAGGCGATGAGCAGCGGCAACAAGGCCCTGCAGTACTTCGGGCCGTGCCCGGGCGGCTCCACGCACAAGTACGAGTTCACCCTGTACGCGCTGGACACCGCGACCCTGCCGGGCGTGACGCAGAGCTCGTCGGTGGCCGCGGTCGAGACCGCGATCCTGGCGCACGACCTGGCCGCCACCAAGCTGGCGGGCAACTCCAACGCCGCCACCGGCTGACCTGTTTCCGGGGGCCTGGAGCGCCCAGGCCCCCGGAAACATCGGACGGGACGCGCGCGATCCCGGCGGGAGAGATCCCATCTCCACTCTAGGGGCGAGCTGGGGCCGGGCCGACGGCCTCGCCGGCCAAGGCGAAGCGGGCGACGACCTCGGTACAGGTGCCGTGCTCGCCCATCACGCACAGCGCGAGCGTGTCGAAGGCCGCCGTGAACGACCGCGCGGGTGGCAGCAGCGCCGGCGCGATTCCCTGACCAGGCTTCTGGAAACGGGTCAGGGTGATGTGCGGGCGGAACAGCGCGCCGACCTCGTCGTAGCCGTACCGCTCGAGATTGTCGCGGGCGGCCGCGGGAGCGGTGCGCCGGTAGTCCGCCAGGACGCGCCCGACCGGATCGCGCCGCCGCCATCCCGTGCGCAGCGGCGCCACCGTGGCCAGGATGTCCTCCTGCAGCGTGGTGACGGCCGCGGTCTTCTCGTAGAACAGCTCGAACATGCCGTGTTCGTTGCCCGCGAAGTGATCACCCCGCAAGGGGATCATCGTCGTCCGCGCGCTGATGTCACCCAGCAGCCGCACGGCGGCCGCGCACTGCTCGGGTGCGAAGGTGGCCATGAACAGCGACAGGTGCGGATACACCCGCTCCTCGGCCAGGACGAACTCGGCGGGAGCCGCCTCCGCGCACTGCTCGCTCAACCGGACGGCCGCCGCGGCGACGTCGGCCGGGGGCAGCAGCACGACATCGTAAACGGGAAGATCACCCATGCCGCGCAGTCTACGACCCGCCGCCTCTCCATGGCAGTGCGGAGCGCGCACCAACCAGGACGGCGGGCCGGATAGCGAGAACGACCACCGCGACGAGGACGCTTCACGCGCAGGGGAAGCTCGCGGCCGCCTCCATCGCGCCACGCCGGTACTCGGCGAAGCGGCGCCGTACCTCCTCGATCGCGGCGGAGAGGGGGAAGATCTCCCGAGTGACCAGCTGGTCGAGGTGGTCGGCGCCGACGGGATGCCAGTAGACGCCTTCGGCGGTCACCGTCACCTCGGGCACGAGGGTCTCCACGGTGAGGGCCACTCCCTCCTCGGCGGACCCGCGCCTGGCCACCGGGCGGACGACCCGATCCTGGACGGCGATGCCGAGCCCGTCGAGACAGGCGTGGAACGCTTCGGCGTCGGCGTCCTCCCCCGGCGCGATGGTGGCCGCCACGCGGACGCGGAACCCTTCGTCGAGCGCGGTCCTGATGCCCGCCATCGCGCGGTTCCAGCTCCCCTTGCCGCGGTGCCGGTCGTGCCGGTCGGGGGTGGGCGAGTCGAGGCTGATCTGCAGCGCCAGCCGGTCGCGCGGCATAGCACGCAGCATGTCGAGCCGGTGGCCGCGGAAGAGCATCCCGTTGGTCAGCAGCGTCGTGTGGAACCGGTCGGTGCAGGCGCGCACGATCTCGTCCAGGTCCGGCAGGAGGAACGGCTCCCCGCCGGTGAGGAAGACCTCGGTGACCCCCTCGGCTTCCGCCATGATCCGGCGCACCCGGTCCAGGCCGAGCGCGCGGCGCGCGGTCCGTGGCGAGGAGCGCGAGCAGCAGTAGTCGCAGGCGAGGTTGCAGTCGAAGTTCGTGTAGAGCCAGAGCCGGGCTCCCGGCCGCCGGTCGGCCGGGAGGTCGGCGACGGGGTCGGGCGGGCGGCCCCGCCGGACCACGGCCACGCCCCGGCCGATCTCGACGAGCTCGTTCCCGGTCCGGGCGCACCAGCGTTCGACGAGCTCGGCCTCCCCGGCGCCGAGCGGGACCTCGGCCGTCGCCCCGACGGGGAGCGCGCCCATCCGCTCGACCAGGTCGAGGATCACCATGTCGGCGAGAGTCCCTGCCGTCGCACCGCCTCGAACAGCGAGGCGTAGCCGTCCAGCTCGGGCCGCACCCACCGGCGCAGACCCTCCATCTCGAGGATGGGCCGGTGGGCGGGATCGTTCCAGTCCATCGCGAGAAGGTGCTCCACCCACGGCTCGGTGCGCTCGGGCGGCAGGAGGGTGGTGAAGTTGCAGTGGCAGTACGGCTCGGAGCGCCACACCTCCTCGAGCGCGTCGGGCATGAGCTCGTCCTTGCCGATGGCCCCCCAGGTGGTGATGCCGATCGCGGCGGCGTCGGCCTGGTCGTCGAGCACCGCGCGGATCGCGTCCAGTTCGCTGCGGCCGGTGTCACCGTGCTTGCCCAGATCGCCGTCGATGCGGAGGTACTCGACGTCGGTGACGCCGGCGCGGGTGAGGAAATGCACGGGCAGGATCGCCGCCTGGGCGGAGTCGCGGGATCCGAGCGCGATGCGGCGACGGTGCAGGGCGTCCAGACCGCTGAGGCCGCTGCCCGCTCGCGCCACCAGGACGCTGGCGAAGGTCAGGTCGGTGTCGCGCATGGCCAGGGCGCGGCAGCTCCCGCCGGTCTGGAGCACGGTTCGCACCCAGGCCAGGTTGGTGTTCCAGGCGATGTCGACGGTGCCGGCGAGGAGGGAGTCGACCTGCCTGCCGTAGTTGGAGAACAGCACGAAGTCCATCTCGGCGCCGCTGCCGTCGAAGTAGCCGCGGATGCCCTCCCAGATGGGCACGACGTTGGGTGTGTAGGCCACCGCGCCGATCGTCAGCATCAGAACAGCTCCCGTCCGGTGATCGCCTTGCCGTAGAAGTCGTAGAGGACGTCCGCGGTCGGGGCCATGACATGGCCGGCTCGGGCGTCCCGGAAGAACCGCTCGAGCTGAAGGTGCTCGGAGAAGGCGGCGCCGCCGCAGACCCGCATCGCCGTGTCGGTGACGCGCAGGGCCATGTCGTTGGCGGCCGCCTTGACGCCGAGCACGTGCAGCATGGTCGAGTCGTCGGGGGCGGCGAGGCTGCGGGCCGCCTTCTCCACGTAGGCGCGGGCCATCGCGAGGTCCAGCGCGATGCGGGACAGCTGCGCGCGGATGGTCGGCAGGTCGGCCAGGCCCTCGCCGGTGTGCTGGAACCTGACGCCGCTCGCGTGCGCCACGGCCGCGTCCACGGCGGCCTGCGCCAGTCCGAGCGAGACGGCGGCGTTGCCGAGGTTGAACCACGGCATCACCGACTGGAGCATCAGGGGGAAGCCGCCGCCCGGCTCGCCGATCCGCTCGTGGTCGCCGGCGAGCACCTCGAAGCGCATGGGAGAGGACGCGTTGCCGCGCAGGCCGAGCCCCCGCCACGAGCCCGCGACCTCGACCCCGGGATTCTCGGCGAAGACGGCGTAGAGGTCGACCGCCCCCTCCTCGCCATCCGGGGCGAGGGTGGACACCACGTACACCTGGGCATGACCCGCCGAGGTGACCCAGCTCTTGGCGGCCCGCACGGCGATCGTGTCCCCTTCACGGCGGGCCTGCGAGACCGGTGCCCAGAAGTGGGAGCGCGATCCTGCCTCGCTGAATGCCAGCGTCGCCAGGCAGTCCGAGGCGAGCCGCTCGAGCAGCGCGGGATGGCCGCTCGGCGGTGCCGCGGCGACCGCCATGGCCGCGCTCACATGCATCAGATAGACCATCGCCGTGGACCCGCAGACGGCCGCGAGGCTGCTCAGCACCTCCACGAGCGCCTCGGGACCGCCACCGAGACCGCCCCGCCGCGGCGGCAGGGTCAACCCCAGCAGGCCGGAACGGCGCACGGCGTCAACCGCCTGGACCGGGAAGCCGCCGTCGGCGTCCACCGTCCTGGCCGACTGCCGTGCGATGTCCAGGACAGGTTCGAGGCGGGCTGAAAGATCCATGTCACTCCTTCCCATGGTACGGCGGGGCGTGCGAGGAGCCCTCACGGCTCCCGGGGCGTACGGCCCGCCGACACCAGCCCGATGCCGAGCCCCAGCCAGAGGCTCGCCGTGGACGCGCTGCCCGCGGTCAGCGAGAACCCGAAGGCCAGCTCCGCGAGAACCAGCAGGGCGGACAGGACGAACAGCGCGCCGGCGGTCGTCTGCATCGGCGGACGCCGGAGCGCTCCGGCCAGGCAGGCCAGGACGCCGAGGACGATGGCGACCGGGACCGCCTGGCCGGTCATCTTGACCAGCTGCCACGGGTCGCCGTGCACGAAGACGAACACGGCGCTGAGCACCGAGGCGACGCCCAGGGCGAGCGCGAACCGGTCCGGGGCCCTCATGAGAACCTCACCAGCCACCGGGCCGCCAGGTTGGGCGATCTCTCCCAGGAGGGGCGCAGCAACCCGTCGGCACCGTAGAACCGGCCCGCGGCGGTGGCGAACAACGCCACGTGCGCCAGGATCATCAGGAAGTAGGACCAGTGCCACTCGTGCGGCGCGTAGAGCACAGAGAACGTGATCGCGAGCGACTGCCCGATCCCGATCAGGGCCCACAGCCGCGTCGCCAGCCCCGCGAGCAGGAACGCCCCGAGCGAGGTCTCGACGAGCAGCGTCAGCCAGCCGAAGATGACGAAGTTCGGCAGCACGACATGCTCGACAAGCCACGTGAACGGCGGGAACACCGGATGTTCGACCGCGTAGCCGGTGAACAGGTACAGCCCCCGTCGCCCCATCCGTCCGAAGTCGTCACCGGGTGTCTTCCAGCCCGAGTTCTGGATCCACAGGCAGGCGACGGCCACGCGGACGAAAGCCATCATGGCGGGGCCGCCCCGTGGCAGCGTCACGGCGTCGACCATCAGCGCCTCCCTGGTTACGGAATGTCATTCATCCAGTACCCAGACGATATCCCTGGCCAACTACCTCGATTCTTACCGAGTGCGAACGTCGCCGGCTCACCAGGGCGAGTCGACCAGGGCCTGCAACAGCAGCCCCGTGACCACCTGAGCCGCGAGCCACCGGCGGCCCGGCGACATCCCCGCCGCCAGGCCGATCCACACCGCGTAGGGCAGCCAGATGCGCTCGACCTCGCCACGGGTCACCCCGCTGAGGTCCAGTGCGAGCACCGCCACCCCCGCCGCGGCGACGACGGCCCGCACGCCGTACGGCGGGAGCCGTACCAGGCCCGCCGCCGTCGCAGGACCGGTGAGCATGGCCAGCACGGCCAGGTCGGCCACCAGGAAATACAGGTACGGCCGGGCGGCGGCGCCCGGGTCGGGGGCCCATTCGGCGTATGTCGCGAGCACCCCGGCCGGCCACAGGAAGCCCCCCGCGGCGAAGGCGGCCGTCACCGACGCCGCACCGGCCAGGGCCGCGAGCACGGTCGCGCGCGGCACCCTGGCCACCACACCGGCCACCACGGGGATGAGCAGGTACGGCACCAGCCCGTAGCTGAGGTACGGCAGCGCGCCGAGCAGCAGCCCCGCCGCGAAGGCGATCCAGGCCCGGCCGAGCACCAGCAGGGCGACTCCCCACGCGCCGACGCCGGCGAAGAAGGCGTCCATGCTGGTGGCGATCCAGACCGCGGCGGGGGTCAACGCCAGGTAGGGAAGGCTGCGGCGGGCCATCGTCTCCCCGGCCAGCCGTCGCACCGTCACGGCGATCGCCACGGTGGCCGAGCAGCCGACCGCGACGACCAGCAGCGCCGCCCAGGCCGGCCCGCGCAGCCCGGCCGCCGCCAGGGCCCACAGCATGAGCACGGCCAGCGGTGGATGCCCTCGCACGTGGGTCGGATAGTCAGGCAGGTGTCGGGTGAAGCCGGCCAGCCAGCCCATCGGATCGTTGCCCACGGCGGGCAGCACGGCGAGATAGTCGGTGGCATGGGTGAGCGGCGCCGCCAGCCCGTCGTCCGAGACCGCCAGCAGCACCGTCCAGGCCAGCGCGAAACCGTACGACACGAACAACGCCCAGCCGAAGCGCGCCCGCGCCACGAGGGGCGGCAACGTGAGGACGGCGATGGCCGCGAAGACGGCGGCGGGCAGCAGCGTGACCGTCAGCAGGCGGAGGTCGCCGTGCAGCGGCGCCAGGCGGTCGATGGGGAGCGCGCCCCGCGCGCGCAGGGCCGCGCCTTCGAAGAAGGACCACCCGATCAGCGCGGCCCAGACGGCCAGCGCGACCGGCACCCACCGGCCTTGGCGGGCCGGCGGCCGCCCGGCAGGGGCTTCGCCGGCCGTGCCAGGCCGATCCCCGGAACGCTCGACCACCTTTCCCACGGTAGGCCCACGGCCGGTCCGAGCTGGAAACTCTTTGAGCACACCGCACCGGCGCATAGGAGTTCGCCGCCCCGGTCGGCCCTACCGTGAAAGCTGTGACCGTCGACGTGGTGCTGCCGTGCCTGGACGAGGAGACGGCCCTGCCGTGGGTGCTCGGGCGGATGCCGGACGGCTACCGCCCGATCGTGGTCGACAACGGCTCGACCGACGGCTCCGCACGGGTCGCGGCCGAGCACGGCGTGCTGGTGGTGAACGAGCCGCGGCGCGGGTTCGGCGCGGCCTGCCATGCGGGGCTCCTGGCCGCCGACGGTGAGGTGGTGTGCTTCATGGACGCCGACGCCTCCATGGACCCGCGCCAGCTGCCCAGGACGGCCGGCCCCGTGCTGGCGGGCGGATGCGATCTGATGCTCGGCCGCCGCATGCCCCGCGCCGGCGCGCGCTGGCCCCTGCACGCCCGCCTCGGAAACCGCGTCCTGGCCGCGACGGTGCGGCGCCGTACCGGCGTCCAGCTGCACGATCTCGGCCCGATGCGGGCCTGCAGACGGGCCGAGCTGCTGGCACTGCGGCTGACCGACCGGCGGTCCGGCTATCCCCTGGAGATGGTGCTGCGCGCGGCGAGGGCCGGCTGGCGCATCGCCGAGACCGAGGTGGACTACCTTCCGCGCGCCGGCCGGTCCAAGGTCACCGGCACCGTGCGCGGCACGCTGAGGGCGCTCGGCGACATGCGGCGGGTGCTGGCCGAGCAGGACGGACAGGCATGATCCCGCTCCGGCACGCCGCCGCGCAGATCGTCGTCCTCGCGAAGGAACCCCTACCCGGCAAGGTCAAGACCCGGCTCACCCCGCCGTTCACCCCCCAGGAGGCCGCGCGCCTGGCGGCGGCCTCACTGGAGGACACCCTGGCCGCCGTGGCCGCGGTCCGGGTGCGCCGGCGGGTCCTCGCCTTCGACGGCCCGCCCGGCGCGTGGTCGCCCGACGGTTTCGTGGTCATCCCTCAGCGCGGCGGGCCGTTGGACGAACGCCTCGCCGCCGCGTTCGAGGACGCCTACCGGCGGTGCCCGCTGCCCGTCGTGGTGATCGGCATGGACACGCCCCAGGTGACCGCGGACCTGCTGGCCGAGGCGGTCGCCGCGCTGCGGACCGGGGACGCGGTGTACGGCCCCGCCGCGGACGGCGGGTTCTGGCTGCTCGGCCTGCGCCGGCCCGACCCGGCGCTGGTGCTGGGGGTGCCGATGTCCCGGCCCACGACGGGAGACACTCAGCTACGGCGCCTGCGGCAGGCCGGGCTGACGGTTGCCGTGATGCCGGAGCTGACCGACGTCGACTGCTTCCAGGACACGATCCGCGTGGCGGCCGAGGCGCCACGCTCCCGCTTCGCGGCCGCTCTCGCCGGGATGAACCTCGTTCCCGGACGGCGGGCGCGGCGCCGGTCGTAGTCTCACCAGCGTGAAGGTACTTCTCACCGGTTCGGCCGGGTTCATCGGCGGCCACGTCCGCGCGGCCCTGGCCGGGGCCGGCCACGAGGTGGTCGGACTCGACCTGCGGGACGGGGTCGACGTGCGGGACGGCGCGGCGCTGGACCGGCTGCTGCCCGGCGTGGACGCCGTCGCGCACCAGGCGGCGAAGGTGGGGCTGGGGGTCGACGTGGCCGACCTCCCCGACTACGCCTCGATCAACGTCCACGGCACCGCCGTCCTGCTCGCCGCGATGGCCAGGCACGGCGTCGGCAGGCTGGTGCTGGCCTCGTCGATGGTGATCTACGGCGAGGGCGCCTACGACTGCGCCGAGCACGGCCGGGTCCGCCCCGCGGCGCGCGCCGAGGAGGACCTGGCACGGGGGGTGTTCGAGCCGCGCTGCCCGCGATGCGGCGGCGGCCTGTGCCCCGCCCCGATCGGCGAGGACGCGCCGGCGGACCCGCGCAACGCCTACGCCACGACCAAGCTCGCCCAGGAACACCTGGCCGCCGGATGGGCGAGACAGACCGGCGGCACGGTGGTGGCGCTGCGCTACCACAACGTCTACGGCCCGCGCATGCCCAGGGACACGCCGTACTCGGGGGTGGCGGCGATCTTCCGCTCCGCCCTGGAGGCGGGCAGGGCGCCCCGGGTCTTCGAGGACGGCAGGCAGCGCCGCGACTTCGTGCACGTGCGCGACGTGGCGCGGGCGAACCTGGCCGCGCTCGGGGCGGGGCGGCCAGGCACGCTGGTCGCCTACAACGTCGCCAGCGGCGAACCGCGCACCATCGGGGAGATGGCCGCGGCGCTGGCCGCCGAGCGGGGTGGTCCCACGCCGGTCACGACGGGGGAGTACCGGCTCGGCGACGTGCGCCACATCGTGGCCTCGCCCTCCCTCGCGGGTGCGGAGCTGGGGTTCACGGCCGCGATCGGGTTCGCCGAGGGCATGCGCGAGTTCGCCTGGGCACCCCTGGCTTCACCGGGGTGACGCCGGCGCCACTCCCGCAGCGGTGCCCGCCGCCCGGCGTGCCGCGCTCACTTCCCACGCTCACTTCCCGCGCTCACTTCCCGCGCTCACTTCCGGCGTGATCCGGTACGGCCGCGCCCCAGCCCGAACGCGGCGAGAGCGGCCACCGCCAGCGCGACGGCGATCCAGCCGGCGCCCAGGGCCCCGACCCATCCCGCCACCGTTCGCTGCACGGCCCTGGCGGCGCCGACGATCGGATCGCCGCTCGAGGCGCCCGTGAGAACGCGCAGCTCGTACCAGCCGTAGTAGGCGACGTACAGCCCGGCGAGCAGGAGCAGGCCGCCGCCGATCCGTGACACGTACGGCAGGACCCGCCGCAGCCCGCCCACGACCGCGTCCCTGGCCAGCGCGACGGCCAGGGAGAGAAACACGACCACCAGCCCCATGCCGAGCGCGTAGGCCACGAAGACCGCCAGCCCGCCGAGCACCCCGCCACCGACCAGGGCGGCGGAGACGACGGCGAGGAACGGGCCGACCGTGCACGACAGCGAGGCCACCGCGTAGGTCAGCCCGTACCCGTACAGCGATCCCACCGACATCGCCGGGCGGCCGGTGGCCGGCTTCGGGATGCGCGGGGACAGCTCCCTGCCGCTCAGCAGCCACAGCCCCAGGACGGCGAGGACGACGCCGATCACGATCGTCAGCCAGGGGAGGTACTGCCCGACCGATACGGCCAGCGGGGTCAGGACCAGGCCGGACAGGCCGAAGACGGTGACGAACCCGCCCGTCATGGCCAGCGAGAGCTTGAGCGCCCGCGGCACGGGACGGCAGCGAGGCTCCGTGTCGTCGGACAGCAGCATGGCCAGGTAGGCCGGGAGCAACGCGAAGCCGCACGGGTTGAAGGCGGCCAGGGTGCCCGCGGTGAGGGCCAGCGCGAGCGGCAGGTCGGCGTTCACCACCGTCGTGGCCCCGGCGGGGGCGTCGTGCTAGCCGGCCAGCGTCGCGGTGACATAACCGGTCAGCTCTTCGGTGGTGAGCGGCCCCAACGTCCGCCTGGTCGAGCCGTCCGGCCTCATGAACACGAAAGTGGACTGTTCGGTGACCCCCAGTTTGGTCCACACCACGCCCTTGTCGTCGGAGAGCTGGACGATGGTGCCGGTCTTGGTGCGCTGGACGAAGTCCTTCATCGCCGCCTCGGTGTCGAGGCCCGCGACACCGATGAAGGCGACGTCACCGAACTTCGCCGCGGCCGCCCTGACCGCCGGCGCCTCGTCCCAGCAGTTCCCGCACCACGGCGCCCAGAACCAGAAGACCACGTGCTTTCGCGCCAGGCTCTCGCCCTTGAAATCCTTGCCGTCCAGGGTCCTGGCGGTGAACCTCAACGCGGCGGGAACGGTCTCCGGGGCGGAAGCGGCGGCGGGGGCCGACGGCCAGGTGGGCAGCGCGCCAGCCGGGCCGTCCCCCTGCGCTCCGCATGCGGCCGTCAGCAACGCGGCGGTCATGAGGACCGCCGCGGTACGGGTCCCCACCACCACTCCAGCGTAACCCCCGCACCCGGGCGACCTGCCGCAGGTCGCCGCCGGCCGGCGACCCGCGGCGAGCCCTGACCGGCACCCGGCACCCGGCCTGCGTCACGCGTTCATGAACTGCTCCACCGGCAGGGCCCGGTCGACGATGCGCACGTCGCCGACCCAGCCGTGCAGCACCTGGTCCAGCTTGCCGCCGTACTCGTAGCCGCCCAGCAGCCACGGCTGTCCCACCGTGGACAGGCCCACCGCCTTGGTGGCGGGGTTGCGCGCGACGGGGCAGCCGTCGACGTACATGGTGGTGTGGCGGCCGTCGTTCACGACGGCGACGTGCCACCACGTGTCGAGCGGAAGTTCGTGCCCCCAGTTGGTGACGGGTCCCTGCAGGTTCACCGGGTAGACGGCCCACTGCGGTTCGCGGCCCGGCGACAGGCTGAGCGTGGCCACCGGCTCGTCGGGGTCGCCCTGCGTCTTGCCCGCCTCCCTGCTCAGCCCCCAACGGCTGAGCAGGGCCGCCCAGCCGTTCTGGCCCGGATCCCAGTCGGCGGGCAGCTTGACGAAGGCCTCGACGGTGTAGCCGGTGGGGAAGGTGGCGGTGTTGATCGGCGCCGTCGGGACGGTCTGCAGGTAGGCGCCGCGCAGCGGGCTCTTGGCGCCGCCGAAGCAGAGGCTGCCGTGCCCGGGCTGGTCGGGGTGGTGCTGGGCGGACCAGGTCAGCGCGGTCGCGGGGCTGCCCTGCACGGTGACCTTGGTGAGGTCGTTGCCGCGGCCCGACAGGTCCGCCACGGTGTCGGCGGTGGGCGAGCCGTCCTCGTGGGCGCCGTCGAAGCGCCAGTAGGCCACCGTGCCGGGGATCACCATGGACGGCGCGGACCGCGACGGGCGGGGGACGACGGGTGCGAATCCCGCGAAGCGCCGCTCGAAGTCGATCGCCACCGAGAAGGAGTCCTGCGGGCCCGTCTGCTCGATCTCCAGGCGCTCCAGCGCGTTGAGGCGGCCGTCGTCCTGGCCGAGCAGCCACGGGGAGAAGGTCTCGACGTCGATCGTGTTCCTGGACAGGTCGAACCGGTAGAGCCTGATCATCCCGGCGCCGCCGTAGTAGCGGTTCTGGTAGTTCGCGATGTGCGCGTGGACGTCGTTGCCCGCGGCGTTCTTCCTGGCGGTCCGCGCGGGCGGCCAGTAGTGACCGTTCAGGGCCAGGAAGATCTGGTCGTTGCCCGCGACGAGCCGGTCCCACACCTGCGCGCCGAAGTCGGAGAAGCGGCCCTCCTCGCCGTAGGTGTCGGCGTAGATCAGCTCGTGGACGGTCAGGATCACCGGCGCCGTCGGATGCCGCCTGATGACGTCCGCCGCCCAGGCGATGCCCGCCGCCGACGGCCGCCAGTCCAGCGCGAGCACCAGCCACTCCCGGCCCGCGGCGCGGAAGGTGTGGAAGGTGTTGTACCCGTCGGGGCTGGCCCCGCCGAAGGAGCGCGAGCGGCGGAAGCGGCGCGGCCCGAAGGCGTCCAGGTACGGCGTGGCGCCGCGCTGGTCGTCGGTCGAGGAGTCGATGTCGTGGTTGCCGGCCAGCACGCTGTACGGCAGGCCCCGCCGGTCAAGGAGCTCGAAGGCCTTGCCGATCGGCTCGAACTCGTGCTTCAGACCGTTCTGGGTGAGGTCGCCCAGGTGCGCCAGGAAGACGATGTTGTCCTCGCGGCCCCTGTCCAGCAGGTAGCGGAAGGACGCCTCGACGGGTTCGGGCCTGATGCTCGTGTCGTCGAAGAGGTACTGGGTGTCCGGCATCACGGCCACGGTGAAACGCGGGCTGTCCGTGTCGGGCCGCCATCCGGCCGTCCCGGCCTCGCTCGAGGCGGCCGCTTCGGACGCGGCGGCCGGCGTGACCGTCAGGCCCATCGCGGCCGCCGTGCCGACGCCGGCCAGCCCGGTGGCCCGCAGGAACGAGCGGCGGCTGGAGGCCGACGATCCGCTGGAGTGGTGCTGCATGCCGTGCTCCCCATCTCCGCCTGCCACGCGGGCATCCGGAGTCTCACAAATCCCTGGAATCGCCCACGTCTCGTGAGCCACGTCCTGATTGTGGGAGCGAACGGAAGCGCCCGGCTGATCTCCCGGCAACGGCCGAGGAAGCCCGGGTGAACATCACAGCGGAACGGCCGCGCCGCCCTGCGACGGCGGATCCGTTGTCCGCCGCCGAGGTAGAGGCAGGCGCGAGGTCTCCAGGCGCCCCGAAAAAGATGCGTGTCACGAAAGATTGCGTGACACGCACTTTTGTGTAGAGTGATCTCATGGGGTTGAGAGAGCGCAAGAAGGAAGAGCTGCGGATCGCCCTCAGCTGGGCGGCGATCCGGCTGACCGTCGAGCGCGGCTTCGACAACGTCAAGGTGGAGGACATCGCCGCCGAGGCGGGCGTCTCACCCCGCACGTTCAACAACTACTTCTCGAGCAAGGCGGAGGCGATCGCCGCGCGGCATCGCGAGCGGGCCGCCCAGATCGCGCGGGAACTGCGTGCGAGGCCGGCCGACGAGCCGCTGTGGGAGGCCATCGTCCAAGCCGTCGCGGCACGCTTCGTCCTCGGCATGACCGAGGACGAAGCGCCCTCCGACGAGGGCTGGAACGCCGGCATCCGGCTGATGCTGCAGCACCCGGCGATCCAAGGGGAACTCCTGCGGGCGAGCCGGGCCGCGCAGGAGGAACTGGCCGCAACCGTGGCCGAGCGGACCGGCACCGATCTCGACCGCGATCTCTACCCGCACCTGGTCGCCGGGTCGGTCGCCGCCGTCTTGTCGGCGGTGTCGGACCTGCTGCTGCGTGCCGACTCGCGGCCTCCGGTCGCCGAACTGCTGCGCGACGCCTTCCGCCAGCTCACCGCGGGGCTCCCCACGCCCTGACCCCCGTCCGCGAGATCAACCGGCCGCGCGCCGGTCGATCCGTCATGCCCTCGAACACCCTAGGAGAGGTGTCATGGTCACAGACGTCGTCATCGCCGGAGCAGGCCCGAACGGTCTCATGCTGGCCTGCGAGCTCAGCCTGGCCGGCGTGCGCCCGCTGGTCGTGGAACGGCTCCCCGAGCGCACCCAGGAAAGCCGGGCCAACGGACTGGTCGGCCAGGTCGTGCGGATGCTCGACCGGCGCGGCCTGTACGAACGGCTCGCCGGAACCACCGACCCGCCCGCGCCGACCCCCGGTTTCGTGTTCGGCGCCCTGCCGCTGAACCTGCGCATGCTCGAGGACAACCCGCTCCACACCCTGCTGGCCCCACAGCGCAAGATCGAGCAGATGCTGGAGGAGCGGGCGATCGAGCTCGGCGTGGAGATCCGCCGGGGCCAGGAGGTCACCGGCTTCACCCAGCACGAGGACCGCGTCGTCATCGAGGTCTCCGGCGCGGCCGGGCCGTACCGGATCGAGGCCCGCTACCTGGTCGGCGCGGACGGCGGGCACAGCATCACGCGCAACCTCGCCGAGATCGCCTTCCCCGGGGTGACCACCGACCACACGATCTCGCGCACCGCCCACGCCAGGGTGCCCGCCGAGCTCGTCGACCCGGCCACCGGCGGGCTGGACCTGCCCGGATACGGCCCGATCCCGCCGATGCTGCATCACCGCACCGAGCGCGGCATGTTCGTCTACGCGCCGCTGCCCTCCAGTCCGTGGCCACTGGTCGCCACGACCGAATGGAGCCAGGAGGACGCCGAAGGGCCGCTGACCATCCCCGAGCTGCGGGCCAGCATCAGCCGGGTGCTCGGCGTCGACATCGAGCTCGGCGCGCCCGAGGGCGAAGGGCCGCACCTGCTGCGCAAGCTCACCGGCGGCAACACCCGGCTGGCCGAACGGTTCCGCGACCGGCGCGTGCTCCTGGTCGGTGACGCCGCCCACGTGCACTCCGCGATCGGCGGCCCAGGGCTCAACCTCGGCCTGCAGGACGCGGTCAACCTCGGCTGGAAACTGGCCGCCGTCATCGGCGGCCGGGCCGAGGAGGACCTGCTGGACACCTACGAGGCCGAGCGCCGGCCGGCCGCCGAGCGAGTGATCATGTCCACGCGAGCCCAGGCCGCCCTCGTCGCCCCCGGCAGCGAGGTCACCGGGCTGCGCGAGCTGTTCACCGAACTGCTCGCCGACCCGGACAGCCTGCGGCGCGTCGCCGATCTCATGTCGGGCAACGACATCCGCTACGCCGCAGGCGACCATCCGCTGGTGGGCCGGTGGGCGCCCGACCTGATCCTCGACGACGGAGCGCGACTGGCCGAGCTGACCAGGGACGCTGGGCCGCTGCTGATCGACTTCACCGGCGGGGACTGGGGGCACCCCCAGGTGCGGGGACGCTCCGCCCGGGTCCTGCACGGCCCTGCTGGTGCGGCCCGACGGGTACGTGGCCTGGGCGACCGACGTGCCGGAGCCTGACGACAAGTCGCGCGCGTCGCTCGAAGCCGCCCTCGCCCGCTGGTCGCTGACGCTCACCGCCGCCTGACCTGCTCGCAGGAGGCGTTCTTCGAACGTTGCCTGGCCGGCAGGACCATGGACCCCGGCGAGCAGGCCTGACGGCTCTGGGCGCGGAATGCGGGCGGGGAGGAGTCTGAGACAGGCACCTCCTTCAAGGGGCGGAGGGATGACATGAAACGCTCCATGACCGTGGCGACGCTGACAACCGCAGCTGTGGCAACGGCCGTAGCGGTGAGCGGAGGCGTCCTCGCCACCGCCGACCGCCGGCCGGAACCCACCGCCACGGCCGCCGGGTGGCAGCAGCCCTGCCGGCCGATGGGAGCGACGCACCGGATCGTGGCGGGGAAGTCGCCGACTTCGCCCGCACGGTGCGCGACAGCCAGCACGCTGAGATGTTCCAGATGCAGCGCTACGCGGGTATCGGCTAGAGGCGTATCGCGGTGCGGACGAGGTCGGCGACGGCTTTGGATCTGCTGTGTGGTGGCCAGGCGATGACGGTCGTGACGGCCGGTGCGTCCGGCACCGGCACGATGGCATGGTCGTCGCGTAGCCGGTCTTGGAGCGACTCGGGTACGACGGCGCAGGCCAGTCCGAGCGCGATCAGTTGGAACAGTTGGGTATGGTCGCGCACCTGCGGGCCGGGGCCGTCCGGATGGCCGCCATCCCGTCCAGGCCAGCGCGGCAGGGGCAGGTCCGTCTGGGCGTTGACCTCGACCAACGACAGATGCGCCCGGTTGGCGAGGGGATGACCCTTGGGCAGGACCACGACCTGCTGTTCGGTGTGCAGATCCTCGGTGTCGAATCCGGCTGTCGTGTCGTAAGGCCGGTGGAGCAGAGCAACGTCGGCACGCCCGGTGCGCAGCAGACTTTCCGGCTCGCCCGGCCCGCACAACATCACCTCGACTGCCACGGAGCCCGGTTCAGCGGCGTAGGCGTCCAGAAGCTTCGCCAACAGTTCCCTGGACGCTCCGGCCTTGGCGGCCAGCACCACACCCGGCTGGTCGCCCGCGGCACGGCGGGTTCGCCGCTCGGCGGCTTCGACCGCGTCGAGCGCGGTCCGGGCCTCCCGCAGCAGCACCGACCCGGCCTCGGTCAAGGCGATGGCGCGAGCAGTGCGGTGCAGCAGAACGACTCCGAGCCGCCGTTCCAGCTGCTGGATCGCCCGCGACAGTGGTGGTTGCGCCATCGCGAGCCGTTGTGCCGCCCGCCCGAAGTGCAACTCCTCGGCGACGGCGACGAAGTATCGCAACTCCCGCGTCTCCACCCGCTCATCGTATCCAGCGCTGACCACGACCAATACCCGTGCGGTATCGCCGCCCACCCGACCGGTCTTGGACGCCCCAGCCGAGTCCGCAACATGATCGACGGTATGAGTGAACGGACGATCGCGCTGGTGACCGGCGCGAACAAGGGAATCGGATACGAGATCGCCGCTGGCCTGGGCGCGCTCGGCTGGCGAATCGGTGTGGGCGCGCGCGATCGGCAACGCCGCGACACCGCGGTGGAGAAGCTGCGCGCGGCCGGGACCGATGCGTTCGGTGTGCCGCTCGACGTGACCGACGACGCAAGTGTGGCCGCGGCGGCCGAGCTGATCGCCGGCCATGCCGGAGGGCTCGATGTTCTGGTCAACAACGCCGCGATCACCGGCGGCATGCCGCAGACACCGACCACGGTCGATCCCGTGACCGTGCGAGCTGTCGTGGAAACCAACGTGATCGGGGTCATCCGGGTCACCAACGCGATGCTGCCGATGCTGCGCGACTCGGCATCACCACGGATCGTCAACATGTCCAGCAGCGTCGGCTCGCTCGCCCTGCAAACCACACCCGGCATCGACATGGGCCAGGTTCCGGCCGCCTACTTGGCCTCGAAGACCTTCCTCAACGCCCTCACCATCCAATACGTCAAGGAACTGAGCGACACCAACATCCTGGTCAACTCCGGCTGCCCCGGTTTCACCGCCACCGACCTCAACGGCTTCCGAGGCGTCCGCACACCACAACAGGGCGCGGCCATCGCGATTCACCTCGCGACCCTGCCCGACGACGGACCGACCGGCGGATTCTTCGACGACGCCGGAACGGTGCCCTGGTGATCAGCACACCGGTGCCCACCATTCCCGTTCTCGAGGTCAGCCGCGCGTCGTGCATCGAAGGAGAAGCAAGACAATGGCAAAGGCAGTCAGATACGACGAGTTCGGCGGAACCGAGGTCTTGCGGGTCGACGATGTCGACCGCCCCGTGCCTGACGACGGGCAGGTCCTGATTCGGGTCAAGGCGGCAGGCATCAACCCCGGTGAGGCGGCCATACGCACCGGCGCGATGGCCGACATCTTTCCCTCGACGTTTCCGTCCGGGCAAGGCAGCGATCTCGCCGGGGTCGTCGCCGAGGTCGGCGTCGGAGTCGACCGATTCTCGGTCGGCGACGAGGTGATCGGGTTCTCCGAGAAGCGGGCCGCCCAGGCCGAGTTGGTCCTGGTCGACGTCGACAACCTCACACCCAAACCGAACGGCGTCCCCTGGGAGGTGGCTGGCGGCCTGTACGTCGCCGGGGTGACTGCCTGGGGGGCAGTACATTCCGTGCAACTCGACAAGGGGGAGACCGTTGTCGTCTCCGCAGCAGCCGGAGGAGTCGGCTCGCTCGCCGTTCAGCTCGCCCGCCGTGCCGGAGCCACGGTCATCGGCCTGGCGAGCCAGCACAACCACGAGTGGCTGCGAACACACGGTGTGATCCCGGTCGCATACGGCGACGGCGTCACCGACCGGATCAAGGCCGCCGCACCGAGCGGCATCGATGCCTTCATCGACACCCACGGCGGCGGGTACGTCGAACTGGCCCTTGCCCTCGGCGTCGCGGTCGAACGGATCGACACCATCGCCGATTTCGCGGCAGCCGCCAAGTACGGAGTCAAGACCGAACCCGGAACCAACGCCAGACCGGGCGCCGAGGTACTTGCCGAACTGGCCGCCCTGATCGCCGACGGACACCTCGAAGTCCCGATCGCCAACGTCTACCCGCTGACGCAGGTCCGCCAGGCCTACACCGAACTCGAACGCCGACACACCCACGGCAAGATCGTGCTCAAACCCTAACCGGCACCATGCGACGCAGCGCGCTCAAGGCTCTGCTCAACCGCAGGATGATCCCCGTCGGCGGGCCCGCCCGCCGGGCAGCGCGCGCCGGGACGGGGCGCCGGTCGACGCCTATCCGCGTGAGCCCGCCGACACCGGGTTCCCGCAGCGTGACTACCCGTGGGGCATCGAGGGCGAGCAGTCGGCGGTGGCGACCGGGGTGGTCACGGTGCTGACGACGGCGAAGGACGGCAGATCGGAGTGGCTCGCGGCGGGTCAGGCGTTGCAGCGGGTGCTGTTGTACGCGTGCGCGTACGGGGTGAGCGCGGCCTTCCACACGCAGGCGCTGGAGGTGCCGCTGCTGCGAGAGTTCTTGCGTGAGGAGCTGTGCGGAGGCGCGCGTCGTGCCCGGAGTACAAGGTCACCGCCGTGCGCCTGGGCGGCGGGAGGTGCGGGACGTGACCTTCGCCGCCGCACCCGGGGTCTTTCGCCTCTTGGCAGCCGGCTCGCAGCGGGGGTGGATGGGAGTGAAGTCTCCATCGCGGAGAGCCGACACCTGGCTGAGGAAAGCGGCACCATGAAAGCCAAACAGTGGACCGTGCAGATCTACATCGCCGAGGACGGAGACGACACCACGGCCAAGGCCGAACTCATCACGAGGGAGGGCACGCATCTGTCCGGAACCGGCCGGGCGCGGCGCAATCCGACCGATCCGTCGATCCCCGAGATCGGTGACGAGCTCGCGGCCTCGCGCGCACTCGCCGATCTCGCCGACAAGCTGGCCGTCGTCACGCAGCGCGACATCGCCCGCTTCGTGGACGCTCCGATGCCCAAATGGTCGTGGTGAACACCCGTGCCTGCTCACTACCCGCGCGGGACACCCGCGCCACGCTGACGAACGGGACGGACGGCCGGGCTCTTCGGCGCCGGATCCGGGACCTCAGCCCCCTGTACGGAACGTTCCAGACGCCGATACTGGAGTCATGACACGGTCGGACCCCGGCGCGTTCCCGCTGACGTTGGGGGTCGAGGAGGAGTTCTTCCTCCTCGACTCGGACACCGGCGTGCTCGCTCCCATGGCGACGCAGGTACTGGCCGGTCTCGACGGCCACGACGGCATCAAACCCGAGGCTCTGCGCTATCAGCTCGAGACGGTCACCGGCGTCTGCGCGACGATCGACCAGGTGGAGCGCGAGGTCGCCCGCCGGCGCGTGATCGCGGCGACGGCGGCAGAGCAGGTCGGCTGCCATCTGGTGGCCTCCGGGGTCGCACCGGGATTCCTCCCGGACCTGGTGCCCCTCACCGACCATCCGCGCTACCGGCGGCTGGCCCAGCGCTATCCGCGGCTGGTGGCCACGACCGGCACCTGCGGGTGCCACGTGCACGTCGGCGTCCCGTCGCGCGAGCTGGGACTGCAGGTGATCGGGCGGTTGCGGCCATGGCTGGCGACGCTGCTCGCCATCAGCGCCAACTCGCCCATCGCCGGACACCGGGACACCGCCTGGGCGAGCCGGCGGTACCTCCGCTGGTCGCGATGGCCGTCGGCGGTGGCCCCCCGCGCCTGGCGCGACGTCGAGGAGTACGACGCCGAGGTGCGCGAGCTGGTCAGGACCGGCAAGATCCTGGACGAGCGCTCGGCCTACTTCCACGCCCGGCTGTCACCCCGCTACCCGACCGTCGAGGTGCGCGTCATGGACACCTGCCTCAGCGTCGACGACACCGTGCTCGTCGCCGCGCTGGTGCGGGAGCTGATGGCCGCCGCCGTGGCGGACATCCGGGAGGGCGTGCCCGTCACGCCGCTGACCGACGACCAGGTGGCCGCGGACCTGTCGGCCGCCGCCCGGCACGGGCTCGGCGCGGCGGCCGCGCTGCCCGACCGCGTCGCCCTGGCCGAGCCGGTCTGCACGCTGCTGGCCGCCTTCGTCCAGCGCGGCACCGGCGCGGACCGGCAGCGGGCCTTGTGGCAGCGGGCCGGCACGCTTCCCGCGTTCGCCAAGCTCATGGCCGAGGCCACGCTCGGCTCGGCGGTCGCCGCCCTGTCCCGCGGCACCTGCCTGGTCTGACCACCAGCGCGCCCTGGCCCCCTATGTCTGGAAGGGCCGGCCGCCGTCGTGGTGCCAAGCCGGCCGCCGTCGCGGCACCGAGCCGGGACGGCGACCGGGCGACGATCACACCGCGCCTCAGGCCGACACCGGCTCGGGCTCGTCGCTGCTGTCCTTGCTGTCCTTGGCGGCCGGACGGCCGGCGTCCGCGGCCGGGACGTGGAGGATGCCGCCCCGCGCGTCGTACTCGTCGGCCTGCGGGTCGTCGAACCAGATGCCGCCGTCCCGCAGGTAGCGGAAGGCGAAGGTGAGCCCCTGCGGCACCGTCACGGTGACGGCGTGCCGGCCGTCGGGGCCCTTGGTCATCGGGTGGACGTAGGGGTCCCAGTCGTTGAAGTCGCCGACGACTGAGACCGGCCCGGTGACCTCGCCGGGCAACGAGAAGGTGATCGCGACCATGGCATTCTTGTCCGGCTTACCGCGCGAGATCATCTTTTCCCCCTGCATGCAGTGATGACTGGTGATGTCTCCTGCCGTCGTACGGCAGTCCGCGTACCCGGACAACGGAGCCACGCCGTCCATGACAGGCTCTTGACCGCGAAAGCACGTTCATCCCCGATTCCGGGCTTTTCGCCGCTGCCGGACGTCACCTCGCCCGCGAACGGTCCTACCCACCGCCGACGTCACTTCCGCGATCGGTGCAGGATCCGGTCCAGGCGCGCGGCGGCGTAGCCGAGGACCGACAGCGCCGTGACGACGAGGAGATCGCCCGCGGCCAGCGGCTCGGTGCCGAGCAGCTCCCGCAGGGGCGGCAGGTACAGCCCGGCCAGTTGCAGGACGAAGGCGCCCGCGACGGCGAGCAGCAGCAGCGGGTTGGCCAGCGAGCCCGGCCGGGTGCGGGAGCCGAGCGCCACGCCGAGCTGGGCGGCGCCGAGAGCGAAGAAGATCATGCTCTGCCAGGGGCGGTCCGTCTGGTAGGCCCACACGCCGACACCGAGGCAGACCGCGGTGAGCACGACGGCGACGCGGACGACGCGTTGCCACAGCCCGGCGCCCAGGATGCTCTGCGACGGCGGACGGGGCGGTGTCGCCATGGCTTGCGGGATGGCGGGCTCGCCGCCCAGCGCCACCCCGGGCAGCCCGTGGGTGAGCAGGTTGATCCACAGGATCTGGGCGGGCAGCAGCGGAAGCGCGAGGCCGACGGCCGGGCCCAGCAGCATGACGGCGATCTCGGCCGCGCCGCCGGACAGGCCGTAGACCAGGAAGCGGCGGATGTTGGTGTAGACCCGGCGACCCTCCTCGACCGCCGCCACCACGGTGTTCAGGTCGTCGTCGGCCAGCACCAGATCGGCGGCCTGGCGGGCGACCTCGGTGCCGCGCCTGCCCATGGCCACCCCGATGTCGGCGCGGCGCAGGGCGGGCCCGTCGTTGACGCCGTCGCCGGTCATGGCGAGGATCTCGCCGCGTTCGCGCATGCTCTGGACGAGGACCAGCTTCTCCTCGGGGGTGGCCCTGGCGTAGACGGCGGCGTTCTGCCCGTCGAGCCCCCCGGCGGCGCGGCAGTCGACCACGGCGTCGCCGGCGTCGATGATGCCCAGGTCGGTGGCGATGGCGCGGGCCGTACCCGGATGGTCGCCGGTGATCAGGACCGGCCGGATGCCCGCCCGCCGGCACGCGGCGATGGTCGCCGCCGCGGCGGCGCGCGGCGGATCCATGATCGCGACGAGCCCGAGCAGGGACAGGCCCCGCTCCTCGGCTTCCTGCGGTACGTCGGCCAGGTCGGCCCTGGCGACGGCCAGCACCCGGTAGCCGTCCCGGGCGAGCTCGTCGGCCCGCGCTCTGGCCCTGGCCAGCAGGGCGGGGTCGTCCACGAGGGCAGCCGCGTGGAGCAGCGCCTCCGGGGCGCCCTTGCACAGCACCACGGCGCCCCGGCCACCGGCCCGCCGGTGCACGGTGGTCATGCGCTTGCGCCCGCTGTCGAAGGGGATCTCGGCGTACCGGGGCAGGCCGCGCTCCAGCTCCGGACGGCGCAGGCCCGCCTTGGCCGCGGCCGCGAGCAGCGCCGCCTCGGTGGGATCGCCGATCGCGATCCACTCTCCCTCGTCGCCGGCGGACAGGGTGGCGTCGTTGCACAGGGCCGCCGCGGTCAGCAGGCCGGTGAGGCTCCGGTCATCGAGGGTCCCCTCCCGGGTGATCTCGCCGTCCGGCGCGTAGCCCGAGCCGGAGACCGCCGCCTCACCGGCGGGTGTCCACAGCCGCCTGACCACCATGTGGCCCTCGGTCAGCGTGCCGGTCTTGTCGGTCGCCAGCACGGTCACCGAGCCCAGCGTCTCCACCGCGGGCAGCCTGCGCACCAGCGCGTTGCGGGCGGCCATCCGGCGGGCGCCCAGCGCCAGGCTCAAGGTCACGACGGCGGGAAGCGACTCCGGTACGGCGGCGACCACCAGGCTGATCGCCGTGATCACCATCAGCTCGATCGGCTGGCCGCGCACCAGCCCCAGGGCCAGCACCAGCGTGCACAGCAGGACGGTGACGCCGGCCAGCAGGCGGCCGACCCCCATCAGGCGCCGCTGCAGCGGGGTCAGGCCCGACCCCTGGGCCATCAGGGCGGCGATCCGGCCGGTCGCGCTGGCCACGCCGGTCGCGCCGGCCACCGCCCGCCCACGGCCCCGCACCACGACGGTTCCGGACGACACCTGCTCCTCACGCGCCTTCTCCACGGGGACCGACTCACCGGTCAGGGCCGACTCGTCGACGAGCAGGGCCGCCGACTGCGTCACCCTGGCGTCGGCGGGCACGATGTCGCCCTCGGCCAGCACCAGGAGGTCGCCCACCACCACGTCGGCGGCCGGCACGTGCTGCTCCACGCCGTCCCTGATCACCCGGGCGGCCGGGGCGGTGAGCCGCGTCAGCGCCGTGATGGCACGGTCGGCCCTGATCTCCTGGCTCACACCGACCGCGGTGTTGACCACGATCACCAGCATGATCACCGTCGTGTCGCTCCAGTCGCCGGTGACGATGGTCAGCACCACGGCCACCAGCAGCACCAGGATCAGCGGATCGCGCAGCTGGGACAGGATCCGGCGCCACAGCGGCACCGGGGGCTTCTCCGGCAGCAGGTTCGGTCCGTCGCGATCAAGGCGGTCAGCCGCCTCGGCCGATGAGAGCCCGTGGGGCGCGGTGGTGGTCGCCGACATCCTGCCCGTCCTCCGGTGTCTCCGTCGAGTGTCTTCGTCGAGTGCCTGGCACGTGATCTCAGTCTTCGGCGTGCCGCGCGGCCTGAACAGGGACGAAGGTCCCCGATACCCGGCCGTGCGAGGTGGCGTGCCGCACACCGGCGGGACCGCCGGGCAGCGAAGAGCACGCCAAGGGTGACCCCTCGCCGCGCTGCTGAGAAGATGTGAAACGTGCCCGATCCACTCATGCCGAACATGCGACTCGACGAGCTGCTGGCCGAACTCCAGGTCCGGTTGAACGCCGTGCTGGCCACCCGTGACCGGGTGCACGCCTTGCTGGACGCGGTGGTGTCGGTGGGCAGTGACCTGGATCTGGAGACGATGCTGCGCCGGATCGTGGAGACGGCGACCGATCTGGTGGACGCCAGTTACGGGGCGCTGGGCGTGGTGGGGGAGGAGCGGACGCTTCTGCAGTTCATCCCGGTGGGGTTGAGCGAGGAGGAGATCGCCAGGATCGAGCACTGGCCGCACGGGCTGGGTCTGCTGGGGTTGTTGATCAAGGATGCGCGGCCGTTGCGGCTGGGGCGGATCTGCGATCATCCGGAGTCGTACGGTTTCCCGCCGGGTCATCCGCCGATGGGGACGTTT
>NZ_JBSGDV010000017.1:0-225937 GCF_053602555.1 Nonomuraea sp. NPDC004354 | reverse complement strand
CCACTCGGCGTTCGTCAGATCACCACGACCCATATGCCAAGAGTGACAAGACCAGCGCTCACCGTCAGGAGATCTAAGAAACAGCTCCTAGGCGGTCACGTGCCGGCGATCAGATGGCGCCGCGCCCGGCTGGCCGCCGCGCGTGCCGAGACCCCGACGGCGCGCACGCTGGTCTTCGACGTGGCGGACTGGCCTGGCCACCTGCCGGGCCAGCACGTCGACATACGGCTGACGGCGCCCGACGGCTACACGGCCCAGCGCAGCTACTCGCTGGCCACCCCCGGCGGCGTCGAGCTCACCGTGGAGGGCCTGCCCGACGGCGAGGTCTCGCCGTACCTGGTGGAGGAGCTGGCCGTCGGCGACGAGATCGAGCTGCGCGGTCCCGTCGGCGGCTGGTTCGTGTGGCGTCCCGACAGCGCGCCCGTGCTGCTGGTCGCGGGCGGCTCCGGCATCGTGCCGCTGATGGCGATGATCAGAGCCCGCCGTACGGCAGGCAGCACGACGCCCTTCCAGCTGGTCTACTCCGTCCGCACCCCGGCCGACCGCTACTACGGCGCCGAGCTCGACCGGGCCGAGCCTGGCCTGACCGTCACCCACCTGTACACGCGGGTCGAGCCGCGCCGCAGGATCGGCAAGCAGGACCTGCCGGGGCCGGGCCCCGACGTGTTCGTGTGCGGACCGACCGGTTTCGTCGAGGCCGTCGCCGACCTGCTGCTCGACCTCGGCCACGATCCCGCCCGGGTCAGGACCGAGCGCTTTGGAGGCTGACATGCACCTCGACGGCAACGCCCTGGCAGGACCGCTGGGCGAGATCTTCGCCGTGGACGTCACCGCGGCCGTCGGCCGCTGCGTCGCCTGTGGCCTGCGCGGCCCGGTCGCCGCCCTGCGGGTCTACGACGCGGGGCCGGGCCTGGTCGCGCGCTGCCCCGGCTGCGAGGAGGTGGTGCTGCGCCTGGTCCGGGGGCCTCAGGAGGCGTGGCTCGACCTGCGGGGGACGGTGTCGCTGCGCATCCCGCTCCAGTAGTACTCGAGCACGTCCACCTCGAAGCCCTCGGGGAAGCGTTCCACGAACTCCCTGGCCCTGATGCCGCCGTGGCGTTCGTAGAAGGCGATGGCGGCGGTGTTCCGCTTGAGGACCTCCAGGTAGAGCTCGCGTGATCCGGCGTGGTCGCGCGCGTGGCGCAGCAGCACGCCGCCGATGCCGGAGCGCTTGAGCCCGGGCTCGACGTGGAGGTTGTCCAGCAGGACCCGCTCACCCTCGGGTACGAGGTAGGCGAACCCCGCCACGCCGTCGCCGCCGTCAGCGACGAGCAGGTGCCCGGTGTGGCCGCCGGCCAGCCGCTCGCGCCAGAGGACGGCCTGCCGGTCGGCGAGCGGGCCGTCGAGGTAGTCCTGGGGGAGGATCCCGGTGTAGGCGGTCCGCCAGCTCCTGGTGTGCAGCGCGGCGACAGCCTCGGTGTCGGCCGCCGTGCCCTGTCTGATGTTCACCAGAGAATTGTCCGGGCTCATCACCCATGCCCGGGACGCGCCGCCGGCGACCCCGCGCCACCGTCGCACGGGAGACGCCGCGCGGAGGCCCTCAGACGGGTAAGCCGGACATGGTTGATCATACCAGTCGAAATCAGAAAACACTTGTGGTCCTGACCCGCGCCGCAAATGATTCCAGCCGGAATTTCGCCATCTGTTTTCCCGCGAAAAAGGCCGCTACCATGCGGTGACTCCGGCCAACCAATTCGGTGAGGGGTGACCATGGCGGCAGAATCGGAAAGCGGATCCATTCGGCGCCTGGACGACGTGGCCCGTGCCATTGTCGCCGAAGTCGCGCCCAAAGAAGCGGAATATTATTCCGTCATCGCCGCGGCCACCCGGAGGAATCCGCGCACGGCTTTCCGGGGCGGCGGTGACGATCTTCTCGGGTTCTCGGCCGCCGACGCGGTGATGCTCGTGACCCCGATCGTGCTGACCGTCCTGACCGGCGCGGCCACCAACACGCTCACGCAGGCCGTCGAACGCACCGCCAAGCAGGTTTCCACGAAGGTCTGGAACAAGCTTTTCCCGCCCCGCCCGGCACCCATCGCCGCCCCCGCGACCGTCGTCCCGGTCTTCGAGCCCGCCCAGGCGAAGGAGACGGCGCAGGCGGTGGAGGACATCGCGCTCGCGCTGGGGGTGGACAAGACCGTCGCGCTGCGCCTGCGCCAGGCCACCTACGGGCACCTGTCGGGAGAGAGGTGACGGCGGCGCGCGAACCGGCGGCCGGTCCCCGGCTGAACCCGTTCGTGCTGCCCTCGTCGACGACGTCCCGTTTCCTCATCCTCATCGCCGCGACGTTCGCCGCGTCGCTCTACCTCAGCACCCTCCACGTCGAGCTCTGGTGGTCGGTCAGCGGGGCGCCGGAGCACGTACGGCAGGCGCCGTGCCTGTCGGCGCTGCGGTCGGGGGCCGCGTCGTCCGATGACCCGAGGCACCTCGTCGAGCAGTACGCCGGCTGCGCCAGGACCGTGATGGCGGGGGAGGGCCTCCTCAGGATCGTTCCGCTCCTGGCTCCCGCGCTGCTGGCGGTGCTGCTCTACGCCGTTCACCCGGTGTGGGCGCGCCGCCGCCGCCCGGTCCCGCTGGCCGAGGCCGGCACGGGAGCCGGCCACGAGGCGCTGACCCGCAGGTTGGCCATCGTCGCCGCGCAGGAGCTGCCCGGCAGGCGGGTCAGGCTCGTGGTCGACTCGGCGCGCGGCGGGATCACCGGGCGCACCTTCGGGTTACCGGGACGCCATGTGGTCGCGTTGAGCATGGGCCTGGTCATGGCCCACGCCGACCGGCCCGCTGTCGCGGAGGCGGTGCTGCGCCACGAGCTGGCCCACATCCGCAACCGTGACGTCGGCATCGCCCACTTCACCGTGGCGATCTGGTGGTCGTTCCTGCTGGCGACCTGCCTGCCCGCGCTCGTTCTCACGGCGCTCTGGCGGCCCCTGGGGCTGGTCTTCCTCGGAGTCGTGATTCCGGTCATCGCGCTGGTGCTCTGGCTGGCCCGTACGGCGGTGCTGCGCGCCCGCGAGCACCACGCCGACGTGCGGGCCGGTGACACGCCCGACCGGCGCGAGGGCATGGCCGCGGCCGTCGAGACGGTCGCCGACCCGCCCTTGCGGGGACCGTTCCGCTTCTTCACCAGCCATCCCCGTGCGCAGGACCGCCGCGACGTGCTCGACGAGCCGGGACGGCTGCTCCGCCTGAACCAGTGGGAGATGTTCGCCGCGGGCCTGCTGGCCGGGCTCGGCTTCGTCCCCGTCGTCGCCGCGGTCTTCTTCCTGGACTTCGAGGCCCCGCTCGAGGTCCGCTACCACCTGCCGGGGCTCGTGCTCGGGTTCCTGGTGGCGGGCATCGTGGTCGTCGCCGTCTGGCGGGCCACCGGCGAGCGGCTCGCGGGGCAGGGGCCGAAGACGCGGCTGTGGTGGGCGGCGGTGAGCTTCACGGCGGGTCTGATCGCCGGCCAGCTGCCGGTCACGATCCGAGCCGACGTCTGGATCTGGACCATCGTCCTGAACGACCCCCTGCTCGGGCTGGTCCACGTGCTGGTCGTCCTGCTGCTGTTCAGAGCCCTGCTGGGCTGGGCCAGGGCGTGCTGCTCGGCCTGGCTGGCGACCTCCCGCCGGCCGCGGTGGATCACCCTGGTCGCCGTGGTGGTCTCGGCGCTGGTGATCGGCCCCTGGCTGGGCATGTGGTTCCACGGCACATCGCTGATCGTGCAGGCCGGCGACTCCTGGTCGGTCCTCGTCCTGGTGCTGGTGGCCATGGCCAGGCTCGTCCCGGAGCTGGCGGCCGTCACCCTCGCCTGCGCCTTCCTGGTCGGGGCGGGGATCGGCAGGCGCTCGGCGCAGAGCCGGGAACAGTCGCTGCACCTCGACGGCGCGGCTCCCGTCCCGCTGCGCCGCCCGTACTCCCGCCTCGTCCGCGCGCTGCTCCCGACCGCCGTGGCCTGCGCGCTCATGGTGCCTGCCGGTTTCCTCCTGCACCCCATGCTCGCCGGGCGGCAGGCGGCGGAGCGGCTGGCCGTCGCGGCCTACGCGCTGGTCGGGACGGGCGCGGCCCTGCTCGCCCTGTCCGGCCTGGTCATCGGCGTCACGGTCGGCGGACGGTCACGGGTCTGGTGGGGGGTGGCCCACGCGGGACTGGCGTTGCCCGTGGCGTGCGCGCCCATGCTCCTGCTGCTGTACGGCCACAGCGCGGTCGCGCGCTGCGGACCGCAGGGGGCCGGCCGGTGCTTCGCGGGCGGCGCGCTCGACCCGCCGGCCTTCGGCAACTCCTACCTCCACCTGGTCACCTACACGCTCTACGCCGGCCTGGCGCTGGCGGCCGTGGGCGGCCTCCTGCGCAGGACGCCCGCCGGGGTTCCGCGGACGCGCGGGGCCGGCGCCCGCCGCCTTCTGGTGGCGGTCGTGACGGTGCCGGCCATCCTGACCGCGGCGGCCACCGGCTACACCGTCCTGCGCAGCTGGCTGCCGACCGTGGGCATCGGGACACCGGCGCCGTTCGTCTGGCTGCCGCAGGTCGCCCAGGCGGCCCGCCGGCCGGTCAGGCCGGGCTCGGTCGCGTGGCTCGACGCGTGCCGTTACGCGCGCGGCCTGTTCGCGAGCCCCCAGGTGCGCGACGGGGTGAACGCCGACCAGCGCTACTACCTGCTGACCGCCCAGATGTTCACCCGCGTCGGCGCGTCGGACGACGCCGCGCTCCGCGCCTTCGCCGGGGCAGGCCTGGCCTGGATGGCCGAAGGGCGCGCGGACATGGCCGGCAGGACCGTCGGCAGGACCCTGCACTACTGCATCCTGGCCGGCCGCGAGCACAAGATCGAACTGTGAGCCGCCTACGCCAGGCACGCCCGCACGCCGTAGCGCACGCCGGTGTTGAACGCGTCGATCCGCTCGCTCGCGCTGCCGTGGTCGCGGGGGTTGGTCCACGGCGTGTCACCTGACATCGCGCGCAGCGTCGCGGCGATCTCCTGGCTGTCGCCCCGCTCCCAGACCAGCGTGCCGTCCCTCGACGCCCCCGCGAGCGCCGCCCCGCCCAGGCAGTCGGCCTGCAGTTCGATCTGCGCCGCCAGATACCGGTACGGCATGCGGTTCTGGATCGCGTGGCTCCACTCGTGCGAGATCACCTGGTACACCAGGCCGTCGCCGTAGGAGTAGCTCATCCGCATGAGGTTGATGTCCCAGGCGATGAAGTCCTGGGTGGTGCAGTAGGAGGCGTTGTAGGGCAGCACCAGGTACCCCGAACACCGCGGCCGGTAGGCGCTCCGGCCGTTGTACGAGCCCACCACGCGCGGCGGCGTGTACCGTCCGGGGAAATAATCCGACCAGTGCTCTGACCAGAACAGGTTGACCGCGTGAACGGCCGTCCTGATGTCCTGCTGGAGATCGTCGGTTTTCGTCGCCGACGCCCCGGCCGCATTCGCGCCAGCCACCGTCGGCGGAACGGCGAGAATGGCCACCAGGGCGAGCCGTAAAAGCGGTGACATGGAGCCCCCGATTTCGCTGAATGGTGCTCGGCAGGCCCCGAACGATAAACGCGGTCCGCTGTCGCGGAAAGTCACCGCCATGGAGAGATGACCGTCGCCCTCGTGTCGCGAGGGCGACGGTGCGTGCTAGGCCGCGGTCCCGAAGGGATTGTCGATCACATAGCGCCAGAGACCGTCCGGGCCCCGCCTGGCCACGTCTGTCGCCGTGCCTTCCAGGTGGACGTCCGTGCCGTCGGGCGTGGTGCCGTGGATCGTCCAGTCGACGATGAGGAGCGCGATGTCGCCGGCGACGTAGACGTGGCGGGGGCGGGCCTCGATCGGCAACCCCATGCCGAGCAGGTGCCGGGTGGCGGCGGCGCGGGCGGGACCGGTCATCGGCCGGCCGGGGGCGGGCACGAGGACGGCGTGGTCCTCGTAGACCTGTTCGACCGCGTTCACGTCGCCGGTGTTGAAGGCGGTGACGTAGACCTCGTGGTGTCGGGTCGGATCGTCGGTGAGTGTCACGCGAGGATCCTTGGCGTCATGCTGCATTGTCATGACAAAAGAATCATAACATTCTTGATCCACACATGTGGTCAGATCCAGCCGTCGAGCGAGGCCATGAAGCCGTCGAGGTCGTCGCGGTGGACGCAGTGTCCCGTGCCCGGCACGAACGCGACCCGGTAGCCGAGCTCCTCCAGCCGCCTGCCGTACTCCCGGGAGATCAGGAAGCCCACGTCGGCCGCCTGGACCAGCGAAGGGACGGCGGGCGGCTTCAGGTCGAGGTCGCCGAAGGCGCCGATGGCGTCCATCACCCTGAGGTCCCACGCGGCGAAGCCCTCGAGCTCGGCGGCCACGTCCTCGGCCGCCCACCGCGGGTTCATCTGGGCGATCTGCTCGGCCGTCGCGGTCTTGGTGGCCTGCGCGAACCCGGCCATCGTCGCCACGTCGGCCTGCGCGCCCGACAGCAGCCACGCCGGATCGCTGTAGACGGCCTTGGCGGGGGAGAGCGCGTCGACGGCGAGCGCGAGCGTGCGACCGCCCAGCGAGTGGCCGATCGCGATGTCGGCTCCGGCGGGCAGCGACTCGGCCACGTCGGCGGCGAAGTCCTCCGCCCGGTAGGAGCCGGCCCAGCCGCTGGCCCCGTGGCCGCGCAGGTCGGGTGCCAGGACGTGGTAGCCGCGCTCGACCAGCAGCGGGGCGACGCGGCACCAGGTGGCGGACGAGGACATGGCGCCGTGGATGAGGATGGCGAGCTTGCCGGCTCCCGCCGACCCCCACTCGCGGACTTCGAGCTGCATGGTTCCCCTCGGATGTCGGTGCTTATACGTATAACCACCCTACTCCGCGTCCCCCGAAACCGCCACGCCCCCCGTGATCCGGGCTGCTGCTCCAGGCGGCTGCGACATCGGCCGCGTCCTGGCCGCCTACGGCGGGGCGTTCGTGGCGGGCTCGCTTCGAGCCGGGGACGGCGTCAGCGGCCGTCGTCGAGGTTCAGGCCGTCGAGGAGCGTCCGCAGCCCGAACTCGAAGAGCCTGTCGAGGTCGAACTCGTACCCCTTCTCGCCGAGGCCCCTGATCAGCCCGGAGAACAGGGGAGCCTGGCCGGAGGCGACGAAGGCGTTCATCGCCCTCTCCTGGGTGTCGAGCCACTGCTCGTCGGACAGCCCGGTGGCCGACATCGCCTGAGCCTCCCGCTCGACGTGGACGGCCAGACCCTGCGCGTACGAGTAGAACAGGATCTCGATGGTGAGCATGGTCTCGGGGTCGAGCCCGAGGCCGTCGAGCGCGCGCAGCAGCTGCTCGCCGTGGCGGAGCAGGCCGGGCAGGGGAAGGGGGCGGCTGAGCGGAGCCAGGTGGGGCAGCCAGGGATGCCGCCGGTAGGTCCGCCACAGCGTGCGCGCGACCGCCTCCAGCCGTTCCCGCCGGCCGAGCGCCGTGGCCGGGTAGCGCTCCTCGCCGTAGGCGAGGTCCGCCATGGTCCGGACCAGGTCGTCCCTGCCCCGCACGTGCCGGTAGATCGCCGCCGCCGCGACGCCGAGCCGCGCGGCCACGGCCCTGATGGTCACCGCGCCGAGCCCTTCCGCGTCGGCGATCGCGATCCCCTCGCGCACGATCCGCTCCCGTGTCAGCTCCGCCGCCCCCGCGCGCCGGCGCGGCCTGCTCAGCGTGGCCGCCACCACCATGCCCGACCTGGGGCGGGCCTCCACCAGGCCTTCTTCCTTGAGGACGGCGAGCGCCCGCACCGCGGTGGCCAGCGCCACCCCGAAGTCGCGGGCGACGGCACGGGTGGAGGGCGCCTTGTCGCCGGGGGCGAGCTCGCCCGTCTGGATACGGCGCCGGAGCTCGGCGGCGATGCGCAGGTAGGGGGCTTCCATCGAGCTGTCCTAGAACAGATGTGATACGAACGGGCGAATCTGTTCTAGCACAGTTAGGGGGTCGAGCGGCATCGGGACTACCAATGCACCATGACTTCTGTGCTGATCTCCGGCGCGAGCATCGCCGGCCCCGCCCTCGCCTCCTTCCTCCGCCGCCACGGCTTCACCGTCACCGTCGTCGAGCGCGCTCCCGGCCTGCGTCCCGGCGGCCAGGCGGTCGACGTGCGCGGCGCCGCCCTCACGGTCGCCGACCGGATGGGCATCCTCTCCGACGTGCGGAGCTGCCGTACCCACATGAAGGGCATGTCCATGCTCGACGGAGAGGGTAACGAGCTGTGGCGGTCCACGGAGGTGGCGCTGTCGAGCGGCCGTCTCGACAGCGACGACGTGGAACTGCTCCGCGAAGACCTGAGCCGCCTGATCCACGAAAGGACACATGAAGACGTCGAGTACGTCTTCGGCGACTCCATCACCTCGCTCGTCCAGGACGAGCACGGCGTCCACGTCACCTTCGAGCGGACGGCCCCGCGCGTGTTCGACCTGGTCGTCGGCGCGGACGGCCTGCACTCGAACGTGCGCCGGCTCGCCTTCGGCCCCGAGGAGCAGTTCGTCCATCACCTCGGGACGTACGTGGCGATCTTCTCCACGGACAACTACCTGGGTCTGGAGGACTGGCAGACCTGGTTCAACGACGGGACCACGGGCGGCGCGGTCTACCCCGTGCGCGGCAACACCGAACTCCGCGTCAACCTCGGCTTCGAGGCCCAGGGGCCGATCGAGTACGACTACCGCGACGTCGAGGCGCAGAAGCGGCTGGTCGCCGAGCACTGCGCGCACGGGGGCTGGGAGGTGCCCCGGCTGCTGAAGGCGATGTGGGACGCGCCGGACTTCTACTTCGACTCGATGGCCCAGGTCCGCATGGACCGCTGGTCGACCGGGCGGGTGGCGCTGCTCGGCGACGCGGGCTACTGCGCGTCGCCGCTGTCCGGCCAGGGCACCAGCCTGGCCCTGGTGGGCGCGTACGTTCTCGCCGACGAGCTGGCCAAGGCCGGCCACGAGAGCGCGTTCGCCGCCTACGAGGCGCGCATGCGGCCGTTCGTGGAACTCAACCAGGCGCTCGTCGAGGAGAACCGCAAGCACATGGAACAGGACCCGGCCGGCCCGAGCCCGGTGGACCACGTGAAGAACGCCATCGAGCTGCCCTAGCGGCGGGCGCGACGAGGGATGCCGACGATCGGGCGACCCACGGCCACAGGACGGTGTGGCCGTGGTCTCCGGAGATATCGCCGCATTGATCACTAAGAGTGTTAGATTGTCGTGGCCATTGATGTCAGCGTGACACGGGAGGCGGGCTCGCGTGGCAGGGTTCGATATCTACTTCGACGCGCTGGAAGACTGCGCCTCCAAGGCCAAGGGCGTCGCGAACCAGTTCAGGGCCATCGCCGACCGGACGCCCCCGACCACGGCGGGCGGTACCTTCGGCTCGCTCGACGAGAGGTCCGCCGCGCTCACCAAGCTCGTCAACGACCTCGACAAGAAGGTCGACGCCGAGATGGGCCACGCCTACCAGAACCTCGACAAGGTCGAGACGGCCATCGACACGGTCGTCGCCAACGTCAAGAAGGCCGACCTCCCCGTCCCCACACGGGCGGAGCAGGTGTGAGCGACATCTGGGACCGCTACCTCAGCGACATCCAGGACATCATCGAGGACCTGGACGGCAAGCAGACCGAGATCACCGCCGTCGCGAAACGCTGGCGCGAGCTGGCCGGTACCATCACCACGGAGACCGGCGCCCTCCAGCGTGCCGTGCGCGGCGTGGACAACGCCTGGAACGGCGGCGCCGCCGAGGACTTCGCCACCTACATGGCCCAGTACCCGGCGCAGGGCACGGCCCTGAGCACCGCGCTGACGAGCTGCGCCGACAAGCTCGACGCGGCCGGCACCGCGCTGGCAACGGCCAAGAGCACCGTCCAGGGCATCTACCGGGACAAGCGCGCGTGGCTCGACGAGCAGCGCAACGACCCGGACACCACGTCCATCTCGTTGACCTCCATCAGGGCCAAGGAGGCGGAAGGCGTCCGGGAGGCCCAGAAGCCGCGCGGCGAGGCGCTGACCGCCGTCAACAACGCGATCGCGGAGCTTGAGAAGTACGTCCCCGAGGACAAGAAGTTCTTCTCCGCCATCAAGGCCCCCGGCGACCGTGACTTCGTCCCCGGGAACAACGCCGACAAGCGCTGGATCCCCGACCCCGACTTCCAGCCCAAGAGCGGCACCACCCAGCTCGCCTCCTACAACGGGAACGGCACGCCGGGCGGCAACGGCTACACGCCGAGCGGCGGCAACGGGTACAGCCCTGGCGGCGGCAGCGGCGGCGGCAGCGGGGCGCCCTCGCTCGCCGTCCCGCCGAACGCCCACAGCCTCGCGCCGAACCCGCGCGCGCAGGCCGTCATCGACTACGCGCTGAAGCAGCTCAGGGACCCCTACGTCTGGGGCGCCGTGGGGCCCGACTCCTTCGACTGCTCGGGGCTGACGCTGCGCGCGTACGAGTCGGCGGGGACGCAGATCCCGCGGGTCGCCCACGACCAGTGGTTGCGCGGACCGCGCATCCCCAGCGGCGCGGTCCAGCCGGGCGACCTCGTCTTCTTCGACAACAACGGGGACGGCACGGCCGACCACGTGGGCATCGTGCTCGACCCGGAGAAGCAGACGATGATCCACGCGCCCAAGACGGGCGACGTGGTCAAGATCTCCGGCTACGGCGGCACGCCCCTGGGCTTCACCCGCCCCGGCAACCGGTGACCTCCTCCGCGGGCGCGGGCCCTACCAGGTCATGCGGATCACAGGTTTGGTCTGCAGCCTGACGGGGGCCCTGTTCTCGTCGCGGAACCACAGCGTGAGCCCTTCGTAGCGAGGCCCGTCCGATTCGACGGAAAGCCGGCCGAGCGGCCGCAGCCTGCTTACGGTCGCGATCTCCTGGCCGTCGGCGTAAAGGCTGACGTAGGCCTCGCCCGCCAACGGGTCGAGGGAGAAGAGCACGGCCGTCGCACCCCGGACGAGGTGAAAGGCGTGCAGACCGATCGGCCAGCCGACGTCGTCGTGCTGGGGTTCCGGATCGCCTTCGAAGAGCCAGATCAGATCGGCGAGCTCGGGAATGTCCACGAAGGAAACGTATGCGTTCCGGGGGATCCCGGCGATCAGGCCACGTCCGTCCCGGCCGGACTCCTGCGCGGGCGCGGGCGCGTCACACCGTTCGCAGCATGCCGCCGTCGACGAAGTAGGTGGAGCCCACCGAGTAGCCGGCGCGGTCCGAGCACAGGAAGACGACGAAGTCCGCCACCTCCTCCGGCGTGGCGAAGCGCTTGATGGGCGCGTGCTCCCGCGCGACCTCGTCGAGGTGCCCCCGCCAGTCTCCGCCGGTGCCGGCGGTGAGCTCCTTCGCCGTCTTCACCCAGTCGGGGGTGAGGACCAGGCCGGGGTTGACGCAGTTGACGCGGATGTTGTCCCCGACCACCTCGGTCGACAGCGTCTTGGAGAACATCATGAGCGCGGCCTTGGTCACGTTGTAGATCGGCTCGTACCACAGCGGCTGCACCGCGCAGATCGAGGCGTTGTGGAGGATGACCCCGCCGCCGCGCCGCCGCATGCCGGGCACGAGACCGCGGGCCAGCCGTACCGCGGCCATGACGTGCAGGTCCCAGTAGGCCTGCCACTTCTCGTCGGGCGCGTCGAGGATGGTCTCGTTCGAGCCGGAGCCCGCGTTGTTGACCAGGATGTCCGTGCCCGCGAAGGCGTCCTCGGCCGCCGCGGCCAGCGCCGTCGTGCCGGCCGCCGTCGCCACGTCGCACGCGACGGGCAGCACCCGCACGCCGTACGTCTCTCTGATGCCGCGCGCCTCGTCGTCGAGCCGGTCGGCGCCGCGTGCCGCGAGGACGAGATGCACCCCCTCGGCGGCGAGGCCGTGCGCGACGGCCAGGCCGATCCCCGCGCTGCCACCGGTGACGACCGCGACCTTGTCTCTCAACCCGAGTTCCACGAGCCCTCCCAGGTTGTTCCTCCGCGGTGGGGGGCGCTGTCCATTATCGTCGCTCCCCTGGTCGGGCCCCGGTTCGTCCTCCCGGTACGGCGTGCGCCGGCGGAAAAGCCGTGGCGGCGGCCGTACCCGGATGTTACGAAGAACGGCGGACGGGACGACGACAAGGGGCCAGCGGCGTGGGAACGGTCAGCAAGATCGCGGCCGGCGATGTGGTGATCGCGGCGGAGGATCACGGGGGACACGGCACGGACGTGCTCCTCCTGCACGGCGGCGGACGGACACGCGAGGACTGGACGGCCTTCGCGGGGCTGCTCGCGGACAACGGGTTCCGGCCGGTGGCCATGGATCTCCGCGATCACGGGGAGTCCGGTGCGGCGCCGTGGTCGTGGCGGGAGGCTCTCCAGGACGTCAGCGCCGTCGCCGAGGCCCACCGGCTTCACCGGCCCCTGGTCGTCGGGCATTCCCTTGGCGGGATGGTCGCCACGCTGTGGGCCGGGGAGCACCCGGAGTGCCCGCTCGCGGTCAACCTGGACGGCCATGGCAACCCCACGCGGCCCGACCAGTTCGACGCGCTGGACGCGGACGCGGCGGCGGAGGCCTGCCGGGAGATGACCGCGTTCCTGGCGGAGATGGGCCGCGGGCTCCCGGACCGGTTCCTTCAGATCATGCGTGAGATAGCCGCCCTCGACCTGTTCGCCGCCTACCGGGCGGCGCGGTGCCCGCTCCTGGTCGTCAGCGGCGACGCGACGGCCTTCGCCGGGGTGTTCCCCGAGCGGCTCGTGCCCGCCTGGCACGCCTACTGCCGGTGGACCCGGCGGCAGCTCGAAGCGGTCACGCGAGACTTCCCCCTGGTGCGCGAGACGTCCCTGCCGACGGGCCACGACCCGCACCGCGAAGACCCCGAGACGCTGCTGGGCCTGCTGCTCGGACACCCCGCCCGGCACCCGTGACGCCGGGACGGCCCGCCCGGGCCGACGAGGTTCGTCCCCTCGGCCCGGCGCGGCCCCCCGCGCGCTACGACCCGCGCGTTCGGCGCAGCGCCTGCGCCGCGATCGTCAGGACCGCGAACACCAGGGCGACCACCACTCCCGGGTAGAGCATGGCCAGCTGCGTACCGGGCACGATCGCCGCGGTGACGACCGCGAGGCCGCCGGCGCCGCCGACCTGCAGCGAGCTGTTGAGCAGCCCGGCGGCGAGCCCCTGCTCGTGGTCGGCCACCCCGCTGGTGCCGGCGACCATCAACGCCGAGATGCTGAGCGCGAAGCCCAGACCCCACAGCACGGAGGACGGCAGCAGAACCGTCCACAGGTCCGGCTCGGGGCCGATGCGCAGCATCAGCAGGTACGACGGGATGAACGCCACCAGCCCCACCATCAGCACCCTGGTGACGCCGAACCTGTTCATCAGCGCCCCCAGCACGGGCCCGATGACGACGACCATGAGCCCCGCCGGCAGCAGCACCAGCGCCGTCTGCCACGGCTGCCAGCCGTTCAGGTTCTGCAGGTAGAGGGCGAGCAGGAACTGGAAGCCCATGGCGCCGCCGTACAGCAGGGCGGCGCTGACATTGGCGGCCACCAGGCCGCGGTTGCGGAAGATGCCCAGCCGGATCAGCGGCTCCTTGACGGTGCGCTCGATCACCACGAACGCCGCCAGCAGCAGCCCGGACAGGGCGAATCCGCCCAGCGTCCACGGCGAGGCCCAGCCGGCGTCCGCCGCGGAGGACACCGTGGACACCAGCAGCAGCATCCCGGCGACCAGGGTCACGGCGCCACCGAGGTCGAGCCGCGACCGCTCGGTGCGCGGTGGATCCGGTGGCAGGAATCGCAGCGCGGCCACCAGGATCAGCACGGCGATCGGGATGGGCAGTACGAAGGTGGCACGCCAGTCCAGCGCCGCGAGCAGGCCGCCCACCAGCAGGCCGGAGGAGTACCCGGACGCTTCGAAGACGTTGAAGATGCCGAACGCCCTGTTCCGGTGCGGGCCTTCGGGAAAGGTCGTGGTCAGCACCGACATGGCCGCCGGCGCGGTGAAGGCCGCGGCCATGCCCTTGACGAAGCGGGAGACGATCAACAGGACCGGATCGGCGGCGAGCGCGCCGAACAGCGACACCAGCGCGAACACCGCCATGGCGGTCACCAGCGTCCGCCGCCTGCCGAACAGGTCGGCGAAGCGTCCACCCAGCAGCAGGAAGCTACCGAACGCCAGGATGTAGGCGCCCGCCAGCCACTGCGCGGCCGCCGCGCCCATCCCGAACTCCTGCCGGATCTCCGGTATCGCCACCGTGATCATCGAGATGTCGAGCCCGTCGAGCAGGATCACCCCGCTGCAGATGAGCAACGCCACCCAGGACCGCGCCGGCCAGCGCGGCGAATCCGCCCCGGCCACGGCGTCGCCCCGTGGCCGCTCGTCGCTCGTCGTTGACATGTGTTACCACCCTCCAGGGGTCGGGATCCTTCACACCGTGCCGGCTCTCCGGGACACGGAACCCGCCGGACCGAACGGCGGGCCCGGCCACGGCGCCCGCGGCAGGCCCCGCGCCGCCGACGACGGGCGCGAAATGTTTGCTCTCGGCGCGACGTTAAGGGTTCACATCGGTTGGAAGGTCAACCTCGGACAGGGCGGGTCACATGCTGATCGGGGAGTTGTCCCGGCGGACCGGAGTCAGCTCGCGGCTGCTGCGGTACTACGAGGCGCAGGGCCTGCTCGAGCCCACACGCGATCTGAACGGTTACCGCAGCTACGACGAGGACGCGGTGGTCACCGTACGGAAGGTCCGCGTGCTGCTGAACGCGGGGCTGACCACCGAGGTGATCCGCGTGGTGCTGCCGTGCACCCGGGGCGACCAGCCGGAGTTCGACTGGTGCGCCGACCTGCGCGACCTCATGGACCGGGAACTGGCGGCCGTGGACCAGCGCATCGACGACCTCCGGCGCAACCGCGGCGCCCTCGCCGGCTTCCTGTCGCAACCGTGACCCACGGCGGCCGATAGCTTCTGGGCGTGCGCACCTCGACCGCGCTGGAGGCTCTCTCCCGGCGTCCGCTGTCCTTCCTGCGATCGAGCTGGCCGTGGCGGTCGCTGGCCTACCTGTTGTCGAGCGTCGTCCCCGGCTCCGCCGTCGTCGTCGCGGCGGGCCTGATCTCCTCCCTGGCGCTCGTCCCGGTGATGGTCGTCGCCGGGCTGGCCGCCGTGGCTGTCCTGGTGCCGCTCGTCGTGGGGTTCGAGCGGTGGCGGCTACGGCTGGTCGATCTCGCCCCGCTGTCCGCCGCGCGTTCCGAGCCGTCGCGAACGGTGGTGCTGGGCCTGGTGTCCCTGCTCGCGCTCTGGTGGATCGACCTGGTGGTGGCCTGCTTCACCGTGGCGGGCCCCGCCGTCCTGATCCTGTCGCCCGTGGTGCAGCCCACGGACGACGAGTGGGCCCCGGCGGCGGCCCTGATCGGCTCGGTGGCGGGGGTGCTCCTGGTCCCGGTGGCCGCCTACGTCTTCACCGCCTGGGCGGGCGCCCGCGCGGCCGCCACCAGGGCGCTGCTCGCTCCCACCGAGCTGGCCGACGTGCTGCGCTCGCGCGCCCGGCTGGTGAACGCCTTCGCGACCGAACGCCGCAGGATCGAGCGCGACCTGCACGACGGTGCCCAGCAGCGGCTCGTCGCGTTGAGCATGAGGCTCGGCCTGGCCCGGCTCGACCTTCCTCCGGACTCGCCCGCGGCCCGGCAGCTCGTCCAGGCGCACGAGGAGGCCAAACAGGCCCTGGTCGAGCTGCGGGAGCTGATCAGGGGCGTGCATCCGCAGGTGCTCACCGACCGCGGCCTCGGCGCCGCCGTACGGGACGCGGCAGGACGTTCCCCGATCCCGGTCGACGTGGACGTCCGCCTGCCGCGGCGGCTGCCCGACGCCGTCGAGACGACCGCCTACTACGTCGTGGCCGAGGCCCTGGCGAACGTCGCCAAGCACAGCCGGGCACGCCGGGCGCGGATCCGCGCCCGGCTGGCCGGCGACGTGCTCGTCGTGGAGGTCTGGGACGACGGCGTCGGCGGCGCCGATCCGGCGGGCGGCACCGGCATGGTGGGGCTGGCCGACAGGGTCGCGGCGGTCGGCGGAAGACTGTCGCTGTCCAGCCCGGCCGGCGGGCCGACGACGATGAGTGTGGAGATCCCGTGCGAGTAGTGATCGCCGAAGACGCCGTCCTCCTCCGCGAGGGCCTGGCGGGCCTGCTCGAACGCTTCGGGCACGCCGTCGTCGCCGCCGTCGGCGACGCCGCCGCCCTGGTCGCCGCGGTCAAGGAGCACCGGCCCGACATCGCGGTCGTCGACGTGCGCATGCCGCCGGGCTTCACCGACGAAGGACTGCGGGCCGCCCTGGAGCTGCGTACGGCACAGCCGGATCTGGCCGTGCTGGTCCTCAGCCAGTACGTCGAGCAGACCTACGCGGCCGAACTCCTCGCCTCAGGCCGCGGCGCCGGCGTCGGCTACCTGCTGAAGGAGCGGATCGGGGACGTCGAGGAGTTCGTCGACGCGCTGGTCCGGGTCGCAGGCGGCGGCACGGTCGTCGACCCGGAGGTGGTACGGCAACTGCTGAGCAGGCGGCGCGACCCGCTGGAGCGCCTCACCCCGAGAGAGCGGGAAGTGCTCGGCCTGATCGCCGAAGGACGCGCCAACGCCTCGATCGCCCGGGCGCTGTTCGTCACCGACGCGGCCGTGGCCAAGCACATCGCCGCCATCTTCGCCAAGCTCGATCTCCCGCCCACCGCCGACGGCCACCGCCGGGTGCTTGCCGTACTGGCCTATCTGCAGGCCGCGCCGGGGTAGTGCCAGGTCTACCCCCCGGGCTCGTCCCCGCGCCAATGTGCGAGGAGGGCGGCGCCGGTTGGATCGACAGCATGACGACCACCTCGTTCGAATTCCCCGGCCGTTGGGTCGAGGGCGCCGGGCTGCTCCTCGGTCCGGTCCTGATGCTCGCCGGTGTCCTGCTCCGCGCCGACGTGGACGGTTTCTTCCCCGCGCAGCTGGCCGCGTTCGCCACGAGTCCGGAACGGATGACCCTGTCGTACGGTGCTTTCGCCGCCGGGAACGTCCTGCTGTGGCCCGCGGTCGTCGCCGTGGTCCGGCGGGTGTGGGCGACCCGGCCGCGCTGGGCGCTGTGGGGCGGCGCGCTGGTCCTGGCCGGCCTGTTCGCGCGCACCTTCCACGCCGGGGTCAACCATCTCGCCGCCCAGCTCGTCCACGTGCGGGGCCTCGAAGCGGCGCGGACGGCCGTCGCCGACTCCTACGGCGCCTTCCACGTGTTCCAGACGCTGAACACGGCGATCTTCTTCGGCTGGGTCGTGCTGGCCATCGGGACGTGGCGGGCGGGCGTCCTGGGAATCGCCAGGTCCGTGGCGCTGGCCGCGACGAGCGCCCTGCCGATCGGCGTGCTCAAGGGCACCGGCCCGATGTCGGTCGTCGCCACGGTGGGCCTGTGCGTGGCCTTGGTGCCGCTGGGAGTCCGCGTGCTGAAGGACGGCCCGGCGCCCCGCTGGTGGGCCTACCCGCTGGTCCTCGGCCTGGGCACCGCGGCAGTACTGCTCGGCATCGCCGGCTGACCGCGAGACCCGCCCGGCCGCGTCCCCGGCAGGCGGCGGGCGCGCTGCCACGTCATCCCGACTCGGCCGCGACCCCGGCAGCCCTCCGGGCGACCTCGGTGTCCGCCCTGCCGGGGGCGACCCGGCATGCCGTACCGACGGCTTCAGGCCCCGAGCATGACGGTGAGGTCCTCCTCGGCCGCCAGCACGTCACCGCCGAACACCAGCTGAGCCGCGGCCACCGCAGCCGCCCGGTCGTTTCCCGGCCAGAAGTGGGTGAGCATCAGCCGGCGGGCGCCCGCCCGGCGAGCCCAGTGACCGGCCTCGGCGGAGGTCATGAGATTGCGGGTGGGACGGCAGGTCTCGCCGTCGCGGTCGGTGGCCTCGACGATGAACAGGTCGGCGTCACGGCCGAGCCCGGCCAGCGCGGGGGCCGGGCCGGTGTCCCCGGTGTAGGCCAGGGCGATCCCGTCGGCCCGCAGGCGGATGCCCGCGTTGGGCACGTAGTGCGGGAGCGACACTCCGGTCAGCTCGAACGGCCCCACCTGGTAGCCGCCGGGCAGCGGATGCACGTCGAAGACCGCCCGCAGGTCGACGTCGGGCTCCAGTCCGCTGATTCGGTCGAGCACGCCTGGCGGGCAGTACAACGGCAGCCGCGGCCCACCGGGGTCGCCGTAGAACCGCGTCCGGAACAGCCCGTGCAGGTCGACGCAGTGATCCGGGTGCTCGTGGGTGATGACGACGGCGTCCACGGCACCGTCCGGCCAGTGCGAGAGCAGCCGCGGCAGCGTGCCGTAACCGAGGTCGAGCACCAGGCGGTAGCCGTCCCAGTCCACCGCGAAGCCGCTGCACGCGCGACCTGGTTCCGGAAAGGCGCCACAGCTGCCGAGCACGGTGAGTCGTCGCATCCGCCTACCATGCCAGACCGTGGCCGCCTGGCTCTTGGTCCGGTAACGGGCCCTTGGCGTCCAGCGTCTGGGTAGTGTGGCCGATCATGGCCGACTTCATCTCTCTTCCCTTCTATGACCTGCTCCAGGAGAACGGTCACGTGCCGGTCATCTGCGAGAAGCTGCCTCCGCTTCTTTCCGGGGTACGGCGGAGCGTCCTGGAGGTCGGTGCGGGTACCGGCCTGATCACCACGGCGATGGCCGAATGGACATCGGCTGAGATCTTCGCCCTGGAACCCTCGCAGGGCATGCGCGGGGTGTTGCTGTCCCGGCTGAGCACGCGCCCTGACCTGCTCGAGCGGGTCACCGTACTTCCCTGTGACGCGCTGAGCGTCGACGTGCCCGAGCCGGTCGAGGCCATCGTGATGATCAACGTGATGTACGCCCTGGAACCCGGCTACCGCAAGCGGCTCTGGCCGGTGCTGGCAGCGCAGCTGGAACCGGGCGGCCTCCTGGTCTTCACCTGGCGTGACGGCGGGGCCCCTGCACCGCGCCCGCTGCAGGAACTGGGCTCCCGCCAGGTGGGCCGGCACCTCTACACGGTCTCGTCGGAGATCCTCGAGTCGACCGAAGAGGCGGCCACAGCCCGCTACGTCTACCGGATCACGCAGGGCGACACGGTGGTCGGCGAAGAGGAGATCGTCGGCCACGCCTATCGTCCCGTGTGGGAGACGCTCCACGGGGAACTCACGGAGGCGGGTTTCGTCCAGGCCGACGCGCCCGAGGGGCTTCTCGCCTGGCGGCTCGCCTGAGTCCCGGCTCGGCGGCGTGGTGACGACACCGAACACTTCACGCAACGGCGCCAGGTGTCGTCGAGCAAACCGACAGCCTCCCGATTTCACGGTTGGAGCGAGTGACGAGAATCGAATCCGTGCTGTACAGACGGCGCAGGATGCCCCAGATGCGGGCGGCCTTCAGATCGTGCACCGACCCGGGCAGCGAGCCCGAGGTCCACAGCGGCGTGCCGTCCGGGCGCAGCAAGGACCTGGATGTTCATACCGTGCTTCTTGTGCTTGCCGGAGTAGTACGGCCGGTCGGCGGCCACTTGGTCGATGGGGATGACCAGCACCAGTAGGGCCTGCTGACCGGGGTTGAGGCGTCGCTTGGGGGAACTGAGACACCGAAGGGTCGGAGTGTCACGCGCTGTGATCAAACGGTGCCGCGCTCTCGGCCATCTGGATTGCTGTGGCGGTGTAGAGGAGCGCGAGTCCTACGCAATCTGGCGCACGTGCCGCACACAAAACTCCCGCCCTCCCCTAGGGGAGGGCGGGAGCTGAGTCCTTCGGCTTCAAGCCGACAGCAGGTCGAGTTCTGCCTTCGCCGCCTCAACTCCTGCCAGCTTCGCCCGGATGCGACGCTCTTGTTCATCCACACGGTTGACGCTCTGGATCACCTTGTTGAGTGCCCTCTCAAGCGCCTGCGGCAGGCCGCCGGAATCGATGATCTCTCGCGTCCAGGTGTCGAGGAGCTTGTCACCGTCCGCAAGGGCGATCACTACCTCGTGGCCGGTGAACCTGTCCTCAACGAACGCGTCCATCTCATCCAGCGAGGGGAAAACGGCATTCTCTACCGAGTCGGCATCGTTCGGGTCGATACACACGTATGCCCACGCGCTTCGCTCTTCGGTCGCAGCAGCTACTTGCGTAAAGAGGATGAGATCTCCGTTGAGATGGAAGGTGCCCGTTAGCGGGATCTCGTACTCATGCCACACATCTAGATCGGACGCTTCGGGTCGCGGGCGCCAAGGAGGAAGTCCTTGCTTGATCAAAGAGTCTAGATTCACCGCCCTACCTCCGCTCGTCTCCATGCCCATTGAAGCATCGGATGAAGCTTTCCGTCACGTCGGGGTCCCAGGGGATGTCCTGCTTTTGGACGGGATCGTCTGCAGGCCAGATCACCGAGACGTGACTCAGATCACCGTCGCAACCTGCGGAGATGCGACCTGGGGTATGCAGGACCGCAAACCCTGCCCTCCTTAGGTCCCCCGCCGTCGTGTACCTTACGCTGGCCCGCTCGATATCTCTAGTAAATACTGAACGAAGCACGTAGCGGGCCGCTTGCTCGATCGCGAGCTTGCCGGTCAAAAGGGATATTTCGCGCTCTCGATCATACCGAGGCTCACTCAAGTACTTGTTCGCGTTCCGTGAGAATTGGGTGAGCACCTTTTCGTCCGCTATGCACAGCCATGGCTTTTCGGCCGCACGACAAACGCGGCTTTGCACATAAGACGAATCGGGTTCCGGCACGGCTACCGAGCTTATATAAACAAGCCCCAGTTGTCACGTAAGGTTCAAAACACTTACGTGCACCCCTTTTTGTTGTCGCCCCTCAGGTCAATAGCGGACGACCTAATATGCAACCGCATGCCACCTTGCAGGTCCGTGTGTACCATGCCATCGGCTGATCGCTGACATGATGACCTGCCCTGACCATGGTGTTCGCCCCGCACGCCAAGTAGGTGGTGTCAGTGCCGCGGATGCAGACCAACCTCGACCCACGGCACCCCGAGCGAGCTGGCGCGCCGGCGGATTCCTTAGTCGTTACCGGTGGATGCGAGCCGTCTCTACGCTCGCCAGCGAGGGAGGCGCTCATGCTCCAACTACTGCAGGTATCTCGACATCGAGAAAACCGTCAGGAGGGCGCACGCGTTCCATGGCGCCAGAGCGCCCACGCGCATACACGCCCACTGGTTGGCGCGAACTTATAGCACGTCATCCCCGGGCAACGAAACGAGACGCTGGAAGCCGCTGTTCCTGATCACGACATTCGAAATCGAGCGCCCCCTACGGGCGACCTGCAGGCGAAGCCTTAACCTGGTCAGTCGCATGACCAGATATCGGATCCATCTCAATTCTGTTGATGCGCACTACAAACTAGACATTCAGCACAAACATTACCTATCTGGCACCAAAACGCCAATGTTCCGCCATCAACAGGACCGGAAACCTCAGCAGAGCCCAACCGCTTCATTCGTTTGAGACAACAACGCAGCCCCATCCGGCGATCACGGAACTCCGCAGTTCTCTCCGCTGCCCTCCCGCACGCGGACTCGGCCAGTCCTCGCGCCGACTCGGGAAGCCGGCCTGGAGCACGATGTGATGCTGGCGAAGCTGGCAGACCTGGGGCTGGCCACGTCCGGCGGCATGAACGCGCTGCGTTGGCCCGGCGGAGGATCGGGGCCGACGGATACCAACTGCTGGAGGCACCTCACAGCACCGACAGGGCGGCGACCTCCCGCCAGGACGAGAGCTCCTTCGCCTTCGACTGGGACGCCCGCCAGGCCACATGCCCGCAAGGACGGGCCAGCCGAGTACTGAACCGAGGGCTGAGACAAGGGTGGGCTCCCGGCGATCCGGGTTCTTTTTGCTACCGCCGCCTGCCACCCATGCCCGAGCCGCGAGCAGTGCACCAACTCGCTGCGCTACGGTCGCCAGCTGACCATCCGTCCACGCCGAGCTCCAGCGGATCCGTGTCGATCAGGCCACCGACCGGTGGCAGATGCGGTACGTGGTCCGCTCTGGCGTCGAAGGCGTCATTCACCAGGCCGTATTCACCAGGCCGTCGCCACAACCGGAGCCCGTCGAACCCGCTACATCGGCCTGGCCAAGACCCGCCTCGGGCATGTGTTACCGCCGCCACCATCAGCGTGATCCGGCTCGACGCCTGGTGGACGGCTACTCCGCTCGCCCCACCAGAACCCCCCACCTCGCCGCTCTCGATCTGGCACTGACCGCCTGGGCGGAATTGGGCAACAGGGTCTTCTACGCCTGGTACAACCACAAGCACTACCACTCCGGGATTGGCTGTCACCATCCCGTCGACGTCCACTACGGCCGCGCAGCAGTCGTCCGCGACCGGCGCGCTGCCGTTCTGGCCACTGCGCAAGCTACGCACCCCGAATGCTTCGCCAGCGGCGGCACCCCACCCGCCTGCCCTCCCCGGCCCCGACTGGATCAACAAGCCCAAGACCGAGGAGGACGCCACAGAGAAGCCAACACAGAATCAGCCCAGCTCAACTGCCTTGATCGGATTGACAGGTTCCCTGACAATCCGGCCTACCGCTGATGGCGGTATTCGCTACGAGGGCATGGTGACGCCAGGCGCGCTGGCGAAGGTCGATCCATCAATCAGCATTCCTTTCGGCGGGCCGCCCAACCGGGAAGAGCAGAAGATCAAGGTGTCGTGGCGGCTGTGGGCCGGAAAGGATCGTCTGGTCCGGCGCATGTGGTCGTCGCGGACCGAACCGACGCGCAGGAACTCACGCGAGTACACGAGCAGCACCACCGATCTGCGGCTGACCAACTGGGGCGACACCGTCAGAATCGAGCCACCTTCGCCCGACCAGGTGATCTACGCGGAGTCCTCCGCAGCGAGATTGCAGGAGGAGCCTCCTGAGCCGCTGAACTCGACAGGTCGTTAGGTCCACCGATCGACTCTCGCGAGTGTCCGGCGCTGACCGTGCGAGCGCTTGGACCTTCGCGCGGCTCGGCCTGAAGTCGGAGGAACCACGCATCGCTCAGTCGCGGCAGCGACGCCGATCCTGTGGGCGGGGGCGCAGGGCCACAGCAGCAGGCCAAAGCCCGATGCCGCCGGTTGCCCGATCTCCGCCGCTGGGCGTTCGTGTGTCCTTGCGCGAACAGGCCGGCCGTGCCTGCTCGCGCTTGGCTTGTTGTTCGGTGGTCAGCCTGCCGTCTTGCAGGTGGCGCACATCACGAGGTGGGCGCCGGCAGCCGTGCTCACCAGCACGAGAACGTACCGTTGAACGAGTAACTGTAATATTTGCGCTTGGTGATTTCGGTTACGCCGCTGAACGGGCGGTTGCATTCGACGAGGACGTCCTTGGCCTCGGCGAGGAGATCATCCCCTGAGACGTCGTCCTCCCACACCTGGATTGTCACCCTGTCGCCCACCGGAAACGTGAGGGTGTTCGCCGACGGGATTTCGACCTGCTGGTTCTCGTTGGACTCGTTGACGTCGATCGTGCCGTCGACCGGGGCGTAGCGCTGGTTTCCTCCATTGTGGAGGACCTTGATGAAGACCTCGTCGCCGTTGCTCCAGGTGCCCTCCTCGTCCACGTCCTGGACAAATAACGTAAGGCCGAGTTGGGCTTCGGCTGAGGCGTTCGCAGGGGTCGCGCTGACGAAGGTCAGCGACCCGAGAATGCCTAGCAGTGACAGCAGCGGGCCGGACTTGGAGCGAGCGAACACGATTTCCCTTTCTTTTGTCCGATCGGTCACCGGCAAGATTTCCGCGGCCTGCTTGGAGCGGGCTTGTGGATGACTTGGAGCCGGCCCGGTTCAGTGGACATCCGGCCTCCGCGGAACCACGATTCGTGGAATTCGGCGACAACGTACGGGATGGCGACATGGCGGTACGGATAATTGTGCAGAAATCTCTGGCGATTTTCTGTGCGACCGTAAATGCACCACGAAAAAGTCGCTCGATCGCGACTTTCCCCGGGGGCCTTGCCGCCGTCTCGGATCGACGCCGTGGCGGGCCACCAGGTCGTCAGGTCGTCAGGTCGCCGGGGGCTCGGTGCGGGAGAACGTCGCCTGGCCGCGCTGGTCCCGGTACGTCTCGAGCAGCCGCAGCCACACCTCGCTGATGGTGGGGAAGGGCGGTACGGCATGCCAGAGGCGTTCGATGGGGATTTCGCCGGTGATGGCCACGGTGGCGGAGTGGAGGAGCTCGGCGACGCCTGCCCCGGCGAACGTGGCGCCGACGAGGGTGCGGCGATCGGGGTCGATGAGGGCGCGGGCTCTGCCGCGGTAGCCCGGGTGGTGCTGGAGGGCGCCGGCGACGTGGCCGAGGTCGTAGTCGACGACGTCGACGCGGCGGCCGGTGCGCCGGGCTTCGACGGTGGTGAGGCCGACGCCGGCGATCTCGGGGTCGGTGAAGACGACCTGAGGTACGGCCGCGGTGTCGGCGGTGCCGGAGTGAGGGCTCCAGCGTCCGGTGTCGAGCGGGCTGCCGCAGGCTCGGGCGGCGATGACGGCGCCGGCGATGCGGGCCTGGTACTTGCCCTGGTGGGTGAGCAGGGCCCGCCCGTTGACGTCGCCCACGGCGTAGAGCCAGTCGCCGGGGACGGCGGTGACGGTGAGGGTGTCGTCGGTGGTGAGCCAGTCGCCGGGGGTCAGGCCGACGGATTCGAGGCCGATGTCGCCGGTGCGGGGCGCGCGGCCGGTGGCGAAGAGGACCTCGTCCGCGGCGAGCCTGCCGCCGTCGGAAAGGGTGAGGCGGACCTCGCCGCCGGTACGGGCCGCGGCGGCGACGGTCACGCCGAAGCGCAGGTCGGCGCCCGCTTCGCGCAGGCGGTCGGCGACGAGTTCGCCGGCGAAGGGTTCCAGCTGGGGCAGCAGGCGGGTGCCGCGGGCCAGGAGGGTGACCTCGGAGCCGAGGGCCTGCCAGGCGGTGGCCATCTCGGTGGCCACGACGCCCGCGCCGACGATGACGAGACGTCCGGGCGGCTGCGGGGCGCTGGTGGCTTCGCGGCTGGTCCACGGACGCAGGGCGGCGAGCTCGGGCAGGTCGGGAAGGGCGGCGCCGCTGCCGGTGCACACGGCCACGGCCTGCCGGGCCCGCAGGTGGACGGTGCCGCCGTCGGGCGTGGTCACGGCCACGCGCCGTGGCCCGTCGAGGCGGCCGTGGCCGCGTTGGAGGTCGACGCCGGCCGTCTTGAGCCATTCGACCTGGTCGTCATCGTTCCAGTGGGCGGCCATGCGGTCGCGGTGCGCCAGTACGGCGGCGGTCTTCAGCGGCCCGGCGGCGGCCGGGTCCAGGCCGGGTACCCGGCTCGCGTCGGCGCGCAGGAGTGCGGGCCGCAGCAGGGCTTTGCTCGGTTCGCACGCCCAGTATGAGCATTCGCCGCCGACGAGTTCGCCTTCGACGATGACGGTGCTCAGCCCGGCGGCGGTGGCCCGGTCGGCGACGTTCTCGCCGACCGGGCCGGCCCCGATCACGACCACGTCATAGATGCGGGTGTCTTCGGTGGTCACTGGTCCTCCATGGGGTGGCCGTGTCCCGGGGATGCCGTTGGTCAGCGGCCGGGCAGCCGCTGGGTGATCTCCTGCAGGAACCAGCGGTTGCCGTCGGGGTCGGCGAACGAGGCGAAGGAGCCGTAGCTGGCACGCTGCGGGTGCAGGCCCATGACGCGGTCGGTCTCGCCGGCCTGGTGGAAGGCGCCGGTGGCGTCGTGGAACGGGCCGGTGACGTCGACGCCGCGGCCGGCCAGTTCCTTGAGGGCCTGCTCGATGTCGGACACGATCAGGTGCAGTCCCTGGACCGTCCCGGGTCCGGCGTCGGTGAGTCCGTCGCCGAAGATGATCGAGCAGGCGGAGCCGGGGGGAGTGACCTGAATGATCCGGTAACCGTCGTTGATGGGGAAGTCCGCGTCGAGGCGGAAGTTCAGCTGCCGGGTGTAGAAGTCCTTGGCACGGTCGACGTCGGTTACGGGCAGGACGACGACTTCGAGCTTCATGTCCATGGTCATGATCCTTCTTTCGGTTCGGTGCTATCGGGTGGCGCGTGCGGCCTTCTCGATGACGCCGGCCACTGTCTTGGGCTGGGAGACGGCGACGGAATGGGAGGCGCGTACTTCGATGGAGTGCGCGCGGGCGCGCTTGGCCATGTAGCGCTGGACCTCGGCGGGGATGTTGAGGTCCTGGGTGGTGATGACCGCCCAGGTGGGCTTGTCCTCCCAGGCGGCGGCCTGGGTCTTCTCCTCCAGGGCGGACTGGGCGATGGGCCGCTGGGTGGCGGCCATGAGGGCCGCGGTGCCGGCCGGTACGTCGGCGGCGAACTGGTGGCGGAACGCGCCGGGCTTGATGTACAGGTCGGTTCCGGTGGTGCCGTCGGGGAGGGTGAAGGAGGTGGGGTCGAGGGCGCCGGGGAGGGTGGAGCCGGGGTACTTGTTCGTCAGCTCCAGGGCGGTCTCGCCGGGTGCGGGCAGGAAGGCGGCGACGTACACGAGAGCCTTGACCTGGGGATCGTTCGCGCCGGCGACGCTGATGACCGAGCCGCCGTAGGAGTGCCCGACGAGGATCTTGGGTCCGGCGACGTGGTCGAGCACGCTGCGGAGCGTGGCCGCGTCGTTGGCCGGTCCGCGCAGCGGGTTGGCCGCGGCGACGACGGGGTAGCCGCTCGCGCGCAGCTCTTCGATCACCCCGTTCCAGCTGGAGGAGTCGGCGAAGGCGCCGTGCTCCAGCACGATGGTGGGCTTGGCGGGCTTGTCCGCCGCGAAGGCGGGCGTGGCGGCGGTGGCGAGGAGACCGATCGCGATCGTCGACACGGCGCCCACCATGAGCCGCCGGCTGCGTACACCCTTGATGCTGACCACGATGTTCCCCTTTCACGAGGCTTCCGACGAAGGTGGCGGATCTGGTGCCATCACTGTCGTCCGGGAAGGATCGCGGGCACATCGGTCACTTGACGGTCAGTCACGACGAGCCGGCCCGGCCGTCGTTCAGTGCCACAACGGCGCTGGTCAGCCTGCTACCTGGCCTCGCGTGGCGGCCGTTCACGTGCCTGCGCGCGCCTCAGCGCGTTAAGCCATTCGACTCTTCAGTCCGTGACGTGGGTACGGGCGGCACCGCGCGGATGCCCCCGCATGCAGGCCATCGACCTGCGCCCGGAGCCGCTCGCCGGTGCTGACCGTCAACTGACTGATGTGCCGGTGTCCGGCCGCGAACGACAGTGAGACGCACCGCAACAGCTGACGACCCCGGAGAGGAACGTCATGAAACGTCTTCTGCTCATCTTCGCGGCCGGAGTGCCGCTGGCGACGGCGTGCCTGCCGGCCGCGGCCTCGGCCGGCACCACCGGCTCCGCCGCCGTGGCAGCGTCGGCCGGCACCGCGAGCTCCGCCGCCGTGGCAGCGTCGGCCGGCACCGCGAGCTCCGCCGCCAGCCCGTTCACGTGCTCGTCCGTCTCCGTGAACGCCCCGGCCGGTACCGCGGTGGAGTCCGTGACGGCGGTGCGCCGGGAGGCGGGCACCGTGACCGTCCAGCCCGTGCCACCGTTCACCGAAGTGGTGAAGATCCCGGACGTGCCGGCCTACTGCGACGTCACGGTCACGCTCACCCACCCGGGTGTCGGCGACCACGCCGCGGTGCGGATCTGGCTGCCCGAGACGGGATGGACCGGCCGTTTCCAGGCGGTGGGCGGCAGCGCCTTCGCCGCCGGCGACTACGGCGCGGGCCTGGCCGGCGCGGTCAAGAGCGGCTACGCCGCCGCGACCACCGACGCCGGTGTCGGCACGTACCTGGATGCCGGCTGGGCCCTGAACAGTGCCGGAGAGGTCGACACGGCGCTGCTGAAGAACTTCGCCGACCGGTCCCAGCACGAGATGGCGGTCGTCGGCAAGCAGGTCGTCAGGGAGGTCTACGGCAGGCCCGTCTCCTACTCGTACTGGAACGGCTGCTCGACCGGCGGCCGCCAGGGCTACATGGAGGCCCAGCGCCACCCCGGCGACTTCGACGGCATCCTGGCCACCGCCCCGGCGATCAACTGGGACGAGTTCGAGGTCGCGACCCTGTGGCCGCAGGTGGTCATGAACGAGGAGAACACCTTCCCCTCGCCTTGCAAGTTCAACGCCTTCAACGAGGCCGCCGTCAAGGTCTGCGACCCGCTCGACGGCGCTCGCGACGGGCTGGTCGGCGACCCCGCCACGTGCGCCTTCGACCCGCGGCGGCTCATCGGCGAGAGCGTCGAGTGCGACGGCGGGCGGGAGACCATCACCGCGGCCGACGCCGCCGTCGTACGCAAGATCTGGGCCGGCCCCCGCACCCCGTCCGGTAAGAAGTTGTGGTCCGGCATCCCGATCGGAGCCGGCTTCGACCTGGCCGGCACCCGCATCGACGCGGACGGTGACCGGGTGGGCGCGCCGTTCCCCGTACCTGCCATCTGGGTCTCGACGTTCCTGAAGCGGCAGCCCTCCTACGACGTCTCGACGATCACCTACGCCGAGTTCGCCAAGCTGTTCGAGCAGTCCCGGGCCGAGTACGACACGATCATCGGCACCGACGACCCGGCCCTGTCGGCGTTCCGCAGGTCCGGTGGCAAGCTCCTCACCTGGCACGGCCTGGCTGACCAGCTGATTCCCGCCGAGGGCACCGTGGACTACCGCCGGCGGGTGGAGCTGGCCATGGGCGGCGCGCGCCAGGTCGACGACTTCTACCGGCTGTTCCTGGCGCCGGGCGTCGCCCACTGCGCCGGCGACACGAGCACCGGCCCGAAGCCCACCGACGCCCTCGGCGCCCTGACGGCCTGGGTCGAACAGGGCAAGGCCCCGCAGACGCTGAGCGCCGCCATCACGGATTCCTCCGGCAAGACGGTGACGCGCGAGTTGTGCCGGTACCCGTCCGTCTCCCGCTACACCGGCCACGGCGACCCGGCCGATGCCGGCAGCTACTCCTGCGCCTCCGCTCAGCGCTGACTTCTGGAAAGGCCCCCATCATGAAAGCGTCACCCCTGCTGAAGCTGTACCTGGGCCGCGGAGTCCTGGCCGCGGCGTGGGCCGCCGCGTTCGCCCTGGCGCACGACCCCATCGACGCCCCCGCGATCGCCCTGCTGGTCGGCCATCCGCTGATCGACGCGGTGTCGTCGCTGATCGACCTGCGTGTGCTCCCGGACGGATCGGAGCGCCGCCTGACGCTGTTCAACGGGGTGGTCAGCACGCTGGCCGCCGTCGGCGTCGGCCTGGCGGGGGCGGGTGGGGTGGCGGCGGTGCTGCACGTGTTCGGTGCCTGGGCCGTCGTCTCCGGTGCGGCGCAGGTGCTGGTCGGGTTGCGGCGGCGCGGCCCGGAGCTGGGCAGGCAGTGGCCGATGCTGATCGCGGGTGGCCTGTCGTTCCTCGTGGGCGTCTTCTACAACATCCAGGCCCTCGGCGACGGCGCCTCGCTCGACGTGCTGTCGGTCTATGCGACCGGCGGCGGCGTGTTCTTCATCATCCAGGCCGGGCTGCTGTCCTGGCGTGCCCGCTCGCCGCGGATGCGGACCGTCTGACGGAACCAGCGGAAACACACCGACAGCCTGCCGGATCGCATCCGGCAGGCTGTCGGCGTGTTTCGGGTGATGGTCAGAAACGGTCCACGTCGACGACGGCCTGGGCGAAGGCCGTGGGTGCCTCCTGCGGCAGGTTGTGGCCGATGCCCTCCACGGTGCGGTGTTCGTAGGGGCCGGTGAACATGTTCCGGTACGACGAGCCGTCGCCCGGCGGCGCCGTGAAGGGGTCGCGCTCGGCGTCCAGGGTGATGGTCGGCACGTTGATGGCCGGCCGTACGGCGAGCCGCTTCTCCACACCGTCGTAACGGCGCTCCCCGTCGGCCAGGCTCAGCCGCCACCGGTAGTTGTGGATCACGATGGCGGCGTAGTCGGGGTTCTCGAAGGCCGCGGCCGTGCGTTCGAAGGTGGCGTCGTCGAAGTCCCACGTCGGGGAGACGGTGTCCCAGACGAGCCGGGTCAGGTCGTGGCGCTTGGCCGGGTTCTCCATGGCCAGCCGGCCCCGCTCGGTGGCGAAGTAGTACTGGTACCACCAGGCGTACTCGGCCTTCGGCGGCAGCGGTGTGCGGTTGGCCTCGAGGTTCGTGATGAGGTAGCCGCTCACCGACACCAGGGCCTTGCAGCGCCGCGGCCACAGGGCCGCGATGATGTCGGCGGTCCTCGACCCCCAGTCGAAGCCGGCGAGCACCGCCTTGTCGATCTTGAGGGCGTCCATCAGGGCGATGATGTCGAGCGCGATCGCCGACTGCTGGGCATTGCGGAACGTCTTCGACGACAGGAACCGCGTCGTGCCGTGACCGCGCAGGTAGGGGACGATCACCCGGTAGCCCTGCGTCGCCAGCAGCGGAGCGACGTCGACGAAGCTGTGGATGTCGTACGGCCAGCCGTGCAGGCAGATGACCACGGGCCCACGGGCGGGGCCCACCTCGGTGTAACCGATGTCCAGCAGCCCGGCCCTGACCTGCTTCAGCGAGGCGAAGGACGAGTGCGTGCCGGGCGTGACCGCCGGCAACGTCGGGGCCGCCGCACGCGTGGTGGCGGTGGCCGGGAACACCTGCAAACCGGCAAGGGAGGCGGCGGCCAACCCGACGGTCTTGCCGAAAGCGCGCCTGTCGATCATGTGAAGTCTCCGTGTCGTGTCGCGGAAAAGCGGCATCTCTCACTGTTTCGGGCAGGGAAATCCGGCACATCAGTCACATGACGGTGAGACTCGTGACCGGCCGTCGCGAAACGCGCGCCTGGAGCGCGCTGTCCCGGCAGACCGCGCCGGACCAGCCACGCAAGGCGGACCGGAACTTTGAGTCATTCGACTGTTCCCGCCCAGGCGCATCTGGACGATCCTGAACCTCGGCCCGTACGACCTGGTTCTGAGCCTTCCCGGAGGATCCGTGAACCCCACTCCCGTCGTCTTCATCCATGGCGCGTGGCTCCACGCGTCGTCGTGGGAGTCATGGAACGAGCGCTTCTCCAGCTTCGGTTTCGCCGTCTGCGCGCCGGGCTGGCCAGGAGAGCCCGCCACGGTGGGCGAGGCCCGCCGGCATCCCGAGACGCTCCACGAGATGGGGCTCGACGCGCTCACGGATCACTACGCGCGCATCGTCCGTTCCTTCGACACGCCGCCCGTGATCGTCGGCCACTCGGTGGGCGGGCTCATCGCGCAGCACCTCCTCGGCACGAACGCGGGCCGTGCCGCGGTCGCCATCGCTCCCGCCCCGGTCGGCCACGCGACCTCCCTGGAGTTCGGGGAGCCGTGGCCGGTGTCGATGGACGCCGGGAGGTTCCGGCGGCTGTTCGCCAACGCGGTCACCGAGCAGGAGTCGGCCGAGCTGTTCGAGCGCCACGTCGTTCCCGGGTCGCGCCGGCTGCTGGCCGAGCTGGGACACGGCGGCGCCGTACGGCACCCCCGGGCGGTCGTGGACCACGGCAACACCGGCCGCGGCCCGCTGCTGCTGATCTCGGGGCAGGAGGACCGGCTGGTGCCCGACCACGTCACCCGGGCCGTGTACAAGTCGTACGGCGACTCCACGGCCGTCAGCAGCCTCAAGCAGTTCCCGGACCGGGCCCATTCGCTGGTCGTCGACAGCGGCTGGCGGGCGATCGCCGACTACGTGCTGGTCTGGCTCGCCGAGCTGGGGGTGCGCGGGTGAGGAGAGGTCACGCGTCGCCGGCCTTGCCCAGAGCGTCGCGCAGCGCGGCCCGCGAGGTGATGCCCAGTTTCGGGAAGACGCGGTAGAGATGGGAGCTGACGGTGCGCGGGGACAGGTGCATACGTTCGCCGATCTCCTTGTTCGTCAGCCCGCTCGCGGCCAGCTCGGCGATGCGGCGTTCCTGCCAGGTCAGCGCGGTCAGGGACGACAGCGAGGCCCGGGCGGGTGCCCCCGAGGCGCGCAGCTCGGCCTGGGCGCGTTCGGCCCAGCCGGTGGCGCCGAGCCGTTCGAAGGACTCGGCGGCGCGGACCAGGACGGGCCGTGCGGCCTTGGGCCCCTGGGTGTGCCTGAGCCGGAGGCCGTGGGCCAGGCGGATGCGCGCCAGCTCGAACGGGAAACCGGCCGCGGCCGGGTGGGCTTCGGCCCTCGCGTACATGTCCTCGGCCTCCTTCTCGTCGGCGGCCGTCATCGCCAGGGCGCCGTACGTGATGAGGGCCAGCCGGGGGGAGACGCCGGGCAGGCCGGCGTCGGAGGCGGCCTGGGCGTGCCGGCGGGCCTGCTCCAGACGGCCCGTGTGCACGGCGGCCTCGACCAGGTCGAGCAGCGTGCGTGAGGCCTGGTGGGCGCAGTGCTCGAACGATCCCGGCGGCGTGATGCCGATGGCGTACAGGTAGGCGGCTTCGTAGTCGCCCTCGCTCAGGGACGCCGCCGTGCCGATGGCGTCGGCGATCTGGGTCAGGAATCCCACGCCGCGCGGGCGGGCCCAGGCGTCCAGGACGGCCTGCAGCTCCCTGGCCCGCTCGACCTGGCCGCGCATGGCTGCCAGGAGCCCCAGGTAGGCGCGGGTGTGGTGGGCGAACAGCGCGTATCCGTGGGACGTGGTCAGCTCCAGCGCGCGTTGTCCCGTCCGTTCGGCGTCGTCCCACTCGCCGGCGGCCACCTGGTCGAGCATGATCAGGTGCAGCATGGTCATGCCGCTGGCCACGGCCCCGGTTCGCGCCTCACGGTCGGCGGCGCGCTGCAGGTAGGGGCGGTACCGGCGCAGCGTGTCGACGTGGTAGGCGGCGACGGCCAGGCGCGATACGTCCCACGGTTCCAGCTCCGGGAGGCCGGCGAACGCGCGCTCGACGCGCTCGTGCACGCCCGCACCGTGCCGGACGACGTCGCTCCACGCGTCGCGGTAGATCGTCGAGCGGGTGTCGACCCGCTCCCCCAGGGAGTCCATGAGCTGCCCGGTGCGCTCCCACAGCGCGGCGTCGCCGGCGTACTGGCTGATGGCCAGCAGCACGTTCACCAGCCGGGTGAGCACGTCGGCGGGCTCGTGCGCGCCGTCTTCCCGCAGGCGCTCGATCGCCGCCGCGACCTGGCGGTGCGCGGAGCGTACGTCGCCGTCTTCGTACAGGGCCACGTAGGCCGAGGTGACGACCGTGGCGGGGGACTCGCGCGCGCCCGGCGGCAGGTCGGCGCGGACGAGTTTCTGCGCCTGGTCCAGGAGCGCGGCGTGTCCGGCGATGAAGGCGGCGTCGCCGAGCCGCCTGGAGCGGTCGGCGGGGCTCTCGCTCAGCTCCGCCGCGCGGGTCAGCCAGGCCACGGCCGCTACCGCGCCGCCGCGCCGGGTCGCCGAGTCGGCCGCGGCCTCCAACGCGGCTGCCACCTCCTCGTCGGGATCCACGATCGAGGCCGCCAGGTGGCGGGCGCGCCGCTCGACGTCGTCGCGGTGCACCCGCGCGAGCTCGGCGTGTGCCGCGCGGCGCTGGTTGGGTGTCGCCAGCTGAACGACGGTGGTGCGGATCAGCGGGTGCCGGAAGACGAGGTCGCCGGTGGCGGGGTCGGTGTCCAGGAGGCCGGCCGCGACCGCTTCGTCGGCCTCGCGCATGCGGTAGCGGGCGCCGGGGGCGTGGCTGCCGGCCGGTCCCGCCCCGACGCCGTCGAGGGCGCCGCGCAGCAGTTCCTCGCGTACGGCACCGGCCAGGCGTTCGATACGGATGCCGTAGACGTGCTGCAGACGGCGCGACAGCGGGACGTTGCCGAATCCGAGGAGTTCCTCGGCCGTGCGGCCGGTGTGGGAGCCGCTCAGGTAGGCGGGCAGTTCCAGCAGCGCCAGAGGGTTGCCCCTGGCGTGCTCCAGGACGATGCGCCGCGTCCGCGAGTCGAGCTGCGGGTGGCGCATGTCCAGCAGGTGCCCGGCCGCCTCCTCCGACAGGGCCGCCACCGGGAGCTCGGGAAGCGCGGCCGTGTCGAACCGCGAGCCGACGTCGGACCGTACGGCGATGAGCATCTTCACGGAGCTGCCGCTGAGCCGGCGGCCCACGAACCCGCACACCTCGGCGCTGGAGGCGTCCATCCACTGACCGTCGTCGAGCAACAGCAGCAGCGGCTTCTCCGACGCCGCCAAGGACAGCAGGTCGAGGACGGCGATGCCGAGGGACATGACCGACGGCGCCTTGCCCTCGCGCAGCCCGAAGACGACGTCGAAGACGGCACGGTGGCCTTCGTCGAGCCCGGCCGCGTGGGGCAGCAGCGAGTACAGCAGCTGGTGCAGGCCGGCGAAGGGCAGCTCCACCTCCGCCTCGACCCCGGCGGCGCGAATCACCCGGTGGCTGTCCGGGGCCGCGAGGCCGGCCACGTGGTCGAGCAGGGCGCTCTTGCCGACCCCGGTCTCGCCTCTGAGGATGAGGGCCTGCCCCCCGGTGGCCGTCATGAACGCCGACAGTTCTCCTTGGACGTCATCCCGGCCCACCATTGTCGAGACGAGCGACTCCACGCTTCCCTCACTTCTTCAGGTATGGCGATCAGGCCAGAGCCGTTGGCCGCCAAGCTCACGCTGACAAAAATGGACTTTGGGTCCATAGCGGTGACCGTCGCCGCAGCGGCAGGAGTGGCCCACCGCCGGGTCCGCCGCCGGGTCCGCCGCCGCTTCGCCGTCCGCGAAGACCTCGGTCACGGGTCTCCTTTCCGTACGGCGCGGCCGGGCAAGCCCGCCCCCGGTGCGACCCTAGGCGCCGCCTGCACACGAACTGCCGACGACGCGTATACAGGCCATGGCAGGGCTGCTCAGGAGGGGGCCGCCGCCCGGCGAGGAGCCGTCCACCGGCGGCTGTACGGCCCGCGCCGGCGCGGGCCCGGCCTCGGCGCATACGCGTCGTCAACGGTTCGCATGCAGCCGGCACCTATGGTCGTGCGCCATGTCGAGTCACCCCATAACCCTCGAACCGCCGGAGACGCCGGCCCTTCCCGATGACCACACCCCCGTGGCGCGGGAGGACAGTGGCGGTGTCCTGGAACTGCTCGAACGCATCGGATCCGTCGTCGTGCCGGTCGCGGTGGCGCTCTACGCGGTCCTCTACATCGGCATCGAGCAGATGTACGCCGTCTTCGGCGTCAACCCGCAGCAGGTGGGCGTCGACCAGGCGGTGCTGCTCGGCCGTATGACGAGCACACTAGTTCTGCTCCTGCTGGCCGCCTTCCCGCTGCTCGGCGTGGTCGTCGGCGTGTGCTGGCTGATCGACAGGATGACCCGCGGTGCGGCGAGCAGGCTCGTACGGAGGATCCGGGAACGGCCGTGGATCGCCGCGGCGCTGGCCGCACTGTGGTGCGGGGCGACGTACTGGGGCATCTTTCGCCTTTTCGGGGAGCTGGATCTGTTCTTCATGGTGATCGTCGCCGTGGGGCTCGGCGTGCTGGCCTTCCTGGTTCCGTTCCGGCTGCTGCGCCGCAAACCGGTCGGGCGCGCCGGGGCGAAGGTGATCGTCGGTGGAATGACCGGGGTGGGCCTGGGCTTCCTGCTCATCCTGGGGCTGGTCGAGGGCGCGATCGAGGTCCAGAACAGCGGCCAGGCCAACGAACTGCTGAACGCCGTCGGCTTCCAGGACCAGTGGGCGGTGGTCAAGAGCGCCGAGGACGACAAGCCGCTCTACGACGGCCGCTGGATGATGCTGCTGGGCGAGAGCGACGGCACGTACCTCCTGTACGACTGCGACAAGCTGGAGACCCTCCGACGGCCGATGGAGACCACCAACCTCGGTCAGATCCAGCTCGATCCCGAACGTGAGGCGGGCTTCACCTGCGGTGGCCTGGCCCAGCAGAGCACCCCGTAACAGGCACTACGCCCTGACGCGCCCCGACCGGCTCGTCGGCGTCGTCCTGTACGACAGCGCCCCGGTGACGGGCCACGAGCACGTCGCCGAGGCGGCGCGCGCCATGGAGGCGTTCGTGCGAAGCCCGTCAACCACTGCTTTCGGACGCCCAGTTCCGTACGGCGGGAGCGTACCCGGCCGGCTTGTCCCCGACCTTGACGCCCGGACTGACCAGCCAGTTCTGATAGTCCGGCGTGAACATCCGGTAGACCGACGGGGGCGGCACGGAACTCGCCTCGTCCAACTCGGCGCGCAGCTCGGCCGGCAGCTCGAAGTCGAGGGCCGTCATGTTGGCGTCGAGCTGGTCCGCGCTGCTCGCCCCGACGATCGCCGAGGCGACCCCTGGCTGGGTGGCGACCCAGTTGAGCGCGACCTGGGCCATCGTCACGCCGAGCTTGCCGGCGACGCTCTCGACCGCCGCCAGCAGCCGCCAGTCCCGCTCTGTCCACGAGTGCCCGGAGGAGCCCGCGCCGCTGAGCCGGCCGTCCCCGGCCAAGCCCTGGTCGGCGCTCCGGTACTTGCCGGTGAGGAAGCCGCCGCCGAGCGGGCTCCATGCGGTGATGCCGAGTCCCAGGCTCTGCCCCATGGCGACGTGCTCGAGTTCGATCGCCCGGTCGACGAGGGAGTAGGGCAGTTGCAGGCTGACCACCGGTACGAGGGAGTGGGCCTCGGCGAGGGTCTGGGCCCGCGCCGCGTACCAGCCGGGCACGTCGGACAGGCCCGCGTAGCGGATCTTCCCGGCCCTGGTGAGGTCGTCGAAGGTCCGCATGACCTCCTCGACGGGGGTGATCCGGTCCCAGGTGTGCAGCAGGAAGAGGTCGATGTAGTCGGTGCGCAGGCGGCGCAGTGACGCCTCGACCGCGCTGATCATGTGCTTGCGGCCGTTGCCGCCCGCGTTCGGATCCCCGGGGGCGACGCTGTTGGTGAACTTGGTGGTGAGCACCATCCTGTCGCGCACCTTGGCTTCCGCGATGAGGTTGCCGAGGATGGTCTCGCTCTCGCCGGCGGTGTAGAAATCCGCGGTGTCGATGAGGTTCCCGCCCGCTTCGAGATAGCGGCGGAAGATCGGGCGGGCCTCCTGCTCGGTCTTGCCGTACGCGGCGTGGAAACCGCCGGTGCCGAAATTCATCGTGCCCAGCGCCAGCCGGCTGACGCGCAGTCCGGAACGTCCGAGCAGGTAGTAGTGGTCCATGGACATGAGGGTGCCACTCCGTTCGCAAGCGGATTCGAGGGGGTCGGGCCGGACACGCGTCAGCTTGCGCATCGAAAAATGGACTGTCAAGTCCAAAAATCGCCTGTATTCGTCACTGTCTTGACAGGTGACGAAAGATGCTGCGAGCATCGTCACCAGTCAGACCGGTGACGAAAATGGGCGCGCCCGGTCGTCCCGCGTTCTGCTTGGCGGGCTTCACCACGGAAGGGAGCATCCAGGTGTCCAGGTCGAATCCCATGAGAGTGTTGTCGGTGGCCGTGCTCGTGATGGCGGTCGCCCTCGCCTGCTTCGCCCAGGTGTGGTGAGCGCGAACAGGCCGGACGGCGGGCGGGGCGACAGGTCGCGTCCGCCGCTCCCCGGGGCCGAGCCCCTGTCAGGGCGAGGCAGGCTTGCCGGCACGCAGGTGGGCGATGCCCATGTCCAGGGCGGCTTCCAGATGGTCGGTCTCGCCGGTGGACATCTGGATCAGCACGCCGCCCTGGATGCCGGCGAGCAGGGCGGCCGCCGCGCGGTCGGGGTCCAGGCCCGGGTCGATCTCGCCGGCGTCCTGCATGTGCCGTACGCCGGCGGCGATCTCGGCCTGCCAGCGGTGCATCAGCTCGGTGACCACGGCCTGTGCGCCGGGCGTGCGGCTGCCCAGCTGTGACGTGACGGAGTTGAGCGGGCACCGGCGGCCCTGCCGCCGGTAGCGGTCGACGACCTTGTCGCGCCACGACTGCCAGGCGGGCCAGGAGGTGAGGTCGCCGAGCTGGGGCCGCTGGTCCTCCAGCACCCGGTCGGCCTCGAGGCGGGCCACGGCCAGCAGCAGTTCCTCCCGGCCGCCAGGGAAGTAGTGGAAGAGCTGGCTCTTGCTCGTCGCCGTCCTGGCCAGCACGTCGTCGAGCGTCGTGGTGGCCACGCCGTGCTCGCGGATGTGCGCTGCCGCGCCCTCGAGAATGCGCTGCCGCGTCGCGGCTCCCTTGCGGGTCAGCGTGCGCATGACCGCCCTCCAGACTGGACTTGCCGGTCCATGCTAGCTGGGGTGCGCGTCAAGCCCGGCGCTCATCGCGGGCTCCCGATGGACGAACGCTGGTGAAACGTCGTATCCGGGCACTTTCGATAGGGTCGCGCACGGCTGGGAGGAGACAGCCGAGGACCCCGAGGTAGGAGTGCCGCACCATGCCGCTTTTCGGACGGGAAGCCGAGCTGAAGGCCCTGGCCGAGCTCATCGACGACCCCGGAGGCGGCAGCGGCGTTCTCATCCGGGGGGAGGCCGGCATCGGGAAGTCCGCGCTGGTGGCGGCGGCCGTCTCCGCGGCGGCGACCGCGGGTCTGCGCGTGCTGACGACGACCGGTGTGGAGGCCGAGCAGCACCTCGCTTACGCCGGGTTGCACCAGCTGCTGTACCCGGTCAGGGCGGGCGTGGGCGCGCTGCCGGTCCCGCAGCGTGACGCCCTGCGCGGCGCGTTGGGCCTCGCCGAAGCGGCCGAACCCAGCGCCTACCTCGTCGGCCTGGCCACGCTGACCCTGCTGGCCGAGGCGGCCGCCGTCCGGCCGTTGCTGGTCGTGGCCGAGGACGTGCACTGGCTCGATCGCGCCAGCGCCGACGTCCTCTCCTTCGTGGCGCGCCGGATCGAGTCCGAGCCCGTCGTCATGGTCGCGACGCTCAGGGAAGGCGAAGGCGAGCGTGCGCACGTGCAGGACGCCGGGCTGTCCCCGATGCCCGTTGACAGGCTCTCCGACGAGGTCGCCACCGAGCTCCTGGACTCGATCGCCCCCGGCCTCACCCCAGCGGTCCGGGTGCGGCTGTTGGAGGAGGCCGCGGGAAACCCTCTGGCCCTGACCGAACTGCCGGCCGCCCTGGGACACCACGACGGCCTGGCGCCGTCGCCGGGCGGGCCGGGTCCGGTGCTGCCGCTGAGCGAGCGGCTCGAGCGGGCGTTCACCGCCCGGGTAGCCGCCCTGCCGGCTACGGCCCGCACCGCCCTGCTGGTCGCGGCGCTCAACCAGAGCGATTCGGTCGCCGAGACGCTCGCGGCCACGGGCCTGATCCTGGGGTCGACGGCCGAGCCGGAGATCCTCGCACCGGCCGCCGACGTCCGGTTGATCGAGCTCGCCATCGGCACGGTGACGTTCCGCCATCCCCTGATGCGGTCGGCCATCGCGGCGGCTGCGACGCTCGCCGAACGCCGGCAGGCCCATCTGGCTCTCGCCGGGACGCTGCACGAGCAGCCGGACCGCAGGGCCTGGCACCGGGCCGCCGCGACGGCCGGAGCCGACGAGGGCGTGGCGGCCGAGCTGGACCGCGCGGCCGACCGGGCCCGGCACCGGGGCGGGGTCGCCGCCGCGATCGCGGCGCTGGAGCAGGCGGCCCGGCTGAGCGAGGGGCAGGACCGGAAGGCGCACAGGCTGCTGAGCGCGGCCGAGCTCGCGGTCGAATCCGGCAGCCGCGCCACGGCCGAGCGTCTGGTGCGCGACGCACAGGCCCTCGAGCTGTCGCCGCGCCGGCGGGCCACCGCCGCCTGGTTGCTCAGCGGCTTCGAGGACGGGGTGCGCGAGGACGTCTCCCGCGTGTCAGAGCTGGCCGAGCTGGTCGCGTCGGTGGCAGCCGACGGGGAGGTGGAGCCGGCCGTCCGGATCCTGTGGGGCGCCGCCATGCGCTGCTTCTGGTCCGAACCGGGTCCGGCCGCGCGCCGCTCGTTGCTGGGCGTGGCCGACCGGCTGCCCGTTCCTGCCGACGACCCGCGCATGGTCGCGGTCGCCGCGTACGTCGCGCCGTTCGAGCGGGGCGGCATCGCGCTCGACCTGCTGCGCGAACTGGCCGGCGTGGCCGGTGCCGCCCCTGAGACCGACCGCTACCTGGGCAGCGCGGCCCTGCAGGTCGGGGCGTTCGACCTGGCTGCCCGCTTCTCCGCGGCGGCCGCGCCCGGCCTGCGTGCTCAGGGCCGGCTCGGGCTGCTTCCCCGGGCGCTGGCCGTGCAGGCGTGGAGCCGGGCCCGGCTCGGTGACCTGACCACGGCCGTCCCGGTCGCGGCGGAGGCCGCCAAGCTCGCCCAGGAGACCGGGCAGCCGTTCATGTACGGGCTGGCCACGGCCGTCCAGGCCGAGATCGCCGCGTTGAGGGGCGACCACGGGCAGGCCGGAACACTCGCCGACGAGGCCGAACGGGTCGCGCTTCCCGCCGGCGCCCGGCCCGTCCTGGCCACCGTCCAGCTCGCGCGCGGGCTCGCGGCCATGAGCGAGGAACGCTTCGACGACGCGTTCGCCGCCCTGAGCAGGATTCTCGATCCCGCCGACCCCGCCTACCAGCTGGCCCTGCGCGCGTACTGCCTCGCGGAGCTCACCGAGGCCGCCGTGCGAGCCGGGCGGACCGCCACCATGCGGGACATCCTGCACGGCCTGGAACCGCTGGCCGCGTCGACGCCGTCACCGGCGCTGCACATCGGGCTGCGCTACGCGCGCGCCGTACTCGCCCCGAACGAGGAGGCGGAAAAGCTGTTCACGGCCGCGCTGCGGGCGGACCTGACCGGGTGGCCCGCCGAACGCGGACGCCTCCATCTGGCGTTCGGCGAATGGTTGCGGCGGCAGCGCCGGGCCGCGGAATCCCGGACGCACCTGCGCACCGCCAGGCAGACCTTCGACGCGCTCGGTATGGCCGCATGGGGCGAGCGCGCACGACGGGAGCTGCGCAGCGCGGGGGAGTCGAGCCCGAACCGGGACCCGGACGCGCGGGAGAAGCTCACGCCGCACGAGCTGAACATCGCGCAGCTGGCCGCAGAGGGGCTGACGAACCGGGAGATCGGGCACCGGCTGTACCTTTCTCACCGCACTGTCGGCACCCACCTGCACCGGATCTTCCCCAAGCTGGGGGTGAGCTCCCGGGCCGATCTCGCGTGGATGCTGAAGACTCTCGAGGAAAGGTCTTCCCGATGAGGGCGCCCTGCCGGTGACCCCACCGGCATCCGGCGCCCGGGCCGTGGTCACCGAGCTGACGCGGCGCTGACAGGCCGGGAACGCCGCCGGCGTGCGGCACGTGCCGGCCGGTGCAGCGGCTCAGACGAGTGAGGTGTCAGCCGCCGTCCTGATCCGGGCGTACATCCTGCGCAGGCCGGGACCGGGTTCCAGGCCCAGATCGTCGTCCAGCAGCCGGGCGATCAGACGGTAGGCCGACAGCGCCTCCTCGCGGCGGCCGTCGCGGTCGAGGGCCCACATCAGCAACTCCCACAACCGCTCGCGATAAGGCTCCGCCGCCGTCGCGAGCCTCAGTTCGGCGATCGCCTCGCCACAGTCGCCCCGCTCGATGTCGATCGCCCAGCGCTCCTCGACGGCTGACGCGCGCAGCTGTTCGAGCCAGGCGCGGCGGCCCTCGAAGAAGGCTCCGCTCAGCCCGTCCAGCGCCGGTCCGCGCCACAGCGCCAGCGCGCCGCGCAGCAGCCGGGAGGCCTCCGCGATCTTCCCTTGCTCGCGGGCCTCCCTGGCGGCGGCGGTGGTCTGCCTGAACACCGTCACGTCCACCGCGCCGGGGTCCACGACCAGCTGGTAGCCCCGGCTCGCCGACCTGATCCCCGCCTCGGTGCCCAGCCCGGCCGAACCGCCGTCAGCCAGCACCCGGCGCAGGCGGGAGACGTAGATACGCGTGCTCACGACGGCGCTGCGCGGCGCCTCGCGGCCCCACAACGCGCTCACGATCTCGTCGAGCGAAACCTGACGCCCCTCGCTCAGCAGCAGCAGGGCGAGCACCCCCCGCTGTTGCGGAGACCCGACCTCCAGATCTTCCCCGCCGCTCCAGACCCTGATCGGACCCAGTAGCCCAAAGCTCACCCCGGCCATCGAGGTTCCCCCAACCCTCTCGCGCACCGCGACCGTCTGGCGCCCTGGAACCGTGCCAGGGCGTCTCTGACCGACCCTACTGACGCTCAGTCGGGCCTATCGCCGCATCGCCGAGCTTGTCAGCGGTCCGTAAGTTTTCCGTCCCCGGGACACCGGCCGCGCATGACGTACACGCACGGCGTCACGTGACGGTCGCGAAGGCGATCCGGCGGAACCTACCTTCTGCGACGTACCACCGCGGATCCGTGCGACAGGCCGGCCGCCGTGCAGTCTGGCGAAGGAAAGCGTCCCGATCGTGCTTGGAGAGCCGAATGCGTGCAGGTTCACCGTTCTCGGACCGCCCGGCCTCGACTGCGGCAGCACGCGGCTGAGCCTCGGCGCGCCGCAGCAACAGGCCGTCCTGATGGTGTTGCTGGCCAACAGCGGCAGCTTCGTGCGGATGGGTGAGCTGGTCGACGGCCTCTGGGGCGAGCAGGCGCCGGCCACCGGCGAAGCCGTCGTCCGCACCTACATCTCCCGCATCCGGCGGCTGCTGTCCGAGCACGGGCTGGGCTCGGCGATCAGCTCCCAGTCCGGGAGTTACCTGCTGGACCCGTCGCTGTTCGCGTCGGACGCCACCGAGTTCGCCACCATGGTCGAAACCGCCAGGGAAGAGCGCGCGGGCGGGCATGTCGCCGCGGCCGCCAAGTGCCTGGAGCAGGCGCTCGACCTCTGGACGGGCACGGCGCTGGCCGGGGTCCCCGGCGAGGCCGCCGAACGTGAGCGGTTCCGGCTGGAACGGCAGAAACTGATCGCCACCCAGGAACTGCTGCAGCTCCGCCTCGAACTGGGGGAGCACGCCGAGGTGGTGGCCGAGGTCCCGCTGCTCATCGAGCGGAACCGGCTCGAAGAGCCGTTGTACGAGATCTACCTCCTCGGCCTGTACCGCAGCGGCAGGCGGGCAGAGGCGCTCGAGGTCTACAGGATGCTCTATGACCTGCTGGGCAGGGAACTGGGCGTAAGCCCGGGACCGCGGCTGCGGGAGATCCACGACAGGATCCTCGGGGCCGACGCGGACCACGACGACGAGCTCGCCCCCGCCTCATGGGCCGAGCGGCCCGCCGTACACCACCCGGAGGAGCCGCCGGCCTCGCCTGAGCCGGCAGGCACGAAGCCGGAGTGGTCCGCCGATCGGCAGTTCGTCGGGAGGGGCGCGGAACGCGCCGCCTTCCAGGACCTGCTGAAGACGAGCCGTGGGGAACGTCCGGGTCTTCTCTTCGTCCGGGGACCCGCCGGCATCGGCAAGTCGACGCTGCTGCGCAAGCTCGCCGACGACGCCGCTGCCGCGGGCCGGCGGGTACGGCACCTGCACGGCTCGGCGACCGCGCAAGCGCGCGAACACCTCGAACGGTTCGCGGAGGAGCTCTCCGGCGTCTCCGGCGCGGTTCTCCTCATCGACTCCTTCGACGAGCTGGGAGACGTCGAACCGTGGCTGCGCGGCGAGTACCTCCGGCGGCTGCCCGGCGACACGATCATCGTGGTGGCGGGCCGGAGCGGGCCGAGCGCCGCCTGGCTCACCGATCCGGCCTGGGCAGGGACGATCGTGACCCGGCACCTCGCAGCCCTCACAGCCGAAGAGTCGGCCGCGCTGGTAGCGGCCCGCGGCGTCGACCCCGGCCTCCGGAGGTCCATCGTGGACTTCGCCGCCGGCAACCCGTTCGCCCTGTCGCTGGCTGCGGAGGTCGGCAGGAGCATGTCGGCCACGGGAACGCCGTCGCGCCGTGACGCCGTGCGGTACGTGGTCGACAACGTGCTCGCGCTGCTGGCCGGTGGCGTGCCGACGGACGCGCACCGGTCGGCGCTGGACGTGTGCGCGCACGCCCGCCACACCACCGAGGACCTCCTCAGGGCGGCGGTGCCGGGCGGCCGGGCAGCGGAGCTGTTCGACTGGCTGCGCGCGCGACCGTATGTCGAAACCGCCGCCCGCGGCCTGGAGATCAACGGTGTGCTGCGCGAAGCCCTCGACCACGACCTGTGGTGGCGGGACCCCGTCGGCTACGAGCGGATGCACCGGCGGATCCGCCATTACGTCATGGGCCGGCTCCTGCGCGACGCCCGGGACCCCCACGCGTGCGTGGCGGTCATGCGGACGATCGGCCATCTGCGCCGGCGCGGCGGGATCGTGCGCCGGTACGTCTCGCGGGTGGGCGAGGAGGATCTGCGGTCGTCCCGGGCGACCCCCGCCGACCACGACGAACTCGTCACCATGGCGCGCGAGACCCATGGCGAGCTCACGGCCGCGTCCGTCCGGTTCTGGCTGGGCCGCGAGCCAGGGGCCTTCTCCCTGCTGCGGTGCCGCAGGAGCAAGCGGCTGCGTGCCTTCATGAGCTGGCTGACCCTGCGGACGCCGGAGCGGGAAGACCTGGAGGCCGACCCCGTCGTGGGGGAGATCTGGCACGACGTGAGCCGGCGGATGACGGTGCCCCCAGGCGCGCACATCGCGATCGCGCGGCATCTGGTCTGCCCTGCCCTCGAGGCCATGCCGTCTCCCGTCACGGACGTGTTCCAGGCGCGGATGATGCGCGGTTGGCTGCACGAACCGGGCTTGGCGGCCTCGTACCTGGTCGTCGCGAACGGCCGGTGGTGGCGGCCGTTGATGGAGTATCTGGGCCAGTACGAGGTGGAGCGCGGGCGCGCGGACCATCCGTACGCGATCTTCGGCCACGACTGGCTGGCCGAGCCGCCGGAGGAATGGCGAGACCACCACCTGGACGAGGAGCTGCCGTCGGAACGGCACCTGAACCTGTTCCTCCGCCAGGACGCATGCGGCGGCGACGACCGATGAAACCTCCTGTGCGGCGGTGCGCACGCCGGAACGCCGTCTTCCGTCGCCCGATTGCGCGGCTCGGAGTCACCTGTCAGGCTGGTGACGTGAAGCACGTCTTCCTGTGCGGCAACCCCGCGCTCGACCTCGCCTGCACGCTCCGCGCGCGCCGCACGGAGCGCGTCGAGACGCTCGACGTCCCCGGCCGGCTCGACGCCTGGTACCTGGAGTCCGGCATCGTCGACGCCGTGTCCCCCTCGCGGGAAGCGGATCTGGCCCAGGCGGTGGCCGTACGCGAGGCCATCTACGTGCTGGTCACCGCCCGGCTCGCCGGTGACGGATACGACGACAAGGCGCTCGCCCTGGTGAACGGGATCGCGCGCAAGCCGCCGGCGGCGCCCCAGCTCACGGCCAAGGGGCGGTGGGTCGAGGCGACCCCCGCGCAGGCGCTGTCCACCGTGGCCCGGCACGCCGTCGAGCTGCTCAGCGGGCCGGAGGTGCCGCTGATGAAGGAGTGCGCCAACCCCGAGTGCACCAAGATCTTCATCGATCGGTCGCGCGGCGGACGCAGGGAGTGGTGCGGCATGGAGTCGTGCGGCAACAAGATCAAGGCAGCTGCTTACCGGGCGCGCAAGAAGGACGCCCGGACGGCCGGCACGCGCTGATTCCGGCGGCTGCTATGGTGATAGACGCTTGAGATCAGAAGCTAGGAGACCAGACATGGCAGGTGACGACGACATCTCCGGGTGATACCGGAGGTTGATCGGCCCCGGCAGGCGCACATGATCGCCGCCGGCGTGGCCGCTGGTCGTCGTTCCCCGAATCCCTGTCTCCTTGCCGGGCCACTTCGTCGCGCCCGCGCGTTCTCGTACGAGGTCTCTCGCATGTCCGATGCGTTCATCGTCTGCTCCCACCTGTCCTTCTCCTGGCCTGACGACACGCCCGTCTTCAGCGACCTGTCCTTCACCGTGGGCGGCGGCCGTACCGGCCTCGTCGCCCCGAACGGTGCGGGCAAGAGCACGCTGCTCAAGCTGATCGCCGGCGAGCACCTGCCCCGTGGCGGCAGCGTGTCCGTCGACGGCGTGCTCGGCTACCTGCCGCAGAGCCTGCCCCTCACCGGCGACCTGACCGTGGCCGAGGTCCTCGGCATCGCCCCCGTGATCGCCGCGCTGGACGCCATCGAATCGGGCGATGCCGGCGAGGAGCACTTCACCACGATCGGCAACGACTGGGACATCGAGGAGCGCACCCGTGCCCAGCTCGACCGGCTCGGGCTCGGCGACCTCGCGTTCGACCGCACGCTGCGCACGCTGAGCGGTGGCCAGGTCGTGTCGCTCGGCCTGGCCGCGCAGCTCCTCAAGCGGCCCGACGTCCTGCTGCTCGACGAGCCGACGAACAACCTCGACCTCGGCGCGCGCCGCAGGCTCCACGACGTGCTCGGCGACTGGAACGGCTGCCTGCTCGTGGTCAGCCACGACCGGGCGCTGCTCGACCGTATGGACCGCATCGCCGAGCTGGACCGGGGCGAGGTCCGCTTCTACGGCGGCAACTTCACGGCCTACGAGGAGGCCGTGCGCACCGAGCAGGAGGCCGCCGAGCGCAGCGTGCGCAGCGCCGAGCAGGAGCTCAAGCGCGAGAAGCGGGAGATGCAGCAGGCTCGCGAGCGGGCCGAGCGCCGGGCGAGCAACGCCGCCCGCAACCTCAAGAACGCCGGACTGCCGCGCATCTTCGCAGGGAACATGAAGCGCGGCGCCCAGGAGGCCGCGGGGCGGGCGGGCCAGACGCACGCCGCCCGCGTGAGCGACGCCAAGGCCAGGCTCGACGAGGCAGGGCGTGCCCTGCGCGACGATCAGAAGATCGCGCTGCAACTGCCCGGGACCAACGTCCCCGCAGGCCGCACGGTCTTCCACGGCGAACACCTTCAGGCCCGCGGCCTGTTCGCCGAGCCCGGCATCGACCTGGTGATCCGGGGACCCGAACGCATCGCGCTGACCGGCCCCAACGGCGCGGGCAAGTCCACCCTGCTGCGCCTCATCAACGGCGAGCTGGAGCCGGACGGCGGCACGACCAGGCGAGCCGACGGCCGGGTGGCCTACCTGTCGCAGCGGCTGGACCTGCTCGACGTCGAGCGCACCGTGGTCGAGAACCTGGCCGCGTTCGCGCCCGGCATGCTGGAAGCGGAGCGGATGAACCTGCTGGCCCGCTTCCTGTTCCGGGGCGCCCGTGCCCACCTGCCGGTCGGGGTGCTGTCGGGCGGCGAACGGCTGCGCGCCACCCTCGCGTGCGTGTTGTGCGCCGAGCCGGCGCCCCAGCTGCTGCTGCTCGACGAGCCCACCAACAACCTCGACCTGGTCAGCGTGGGGCAGCTGGAGAGCGCGCTCAGCGCGTACGAGGGGGCGTTCGTGGTGGTCAGCCACGACGAGCGGTTCCTCGCGGAGATCAAGGTGGAACGCTGGCTGGAGCTGTCCGGAGGGCGGCTGCTGGAGACCGGGGCGCCCGCCGGTGAGTGACGCGCTGCTCGCCCGCGATCTCGTACGGACGCTGGGCGCGCGGCGCGTGCTCGACGGCGTCTCGCTCACCGCCGCACCCGGCCACCGGATCGGGCTGATCGGCGAGAACGGCGCGGGCAAGTCCACCCTGCTGCGCCTGCTGGCCGGAGCGGACGAGCCGGACTCCGGCAGCGTCGTACGGCCCGCGGACCTGGGCTTCCTGCCCCAGGAGGCGCCGTTCGCCGGCGACGCCACGGTCGCCGACGTGCTCGACGACGCCCTGCGAGAGGCCCGTACGGACCTGGCCGAGCTCGACCGGCTCACCCGGGCGCTCACCGAGGCCCCGGACGACGCCGCTCTCCTCGAAGCGTACGGGGCCCGGCTCGACCAGGCGCAACAGCGCGATTCCTGGGACGCCGACCGGCGCGCGGAGGTCATCCTCGACCGGCTCGGCCTGGGTGGCGTGCCGTACGGGCGCGCGCTCGCGTCGATGTCAGGCGGGCAGCGCGGGCGGCTCGCCCTGGCGGCGCTCCTGATCAGGCAGCCCGCCGCGCTGCTGCTGGACGAGCCCACCAATCACCTGGACGATGCCGCCGCGGTGTTCGTGGAGGAGCAGCTGCGCGGCATGACAGGGGCGGTGGTCGTGGCCAGCCACGACCGGGCGTTCCTGGACGTGGTCTGCACCGACCTGGTCGATCTCGACCCGGCGGTGGACGGGCCCGTCCGGTACGGAGGCGGGTACGGCGCGTACCTGGCCGAGAAACGCGCCGAGCGCGAGCGCTGGGAGCGGCGCCACGCGGAAGAACAGCAGGAACTCGGCGAGCTGCGCCGCGCCGTCGCGGTGACGGCACGGCAGCCGGCGACGGACGGCTTGCGACGCGACAACGAGAAGATGGGATACGGGCACCGCGCAGGACGCGTGCAGCAGCAGATCTCGCGGCGGGTCCGCAACGCCGCCCGCCGGCTCGCCGAGCTGGAACGCGAGCAGGTCCCCGCCCCGCCACCCCCGCTCCGCTTCCACCCCCGCACCCTGGTCACCGTCGCCGCCGATGCCGCGGAGGCCACCCACGGTGCGGGCGCCGGTGCCGCGGAGGTGGCCCACGCCATCGCCGACGGTGCGGGTGCGGGTGCCGGTGTCGTGGAGGCGGCTCGCGCCATCGCTGACGGTGCGGGTGCCGGTGTCGTGGAGGCGGCCCGCGCCGTCGCCGACGGCGCGGGTGCGGGTGCCGGTGTCGCGGGGGCGGCCCACGCCATCGCCGACGATGCGGGTGTCGGTGCCGAGGAGGGCGCCTGCGATCCCCACGACGAAACCTTGCTGTCGCTGCGGGACGTGCGGGTGCCGGGACGGCTCTCGATCGACCGGCTCGACGTGGCGCCAGGAGAACGGCTGCTGGTCACCGGGCCGAACGGGGCTGGCAAGTCCACACTCCTGGCGGTGCTGGCCGGACGGCTGGACGCCGAGGGAGAGGTACGGCGGCGGCGCGGGCTGACCGTCGGACTGCTGGCCCAGGACACCGTGTTCGAGCGGCCGGACCGCACGGTGCGGGAGACGTACGAGCGGGCGCTCGGTCCGGAGCGCGCCGAGTCCGTACCGCTGCGCTCGCTCGGCCTGATCAGCCCGCGTGACGTGGACCTGCGCGTGGGGGAGCTGTCGGTCGGCCAGCGCCGCCGGCTCGCGCTCGCGCTGCTGGTGGCCGATCCTCCCGTGGTGCTCCTGCTCGACGAGCCCACCAACCACCTCTCACCCCGCCTGTCCGACGAGCTGGAAGAAGCCCTGGGCACCGACGGGCCCGGCGCGATCGTGATCGCCAGCCACGACCGATGGCTGCGCTCCCGCTGGCAGGGCCCCCACATCCACCTGCCGCCGACACGTACGGGGCCTTTACCCGACCATGTGAAAGGCTGGTCGAGTGAGACCCCTGTCGCTCGCCTGGAGGACGAAGTCGGACAACCACTTCATCACCGCAGGACACCGCCTCCCGACCGGCAGGCCGTCCACCCTGCTCACCGACGGCAACGCCCTGGGTGACGTGGCCGGGCACCCGGACGCCGGAAAGATCATCGCCAAGGGCGTCATCAGCGGCGGAACCGATGCCGAGTCGGTCACCGGGCCGCTGCTCGAATGCGCCAACCACTTCACCGACATCAGGATCGCGACCCGCCTGTTCGGCGGCGACATCAAGAAGCGCAAGATCGGCTGACAATGCGGACAAGAGGGCATGTCGCGATCGTTGTGGCCGGCATTCTCTGCGTGGCCGGATGTGCTCGTCAGGCGCGGTGGTACGGCATCGAGTCCGCTGCCGTCGCGCCTGACGGCCGTACGGTCACCGCCACGATCGTCGTGGGCGCGCCCGGCCCTGACGGGAAGTCGTGCCGGGAGGTCACCGACACCGACGTGACGGAGTCGGCCGCGGAGGTGGTGATCGGCGTCGAGGTGCGCAACACCTGCGAACCCGTCTTCCCGTGGGAGAAGGCGCTGATGCAGAAGGGCATGGGGTACCCGTTGAACATCCAGCTCCAGCTGACGAAACCCCTGGGCGGGCGGCGCCTGGTCGATCGAGCGACAGGGCGGGAGCTGTCCTGAGGCGACGACTGAGCCGATGACGTGCGGGCTTGATCGCCCCAGGCGACGCGCGCACGCCATCCGCCTGATCACCCCGGAGCCGGAGCGCCCTCGCCAGAGGCTTTCCATGAGGTGGGATGGAGTTCGTGGATCGCGATCAGGGACGTTTCAGCTTCACCGCGAGGAAGGACGGCGCTCGGTGAAGCTTCTCGTAGGCGGCTTCGTCGATCTCCCTGAGATCGGCCGTGGGGCGCGGTTCGACCAGCTGCTCCAGCACGAACCCTGCGGCCAACAGCTCGCCCAGGAAGGTCTCCAACGGCAGCCGCTGGTAGTGGATCGAGAGCTTGCTGTCTCCGAGAGGCAGGTCTCTCCAGTCGTGGCTGAAGTACGAGCCTCCGAAGTGGCGCCAGTCGGCTGTGGGATGGGTGGTCGACACCAGGAGCCATCCACCTGGTCGCAGGACGCGACGTAGTTCACCCAGCAGCTGCGCACGGTTCCTGACGTGCTCGTACACGAGGGCGCAGACCACCCCGTCGAAGGATGCGTCAGCGGCGAAACCGAGTGGCTCTTCGAGATCATGGAGAAGGAGTTCTGCCTGGCCGTTCACGCGTGCTCGCGCGTGGCGCAGCAGGGTGGCGCTGCCTTCGATTCCGACCACCTGCGCGCCGCGGGCCGCGAGCTCGGCCGCGTAGTGGCCTGCCCCACAGCCGACATCCAGGATTCTGGACCCGGAGACATCGCCCGCGAGCCGCAGCATCGCGGGTCGGTCGGTATAGGCGTTGTAGGGGCTCGTCTCTGCATGTTCGGCGAAATGATCGCCGAGCGCGTCATGATAAGCGGTCGCCTTGTGCATCGGGACATCATGGCGTGGCCACGTGTTCGTCGCCATCGAGTTCCAGCCGAGATGGTGGATGGCGTCCTGGGTTCCTGCCATGGGTTCTGCAGGCCGCTTGGCGGAGCGTCCGGCGGTGCGGCGCACCTTCGTCGGCCTGCTGCTCGGTGAGCCGGGGATGAGGGACGAACCTCCGCACCGTCGGTATGGAGATCAGCCACCGCCAGGCGATCGTGAGAGTGGTACCGGTCCTTTTCGTTGGCAGCCTGAGCTGGAACGCCTTTGGCTGCCGCCCTTGGCCTCTTACACTCCCGGCATGGATCTGCGGCAGCTCACAGACAAGGTCGAAGCGGTATCGAGCGCCTATGCCCGCAAGCATGGGATATCCCGGGACGACACCTGGTTCCTGCTCAAGCTTCAGGAAGAAGTCGGTGAGCTGACGCAGGCGTTCCTCATGCGCTCTGGGCAAGCCAGAGATAAGGGATGCTCTCCAGATGAGCTGGAACTGGGCTTCCGATCCGAGCTTGCGGATGTTTTGTCGCAGGTCCTGCTGATGGCGCGACATCACGGAGTCGATCTGGAGGCGGAGGTCGAGCGGAAGTGGATGCCGTGGCACCCCGATCGGCTTTCTATGCGGGATGCGAGCGGAACGGCATGCGCTGATCTGACAAGCGCTGGTTTGAACGGCGCCGTAGACCCCGTGTAGCGCTTGGAGCTGACGGCCGGAACGACCATGAGCGGCGGCGCCCCGGCCGGCGGTTTCAGGATCTTTGGTCGGTCATCGACGGCGACCGAACCATGGGTCAGCCCCACCTCAGCCACCCATCCACCGGTCACGGCTGGTCGTGATCATCCCGGAGCCGGGCGCCCCCGCCGGAGGCATGGTTGTCTTTTCGCCATTGAGTGATTGCGCAAACGAGTGCTCCGAGCATCATCCCGAATCCCGCCTTTACCGTGATATCGAGCGTTTCGGAGCTCGCGGCGAAGGAACCGCCGAAGACGCCGGACGAGCTGACCAGAGCAAGAAGAAGCAAGGCCGCGCCGGCGCCTAAGAATCCAGTTCGGAAGGTCGTGAGTGCGGTGCCAGGGCTCATGATGGCGCCCCATGCGGCGTTGCCGAGAACGGCCAGAGGGAGCAGGACGACGAGTGGGTCAAAGAAGGTCATCACAGCGGCTGATCGTAAAGCAGTGGTGACGGGACCGGAATGGCTGTGAAGGCGGGGGCACATCCCGATCGCGGCCCGAGTGGCGGGATCGACCGCGGGAACGGCCCCCCGGACGCACACGCAGCGTACGGGCCGCGTGGCGGCGCGGAGCGCCGCCCTTGACCCCAACAAGAACAATTCGGCTGTGCTCGGGCTACGAATCTTGTCCTATGTAGGGCAGCGTTGAAAACGGCTACGTAGGCGACGCTCCGAGAACCGGGTGCCTTCTAACGCCCGGTGGTGCCGTCGATCTGCTCGCGGAGGATATCGGCGTGGCCGGCGTGGCGAGCGGTCTCGCTTGTCATGTGGGCAAGGACCCAGCGCAGCGTCCGGAACTCACCATCGACGGGCTCAGCCACCGGAGCCGCCGGGTCACCTGCAGCGCGAATCGCGGCATCGCTTACCTGGATCGCCGTGTGGTAGTCGGCCAGAACTTGCGCGGCATCGAGCTCAGTCACATCCATGCCGAAGTCCCGATCTTTCTCGGATCTGTCTCCGGCCACGTGGTATCCGAACCAGTAGCGTTCGGCTGCGGTCAGGTGATGGACCAGCCCGAGGAGGGTGGTTCCGGTGTCCACCAGGACGCGCCGTAGCTGCTCGTCGTCCAGCCCGTGGGTCTTCTTGAGCACCGATTCCCGCGCGAAGGTCAGGAACGCCAAGGCGGTGTCAAGCTCACCAGAGTCGTTGCGGGGCACGGGTTGACGTTGCGTCTCAGCCATGCCGTCACCCTACAGAGCACCCGACGATGGGCTGTGTGGGGGCCATCGGGAGGGGCGGGAGCGTGACGTTGCTGCGGCGACGAGCTCGACCAGGTCGGCCACGAGCTTGGGGCTGGCTGCGATGGTCGCTCGCGACGCCATGGTGTGCGCGCTGCCGTCGATGTCCACGACTGCGGCTCCGGCCTCTCGGGCGATGAGGACGCCCGCGGCTGTGCCCCACGGGTCGTTGCTCAGCATGACGAGGACGTCGGTCTTGCCGTCGGCCACCCAGGCCAGATCAACCGCGGCTGACCCGAACATGCGGACTCGCTGCACGCGGGCGGCAAGCTCGTGGGTGAGGGCGAGACGAGGGCGCTTTCGCTCCTCCGCGTTGTTGCCCACGGCGTAATCACCCATGGACACGATGCCTGCGTGCAGGTCACGAGTGTCGCGGGCTTGGGTCTCGTCCCCGTTGGCTTGGGCGCCTGCTCCCTCGGCAGCGAAACGAGATCAAGCCCAGGTCCCGATTCTCTCGGTTGACCTGGGCTTTCGTCGTTGGAGCGGGTGACGGGAATCGTACCCGCGCTGTCAGCTTGGGAGGCGTACGGATCCGGCCACGTAGGGCCGCTGACCTGGGCGACGGGCCGGTCCTGAGTGACCCACTGTCAATCATGTCGTGGGACTGGACAGTCTGGGCGCCGTTGAAGTTCCGCTCCAGGGATCAGTGCGAGGTCAGGGGGTGTCGTAGCCGATCCAGTTGATGTACCAGCCGAACTGCTGGGCCATGGCGGGAGTCAGTTCGCGGTCGTCGCGCCATTTGAGGTAGACGCTGAACTTGTTGGCGGTGATGTCGTAGACCGCACTGGTGCCGACCAGGTCATACTGCATGCCGCCGGCGCCTCCGATGGAGGTGAGGTAGACAGGGTCGCCGGTGAACTCACCTGCGCTGGTGTCCACGTCGATGCAGATGCTGTCGGGAGCGTAAGCCCTCCAGCCCTGTCCGGGGCGAGTCTTTCCTGAAGCCGTTCGGCCGTGCTTCGCGAACACGGTCCCCCACTCATGGGTGCCCGCCCGATACACGTTCAGCCCTTCCTTGGGGAAGCTGATCCATCCGTCGTCACTGTGTCGTCCCTGCACCCATTTGGTGTTGACGCCGTTGACGTCGGCCTTGTCGGCGTGCACGTTTCCCCACGCTCCGCTTCCTTGGCGGACGTCGAGCCCATCCTTGGGGAAGCTGATCTTTCCGTCGTCGGCGCTTCGCCCTTGCACCCATTCGGTGTTCACGCCGTTCAAGAGGGCCTTGTCGGCCGTCACGGCACCCTGCCCGCCCGTGTTGTCGAAGATCTCCGCCCCTGAGTCGGTGAAGGTGACGCGCCCCTTGTGCGCCGTCCCCTGGATCCAGGGTGTGTCGATGCCGTCGGTGGCGGTGAGCGATTCCAGCACGGGACGGCGCACCTGCACGGTGGTGGTGAGGAAGTGCTGCTTCCGGGTGATGGGGTCGGTGGCGACGAGGATGTAGGTGGTAGCCCGCTGCGGGGTGGGCGGTGACCAGGTACCCCCCGAGACGGGGCTCCGCCCGCCGGGGAACACGATCTCATAGGTGAAGTCGGGAGACCCGTCCCAGCTCAGCGTGAGGTTTTCTCCGGTGTCCAGCATCGCCTTGTCCGGGCGGAAGTCGCGCGGTGCCGGAATCTCCTTTGCTGTCGCCTTCACCAGCGGCACCGACGCGTACTTGGTCTCCCACCCGGTATCGGTTTTGAGAATTTCTTTCACTATCAGCACAGCCACCCCGGCGGTGGGGGCGACGGTGACGTTCTCCAGTGTCAGCAACATGTAGTCGCCGGGTTCGAAAGCGGCTATGCGACCGCTCTGGGGGGTGACCTCGAGAACGTTGGTGCCCTGCTGCTGGATGTTCACCGGCTGGGTGTCGGGCTCGATTCGGAAGTCCGTCTGAGTGCCCAGGGTGTCGGTGTACTCGCCCTTCAGCTTGATGGTGTCGATTTCCCTGGTCAGGTGGCCTGCGCGGTCGCCGACAGGCACCCTCACCTCGATCCTTAACCAGGCCACCTCCTCTCCGGTGTTGGTGACCATCAGATACACCGTCCCTGTGGATGGGGACCGCCCGTCCACAGACGCCTCCAGCGACGTTGGATCGGTGAGGACGGTGTAGGTCAGTGCACTCATTCTCAAGACTCCTTCTCTTGGCGAACGGCGCAGGCTGATGCCCCGCGCACTACGAGAGGACCGGGCCGGGCGGAACAGGCGGCAGCACGGGTAAGGCGTCCGGAACCGCCGCTTGTGACGCACTACAGAAGAGCCTCCCTAGATCCAAACGTCAGGATGAGAGCGCAACAAGAGCACTCAAGGGGGGCATGACCAGGCGCTTCGGCGATACCCTTGGCGTCTTGACAAGCCTTCATGACAACCATTACCGGCCATGACGGAAATGAAGCGCATCATGCAGGTCTGGATGAGACGGCGACGGGAAATGCCGACATACTCCGCAGAACACACAATGGTGGCGTGGCCGGATTCGGATACATAAAACCGAAAGTCGGCGGTGATCCAGACATGACACGGCACCGCCGGGGGAGCGGGGCCTCAGCCGTCCGCAGTCATGGGCCACGCGACTACTCGGGCCGCGTTGATCTATCTGCGCACCGAGAGCGAGCGAGACAAGCTGATCGCTGAGGGCATGGGCAAGCCGGCCGAGGAATCTGCTTTCTGACCTGGGCCTTCGTGTGTGGAGCGGGTGACGGAATCGAACCGGCGCTGTCAGCTTGGGAATTGCAGGGATCTTGGCTCGTAGGGGCGTTGACCTGGGGCTGATGTCGGTCGTGAGTGACCGTGGGTGACCCCTCGTTACCCCTCTTAATGGCACGCTAATGGCACGACGATCAGCCTGCGACCTGGTTTCTCGCGCGCGACCCGCGCACACCTCGCCCGTCTGATCATCGCGTCTGCCGCCGAACTCGACCCACCCGGGCCGCGCTGGTTTATCAGCGCTGCCACGTAACGGCTGCGGGCGATCGAGAGAACGGCCGTCTCTGGCTCTCAGAAGTGGTGGCACAGTGGGCACCAGTGACCGAGGAGGAGTTGAAGGACGATGGGTGACTACTTCGAGCGGATCGTCGATGTCGAGGTGACCGGCGAAAAGGCTGGGTTGCTCGCAGACCGTATGGTCGACTGGATGGTTGCCGAGGGACTGATCACACGCGAAAGGTCCAGCGACGGGATGTACAGCCTGCAAGTGGACGATGGGTACGAGGCTGGCCCCAACTGGGAACGGGCAGTGGCCGATTCCTCGGACCTGTCGTGGATACCGGGCCCGGTGGCAGTCATCGTCGGGCGGGATTACCACGTCGGAGGACAGGGGATGAGCGAGGCGGACTCTGCGACCTGCCCGCGATGTGAAACGAGAACCGTAATCATCGACTACCCGGAGGAGTTCGAGGCGGACCAGAAGGCCTGGCAGCCGTTCAGCGACGGCATCGACACCTGGAAGGAAACTGGTGAAGGGAGCGTCATCTGCTCCTCATGCGGAGCCTCCATCCCAGTCACCGAGTGGCAGTTCGGGTCCGGTTTCGCCCTCGGGGCACTCGCATTTGACTTCTGGGGATGGCCAGCCCTCAGCATCAGCTTCCACGCGGAATTCAGCAAGCAGCTGAGGCATCTCATCGAGGTGCAGACGGGCAAGTTCTGACATGCGCCAGGAGTGATCGATCGCCCTCGTGAGTGGCCGTGAGTGACCGCGACTCCCGCCCGCCCTGGCACGCCGCCCCAGGAGGTCCCACCGACCACCCACAGCGATCTACGGCGGCCAGCCATGCAGTGGCAATCGTAGGACTGTCTGGGGCCGAAGAGGGTGGAACCCAGGGAGACGCTGTCTGGAGCATCAACGCGCGTCAAGCGCTCCAAGCGGAAGGCCATGCAGTAAGGCCTGAGAACCTTGGAGCGGGTGACGGGAATCGAACCCGCGCTGTCAGCTTGGGAATTGCAGCTATCGCGGCGACGTGACCATGGGCTCTCTGGTCAGGACCGCTGTCGGGCAGGCCATGAGTGACCATGGTTGACCCCTCGTCCCCGTGGCTAATGGCACGCTAATGGCACGACGATCATACGAACCAGCAGGTCGGACGGGTGCGATGCCTGGCTGCTCGGTGGGCCGGGGCTGAGGAACGAAGTCTCGAACCTTCGATCGCCCCCGACCACGTGCTGACCTGAGCCACCGCATGGCGATCGTCGTGCGGTATGTGCTCGATGCTGCGATGGCAGTAGAAGGCGTCTCCGTCTGCCGCCGTCCCGCTCGACTTGTCTGGGACGACGCGGGCGGGACGATCGGGCTCACCTCAGCCAACTACGGGCCCCGGCGAGAGAGCCGCGATCATCCCCGGAGCCGGAGCGCCCCGCCAGAGGCGTGATTGTTGTGGGGCGCTATTCGGCATGCGGGATGCTTGGCCGTCAGATGTCAGGCAGTGCGGCCTCGATGAGAAAGCGGTGGTTACGAGCGGTGAATGCGCCCTCTGAGCAGATGCGCTCATGGAGCCGCTGTAGCGGCTGCTCATAGCGTTTGAGATCGAAGTCGCGAATTTGCCACGGGACGGCTCGTAGTTGGAAGACCACGGCACCTATGTCATGGAAGACATAGTCGATCATCTCTTCGCGAGCGTCCAGGACACGAAACCCGTAGCGGCGAAGGCGATCTACTGCGATGGCCAGCGTCCATGCCTCTGGATCGGGGGAAGGGGCGCCAAGGGCAATGTTCAGCTCCAAATCATTGCGGGTGCCGACCTGTTGGGTGAGAAATAGGCCGCCGGGGGTGAGAACTCGGGCGACCTCGGCAGCGTTCAACGCGCCGTGCCTGTTGAGCACGAGATCGAAAGTGGCTTCGCTCACGGGGATGGCATCCGCCGTACCGCCGAGCACAGTGGCATTAAGCGGTCGAAGCCGCTTGGCGGCGATGGGGATGTTTGGTTGCCACGCTTCCATTGCGACAGTGTGACGAGGCAGTGGAGCTAGGGAGGCCAGGACTTCGCCACCGCCGGTGTCTAGGTCGAGCAGTCGCGGTGCCACTGAGAGAAGCGCTGAGGCCCGCTCGGTGTATCGCCATGATGGGCTCCCGCCACTCGTTCGGTCGCGTAGCCAGCTGAAGTCCCATCCGAGCAGGGACGCGTGCAGGGCTTGTTCGACAAGATCGTTGTAGCTGAGCACCTGGTCACGCTAATGAAGTCCAGGGGTGCCGGGCTACTGGATTGTTCAATGGCCTGGCTGGCCTGACCCGTGCGGTTCCCCGCGCGAGACCGGCCCCCAGGCCGCAGCTCGCACGGGGAGGGCCGCGCGGGCTGCGGCGGCGGAGCCGCCGCATGATGAAGACGAAGGTGATGAAGACGACCCGCCTGGCGTGCTCGTTCCCGCTGGGTGATCGCTGACCCTAATGGCACGCTAATGGCACGGAGAGATCAACAAGCCTGAACAAGATCAAAGCCCAGGTTCCGAATCCGTCGGATGACCTGGGCTTTCGTGTGTGGAGCGGGTGACGGGAATCGAACCCGCGCTGTCAGCGTGGGAACCATCTACTGATCTCGCTGTGCTGAGCTGGGAAGACGGGGGTACAGGTCAGAGTGAGTCGAGTGACCGTGAGTATCCGTGAGTTACCTCGGCTGCCCGTCCGCTCTGGCACGGATCTGGCGCGTGGATCATGTCGGCTTCAGCGCAGAGGGAGCGCCCGGACGCGGATGCCTCCGGTGGTGGAAGCGGCGATCACGCCTGTTTGAAGGTGCTGCTCGAGAACCTCGAGATTAGCCAAGATGATGTTGACCAAGTCGGGTGGACGAAGCTCTACCAGCTCTCGTACGAGAATACGGAGGGTTCGGTCGCGCGGGCGTGGGCCAGGAGCGCGCCGAAGTCGGTGTCGGCGGAGATGATGGTCCGACCGTCCACGATGGCGAGTTCCATGATCGTGGTGTCGGGGGCGCTCGTTGCCTGGAGATCGCGCACATGGGTCGCGTTGTGACCAGCTTTGGTCAGCAGCTCGGCAACGCGGGGTGAGGGGTTCTCATCGACCAGAAAGTTCACGCTGGCTCGCGGAGACGGTAGAAGTGGACATTCGTGGACGCCGCTGCGTACTCGAGCGCCTGCTTGATGTCCTCCCGCTCCAAGCCCGGATAGTCCGAGAGGATCTCGTCGAAGGTCCATCCGCCGGCGACGAGCCGTACCACCGTCTCAACCGTGATGCGCAGACCACGGACGGCGGGCTTGCCTTCGAGCTTGTCAGGCTCGACGGTGATCCGATCGAAGTTCATGATGTCTCCCTTCCCTGCTGATGCTGCCAGGTTGGCCGGGAAGGAGCGACGGAGATATCCCGCAGGGGGTCAATACGTTTGACTCTTCGACGCCATCATGACGACGGCATCGCGTGTGGAGCGGGTGGCAAGAATTGAACCCGCGCTGTCAGATTGGGAACTGCAACGATCACCCGATGTGGAGGCGCTGACCTGGGCGGGAAGCCGGTCCTGAGCAACCGTGATTGACCCCTTGTTCCCCTGGCTAATTGCACGCTGATCGCACGGCGATCACGGGCCCACCTGGCCGTCTACCGCTCCTTTCCCTCGGCGTGGCGGCGGGCGGCCATCGTGGCCATCGCGGAGTTGATCACGTCCAGCACGGCCTGCACCTGCTCGCGCTCGACTCCTATTCGGGTCTGGAAGTCCCAATCGTCGAGATGGACGCCGTTGCAGATCTCGTTGAGCGCGTTACTGATCGCAAGGACATCGTCAGGTTCGAGGCTAACCGTGATCACGTCGGCTGACGTCTGGATGATGTCCACGGCGCCGTTCTTGCCTCGGTAGCGCACCTGCGTACCCCTGGCGATCATCCCGGAGCCGGGGCGCTCCTGCCGGAGCGAGACAAGATGATCGCCGACAGCATGGGCAAGCTCACTGAAGACGCTCTGAAGAACGAAGCTCAGGAGGGATCGGGCGCGTAACGGGCACGGAAGATCGAACTAGGCGGTAGAAAGATCAGAAGCCAGGTCGGGAAATCATCCCTGACCTGGCTTTTCGCAGTGAGAGCGGGTGACGGGAATCGAACCCGCGCTGTCAGCTTGGGAAGCTGATGTTCTGCCATTGAACTACACCCGCATCGGCCGGAGCCGCGCCCACCACTGTAGCGGAAATCTGGCCCACTTCAGCAATCCCGCAGGCGCTGAGTCTCCCGTAGCACACGGTAAGTTGCTCAGCGTGCTGCTTTCTGACAGAGACATCCTTGCCGAAATCGAGTCCGGGCGTGTCAAGCTGGACCCGTTCGACAAGGACATGATCCAACCGTCCAGCATCGACGTACGGCTCGACCGGTACTTCAGGGTGTTCGAGAACCACCGGTACCCGCACATCGATCCCGCTGTGGAGCAGCCTGATCTGACCCGGATGGTGGAGCCCGAGGGGGACGAGCCCTTCATCCTGCACCCGGGGGAGTTCGTGCTGGCCAGCACGTACGAGGTGATCACGCTGCCCGACGACCTGGCGAGCCGGTTGGAGGGCAAGAGCTCGCTGGGCCGGCTGGGGTTGCTGACGCACTCGACGGCGGGGTTCATCGATCCGGGGTTCTCGGGGCACGTGACGTTGGAGCTGTCCAATGTCGCCACGTTGCCGATCAAGCTGTGGCCGGGGATGAAGATCGGACAGCTGTGCATGTTCCGGTTGAGCTCTCCGGCGGAGCATCCCTACGGGTCGGAGAAGTACGGCTCCCGCTACCAGGGGCAGCGTGGGCCTACGCCCTCGCGGTCGTTCAGGAACTTCCACCGGACGGCTGTCTGAGGGTCCGGACGGCAATCTGAGGTCCGGACGGCTGTCCTGCGAGGGCCCGGACGGCCATCCGCGGGCCTGGACGGTCATCCGAGGGCCCGGGGTCGTCCCGCGGGCCCGGACGGTCATCCGAGGGGCCTGACGGCTGTCTGAGGGCCCGGGCGGCTGTCTGGCTGGGAGTCAGGACAGCCATCTGCGGGGCCGGACGGTCATCCACGAGGGCTGATGGTCATCCATGAGGGCGGACGGTCATCCACGGGTGCGGTTGGTCATCTCCGGGCGGTCGGCGCCGGGTCGGCTGCTCATGGCCGGACGGCCGGCGATGTCGTTCGTGGGGCCGGTGGTGGGGGTGGCCGTGTGCGGCGGGCGTTCACCGCGAGAGGGCAGGTCCCCTGTGGCAGGGCAGCCGTCGGGTCAGTTCCCCATGCCGGGGGTCGGCTGAGGGTACGGCGCGGCCGGGGCCAGACGTCGATCCGCCAGGGCCGGGGAAGTCCATGAGGGCCCAGCGTGATGAGCGAGGCGTCGGCTCGTGGTGCGACAGGTCAGTCTCCGGTGCGCCAGGCGAGGCCCGGGCGTGACCGAATCTGCCATCCAGTCCGGCCGGCATCGACGGAAGTCGGGCTGGCATCGGCAAGGGAAGCCGGGTTGATGTCGGCCAGGGAAGCCGGGGCAGGCGCTGGCAGGGAAGCCGGACCAGGCGCGGGAAGCCGGGGCGGGCGTCGGCCAGGGAATCCGGGGCGAGCGCCGGCAAGGGCGGCTGGGTTGGCGTCGGCCAGGAAAGCCGGATCAGGCGCCGGCAAGGGAAGCCAGGGCGGGCGCCGGTAGGGAAGCCGGGTCAGGCCCCGGCAGGAAGCCGGGGCGGGCGTCGTCGGCAGGAGAGGCCGGGGTCGGATCCGGAGAAGGGACAGGTGCCGGCCCGAGGTCGAGAGGTCAGATCTGGATGGCGGGGTTGGCTGTCCGCCTGCGCGGCGTATCCGGGTTCGTCCCCGTGGCGTGGTCGCTCATGTCCAGGCCGTCACACCCGCCGCACCAATCATCCCTCATCACTCCGCAACCGGCGGCCCATACCCCTGCCAAGCCGTCAACCCCTGTCAAAGCGGCCACGGACAAAATGGTCTTCAAACTACCCCCGACCCCGGTGTCACAGTTCATACGGCGGGTAGCGAGAAGGGGAAGAGTAGGTGTGCGCACCATGAAGTTCGCATTTCCGCTGGTAACCCGTACCCTTCTCTGCGGACCATCCCCGCACATGTGGAGAACGACGTGCGCCTGCGTCTCACGCCTCGTGAGGACAGCTACTACGACCTGTTCGCCGACTCCGCGAACAACCTGGTCACGGCATCGCGTTTGCTGGTGGAGATCATCAGCGACGGCTCGGACAGGGAAGCGCTGGCCGAGAAGATGCGCGCCTGCGAGCACGCCGGTGACGAACGCACTCATGCGATCATGAACCGGCTGAATGAGAGTTTCATCACGCCTTTCGACCGCGAGGACATCTACCGTCTCGCCTCGAACCTGGATGACGTGATGGACGCCATGGAAGAGGCTTCCGACCTCATCGTCCTTTACAAGATCGACCATCTGCCGAAGGACGTCGTCCGCCAGGTGGAGGTGTTGGAGCGGGCCGCGGAGTTGACCGCGGAGGCCATGCCGCGCCTGCGCTCGATGAAGAACCTGAACGAGTACTGGATCGAGGTCAACCGCCTGGAGAACCAGGGCGACCAGGTCTACAGGAAGCTGCTGGCCAAGCTCTTCAGCGGTGAGTACGACGCTCTCACCGTCATGAAGATGAAGGAGGTCATCGACCGCCTGGAGGAGGCCGCGGACGCGTTCGAGCACGTGGCCAACACCGTCGAGTCGATCGCGGTCAAGGAAAGCTAAGTGGACCTCACGCTCGTCCTCGTCATCGGCGTGGTGGTCGTGGCGTTGGTGTTCGACTACACCAACGGTTTCCACGACGCGGCGAACGCCATCGCGACGTCGGTGTCAACGCGCGCGCTCACTCCGCGCGCGGCGCTCTTCCTGGCCGCGGCGATGAACTTCATCGGCGCCCACCTGGGCACCCAGGTGGCGCAGACTGTCGGCAAGGGGATCATCGACGCGCCGGAGGGCACTCACGGCCTGGTCGTCGTGGCCGCGGGGCTCATCGGCGCGATCACCTGGAACCTCGTGACCTGGTACTTCGGTCTGCCCTCCTCCTCCAGTCACGCGCTCATCGGCGGCCTGGTGGGGTCCGCGCTGGCGGCGGCCAGTGTGGTGCACTGGGACGGCGTCGTGGACAAGGTCGTCATCCCGATGATCCTGTCGCCCCTGGTCGGGTTCTCGCTCGCCGCAGCGATCATGATCGCAATCTACTGGATCTTCCGGAACGCGCAACCCGCTCGCACCAACAGAGGCTTCCGTTACGCGCAGACCGTCTCGGCCGCCGCGATGGCGCTGGGCCACGGTCTGCAGGACGCGCAGAAGACGATGGGTGTGATCTTCCTGGCGCTGGTCGTCGGCGGTTACGCCGCGCCCACCGACCCGATCCCGCAGTGGGTGATCCTGTCGGCGGCCGGCGCGATCTCGCTGGGGACGTACGCCGGTGGCTGGCGCATCATGCGCACGCTGGGCCGCAGGATCATCGCCCTCGACCCGCCGCAGGGTTTCGCCGCCGAGTCCGCCGCCGCCACGGTTCTGTACGTCGCGGCGATCGGTTTCGGCGCTCCCATCTCGACCACGCACACGATCACCAGCGCGATCATGGGCGTGGGCGCCACCAAGCGGCTGTCGGCCGTGCGGTGGGGGGTGGCGGGCAACATCGTGACCGCGTGGATCCTGACGATTCCGGCGGCGGCGCTGGTGGCGGCGCTGTCGTACTTCGCTCTGCACGCCCTGATCGAGTAGCCCCGATCGAGCAGCCCTCATCGCGTCGAGCAGCCCTCGGCGCGTCGAGCGCTCCTCGTCACGTCGAGGGGCCGCTCACCGCGTCGAGCGCTTCCCGCCGAGTCGAGTGACCCTCGTCAAGCCGGGCGGCCGCTCGCCGCGTGGGCGGCGCTCATCGCGTCGCCGCGTACATCACGTCGATGTCCCAGCGGTTGAACCCGAGGGACTCGTACAGCCGGATGGCCGCCGTGTTGGCCTCGTCCACGTACAGCATCGCCTGGGCGAGGCCGCGCGAGCGCAGGTGGCGCAGGCCGGCGAGGGTGAGCGCCCGGCCCAGGCCGGTGCCCTGCTGGGACGGGTCGACGCCGACGACGTAGACCTCGCCGAGCGGTTCGTGGCCGTGCTCCTCGGAGGAGGATCCGTGGATCTTCGTCCAGTGGAAGCCCACCAGCCGCGAATCACGAAAAGCTAGGAAAAATCCGGACGGGTCGAACCAGGGTTCGGCCTCGCGCCGCAGGACGTCGTCAAGCGTCCACGCGCCCTGCTCCGGGTGCTGGGCGAACGAGGCGGCGTTCACCTTGAGCCACGCCTCCTCGTCCTCGCCGGGCACGAACGTGCGCAGCCGTACCCCGTCGGGCAGCGGCGCGGCCGGCAGCGGCGCGAACAGGGAGCGGCGCATCTGCCACAGCGACCGCATCCGCTCGAAGCCGAGCGAGGCGGCCAGGGCCGCCGCGCCGGTGTGGTCGCCGTGGGCCCACAGCCGCAACCGCCCGCCCGCCACCTCCAGTACGGCCCGCAGCAACGTCCTGCCGTGCCCCCTGCGGCGGAAGGCCGGGTGGACGACCAGTTCACCGCTCGGCCCCGCGACCTCGTCGGTCGGGTCCACGTGCGCGTAGCCGGCCGGCGCGTCGCCGTCGTAGAGCAGCAGGGAGCGGGCCCGCTCGTCACCGCCGTAGCGCAGGTGCAGCATCACGTGCTCGTTGAGCGGGCGGACCCCGTCGGCTTCCGTGGCCGCCTCAACGACACCCAGCACGTCGGCGATTTCCTGGTCATCGAGACGTCCCCGCTCGACCACGCGCACAGTCATGGATCGAACTCTAGGCGGCTGACTGGCAAATAACGCCATGTGGTGGCCCGACGAATCGTTACCTTTCAGACGTCTGTTGCATAGTTTGCCGCCGTAACGTCTGCAGGCATGATCTCTCGCTCCTTCCTCCCGCTCGCCGTCGCGGGCGCCGTCGGCCTGGGCGGGTTAACGCTCGTCGCCGGGCCCGCCGAAGCGGCCAGGCCCGAGCGGACGGTTCCCGTCCGCCTGCTGACGATCAACGATCTCCACGGCAACCTGGAGCCGCCGAGCGGGTCCAGCAGCCGCATCCTCGACCCCAACGGCCCGCTCGTCGACGTCGACGGCAAGCTGACCGGGATCGTGGGCGGCAAGTACTCGATCGCCGGTGGAGCCGCCTACCTGGCCGCGCACGTCAAGCAGCGCGCGGACGCCAACACCCTGGTGGTGGCGGCCGGCGACCTGATCGGCGCCTCTCCGCTGATCTCGGCCGCCTACCACGACGAGCCGACCCTCGAGGTGCTCGGCCAGATGGGGCTCGCGGCCTCCTCGGCGGGCAACCACGAGTTCGACGAGGGCTACACCGAGCTGAAGCGCCTGATGAACGGCGGGTGCCACCCCGTCGACGGCTGCCACCCCGACAGCCCGTGGGCCGGCACCGACTTCGACTTCCTCGCCGCGAACGTGGTGAAGGAGCGCAGCGGCAGGTACGCGCTCCCGCCGTACTTCATCAAGAAGGTCAACGGCGTCAAGGTGGGCTTCATCGGCCTGGTGACGGCCACGACGCCGACCATCGTCTCCTCCGGCGGCATCCAGGGCCTGAAGTTCACCGAGGAGGTCGCCGCGGCCAACAAGGTGTCCAGGATGCTGGCCCGCGCCGGCGTCAAGGCGCAGGTCGTGCTGGTCCACGAGGGTGACCAGATCACCCCGAACCAGGACCCGAGCGCCTGCTCGGTCACCCCCGGCGCCGGCTCGCGCATCGCCTCCGGCCTGGACCCGCAGGTCGACGTGGTCGTCAGCGGCCACTCCCACCAGGCCTACATCTGCAAGGCGACCGACCCCGCGGGGCAGCCGCGCGTCTACACGCAGGGCTCGTCCTTCGGCCGCGTGCTCACGCAGATCGACTTCAAGGTCGACCGGCGCTCGGGTGACGTCGTACGGTCCTCTGTCGTGGCGGGCAACCACGTCGTCACCCGTGACGTCACCCCGGACCAGCCGGTCGGCGACACGGTCACCAAGTGGAGAGCCCGCAGCGAGGCCATCGCGAACAAGCCGGTCGGCAGGATCAGCGCCGACGTCGGCACCGGTGCCGCCCCCTCCGGCGAGACGCCGCTCGGCGACCTGATCGCCGACAGCCAGCTCGAGGCGACCAGGACGGGCGGCAACGCGCAGATCGCGTTCATGAACCCGGGTGGCGTGCGCATGCCGCTCACCTACGCCGGCTCGCCCGCGAACGAGGGCGACGGTGTGGTGACGTACGGCGAGGCGTTCGCCGTCCAGCCGTTCAACAACCTCACCCAGGTGATCACGCTGACCGGCGCCCAGCTCAAGACGGTGCTGGAGCAGCAGTTCGTCGGCGGGCCGAACAACCAGCCGTTCACCAGGATCCTCCAGCCGTCGGCGAACTTCACCTACACCTACAGCAAGAGCGCCCCGTGGGGCTCGAAGGTGTCGAACATGAAGATCGACGGCGTCGCGGTGACCGACACCCAGTCGATCCGCGTGGCGGTGAACAACTTCCTCGTCGGCGGCGGTGACGCCTTCGCCGAGTTCAAGAACGGCACCGACCTGTGGAGCGGTCCGCTGGACATCGACGCCTTCGTCGCGTACCTGGGCGGCCACAGCCCCGTCGCCCCGCCCGCGACCAACCGCATCACGGTCGTGGACTGACACTCGACCGTCCAGGGCCCGCGCCGACTATCCGGTTGCGGGCCCTGGCCCCGATCTGATCGGGTACACGCATGCTGACCGGAACCCTTGTCCGCCTGCGCGCCATGGAGCCGGGCGACGCCGACATGATCATCATGGGTCTCCTCGAAACGGACCCGCGCTACTGATGCCGCCCTTCTCCGCGTTCGCGGCCGGCGGCCGGGCGGCGCTCCTCGGCGGAAAGACCACGTTCGACCGGCCTCCGGTGGAGGGCTCGCCCCGGTGGGGCGCCGCGGCCGTGCTCAGGCCCTCGGCTCCGGCCCTCGACCGGCTGGCCGGCCTGGCGGCGGAGCTCGCCGCCGCGGTGGGGCCCGGCCACTGGGTCCACGGCGGCGACGCGCTGCACGTCACGCTGCGCTCGCTGGAGCCGTACCGGCGGGAGGTCGCCGAGCGGCGGGTCTACGGCGCGGCCCTGGCGGCGGCGGCCGAGGGCCTGCCGGCCGTCCGGCTGGAGCTGCGAGGGGTGATCCCGCACCACGGCGGGGTCCTGGTCTGGGGCACGCCCCTCGACGACACGCTCGTCACGCTGCAGCGGAGGTTCGCGCGCGAACTCGGGACGTGGGGCGCCTTCGAGGACTGGACGCGCGACATCTGGTACGTCAGCCTGGCTCACTTCGCGAGCCCGGTGACGGCGCCCGAGCGGATCGCCGCCTGGTGCGACGAGCGGTCCGGCGTGCGGGTCGGGGTCGCGGAGTTCGCCGTCGCCGAGATCGCGCAGGCCGTGTACACCGGCACGGGCATCCGCCTGGAGACACTCGAGAGCGCCCCTCTCGGCCGAGGTCTGAACACCGGAGGTCTGAACGTCGGGGAATCTGAACGCCGGCGGGTCTGAACGTCGGGGGATCCGAACGAGGGGGAGGGCCGGCTGACGAGGGGGAGGGCCGGCTAGACGTGGGCCGGGCTGTCGGCGTCGGCGCTGCCGCGGTCGGGCACGAAGCGGTAGCCGACGTTCCGCACCGTTCCGATCAGCGACTCGTACTCGGGCCCCAGCTTCGCCCGCAGCCGCCGCACGTGCACGTCGACGGTCCTGGTGCCGCCGAAGTAGTCGTAGCCCCACACCTCCTGCAGCAGCTGGGCCCTGGTGAAGACCCGGCCCGGGTGCTGGGCGAGGTACTTCAGCAGCTCGAACTCCTTGAAGGTGAGGTCGAGGGCGCGCCCCCGCAGCCTGGCGGTGTAGGTCGCCTCGTCGATGGCCAGGTCGCCGCTGCGGATCTCGTCGGGGACCTCGTCGGCCGCCGCCAGGGACAGCCGCCCGGTGGCCAGGCGCAGCCGGGCCTCCACCTCGGCCGGGCCGGCGCTGTCGAGCAGGACGTCGTCGACGCCCCACTCGGCGGTCATCGCCGCCAGGCCGCCCTCGGTGACGATCACGAGAAGCGGGCAGTCGACGCCCGTGGTGCGGATCAGCCGGCACAGGCTCTTCGCGTGGACGAGTTCGCGTCTGGCGTCGACGAGCACGGCGTCGGCCGGTGGCGCGTCGATGAGGGCGGAGGCCTCGGCGGGCGCGACACGGACGGAGTGGAGCAGCAGGCCCAGTGCAGGCAGCACCTCGGCGGAGGGTTCCAGGGCGTTGGTCAGCAGGAGCAGGTTGCTCATTTCGACTCCTCTGGTAGGGCCGCGTGTTCGCCGTGCGTGTGTCGTGCCGTACAAACACATGTGGGACCCGGGGGCTGCGTCGCCCGGATCCCTTCGTAGGTGAGGATAACCCACGTGATTGCCGCGACCTGGTGGTGTCCACCTGGTGAGCAGGCGTTCGTATGAAACATCTTCGTTAACGAACCCGCACAATGGAACGGAATTGATTGTGAGGTAGCCATGGCCACCGGAAAAGTTCGCTATTGGGCCGCGGCGAAGGAAGCGGCCGGTGTGGCGGAGGAGGTTTTCGAGGCCGACACGCTGGATCGGCTCATGACAAGAATCACAGCAGATCGGGACGAACTCGCCAGAGTGGTGCGCCGCTCGTCATTCCTGGTGAACGGCAACCCTGTCGGCAAACGCGAGCATTCCTCGGTGATCCTGCCCGAAGGGGCCGTTGTGGAGATCCTTCCTCCCTTCGCCGGAGGATAAGGTAGCGCCCAGGCACCCCCCCGAAGGAGCCCGATGCGCAAGCTGATCATCCTGCTGATCGTGCTGATCGTCCTGCTCGTGGCCGTGGACCGGGTGGCGGTTTCCGGCGTGCAGCGCGACATCGCCAACAGGATCGCGGCCGCCTCCGACCTGTCGGGCACCCCGACCGTCACGATCGAGGGGATCCCGTTCCTCACCCAGGCGATCGCGGGCCGCTATCAGGAGGTTCGCTTCGACCTGGGCACGCTGACGTACAACAGTGTCAAGGTGGAGAACCTGAGCGGCGCCGCCTACGACGTCCGGGCCCCGCTCGCCGACGTCATCCAGAACAAGGCGCAGATCGTCGCGGGCCGGGTGAGCGTGCGCGGCACCCTGTCCAGGTCCACCGTCGACAGGTTCGCGCCACGCGGGGTGAAGATCGGCGGCACGGGTGACACCCTGACCGCCTCCGGCCAGGTCAACCTCGGCGTGACGAAGGTGAAGTTCACCGCCGACATGCGGGTCGAGCTCGTCGACGGCGGCATCAGGGTGACGGCCGAGAAGGTCAACGGCATGCCGGCCAAGGCCGCCGGCCTGCTGAGCTACACGATCCCGCTCAAGGCCAAGCTCCCGTTCGACGTGAAGGTGACGGGCGTGAAGACCGTCCCCGCCGGGCTGGAGATCACCGCCGAGGCAAGTGACGTACCTCTCCGTGGCTGACTTCGAACCGGTACGGCGCGCCGTACGTGATGAGGGGGTGAGCCCAGCAGGCACAGCCGACGAGGAACTCGTGAGAACCCTCTTCGACGAGCACGCGGGGCCGCTCTACGGTTACGTACTGCGACTGACCGGGGACCCTGGCCGAGCGGAGGATGTCGTGCAGGAGACGCTGCTGCGGGCATGGCGGCATCCTGAGGCGGTCTCGGGGCGTCCGATCAGGGCGTGGCTGTTCACAGTGGCTCGCAACCTCGTCGTCGACCAGCACCGCGCGAGAAAGGCCAGACCCCAGGAGACAGGGGACGAGGCGCTCGCCGTCATCCCCGCCGACGACGAGCTCGAGAAGGCCGTCGAGTCGTGGGCGGTGGCGGAGGCGCTGGCCGCGCTGCGGCCGGAGCACCGTGACGTGCTGCTGGAGGTCTACTATCGGGGGCGATCGGTGAAGGAGGCGGCGGAGACGCTGGGCATCCCGGCCGGCACCGTGAAGTCGCGGACCTACTACGCGCTGCGGGCGCTGAAGCTCGCCCTGGAAGAGCGGGGGCTGGCGCCGTGACGTGCGAGGAGGTACGGCTGTCGCTCGGCGCCTACACGCTCGGGGCGCTCGACCCCGAGGAGGCGCTGGAGGTCGAGGTCCACCTGGCCTCGTGCGAGGGGTGCACCGACGAGCTGATGGAGCTCGAGGGGGTCTCCTCGTTCCTGGCGAAGGTGTCGGAGCAGGATGTGGTGCTGGTGGCGAGCCCTCCTCGTGAGGTGCTCGACCGGCTGCTGAACGACCGGGTGAAGCGGCACCGGCGGACCCGGCTGTTGCTGGCCGTCGCGGCCTCGGTCGCGGTGCTCGCGGTGGGTGGCACGGTCTGGACCGGGATCCAGCAGCGCGCGTCGCAGTCCACGGCGGCGGCGCCCGCGACCACGCAGGCCGACATGGGGCAGGGCGCCGCGCCCGAGCACGCCGGGGAGGCCACGAAGGCGCCCAAGGCGAACACCCCCGAGCAGCCCATGATCGCCCAGGACCTCCCGCGGGCCGACACCAGAGCCGCGCCCTCGGAGTCCCCGTCGGCCGCGCTCAAGTCCCAGGGGACGGCCTTCCAGGGGAGCAGGAACGGGGTCAGCGCCACGGTCACCGTGACGCCGGGCATGCCCCTCCAGGTGCAGGTCAGCGGCGTTCCCGCGGACACCGAGTGCACGCTGGTCGTGGTGCGCAAGAGCGGCGGGCGCGAGGTCACCGGGTCGTGGAAGGTCACGGCGAACCGCTACGAGGAGGGCTCGGAGGTCTACCACGTGGAGAGCCGCACGCCGCTGGCGGCCATCCGCGCCTTCGAGATCAGGGACGCCGCCGACCGGGTCCTGGTCACGGTCGACGCCAAGTAGGGAAGAATCCCGGCCCTGCGCCGGTTGCACCAGGCGATGGCAGGCTGGTGGGTGGCGTTGGCGACGCTGGCGCTGGGCACGGTGATCGGGGTGGTGAAGCTGCGCCGCGACGGACGCATGCGCGACGCGGGCCGGACGCTCACGGCCGACGCGCTCGGCGCCGAGCTGGGCGAGCGCGCGACCCTGGTGCAGTTCTCCACGGCGTTCTGCCAGCCGTGCCGGGCGACGCGCCGGGTGCTGGCCGACGTGAGCGGCCTGGTGCCGGGGGTCAGGCACGTGGAGATCGACGCCGAGTCACGGCTCGACCTCGTGCGCCGGCTCGACATCATGCGCACGCCGACCGTCCTGGTGCTCGACGGGGCGGGCAACGTCGTGAAGAGGGCCTCAGGCCAGCCCAGGAAGGCGGACGTCATCGCGGTCCTGGGCACGATCGTGTCTCAGGAGCCGGACGAGATGTGACAGACGGCGAGACGACAGGTAGTGTCATCGCCATGAACCCCACGACAGAGCTGCTGACGAAGCGGCGCGCGGTTGATTTCTGCCGCGTGACCACCGCGCTCTGTCGCGCTGCCTGAGGACGGTCTCGCGCGGACATCTGATCCGCCCCCTTCCGACCCTTCAGGAGCATCCCTCGATGCGTGCCGACCCTCGAGTGCTGCGTCTCGGCGCGGCTGTCACCACAATCGTCCTCGCTCTCGTCCTGCTGACGGGAAGCGGCTGGCTGCTGGCCGTCCAGGCGGTGGTGTTCGCGTTCGGTGTGGCCGGTCGCTCGCCGTACAAGATGCTCTTCAGGAGTCCTCCGTCGGCGACGGAGGACGCCCGCCCGCCGCGGTTCGCGCAGGCGGTCGGCCTGACCTTCGCGGTCGCGGGGCTGGTCGGATTCGTCACCGGGATCACGCCGATCGCCCTCGGGGCGACGGCGGCGGCTCTCCTCGCCGCCTTCCTCAACGCAGCCTTCGGTCTCTGCCTCGGCTGCGAGATGTACCTGATGATTCGCCGTCTACTGCCCGCCGCCACAATGGAGGTTCACACATGAGCCGCTCCGCCGCCCTGGTGGATGCTGACTGGGTCGAGGCCAACCTCGACACCCCGGGTGTCGTGATCGTCGAGGTCGACGAGGACACCAGCGCCTACGACAAGGGCCACATCCGTAACGCCGTCAAGATCGACTGGAAGGCCGACCTGCAGGACCCCGTCCGCCGTGACTTCGTCGACAAGGCCGGCTTCGAGGCGCTGCTGTCGGAGCGCGGCATCTCGAACGACGACCTCGTGGTGCTCTACGGGGGTAACAACAACTGGTTCGCGTCGTACGCGTACTGGTACTTCAAGCTCTACGGCCACTCCAACGTCAAGCTGCTGGACGGCGGCCGCAAGAAGTGGGAGCTGGACTCGCGCGAGCTGGTGACCGACGCTCCCCAGCGGGCGAAGACCGGCTACGTGGCGCAGGAGCAGGACGCGGCGATCCGCGCCTTCCGCGACGACGTGGTGGCGGCCATCGGCAAGCTCAACCTGGTCGACGTGCGCTCGCCCGACGAGTTCACCGGCAAGCTGCTGGCCCCTGCGCACCTTCCGCAGGAGCAGGCGCAGCGGGCGGGGCACGTGCCGACGGCGCGCAACATCCCGTGGTCGAAGGCGGCCAACGACGACGGCACGTTCAAGTCCGACGAGGAGTTGAAGAACCTCTACGCGGGCGCGGGTGTCGACTTCGGCAAGGACACCATCGCCTACTGCCGGATCGGGGAGCGCTCGGCGCACACGTGGTTCGTGCTGCACGAGATCCTCGACCAGGCCAACGTGAAGAACTACGACGGTTCGTGGACCGAGTACGGCTCGCTCGTGGGCGTGCCGATCGAGCTGGGGGAGGCCCGCTAATGACTGTTTCGACTCAGGGATGCGGCGCTCCGGAGCAGACCATCGCGCTGCCGGCCGGGATCGACCTGTCGACCCAGGCCGTCATCCAGGGCGTGGTGACCGGCGCCGGCACCGCCTACGCGCGCCTGCTCGACCACTCGGGCGAGTTCACCGGCGAGGTCGTGGTGTCCGACGAGGGCGTCTTCCGCTTCTTCGCCGCTCCGGGTGACTGGACCGTCCGCATCATCGCCGGTGGCGGCATCACCCGCGACGTGGCCGTCCAGGCCAAGCTCGGCGAGGTCGCCCAGCTCGCCGTTGCGGTCTGACCGATCCGACACATCAGAAGGGGTCGCGTCCCACGGGACGCGGCCCCTTCTCGTCTTCCCGCAACGGACTCGGGCGCGTCGGTGTTATAGAGGACGTGAACCAACTCGACTGCCTGGACCCGGTCAGGAAGGCGCTGGTCGACGACCTCGACGGAGGCTTCGCCGAGCTGTACGAGACCTACCGGGGTCTGGTGTTCTCCACGGCCCTGCGGCTGAGCGGACGCTGGGCCGACGCCGAGGACCTGACCGCGGAGGCGTTCCTCCGCGCGTACCGGGCGGTGGCGGGCTATGATCGCGCGCGCATCGCAGCGCTGCAGCCGCGTCCGTGGCTGATGACGATCCTCATGAACGTGTGGCGCAACTGCGTCCGCTCCAGGGTTCGCCAGCCGCCGCCCGACCTGCTGGAGGAGCCGGTGGACACGGCGGACACCGGCGAGGACGTGGAGGCGGCGGCAGAGCGGCGGGAGACCGGCGGCGAGCTCGCCGACCTGCTGCGCCGGCTGCCGGAGGACCAGCGGGCCGCCGTGGTGCTCAGGCATGTGGTGGATCTGCCCGTCAGCGAGGTGGCCACGGTGCTCGGCCTCCCGCAGGGCACCGTCAAGTCGCACGTGTCGCGGGGGCTCAAGCGTCTGAGGGAGATGGCCAGATGAACCAGGATCCGTTGCTCGCCGGGCTCGCCGCACTGTCCACCGACGCGCCCGCCGGGCTGCTCGACCGGATCGCCGCCCGCTGGGTGCGCGTGTCCAGCCCGCTCGGCGAGGTGTCGGTCGCCAGCACCGACCACGGAATCGCCTTCCTGCGCCGGCACGAGGACCCCGACGAGGGGGACGGCTTCGCCGCGGAGTTCAGGGCCCGCTTCGGCAGGCCGCTGCTGCCGGGCGACCGCCCGCCCGCCGGCCTGCTGCCCGCCCTGCGCACGGGGAAGGCCACGGGGGTCCGGCTCGACCTGCGGGAGCTGAGCGACTTCCAGCGGGCCGTGCTGACCACCGCCCAGCGCATCCCGCGAGGGGAGGTGCGGCCCTACGGGTGGATCGCCCGCCAGATCGGCAGTCCGGGCGCCGTGCGCGCGGTCGGCACCGCGCTCGCCCGCAACCCGGTGCCGCTGCTGGTGCCGTGCCACCGGGTGATCAGGTCGGACGGCGTGACCGGCGACTACGTCTTCGGCGGCGCCGCCAAGGAGCGGCTGCTGCGGGAGGAGGGCGTCGACCTCGACGGGCTGCGCACGCTGGCCGGGGAGAACGTCTTCTACCTGGCCAGCGACACCACGGGCATCGTGTGCTTCCCCACCTGCCACAACGCCCGGCGCATCACGCCGCGGCACCGGCACGGCTTCCGCAGCGTGGCGCAGGCGGAGGCGGAGGGCTATCGCGCGTGCCGGACCTGCCGGCCGGGGGTGGCGGCGTGAACGCGTTCACGGAGTGGCGGCGCGCGCACGTGCGCGGCGCGGCGGCGCCGGCGGGAGGCGGCGGCGCGCAGGCGGAGCTGACCGCGGTGTTGCGGCTGGTGAGCCAGCAGCATCCGCTGCTGGTCAACGTGGGCCACGGACGTTCGGCGGCCTGCGCGGACCGGGCACGCGCGTTCGTGGCGGCGTGGGAGGCGGTGGGCGGGCACATCGGGGCGGTGGTCTCGTGGCCTGAGGAGGCGGCGTCGTGGCTGCGTCCGGCCTGCCGGCTGGTGGCGGGCCATCCCGACCTGTGGGTGGTGGCCGACGAGCCGGAGGGCTGGAAGGGCATGGGCAGGCGGCTGGTGGCGACGGGCGTGTGGCGGCCGAGCAGGACCATCGCCTTCGCGGGGCTGGCCGTACCCGATCTGCCCGGCGTGGCGGGGCCGGAGGCCACGGAGGGGCTGCGCGGCGCCCGCGCCGACGGAGGTCTCTGGCTGGTGCGCGACGGTCAGCTGGTGGCCGGGTAGCCGAGCGGCGGGCTCGCGGCGGTCAGCCGGTAGGGCGGTGGCCGAGTGGGGTCAGCCGGTGGCCGGGTAGCGGATGAGCAGGGAGGCGTGGACCGGCTCGGTGCCCACGGCTGCGTAGCCGTGCGGGACGTCCGACCGCCAGCTCAGGTAGCCGCCGGGGCCCGCCACCAGCGGCGCGTCCAGGGGGCCCGCGCTGAGCGTGCCGGAGAAGACGGTGATGTGCTCGCTCACGCCTTCGTGGTGGGCGGGTGAGGTCTGGGTGGCGCCCGGCGGCACCCGCATCCGGTACAGCTCGTAGGTCACGCCCGCGTCGTCGAACACCTGCAGCAACGTGGCCTCGACCGCCGTGCCGCGCACCTGGACCGGGGTGGCGGGGGCGTCGTCGAGGACGGCCGCGATGGGCACGCCGAGCTGGGCCGTGACGGCCCACAGCGTGTCGAGGGTGGGATTGCGGACGCCCGTCTCCAGGCCGGACAGCGTGGCCTTGCCCACGCCGGCCCTTCTGGCCAGCTCCGACAGCGAGATCCCGCGCTCCTGCCGGAGCCGCCGCACCTTCCTGCCGACCTCGCGCGGGTCGCCGCTCACGGCTGTCATGAGGCCATCTTGCCCGACCCCTGTAGTGTTCCGTATATGGAACGGACGCAACCCATCGTCGCCGGAGTGGTGACCGCGCTGGTCGGCTTCGCCAGCTCCTTCACCGTCGTCCTCGCCGGATTACGCGCCGTCGGAGCCGACGAACGGCAGGCCGCCTCAGGGCTGATGGCCCTGTGCGTCGCCGTCGGCGTCGTGTCGATCGCGCTGGGCCTGCGGCACCGGATGCCCATCACCATCGCGTGGTCCACTCCCGGCGCCGCGCTCCTGCTGACCGCGGGCGGGTCGTTCGCCGAAGCGGTGGGCGCGTTCGTCGTCTGCGGGCTGCTCGTCATGGCGGCGGGGCTGGTGCCGTGGCTGGGTCGCGCCATCGCGGCGATCCCCGGTCCGATCGCCGCCGCCATGCTCGCGGGGGTGCTGCTCAAGCTGTGCCTCGCGCCGGTGCAGGCCATGCTCGACGTGCCGTACCTCGCCGGGCCGGTGATCCTGGTCTGGGCGCTGCTCTACCGCTTCGCCCGCACCTGGGCGGTGCCGGGGGCGCTGGCCGCCGCGGCGGCGGTCATCGCGGTCACCAACCCTCCCGGACAGCTCAGCCTGGTGCCCGTGGTCGAGTTCACCGCGCCCGTCTTCAGCGTCTCGGCGGTGGCGGGCATCGGCGTGCCGCTGTTCCTGGTCACGATGGCCGCCCAGAACATCCCCGGCATGGCCGTCCTTTCCGGGTACGGCTACCGCCCGCCGCTGCGCGGCGTGCTGCTGGCGACGGGGGCGGCCTCGGCGCTCGGCGCGCCCTTCGGCGGGCACGCCGTCAACCTGGCCGCCATCACCGCCGCGCTGGCCGCCTCGCCCGAGGCGGCGCCCGACCCCGCCCGCCGGTGGATCGCCTCGGTCACCGCCGGCGCCTCCATGATCGGCCTCGGCCTGCTGTCCAGCGCGGCCGCCGCCCTGGTCCTGCTGTCACCGCCCGTCCTGGTGACCGCGGTGGCCGGGCTCGCCCTGTTCGGCGCGCTCGGCTCCGCGCTCTCCTCCGCCTTCACCGAGGCCCACGGCAGGGAGGGCGCGGTCGTCACCTTCGCGGTCACCGCCTCGGGCGTGAGCTGGCTGGGTGTCGGCTCGGCCTTCTGGGGCCTGGTGGCGGGCGGGCTCATGCACCTGCTGCTGTTCCGGCGGCCTCAGGCCGCCAGCTTGCGCTCCACCCTGCCGACCGACTCCAGGTAGTCGGGGTCGGCGTGCATGGCCGCGGCCATGCGCAGGTGCGGCAGCGCCTCCTCGAGCCGGCTGGCGCGCTCCAGCGTCCTGCCGAGGAGGAAACGGGCGTAGTGGTCGCTGGGGTCGCGCTCCAGCAGCCCGTCGAGGGCCTGCTCCGCCCTGCGCAGCTGGGCGGAGTGGTAGTAGGCGCGGGCGGTCAGCAACTGCAGGCCGTGGTCGTCGCCGTGCTCGTCGAGCAGCGGCTCCAGCATCATGAGGGCGCCCAGGGGGTCTCGCATCCCCAGCAGGCGCTCGGCGAAGCGGTAGCGCTCGATCTCGTTCATGGTGTGATTGAACACTCAACTACATGCATCGCATTCCCGGTGTTAACCCTGTGACGCTACGATTCACCAGATGTCAGGATCGTCTGGTGTGGCGGCACCACCCCGACCTGCGCCCACGCCGGCCCAGCGGATGCCGTCGCCGTTCTCGCTGCCCCTGCACGCGCTTCGCCTCGCGGGCAGGTGCGCGCTGCCCTTGATCATGTGGTTCTCGGTGGGGGAGGCCGCCCGGTTCGGCCTGCTCTACCTCGGCACCGAGATCTCCCACGGCGACTACCGCCAGGCCCGCCTGGTCGCGACCATCGCGGTGATGACGCTCGTCGTCATGCTGGCCATGGTGACGACCGCGGGCATGCTGTACAGCCTGCGCGGGGCGCTGTGGGAGACGGCGGCGCGCGGCGACGAGCCCGAGCGGTTCTTCGCCGCACTCGACCGCATCGCCCCGGCCTTCGCCGCCATCTACCTGACGTGGAACTTCGTCCGGCGTGACGCGCTCGACTTCAGCGGCCTCGACTGGCTGCACAACCTCGACGACAACTTCTATGCCCCGATCTTGACCGCGACGGCCGAGGGCAAGAAGGCCGAGACCACCGCCGGGACCGGTCTCATCGATCTCGACTGGCGTGTCTCGCTGGGCGCCATGGTCGTGGCGATGGGCCTGCGCTGGTTCTTCAACCGCATGGTGGAGCGGGGAGAGGGCAGGTCCGCGGGCGTGGCGTCGGCCATGTCGGAGTTCGCGCTGTTCTTCTTCGGCCTGAACGCGACGCTGACCCTCGCGGCGTTGCGCTCCGACTGGGTGGGACACCGGCAGGTCGTCGCGGAGTCCGGCGAGCTCTGGAAGCAGGCCAAGGAGAACGTGCCCGGCTGGGAGGCATTCTGGGGCACGGTCGGCGAGATCACGCCCTACCTGGTCGACGCCCTGATCGTGCCGCTCACCTGGCTCACCGTCGCGATCCTCGTCTTCGGCGCCTTCAGCGAGGACACCCGCTCGGCGGTGCGCGGCATCCGCCGTCTCGAAACGGGCGTCGACCGGCTGGAGCAGTCCCACGACATGACCCAGCAGTCGTTCAACCGCGTGACCGGCAGCTTCATGGAGCGCTGGGTCCCGCTGGTCAACACCTTCCGGCTGGTCATCAAGGGCGGCGCCGCGCTGTTCGGCCTCATGTGCGTGCTGTACGTGGCGCTGCGCCTGGGCGCCGACTACGCGGACAGGGGCGTGCGCACGCTCATCGGTTCGGAGACACCGTACTGGTGGCTCGTCATCAGCGAACCGATCGAGTTCGTGAAGGATCTGCTGGTGACCACGCTGACGATGTGCCTGCTGGCCGCGACGTTCGACATCGCGGCCACCAGGGCCAGGCTCAGCGGTCAGGCCGTCAACGTCTGAACCGCAGGACGTCGCGGTTGTCGTCCTCGGTCGGCTTCATGAGGTCCTCGACCGGCGTGTCCGACCGGTAGGAGCTGGGGCGCAGCTCCAGCTCCACCTCCTTGGCCACGGCGGACGGCACGACGGCGACCTTGGTGGTCACGTAGCTCTCACCCACGACGTGGTCCGCCGGTGTCCTGTCGGGCGGCAGGTCTTCCAGCCGCCACGCGCGGCCCGCGCGGTCCTTGAGCAGCACGTCCGGCTTCCCCGTCAGCTGCGCGCCGTCCTTGTCGACGGCCGTCCTGGTGACGGCGATCCTGAGCCACTGCTTGTCCGGCGTGTTGTGCCTGCTGCCGGCGGGTGCCGCCATCGTGTCGTAGTCCACCTTCCACCTGACGTGCTCGAAGGTGATCTCCTGCCCGGCCGCGACCGGGTGCACCTGGTCGTCGGGCTGGCCGTTCTTGAAGAACAGGTAGCGGTCGACGGTCGGGGCGCCGATGGCCACGGCGAGCGCGACGACCGCGCCCACACCCTGCAACAGCAGGCGGGGGCGCCTGGGCGGCTGTGCCTCTCCCGTGCCGGTGGCCGCCGGGTCCGCCGGTGGATCCGACGGAGGGCCTGCCGGGAAAGCGCCGGGCTGGGCGGGCGGCTGGGGCTGCCGATGCGGCACCGGGCCGGCGCTCGGCACGGCGGGCAGCGGCTGCGTCGAGCTTCCCGCGGGCTCGCGGGAAGGCGGAACCGGCGGCCACACCTGATGATCGGGGTGGACGGGCCGGTGCTGCTGCGGCTGGGGATACTGCTGCGGCCGCGCCTGCCGACGCCGCGGCCGTGACAGCGGCTGGGGCTGCGGGGGCTGGGGCTGCTGCGGCTGGGGTTGCTGACCGGGTTGGGGCTGCTGGGGTTGCTGCCGCCCCGAGGCGGGGGAGAACCAGTCGGTCATCGCTTGTCCCCCAGCGGGTAGACGTCCTTGGGCGCGGTGAAGAGCCGCTGGGCCGCCGCGTCGTCCAGACCGAGGTCCACCTCGGCCTCCGGCAGGTGCGGCTCGCCGTAGAGGCCGCCGTCCGGAATGGAGAACACCACCCTGGCGCCGGGCAGGGCCGCAGCGGGCACCTCGAAGACGAAGACGCCCGGCGTCCACCAGCCGGGCTGGATCCACGGGTAGGCCAGCGACTTGGTCTTCTCGATCCGGTCGGTGGCCGTGAAGCGCTTGTCCTCGGCCGTGAGCAGCTCGGCGGGGTTGAGGTGCAGCGGCTCCTTCGGCGCCGTGGCGGCCGCCTGCACGACGAGGAAGACCTGGTCCTTGCCTGCCTCGATCTTCTTCTCGCCCACCTCGATCGCGCGGGCGGAGGAGACGGCCTCGACCCTGGCCGAGAAGCGGCCGGCGTCGACGTCGTCCTTGACGGCGCCGGTGTAGGTGAGGGGGGCGCCGAGGTCCTCGTAGGTCGGCATGAGGGTCTGGAGGCCGATCGCACCGCCCGCCAGCGCGAGCCCGACGACGGCGTTGAGCACCTTGGAGCCGCCGCCCCGGCGGGCGGCGCGGCGGGACTGGCGCGCCGGCACGGAGCTGTGCTGGTCGACGGCGGTCATGAGCCCTCCGGCCGCACGGGGAGCGTGATCCGGCCCAGGACGACGGGCACCTGCTTGTCGCCCTTCTCCTCTGTCTCCGGCATCCAGCCGTAGGCAGGTGTGTACTCGCCTGTCGCGTAGTGCCGTGTGCCGACGTCGAGCGTGATCTTGTCGGGCACCTTCGCGCCCGGCTCCAGCTCGTAGCGGACCAGCACCTTCGTCGGGACTCCCGGCTGGAGCTGCTCGCTCGGCCCGCTCTGGGTGGGCACGAGCGTGATGACGCCGTACTTCGGCTTGATCTCCGGTGTGATCTTCAGCAGCGTCGACGTGAAGGACGACCCCGCGAGGGCGGTCTCGTCGCCTTCGTTGGTCACCGTCGCCTCCACTTCGAGGAAGCGCTTGGGGTCCTCGAAGGAGACGTCGGGCTGGACGACGGTGACCCTGCTCTCCACGAACCTGGTCTTGAACTGGCCCTGGTCGATGTCGGTGGCCGGCTTGAGGGCGGGCGGGTTGGGGTCGGGAGCCTCGTTCAGCCCGCCGAGAAGGGCGGTGATGCCCAGTCCGGTGGCCAGGACCAACCCCACCGCGGGCACCAGGATCGGGCGTCGTGGCCGGTCGTCCTCGGGGGAGGGTTCCGTCATGGGCAACGATGGTAATAGGTCACGCTTGCACCATCCGCCGCAATACTCCCATCTGCTGGTTGAATTGCCGGGAACCGTGCCGGAACCGGCGGCCGAACTCGTAGGCTGGGGCACTACTAACGAGATAGGGCGGCCGGAGGGTCACGTGGCGGACGTGCATCCCGAGCAGGCGCAGTTGCAGGCGGATCGCATCTACCTGGGCTGGCAGTACATGCTGCTGCACCCAGACCCGGGAGAGCCGCCCAAGCGTCCCTCGCCCGCCGAGGAGCCGCCGCGGGAGTCCACGCCCGACCCCGAGCTCGTACGCAGGGAACGGATGCAGGAGGACCTGCTCAACCGGCCCGTGAAGATCTTCCGGACGTTCATGGCCGTCCTGGCCGTCGTCATCCTGGTCGCGGCCTTAGCGGGGGCGCTGGGCTGGTCGTTCGCGATCATCGGGCTGGTGGCGACCGGCGGCGTCGCGGGCATCTGCAGCTACGCCGTCCTCCAGGGCGACAGGGCGGTCCGCTACCGGGTGCGCGAGCGGCAGGCCAGGGACGACCGGCTCCGGCAGGAACGTGACAAGGAGCTGTTCAGGGCCCAGGAGGAGCACGCCGAGCGCTACCGCGACTGGCAGGAGCTGAAGGACCGCCACGACAGGCAGCTGACCTGGTACGGCGTCGCCGTACCCGACGAGATCGACCGCGTCGACGTGGCGGGCGGCACGCTGCCCGGCTGGTCGGCGCTGGTGACGCTGCTGGGCGCGACGCGCCTCTACAGCGGCGGGCACCTGACCGTTCTCGACCTGTCCGAGGGGGCGATCGCCAAGGACCTGATCGAGCTGGCCCGCAGGGGCGGCGACGACCCGCTGGTGTGGGTGCTGCCCGTCGACCTGCCCAAGCTCGACCTGGGGGCGACGCTCAAACCCGAGGCGTTCGCCGACGTGCTGGCCCACGTGGTGAGCGTCAGCGAGGAGCACCGCACGACGCGCGACCTCAGCTTCGACAACGCGATCCTCGAGCGGGTGCTCGACGTGCTCGGCGAGCACGCCACGATCGCCCAGGTGACGGCCGCGCTGCGGGCGCTGGCCCAGGTGGGCGACCCGCGCGACGACCTCAAGTACGGGCTGATCACCGCCGAGCAGCTGGAGCGCATCGGCACGATGTTCGGGCGCGGCGTCAGCGACAGGGTGGTCATCGAGCGGGCGTGGGCGCTGGAGTCGCAGCTGCGCAAGCTCGAGACCCTCGGCACCGAGGCGGTACGGCTCCCGCCGGCCCGCCTGCGGGTGGTGAGCATGGACCGGCAGGCGGGGGTGTTCGGCAACCGCGTGTTAGGCACCTACGTGGCCACCGCGCTCACCCACATCCTGCGCCAGTCGCCCGCCTCCGACCGCCCCTGGTACCACACGATCATCGTCGCGGGCGCCGACAAGCTGCGCGGCGACGTGCTCGACCGCCTCATGGACGCCTGCGAGACCTCGCGGACGGGGCTGGTGCTGACCTACCGGTCGTTGACGCCGACCGTGCGGGAACGGCTGGGCCGAGGGCACGCGGCCGTGGCGTTCATGCGCCTGGGCAACGCCGAGGACGCCCGGGTGGCCAGCGAGCACGTCGGCACCGAGCACCGCCTGGAACTGGCCCAGCTCACCGAGACGATCAGCGCGTCGGTGGCCGGTCTCGACGGCGCCCGCTACACCTCCACGATCGACCAGGTGGAGGAGGGGGTCGAGGAGCGGGGCGAGAGCCGTACGGATCTGAAGGAGGACATCACCGAGTCCACCGAGTGGGGCAGGACCGCCGACAAGATCGGCGAGACCGAGCGCGTCCTGCAGCGCTCGCGCGAGTTCCTCGTCGAACCGCACCAGCTGCAGCAGCTGCCCACCACGTCCGTGATCGTCACCGACGCCACCGCCGACGGCCGCCGCGTACGGCTGGCCGACGCGAACCCGGCCATCCTCACCTTCCCCAGGACGACGCTCGCCGAGCTCGAGGAGGCCCGTGACGCGGTGCTCGACATGGGCGGGGCCGCCACGCCCGACGAGCCGCCGCCCAACCTGGGCCCGCCGCCGCCACGCCTCGACTGGCGGAAGAAGGGGTAAGGGGATGGTCAAGTGCCGGGTGACCTCTTGATCATCGGCGGACTTTCTCAAGGGAAACGTGTGCCGTAGACCCTCCTCCTTCTCTGTCGTCCCAAGGAACCCGCAACGGTTCCACGCACACGTTTCTCAGCCCAGGAGGTAACGACGTGCTGAGTGGTCCGTGGTATCGCATCCAGTCCATCGCCGCACCCGCCCGGGTCTCCTCGGCGGAGTCCGACTTCGTCGCCGTGCTGCCCGCCGTGCTCTCGGCCGCGCAGCAGGACCGGCCCTTCGTGATCGGCTGGGTGTCGCGCGGCGGCGGTGCCCCCCTCGAACTGGTCACCAACGCGGGCCCGCTGTCGCCGCGCGCCTCCGTCGAGCCGCTGCTGTTCCCCGGAGGGGCGCGCGGTGAGCGCCTGGCCGAGGACTATCTGGCCGATCTCGGCGACCTGGTGTGGGTGCCGTGCCCTGGACGCCAGGCGCCGCCGCTGCACAACCGGCGGGAGGCAGGCCCCGCCGAGCCGACGCTGTTCGAGTCGACGCTGGTCACGCTGATGGCCAGGCCGTTCGCCTGGCTGGTGGTCGCCGAGCCGACCGGCCTGCTCGACACCGAGGTCGCGCACCTGCGTACCCAGCTCAACGTGCTCAGGCAGTACGGCGAGGCCTCCGAGCGCTCCAGGTTCGACGTGGAGCGGGCCGAGCGCCGCATGCAGGAGCTCGACGCCTTCCGCGAGGCGGGGTTGTGGAACGTCAGGGTGCTGGCCGGCGCGGCCACCCCCGACGACCTGCGGCAGATCGCCCCCGTGCTGGTCGGCTCGGTGGAGCTGGGCCACCACCCCTACCGGCTGCGCAGCGCCCTGCCCGCCGCCTGCGCGCTGCGGGAGGCGCTCGCGGCGACCACGCAGGACACCGGCGACGGCGCGGCCGTGCCGTTCGCGGCGACGGCGGGGACGCTGGCGGCGCTCGCCGGGCTGCCCAGGCGCGAGGTGCCCGGCGTGCGCGTGCTGGACGCCGGGTACTTCGACGTGACCTCCGAGGCCACCGGCGAGCTCGACCTGGGCGCCGTCCTCGACGGGCAGGACCGGGCGGTGGGCTCGTTCGGGGTGCCGCTCGCCACGCTCAACCGGCACGCGTTCGTCACCGGCGCGACGGGCTCGGGCAAGTCGCAGACCGTGCGGCACCTGCTCGAACGGCTGAGCGCGGTGAAGATCCCCTGGCTGGCCATCGAACCGGCCAAGTCCGAGTACGCCGCCATGGCCGGACGTGTGGCCGAGCCCGTCACGGTGATCAACCCGTCGGCTCCCGACGCCGTGCCGTTCAGCGTCAACCCGCTCGAACCCGAGCCGGGCTACCCGGTTCAGGCGCACATCGACATGGTCAGGGCCCTGTTCATGGCCGCCTTCGACGCCGAGGAGCCGTTCCCGCAGATCATGTCCATGGCCCTGCAGCGCGTCTACGAGGCCAACGGCTGGGACGTCGTCACCGGCGGCGCGGTGCCGGGCTCGAAGGTGCCGCCCTCGGTCCCGACGCTCGAACAGCTCCAGCAGCACGCCATGGACGTCATCCAGGAGATCGGCTACGGGCGGGAGGTCCAGGCCGACGTCGAGGGCTTCATCTCGCTGCGGCTGCGCTCGCTGCGGGTGGGTTCGGCCGGGCGCTTCTTCGAGGGCGGGCATCCCGCCGACATCGGCGGGCTCCTGCGGCGCAACGTCGTGCTCGCCATCGAGGACGTGGCCAACGACGAGGACAAGGCGTTCCTCATGGGCACGCTGATCATCAGGATCGTCGAGCACCTGCGCATGCGCGCCCGGCACGAGAAGGCCGGCGGTCTCCGGCACGTGATCGTGATCGAGGAGGCGCACCGGTTGCTGCGCGACCGGGGCACGGGGCGGGCCGCCACCCACGCGGTGGAGCTGCTGGCGGGCATGCTCGCCGAGATCAGGGCCTACGGTTCCGGGCTGGTCGTGGCCGAGCAGATCCCCACCAAGCTCATCCCCGACGTGGTCAAGAACACCGCGCTGAAGGTCGTCCACCGGCTGCCCGCCGCCGACGACCGGGCCCTGGTCGGGGCGGCGATGAACCTCGACGACGAGCAGTCGCGCCAGGTCGTCTCCCTGCGGCCGGGCGTCGCCGCCGTCTTCGCCGACGGCATGGACCGGCCGCTGCGCATCCAGGTGCCGCTGGGCGAGGACAGGGAGCACACCGTCGCGGGGCCGCCGCCGCCCATCAGGGGCCGCAGGTCGGCGGCGTGCGGGGCGCAGTGCCGTACCGGTCAGGCGTGCACGCTGGTCGAGCTGCGGGAGGCCGACCTGCTGGCGGACGCGCCCGAATGGGCGTGGCTGCGCCTGTGGAGCGACACCGTCGTGCTCGCCTACGTCACCAACCGGCCGCTGCCGGGGGTGCCGCGCCACCTGGCGGCGGCGTGGAACGAGCTGCCCGCCAGGCGCAGGGAGTGCCTGCTGGCGACGCTGGTCGAGCGGTCCGTCACCCGGCGGGCCTGGTCGCTGCGCAGCTGGTTCGACCCCGCGCTGCTGACCGAGAAGGCGGCCGAGAGCGCCGGCCGGCTGCTCGGCGCGGTCGAGCCGGGAGGGGAGCGGCCCGGACCCTCGTGGGTCATCCCGCAGGTGCGGTGGCTGCACGAGGTCGACCGGCTCTTCCCGTACGGCAGGCCCGCACCCGACCTGCGCACCCCCGCGCCGCCGATGGAGTACGCGCTGCTCGGCGGCCCTTCGGCGGGCGAGCTGCTCGGGCATCGGGCCAAGGCGCTGCGGCACCATCCGCTGTCGATGGAGATGGACCACAACAGGGCGCTGGCCTGGCGGGTCATCCTGGGCGACGACGAGAACGCGGGGCTGCAGCGGGACATCGGCACGGTCGCGGTCGGGGTGGAGCCTGCGGCGCGGCTCAGGCACGTGGGGCAGACGATGGGCGCGGGGTGGCTGGAGGGCGTGCTGTCCTGGCCGCGCCGCTTCGTGCTGCCCTTCGACGGCGACGGGCCCGCGGAGATCGCCTTCCCCGAGCAGCCGCCCGCCTGACGTCCCCCCGTGCAGCCGCCCGCCTGACGCCCGGTCCAGGGAACGAAGGCGTCCGCCGTCCGTAGGGTGACGGCGGACGCGGTTCGACTAGGATCGGTCAGCATGACCCAGCTTCCGCTGCGGGCCCAGCTCGCGAGTGCCCTGGGGCGCACCGCCGCCACCTTGTCGAGGGTCACCGGGCGTGGTGACGGGTCCGTGATCGGCGGGCGCGTCGGCCTGGTCCTCGAGCCCGACCTGCTCAGACAGCTGGCCAGGGACCGCAAGCTCGTGCTCGTCAGCGCGACCAACGGCAAGACGACCACCACCCGTCTCATCACCTCGGCGCTGACCGAGCTGGGCGAGGTGGCCACCAACGCGTTCGGCGCCAACATGCCGGCCGGCCACGTCTCGGCGCTGTCTGCCCACAAGTCGGCGCCGTACGGCGTGCTCGAGGTGGACGAGAAGTACCTCCCCGAGGTGCTCGAGACCACCGGGGCAGGCGTCGTGTGCCTGATGAACCTCAGCCGCGACCAGATGGACCGGGCGGCCGAGATCTGGCTGCTGGCCCAGAAGTGGCGCAGGGCGCTGTCGGGCAAGCCCACCCACGTGATCGCCAACTGCGACGACCCACTGGTCACCTGGGGCGCCTCCACGGCCGCCAAGGTCACCTGGGTCGCCGGCGGCCAGCGCTGGAAGGAGGACTCCTGGAGCTGCCCCGAGTGCGGCGGTCCGCTCGACAGGAAGGGCGCCGACTGGGCGTGCCGGGAGTGCACCTTCCACCGGCCCGAGCCTCACTGGGTGCTCGACGACGACGCGGTGATCGACCCGCGCGGCCACCGCTGGGTGCTCGACCTGCAGCTGCCCGGTCTCGCCAACCGTTCCAACGGCGCGATGGCGCTCGCGGTGGCCGAGGCGTTCGGGCTGCACGTGCAGTCGGCGCTGCCCAGGCTGCGCGAGGTCACCTCGGTCGCGGGCCGCTACACCACGGTCGAGCGTGACGGCAGGGCGGCGCGGCTGCTGCTGTCGAAGAACCCGGCGGGCTGGCTGGAGGCGTTCGACGTCTCCGACCCCTCGCTGCCGATCATCCTGTCGGTCAACGCGCAGGGCCCCGACGGACGCGACACCTCCTGGCTGTGGGACGTCGACTACCGCATCCTGCGCGGCCGTCCCGTCCACGTCACCGGCGAGCGCCGTCTCGACCTGGCGCTCCGGCTCGACGTCGCCGAGGTGCCGTTCCAGCTGTACGACAGCTTCGCCCAGGCGTTCGACGCGATGCCGCCGGGGCGGCTCGACGTGATCGCCAACTACACCGCCTTCCAGCAGATCCGATCGGAGTTCGGCCGTGCCGTCTGACAGCGCCCTGCGCGTGGTCTGGATCTACCCCGACCTGCTCAGCACGTACGGTGACCAGGGCAACGTGCTCGTCCTCGAGCAGCGGGCCCGCAAGAGGGGCATGACGGTCGAGACGATCCACGTCCGCTCGTCCGACCCGGTCCCGGAGAGCGGCGACATCTACCTCATCGGCGGCGGCGAGGACCGGCCGCAGATCCTCGCGGCCCAGCGGCTGCGCAAGGACGGCGGCCTGCACCGGGCGATCGCCCGCGGCGCGGCCATGCTGGCGGTCTGTGCCGGCTACCAGATCATGGGCAGCACGTTCGGCGGCGAGGAGGGGCAGCCGGTCGACGGCATCGGGCTGCTCGACATCGCCAGCACCCGCGGCCCCGCACGGGCGGTGGGCGAGCTGGTGGCCGAGGTCGACACCTCGCTCAACCTGCCGACGCTGACCGGGTTCGAGAACCACATGGGCGTCACCCGCCTCGGCCCTGGCGTCAAGCCGCTGTCGCGGACGCTGGCCGGCACCGGCAACGGCGACGGGTTCGAGGGCTGCTTCGCCGGGCACGTCGTCGGCACCTACCTGCACGGGCCGGCGCTGGCCCGCAACCCGGCGCTGGCCGACCTGCTGCTCGGCTGGGCGACGGGCGGCTCGCTGGCGCCGATCGACGACACCTGGTACGACCGGCTGCGCAAGGAGCGGCTCGACGCGGTCATGTCGCGCTGACGGCGCGCGGGGGCGCCGGCGGTCAGTAGACGAGGGCCTGCGCGCCCTCGGCCACGGCCTCCTCGACGAACGTGGGCGCTCCCGCGATCCGCACGCCGTCGATGAGATCGTCGACGGTGATGTCGCGCCTGGCCGCGCACTGGGTGCAGACCGTGACGCGGCCCGCCGCGAGCACGGCGTCGAGCAGGTCCTCCAGCGGGGCGGCGTGCGGCAGGCTGAACTCCTTGGCCCTGCCGGGAAGGGCGAACCAGGACGCCTCGCCCGTCAGCCACAGCGAGACGGGGACACCGCTCGCCAGCGCGGCGGCCGCGACCGTGAAGGCCTGGTTGCATCGCTCGGGGGCGTCGGCTCCCGCGGTGACCTTGATGACCAGTGATCGTGCCATGAGGGTCAGCCTAGACCGAAGCGCCCCGGACGTCCGCACCCGGTACGCCGGCGCAGGCGGGACACCCCGTGGACGGCCTAGGCTTGCGAGACATGGAAGAACCTGAAGTGCATCCCGACCTCGAGCCCATCGCCTGGCTGCTCGGCAGGTGGGAGGGCGCGGGAGTCGGCGGCTACCCGACGATCGAGAGCTTCAACTTCGGCCAGGAGATCGAGTTCGGCCACAACGGCAAGCCGTTCCTGACCTACGTCAGCCGTACGTGGCTGCTGGACGAGTCGGGCGGGAAGGTGCGCCCGCTGGCCACCGAGACCGGCTACTGGCGCCAGCAGCCCGACCGCCAGCTGGAGGTGCTGCTCTCCCACCCGACGGGCATCGTCGAGATCTACGTCGGCGAGGTCGTGTTCCACAAGATCGAGCTGCGCACCGACGTGGTCGCCCGCACCGCGACCGCGAAGGAGTACACCGCGGGGCACCGCCTCTACGGCCTGGTCAACGGCAACCTCATGTGGGCCTACGACATGGCCGCCGAGGGGGTCGCGCTGACCTCTCACATGTCGGCCGAGCTGAAGAAGGTGGCATGAGCGGCCCTTTCACCCCTGACGTCGTCGAGGCGATCAAGCGGCACATGAACGACGACCACGCCGCCGACGGCCTGCTGATCGTGCGGGCGCTCGGCGGGCGTCCGGCGGCGACGACGGCGACGACCAGTGACGTGGACGCCGAGGCGATCGAGTTCACGATCGACGGCGGCGAGCGGGTGCGGGTGCCGTGGGGTGAGACGCTGACCGAGCGCCCCCAGGTACGGCTCGCGGTGGTCAGGCTCTACAACGAGGCGTGCGCCAGGATGGGCGTCCAGCCGCGCGGCGAGCACTGACGCGTTCGCGGAGGACGACGGCTCGCGGGCCCGGACATGGGAAAGGGCCCCGAGCCTTCTCCGCCTGCGGTCAGGCGGGCCGGATGGACCACAGGCAGGGCCGCACCCTGCCGTCCGGCTGCTCGGAGCCCCGGTGGCTGCCTCGGATTCGCCTTCGCGTCGCGAGACCTCCAGACCTGGTCCGGATGGTTCCGCGTCGCTAGCGGACAGCCACCTCGCTAGCCCAACTATGAATCACCATTGTTTGGACCACCTCCTTTCCGCGTGCCTTCAAGTTATGCGGCGGCTTCGGTAACGGGCAAGCGATTATCCGGCGGCCGTAGACTCGGGACATGACCGAGACCGCATGGCACGAGGAGCTCCGGGCCAAGGGCTACCGCGTGACTCCGCAACGTCAGCTGGTCCTCGAGGCGGTCAAGGCGCTCGAGCACGGCACGCCCGAGGAGATCTGCGCGAAGGTCCGGCAGACGGCTCGCGGGGTCAACATCTCCACCGTCTACCGCACCCTCGAACTGCTCGAAGAGCTCGGCATGGTCACCCACACCCATCTCAACCACGGCGCCCCGACCTACCACCTGGCTACCGAGGCCGACCACTTCCACCTGGTGTGCAGGGTCTGCGGCGAGGTCAGCGAGGTCCGCCTGGAGCTGACCGACGGCCTGGTCAAGGGGCTCGACCACGAGATGGGGTTCGAGACCGACATCCGGCACCTGACCGTCTTCGGCCGGTGCCGCACCTGCCGGGTAGCCTGACGGCATGCGTAGCCCTCTGCTGGATCTCCCCGGCGCCGTCGCGGCCGAGGCCCCCGACGCCGACGTGGCCGCCCACTACGGTGACCTGTTCGCCGAGCAGCGCGCGCTGCTGAAGGGCGAGGCGGTCGTCGACCGCAGCAACCGTGAGATCGTGCGGATCGCCGGTGCCGACCGGCTGAAATGGCTCAACGACCTCACCTCGCAGAAGCTCGACACCCTGCAGCCGGGCATGTGGACCCAGACGCTGCTCCTCGACCTGCAGGGAAGGGTGGAGCAGCACCTGACGCTCGTCGACGACGGCGCGGCCGTGCTCGCCCACGTGGAGCCCGGCGCGTCGGCCGCGTTGATCGACTATCTCGACCGCATGCGGTTCATGCTCAGGGTCGAGGTGTCGCTCGCCGACGAGCTGGCCGTCCTGTCGACCGCCGACGAGGACGTCCTCGTTCCGCGCGCCGAGCTCGGCGACCATCTGGGCAGGCCGCTGGCCGGGCTGTGGGCCTACGAGGCGCTGCGCATCGAGCGGCACCGGCCGCGGCTCGGGCTCGACACCGACCACAAGACGATCCCGCACGAGGTGGGCTGGATCGGCGCGGCCGTCCACCTGACCAAGGGCTGCTACCGCGGGCAGGAGACGGTCGCCCGCGTCCACAACCTGGGGCATCCGCCGCGCCGCCTGGTGTTCCTGCACCTCGACGGCAGCGTCGACACCCTGCCGCCGCACGGCGCGCCGGTGGTGCTCGACGGGCAGGACGTGGGCTTCGTCGGGTCCTCGGCCCGCCACCACGAGCTGGGGCCGATCGCGCTGGCCCTGGTCAAGCGGACGGTGCCGGTCGACGCGCCGCTGCTGGCCGGCGGCGTCGCGGCCGGCCAGGAGGTCGTCGTGCCGCCGGACGCGGGCCGCAACGTGTCGATCGACCCGGCGCTCCGCCGCCGCATCCGCTGACCGCCCGTCCTGTCCGGTACGGCGCGCCGTGCCCGGCCCTCCCGGTCCGGCACGGGCGGGCCGCACGCGCGCACGGTGTCACAGCTGGACGCACTTCCCGGCCGGGCAGGTGAGCGAGCGGGGCGTGCCGTTCAGCATCACCGTGGTGCCCTCGGGGACCGCGAGCGTGTAGACGGCGCCGCACCCCGGCGTCTCGCAGACGAAGACGGCCCGTAACCACCGGCCGTTCCACGACTCCTCCTGGTGGCGGGAGCCCACGCTCCACGTGGACTCCCGCCTGATCGCCAGCTCCCCGTGCTTGCCCTGGACGACCTTGACGTCGACCTCGCCCGACGCGTCGAGGACCACCTCCGGCGTGGTGAGCTCGTAGACGTTCTCGGTGACCTCCCTGGTGCGGGTGGAGATCAGGGAGGTCTCGGCCGACGCGTCGGGCGCGGGGATGTTGAGGCCGAACGCCGTCCCGACGCCGACGATCGAGCCGAAGGCGAACAGACCGCCGACGACCAGCCACACCGTGCGCGTTGACGAGCCTTCGTCCGACTTCGATGACCACGGCTTCCGCATGGGCGAGCCCCCTTCAGACCTTGAGGAAGCGCAGGACGGCCAGGACCCGCCGGTGGTCCTTGTCGTCGGCGCCGGACAGGCCGAGCTTGGCGAAGATGTTGTTGATGTGCTTGCCGACCGCGCCCTCCGAGACGACCAGCGCCTCGGCGATGCCGGTGTTGGAGCGGCCCTCCGCGATGAGCGCGAGCACCTCGCGCTCCCTGCGGGTGAGCTGGTCGAGCGGGTCGCTGCGGCCGCGCAGCAGAAGCTGGGCGACCACCTCGGGGTCGAGCGCGGTGCCGCCCGCCTCGACCCTGCGCAGCGCGGCGACGAACTCGGTGACGTCGGCGACCCGGTCCTTGAGCAGGTAGCCGACCCCGGTCGTCTCGGTCGACAGCAGCTGGCTGGCGTAGCGCTCCTCGACGTACTGCGACAGCACGACGATCGGCTGCCCCGGCCGCTGGCGGCGCAGCACGAGGGCCGCGCGCAGCCCCTCGTCCCTGTGCGAGGGCGGCATCCGCACGTCGGTGATCACCAGGTCGGGTGCGTGCTGCTCGACCGCGCGCAGCAACTCCTCGGCGTCGGCCACCGCGGCCACGACCTGCATGCCCGCCGAGCCGAGCACCCAGGTCAGGCCCTCCCTCAGCAGCACCGAGTCCTCGGCCAGCACTACTCGCATGGAAGCTCCACTTCGATCGTCGTCGGCCCGCCCGCCGGGCTGTCGATGCGCAGCCGGCCGTCCACCGAGCCGACCCGCTGCGCCAGGCCGCGCAGGCCGGTGCCGCGCTCGGGCGCGGCCCCGCCCTTCCCGTCGTCCTGGACGGTCACCCGCAACCGATCACCTCTGCGGACGACCGTGATCGCGGCGTTGGCCGCCTCGGCGTGCTTGGCGATGTTGGTGAGCGCCTCCGACACGACGAAGAACGCCACCGCCTCGATCGTGGGCGAGGCCCGGTCCGCGACGTCGACGCTGAGCCGTACGGGGAGGGGTGCGCGGGCGGCCAGGCCGGACAGGGCCGCGTCGAGGCCCTCGTCGGTGAGGACGGCGGGGTGCAGGCCGCGGACGAGGTCGCGCAGCTCCTTGAGCGCCTGCTTGGCCTCCTCGTGGGCCTGGGCGATCACCTGGCGGGCCGGTTCCGGCAGGTCGGTGAGGGTGGCGCGGGCCATGCCGAGGTTCATGGCGAGCCAGACGAGGCGCTGCTGGGTGCCGTCGTGCAGGTCGCGCTCGATGCGGCGGCGCTCGGCGTCGGCCGCGTCGATCACCTCGGCGCGGCTCTCCCGCAGGGTCTCCACCCGCTGTGCCAGCTCGTCGCTGATGCTCGGGCCGAGCAGCGCCTTGCCCGCGATGATGTCGACCCAGGCGAACGCCCTGGCCACGAGGGGTCCGGCGACGAACAGGCCGACGGCGATCACCGCGAACAGCACGCCCAGCCACCAGTAGGCCGCCAGGGCGAAGGTGCGGGCCGACAGGATGGCCAGGGTGATGGTGCCGCCCCAGGCGATGAGCAGGGCGGTCGCGCCCAGGCCGTTGAGCAGCGGGCAGAGCAGGTGGTAGGCGATCTGCCGCCACGTGCTGAGCGCCTTGGCCTGGCCGACCAGCCAGGTGAGCGGGTTGCGGGGCGGCCACGCCCGCGGCACCGGCGCGATCGTGACGTCCAGGTAGGCGGAGAAGCGGGACCGCTGCAGGGCGGTGAGGTACGGCAGCGCCCAGAACAGCACGCCGACGGCGATCACCGGCACGACCACGGTCCAGACCAGCAGCACCGACGCGAAGACCAGGGCGATGATCACGCCTGCCGTGAGGGCTCCGGCCAGCAGGCCCATCGCCACGTGCAGGGTGCGCAGCCAGGTCGCCGCTCCCCATAAGGAGCGGATCCGTTGCCAGATGGTCATGCGATCAACGGTAGGGGGAGGGGCGCCTTCCGGACATGGGCGAGCCATCCGGGAAAAAGGTGAGGCTGGCCCTACCTGCTCACAGGTCGATGACCAGCGTGATCGGGCCGTCGTTGAGGAGGGAGACCTTCATGTCGGCGCCGAAGCTGCCGGTCTCCACGTGCGCGCCGAGCGCCCTCAGCTCGTCGACGACCGCCTGGACCAGCGGCTCGGCGACCGGTCCCGGCGCGGCGGCCTGCCAGGTGGGGCGGCGGCCCTTGCGCGTGTCGCCGTACAGGGTGAACTGGCTGATGACCAGCAGCGGGGCGCCGACGTCCGAGCAGGACTTCTCACCGTCGAGGATGCGCAGGCCCCACAGCTTGGCGGCCAGCTTGCGCGCTTCGGCGGGGGTGTCGGTGTGGGTCGCGCCGACCAGGACCATCAGGCCGGGCTCGTCGATCGCGCCGACCGTCCGGCCCTCGACGACGACGGAGGCGTGGCTGACCCGCTGGACGACTGCTCGCATGACACCCCATTGTGGCCCACCGCCGTGGCGTCCAGGAGCGCGGCCCTCCGCGCGCCCGGCGGGGCCGCGGCTACACTCGTCGCGAAAGGGAGGGGAAATGTCGCTTGTTGTGGAGGTTGTCCGGTCTGGGTTCGTGGAGTCCACGCACCAGGTCCGGATGCTGGCGGTGGCCGCCGACGGGACCCCGGTCCGTGTCCATGGCGCCGTCGACGCGCTGGCCTCGCCGCGCTCCTCGATGAAGCCGCTCCAGGCGCTCGGCATGCTGCGCCGCGGCCTCGACCTGGACGGCGAGCTGCTCGCGCTGGCCTGTGCCTCCCATGCGGGCGAGCCCTTCCACGTCGACGGGGTCAGGAAGATCCTCGCCGGCGCGGGGCTCGACGAGAGCGCCCTTCTCTGCCCCGAGGACCACCCCGAGGACAGGAGCGTGACCGGCAAGGCGCGCGTCTACATGAACTGCTCGGGCAAGCACGCCGCCATGCTCGCCACCTGCGCCGTCAACGGCTGGCCGGTGGAGACCTACCTGGACCCCGCGCATCCGCTGCAGCGGGCCGTCAGGGAGACGGTCGAGGAGCTGACGGGCGAGCGCGTGGCCGCGACCGGCGTGGACGGCTGCGGCGCGCCGCTGTTCTTCGTCTCGATGGTGGGCGTGGCCAGGGCGTTCAGGGCCTTCCCGCTGGGCGGTCCCGGCTCGCCGGAGCGGCGCGTCTACGAGGCCGTGATCGCCCATCCCGAGTGGACCTCGGGCACCACCCGGCCGGAGGTGGCGCTGATGCGGGCCGTACCGGGGCTGATGGTGAAGGCGGGCGCCGAGGGTTTCGACGCCTTCGCCTTCGCCGACGGCCGCGCGGGCACCGTCAAGGTCGAGGACGGGACGTCGCGGGCGCGGGTGCCGGTCACCGTGGCCGCGCTGCGCGCCCTCGGTCTCGAGGCGCCCGAGCTCGACGCGCTGGCGGTCCCGCCGCTGCTGGGCGGCGGGCGTCCCGTCGGAGAGGTACGGCTGCGCGCCTGAGCGGCCGCCGCTGCCGAGGTCAGGCCTGCCGGAGGAGTTCCGCCACCTCGTGCTGCCCCTTCTTCTCGGCGTGCCGCAACGCGGTCACGCCGTCGCGGTCGGCCAGCTCGGGGTCAGCGCCCGCGGCCAGCAGCAGCCTGACGATCTCCTGGTACGGCGGCCCGCCGTCGCCCAGGATGACCGCCTCCAGCAGTCCGGTCCATCCGAGGTCGTTGACGTGGTTGACGTCGATGCCCGTCTTGAGCACCTCGCGCACGTACTCGACGTGCCCCCGCTCGCACGCGGGGATGAGCGAGACTCCGCCGTAGCGGTTCCTGACCGTCAGGTCGGGCTTGGCGGGCAGCAGCGCCCGCATCATGGCCACGCTGCCTGTCACGCCGGTGACCAGCCACGGGGTGTCGTGCTGGGCGTCGAGGGCGTTCGGGTCGGCGCCCGCGGCGACCAGGATCTCGGCGACCTCCACGTGGTCGGCGGCGCTTGCCAGCAGCAGGGCGGTGCGCCGCTGGCTGTCGCGCGCCTCCAGGTCGGCCCCCTCGGTGACGGCCTCTCTGACGGCGGCGGCGTCACCCGTGGCGGCGGCGGTGAGCAGTTGTCCGTTGAGCACATTTGATCCTTTCATGCCAGGACGCGAGGATTGTGGTCGGGATTCCGCGCCGCACGCCGCGAGCCCGAGGGCAGCCGCCGCGGCCAGCACCGCTCGCCGGCTCAACCACACGACTGGGTCCATACCACCACCATGCCTCCCGGAAAAGGGCGGCTCATCCCGCGAACGGTCGGCACCGGGGGAAGAAAACGGCGGAGCCGTACGTCAACCGAAAGGCTGATGTGACGACAGGAGGAGCGGTGGAACGCGTCTGGCTGAACAGGGCCATGCACGTCGGGTTCTTCCTTCTGCTGGCCGCCTCGGCCTCCAGGCTGCTGGTCAGGCACGGGCTCAACGGCGAGAGCATCACGAACGTGAGCCTGGCCGCCGTCCTCGGCGCCGTCTACGCCGCGGGCGTGGTGTTCTGGCGGCCGCTCGGCCAGCGCGGCCGGCTGGTCTGGCTCGCCGCCGTGCTCCTGCTCTGGCTGGTGCTGGTCGAGATGGCGCCGTCGTTCTCGTGGTGCGCGATCCCGCTGTTCTTCATGTGCCTGCGGCTGCTGTCGCCGCCGCTGGCGATCGTGGCCGCCACCGTGCTGACGGCCGCGGTGATCGTCTCCCAGATCTACCTGGCCGACCGGTTCGATCCGAGCCAGGTGCTCGCGCCCGTCGCGGTGGCCGCGATGACCGTGGTCATCTTCTGGGAACTGCGGCGCGCGGGCGTCCTGGAGGAGAGGGAACGGCTCAGCCGCGAGATCCACGACACGATCGCCCAGGGCCTGACCAGCCAGCGCATGCTGCTGCAGGCCGCCGACCGGGCGTGGACGGCCGACCCCGACCGTGCCCGCGGGTACCTGCGCCAGGCCATGGCCCTGGCGGGCGACAACCTGGAGGAGGCGCGGCGCCTCGTCAGAGACCTCGGTCCCGCCGAACTGGCCTCGCGGTCGCTGCCCGACGCGCTCAAGGCGATCAGCGACGACTTCCGCCAGGAGGGGGCCGAGTATCCCCTCGACCCCAAGACGCAGGCCGTCCTGCTCAGAGTGGCGCAGGGAGCGCTGGCCAACGCGCGCGAGCACGCCCACGCGAGCAGGGTGGTCGTCACGCTGTCCTACCTGGAGGGCGAGGTGACGCTCGACGTGTTCGACGACGGCGTGGGCTTCGACCAGGCCGTCTCCGGGCCGGGGCGCGGGTACGGCCTGCGCGCCATGCGCGACCGGCTGGCCGAGGTGGGCGGCACCCTGGTCGTCGAGAGCGTGCCGGGCGAGGGCACGGCCGTGGCTGCGAGGATTCCGCTGTGAAGCTCTTCCTGGTGGACGACCACCCCGTGGTGCGGGCGGGAATCGCGGCCCTGGTCGGCGGTGAGCCCGACATGGAGATCGTCGGTGAGGCCGGCACGTCGCAGGAGGCGGTCAGGGGGATCGCCCTCAGGCAGCCCGACGTCGTGCTGATGGACCTGCAACTCGGCGAAGGAGCCGACGGCGTGGAGACCACGCGGCTGGTCCGCACGCTACCCAACGCCCCGCAGGTGCTCGTGCTGACCACCTACGAGACCGAGGCGGACATCGTCAGGGCCATCGACGCCGGGGCGACCGGCTACGTGCTCAAGGCCTGCCCGCCCGACGAGCTGTTCCAGGCCATCAAGGCGGCGGCCAGGGGGGAGACCGTCCTGTCGCCGAAGGTGGCGACGCGGATGATGCGCCGCATGCGCGACCCCGGGCCCGCCCTCACCGCCAGGGAGATCGAGATCCTCGGGCTGCTGGCCAAGGGGGCGGGCAACAAGGAGATCGCCAAGGCGCTGTTCATCACCGAGGCGACCGTCAAGACCCACCTGGTCCACGTGTACGGCAAGCTCGGCGTCGACACCCGCACGGCGGCCGTCACGGCGGCGGTCGAGCGCGGCCTGATCCGGCTGTGAACCACCCCGCGCGGCCTCCCGCGAACTCCTCCTACGAGGCCTGGGGGACCCGCACCTCCTCCGGCCGCTTGTCCTCGCGCAGGCCGCGCCACGAGGGGTGCCGCACCCGCCCGTCCGGCGTCCACTCCGCGTAGCGGACCTCCCCGACCAGCGCCGCCTCCACCCAGTGCGCGCCCCGGGCGTGCTCGGGCGGCACCCCGGCCACGGGCGGGTCGGGCCGCTCCAGCGGCCGCAGCCGCGCCTCCAGATCGGCCAGCATGCGGTCGGTGAAGCCGGTGCCCACGTGCCCGGCGAAGACCAGCCGCCCCTCGGCGTCGTGCACGCCGAGCAGCAGGGATCCGATGGTCCCCGCCCGGCGGCCCTCACCCGGCTTCCAGCCGCAGATGACGACCTCGAGCGTGGCGAAGTTCTTCACCTTGGTCCAGTCGGCCGAGCGCTGCCCCGGCCGGTAGGGCGAGCCGAGCCGCTTGGCCACCACGCCTTCGAGTCCGAGTGACTTGCTGGCCGCCACCGCGTCCTGGCCGGCGCCGTGGAACCACACGGGCACCTGCCAGCGCGCACCCGGCGTGACCGTCTCCTCCAGCACCTCCCGGCGCTGCGTGTACGGCAGGCCGACCACGCTGACCGCGTTGATGTGCAGCAGGTCGAACAGCATGAACGTCACGGGCACCGACCTGACCAGCTCCGCGATCTTCGCCGGGTGGCGCTGGTGCATCCGCGGCTGCAAGGCGGCGAACGAAGGGCGGCCCGCGGCGTCGAAGGCGACGATCTCCCCGTCGAGGACCAGGTCGTGGCCGCCCACCGCGCCGCCCAGCATGCGCAGTTCGGGATAGGCCACGGTGACGTCCTTGCCGTTGCGCGAGACCAGCCTGACCGCCCTGTCCTCGACGTAGGCCACCGCCCTGACCCCGTCCCACTTCATCTCGTAGCCCCAGTCGCCGGCGACCGGCAGCGATCCGGCCTTGGCGAACATCGGCTGGTAGGGAGGGAGTGTCATCGGGACACCTCCGGCGTGGGCGGTCGTGCCGTACCGACGATGAAACCCCGTCCGGGCCCGCGCGTACAGGCCTGCCGCGCGGCGCCGTGAATCGCCCTCACACCCCGAACCATCGCATTCCCCCTGGTCAGGGCGTACCCATTCAGAGCGTCTGTGCCAACCGCTACGATCGGCCGCCATGACGGGTATCAAGGTCGCCTTGGCCGCTTTCCTGCTCGGCGCGCTCTCCATGACGGCGCCGTCGGGGGCGATCACCGACGAGGTGACGATCGAGCTCGGCAAGGGCGGCGTGCTCCACGTGAGCGAGAAGATCAGCGGCGCGGGCGGCGAGGTCAAGCGGACCTTCCTGAGCCGCACCCGCTACGACGACTCCTTCGACCGGCTCTACCGGATCTCCAACGTCAAGGGCGGCACGCTCGCGGGCGACGTGCTGACCATGAAGGGCGACGGCACCGTCTCCTACGACGTGACCGGCGCCGTCACCCAGGCCGGCGGCGACGAGGAGCTGCGCTGGTTCGCCGTCGGCGGCTGGAACGTCCCGGTGGAGAAGGCCACGGTCAAGGTCACCGGCCCGGCCTCGATCCAGAACCTGTCGTGCTTCGCCGGCGACCTGACCTCGGCGATCGGCTGCACGTCCGCCTCCATGGACCACACCGGGGCGCGCGCCGACTTCGAGCAGCAGCGGCTCAACGCCGGCCAGGCGCTGACCGTCGTCGTCGGCTTCCCCCAGGGCTCCAGCGGCGGCGAGCCGATCCTGGCGCGGCGCTGGACGCTGGCCTCGGCGTTCACGCTCGACCTGGTCACCGGGGGCGCCCTGGCCGGGCTGCTGGTGCTGCTGCTGGGCGGGGTGGGCCTGCTGTGGTGGACGCGCGGCCGCGACGCCCGCGTCGTCGGCCACGAAGGGGACGCGGTCGCCGCCGTCCAGGACGGCCACTTCACCCCGCCCGACGGCGTACGGCCCGGCCAGATCGGCACGCTGATCGACGAGCAGGCCGACGTGATCGACGTGACGGCCACCATCGTCGACCTCGCGGTCCGCGGCTACCTGCGCATCGACGAGCAGCCCCGCCAGACCTACGACGCGCCCGACTGGCTGCTGGTCAGGCTGCCGAACGCGCCCGTCGGCTCGCTCATGCCGTACGAGAAGGCGCTGTACGACGCGATCTTCGACGGGCGTGACGTGGTGCTGCTGTCGCAGCTGTCCGGCTCCTTCCACGCCCACCTCGGTGAGGTGCGCGACGCCCTCTACACCGACGTCGTACAGCAGGGCTGGTTCGCGCGCCGTCCCGACGCCGTCCGCACCCGCTGGACCACGATCGGCCTCGTGCTCTGCTTCCTGGGCGTGGCCGCGACCGTGGCGCTGGCCTGGTTCACCACCTACGGCCTGCTGGGGCTGGCGGTCGTCATCGCGGGGGCGGCCCTGGCGGTGGGCGGGCAGTCGATGCCGGCCAAGACCGCCAAGGGGTCGGCCGCGCTGGCCCACACGCTGGGGTTCCGGCAGTACCTGCTGGCGGGCGACCTCGGCGCCGTGCCTGAGCAGCACCGGGTCGAGCTGTTCTCCCGCTACCTGCCGTACGCGGTGATCTTCGACGGGGTCGAGCACTGGTCGCGGGTGGTCGCCTCGGTCACGGGCGACGGGCAGGAGGCCGACAACCTCTACTGGTACCACGGGCCGGCGGAGTGGGACCTGTCGAAGTTCGCGGGCTCGATGCGGACCTTCACCACCACGACGTCGGGCGCGATCTCCTCGACCCGCCAGTTCCGCTCCCTCTGACGGCCCGGGCCGGGGCTCGACGGGACACCCGTCATGATCGAGAATGGCCGGCATGGACGTTGACGACCCGATCGCCGTCGCCGTCGTCGCGGCGATCCACGCCGGTGAGGCCGCCGAGCTGGAGCGCCTGCTGACCGCCCATGAGGGGCTCGCCCGCGAGTGGCTGGAAGGGCGCGACGGGACCAGGCGTTCGCTGCTGCACGTGGCCACCGACTGGCCCGGCAACCGCCCCGGCGTCCGGCGCACGATCGAGCTGCTCGTCGCGCACGGGGCCGACGTCGGCGCGCGCTTCGCCGGCCCGCACACCGAGACGCCGCTGCACTGGGCGGCCAGCAACGACGACGTCGAGGCCCTCGACGCGCTGCTCGACGCGGGCGCCGACATCGAGGCCACGGGCGCGGTCATCGCGGACGGCACGCCGATCACCGACGCGGTGGCCTTCGGGCAGTGGAAGGCCGCGCGGCGCCTGGTCGAACGCGGCGCGTCCGTGGCGGCGCACGAGGCGGCGGCGCTCGGGCTGCTCGACCGGATGGTCGAGCCGTACGATCTCGACCTGGCCTTCTGGTTCGCCGCCCACGGAGGGCAGCGCGACATCGCCGAGTATCTCCTCCACCGCGGCGCCGACCCGGCCTGGTTGCCCGACTGGGAGCCGCTGGACGCGGCGGGGGCGGCCAGGCGCAACGGGTTCGGCGAGCTGGCCGACCGGCTCAGTCGGAGATCGTGATCCGCAGGCGGCGGAAGCCCCTGCCCTTGCTCTCGATCTTCGCCACCTTGATCCGGCCGATCTGCTTGGTGGAGGCGACGTGGGTGCCGCCGTCGGCCTGGGTGTCGAGGCCGACGATGTCGACGACGCGGACGTCCTGCACGTGCTCGGGCACCAGGTTGGTGGCCGTGCGGATGATGTCGGGAATCGCGAACGCCTGCGCGCGCGGCAGCACCCGCACGTCGATGCGCCGGTCGGCGCCGATCTCGGTGTTGCAGGCGGCCTCGACCGCCTCCTTGAAGCCCGGTGGCACCTCGGGCAGGTTGAAGTCCATCCGGGCGGAGAACTCCTCCATGTTGCCGCCGGTGACCAGCGCGCCGTAGTCGCGGAAGACCACCCCGCACAGCACGTGGAGCCCGGAGTGGGTGCGCATGAGCGCCGAGCGCCGCTCGTCCGCCACGGCCCCGGCGACGACCGTGCCGACGGGTGGGACGGGATCGCCCTCTGCCGGGATCAGGTAGAGATCGTCGCCTTTGCGTACCCCGGCGATCCGGGTTTCCACCCCCTGCCAGAGAAGAACTCCCTGATCGGCCGGCTGGCCGCCGCCGCCCGGATAGAATGCCGACTTGCTCAAGACGATCCCCTCTGGCGACGAGTCCAGGACGACCGCCTCGAACGAGCGCAGGTTCTGGTCGGAGAGTTCGAGTCGTTGCGTGCGCCCGTGGAGATCGAAGGTCATGTCGGCAGCCTAGAACCCCTGAGGTGGTCATGCGCGGCCTGCTGCGTCGTCGTCTGCTCGCATCGGCCGCCACGGTAATCGGGATATGTCCCGCTATTGCGGGGTGCAATGGTGCTGCGGCTTCGCAGCCACCCGCGCGCGTGCCCGTCGTGCAGGAGACGACACCCGTGATGATGGTCGTCGGCGACAGCTTCACCGTCGGATCCGGGCCCGTGCACCCATGGGAGACCTACGCCACCGAGGCGGCGCGGCGGCTGGGCTGGCAGCCGGTGGTCGCGGGCGCCGGCGGCACCGGCTTCGTCAATCCTGGCCGGGTGGGCCGCAGCTTCGCGCAGTCGTTCACGGCGGAGCTGGCCTGGCGGCCCGCCCCCGACGTGCTGATCATCTCGGGCGGCCACAACGACCACCGATGGGCCGCCTCCTCGGTACGGCGGGCCGCCGCCAGGCTCGTGGGGTCCGTCAAGGCCGTCTGGCCCCGCACCAGGATCGTCATGATCGGCCCCATCTGGATCGACCGCGCCCCGCACAAGGCCTACCTCGTCCGCGACGCCCTCGCCGACGTGGCGGGCCACGAACAGGTGACCTTCCTCGACCCGCTCCGGCAGCGCTGGATCTCCGGCGACCGGGCCGAGGTGCTGCTGCCCGACGGCGTGCACCCCACGCTCGAAGGGCACGACAGGCTGGCGCAGTGGCTGGTCAACGCCCTGCGGGCCACTCCCGTGCCCTCGTGACGTGCCGCTGGTAGAGCTCGCGCGACTCCCGCAGGAAGCGGGCGATCGTCTCCAGCTGCTCGTCGGTGTACCGGGACAGGATCGTCTCGCCCTCGACGGCGAAGGGGCCGTAGAGCTCCTCGGCCATGGCCGCGACCTTCTCGGTGGGCCGGACGACCACCCTGCGGCGGTCGCCGGGATCGGGGGAGCGGGTCAGGTAGCCGAGCTTCTCCAGCCGGTCGAGCATGGCGGTGACGCTGCCGGTCGTCAGCCCGAGCGCGGGGCCGAGGATGCCGGGGGTGATCTCGCCGTGCCGCAGCAGGATCTCCAGGCAGCGGATGTCGGTCCTGTTGACGCCCAGGGCGCGGGCGGCGGCCGCGTCGAAGTCGTCGACGGCGGACTGGAAGGCCTGCATCTCGGCACCGATCAGTTCTCTGGACATGCGACCTTCGTGGAAGCGGTGGACCGGGAGCCGGGCGCCCGCCGCTCTACCAGGGACCGTAGGGGCCGTTGCCGCCGCCCTTGCCCATGCCCTGGACGGCGGGCTTGACGTCGGCGAGGTAGACGCCGGCGGCGATCACCGAAGCGATCGCGAAGATGTTGAGCCTGGCCAGCCCGCTGGCGCCGAAGTAGCCCCAGGCCGTGGCGAAGGAGAACAGCGTGCCGAGGCCGAGGATCAGCAGCCACCACTTCTTCTGGAGCTTGCCCGCCGCGATGAAGGCGTTGGTCGGGGTGCGGAGCGCGTGGACGAGCGCCCACACCGACATGCCGAACGCGATGATCGCGAGAATCGCGAAGATGAGGTCAAGGCCAAAGGTGATCATGTCCACTCCGCCCAATGCCGCGATGTCGCCAACCACCCTAGTCCATTCACCCTGAAACCTGTTTCCAGTACGGCAAGCCGCCCAAGGCGCCCGGACGTCCGGGGAATGCTGACCGGCCCAGGGAACGCGAGGACCCCCGCCCGGGGACGGGCGGGGGTCCTGAACACGCGGGGTCAGGCCTTCGGGGCGGCCTTGGGGGCGCGGGTGGTCTTCTTGACCGGCGTGGCGACCGGCGGCTCGGCGGCCTCGGAGACCTCCTCGAGCTCCAGCGCGGCCTCACCGCTCACCTTGCTGACGACCTTGCGGCCGCGCGTGGCGAACTCCTCGTAGACCTCGGTGGCCCTGGCGCTCAGCTGGTCGGCGTAGTCGCGGGCCTTCTCGGGGAACTCGCGGGCGAAATCCTCGGCCTTGAGCCGGGCCTCGCGCGCCCGCTCCGGCAGGTCCTTGGTGAAGTCGGAGCGGCGCGACTCCAGCTTCTGCAGCCGCTCGGGCAGCTCGCGGAGCTTCTCGACGGCGTAGTCGCCGGCACCCGCGACCGCGTAGAACGGCTTGGAGTCGGTGAGCTTCTTGACCTCGGTGGCGAGCGTCATGGGTTAACCTTCCTTGGTTTCCTGGGTGACGGTGCCGTTGTTCGAGGAGCTGGATGAATCCGCCGCGTATGGAGCGAGCGCGGCGAGGAATTCCTCTGGCAGCGGCTGCTCGTCGTCCGTCGCGGAATCGTGCTGGGGGCGAGCATTCTGGGAGGTCTGCTCGTCCCCGGCGCGGTTCTCCTTGCGGAACGACTCGTAGATGTCGATCAGCACCTGGCGTTGCCGCTCGGTGATGAGGTTGTCGGCCCTGATCGCGGTGATCACGTCGCTCGGGGGCTCGCGGTCCTCGATCAGCCCCGCCTGCACGTAGAGCGCCTGCGACGAGATGTGCAGCCCCTTGGCGATCTGGTTCAGGATCTCGGCGCTCGGCTTGCGCAGGCCCCGCTCGATCTGGCTGAGGTAGGGGTTGGAGACCCCTGCCGCCGCCGCGAGCTGGCGCAGCGAGATCTTCGCCTGCTGCCGTTGCTCGCGGATGTACTCACCGATCGAGCCGACGTTGGGTAGTGCCATACCGTCAGTCTGCCCCGATGTGCTTGCAATTGCAAACGAAGCGGCTAACACCTGCAAGCAGGAAACGGCGAGGTTAGAAGGGCAACGCCCACAGGAAGGGGGCGGAGGTGGCCAACGTCACACTCAGGGCGATCAGCCCGAAACGCCCGGAGCGCGGCAGGTCGGGAGCCGGCTTGATCAGCCGGTCGACCCTGGTCATCACCTGGGAATGGGCGGCGCCGAGCATGCCGTGGGGCGCCGGGATGGCGCCTGCCGTACCGAAACGGAGCAGGGCGGTGGCCAGGCGGCGAGGCGAGCAGTAGCGGCGGGCCCGGTCGTCGGCGGCCATCTCGACCAGCAGTTCCACCTGGGCCTGCGCGTCGCGCACGACCTTCGAGAACGGCAGCGCCCTGCGCAGCGCCCCGAACGGCAGCAGCACCAGGTCGTGGCGCTCGCGGACGTGGGCCGACTCGTGGGCGAGCACCGCGGTCAGCTCGTCCTCCGACAGCAGTTCGAGCGTGCCCGAGCTGACCACGACGTGCGAGCGCAGGCCCGGTACGCAGTAGGCGGCGGCGCCGGGATGGTCGAGGATGCGCACCCCAGGGATGCGCGGCTCCTCGCGGGCGATCAGCGCGAGCAGCGTGCGGTGGCGGCGCCTGGCGCGCAGCGTCTGCACGCCGGCTGCGAGCAGCACGGCGACCAGGACGGCCAGCATGGTCAGCCCCGCGACCATGGCGAGCGCGTGGAACGGGTCCCACGGCACGCCGGGCCGCTCACCGGCGGCGAAGGCGAGCAGCCCCTGGATCACACCCCTGTCGTACGGCATGACGGCGAAGGCGAGCAGCGCCCCGGTGCTGGCCAGACCCCAGGCGACGCCGAGCGACTGCCACAGGGCGATGGCGAGGCGGGGAGCGCGGGAGGTCCAGCGGGCGGCGGTGAAGCGCCAGGCGCCGATCGCGCACGCCGCGGCGAGCGCTGCCAACGCCGCCGCCGTGATCACTCTTCCTCCAGCTCCGTGAGGGCCTTGCGCAGGATCTCCGCCTCGGACCCCGAGACGGCCTGGGCGAACCTGGTGAGGGCGGCCGAGCGGTCGCCCGTCATGTCCAACGCCTCCAGCATAAGCTCGGCGACGTAGCTGTCACGGGTTTCGGCTGGTTCGTATCTCCATGCCCGGCCGTCGCGCGTCCGCTCGAGGAACCCCTTGCGGGTGAGCCGGTCGAGCACGGTCATGACGGTGGTGGGGGCCAGGTCGCGATCCTCTATGAGCCTGCCCACCTCGCGGGCGGTCAGCGGGGCGTTCTGCGCCCAGAGGATGTCCATGATGCTGCGTTCGAGCTCGCCAAGACCCTTCACACTCACCAGCGTAGTACTACACGCTGTCGAGCTGGGATCCGGCCCGAGGATGAGAGGGACGTCACGCGTTCTCCGGCAGGAACGTCACCATGTAGATCTCGTCGCGCTCGTCGCCGTCGGCCACCCTGATCGCGCGCGGCACCCGGCCGACCTCGCGGTAGCCGTGCCTGGCGTAGAAGTGCTCGAGGCCGAGCCCGCCCCTGGCGGTCAGCCGGAGCGACTCCAGGCCCAGCCGCGTGCCCGCCTCGGCCACGGCGCGCATGAGCTCGCCGCCGTAGCCCTTGCCCTGGTGCTTGGGATGCACCATCACCCGCATCACGGTGCGCCAGTGCGTCATCAGCGAGTGGCCCGTGGAGACCAGGACCGCCCAGCAGGCCACCCGCCCGTCGTCGTCGAAGCCGGCCACCAGCGTGTCGGGGCCGCCCTCCGCGCACGCGGCGAACGTCGTGGTGGCGGTGGGCCTGATGTCGTCGGCCGTCACCGGCGGCACCCAGCCGACCGCGCCGCCCGCGTTGGTGACGTCGACCCAGCACTCGAGAAGGTCGTCGAACAACTCGGGCGAAATTTTCGGAGAAATCACGAAACGCGGCATGAGGGGAAGGTTATCGGCCGACCGGATTCACCGCCGACCACGGGATCGACAGTTCACCCAGTCGCCACCGCGCCGTTCCGCCCAGCGGCGGCGTGCGACAGACCGGCCAGCCGTCCGCGAGGAGCTCGACCGCCTTCAGCCACCGCTGGCGCAGCCCGTTCGCCCCGTACGGCGCGGCGATCGCCCAAGCCCTGTCGAAGTCGCGGAGGAACGCGTGAACGGGCTGGCCGGGAACGTTGCGGTGGATGAGGGTCTTCGGCAGCCGGTCGGCCAGGTCCGAGGGGGTGGCGAAGGCGTTGAACCGGGCCGACAGGGTCAGCGTCCGCGGCCCCTCCGCCGACAGGCACACCCACACCGCCCGGTGCCCGACCTCCGAGCACGTCCCCTCCACGAGGATCCCGCCCGGTGCCAGCCGCGACGTCAGGACGTCCCAGTAGCGCCAGGCCTCCGCCTCGCCGTACTGCCTGAGCACGTTGAAGGCCCTGATCACCGTGGGCGGGCGGGGGACAGGGAGCTCGAAGCCGCCCAGCGCGAAGGACAGCCCTTCGCGCTCGTAGGGCTTGGCCAGCGCCACGCGGGCGGGCTCTATCTCGAGGCCGATGACCTCCACCGTGGGGGAGACCCGCCGCAGGCGGGTGAACAGCTCGAGCGTCGTGGTGTGCGACGCGCCGTACCCCAGGTCGACGACCAGGGGGCGGTCGGCGCCGCGCAGCAGGCGGCCGTGGACGGCGGCCAGCCACCTGTCGGCGCGACGGAGCCGGTTGACGCCCGTCGTCCCCCTGGTGACGTTGCCGACCGGTCTCACCGAACCGCCACCACGCGCGCGCCTCCCGGTCCCCGGGACACGCCTCTCACCGGTCGAGGACCCGGTGGACCTTGTGCTGGGCGGCCTGGGCGCGGGGGCGGATCACCATCCTGTCGACGTTGAAGTGCGGCGGCCTGGTGACGCTCCAGGCGATGGCGTCGGCCACGTCGTCGGCGGTCAGCGGGTTGGCGACGCCTTCGTAGACCTTCGCGGCAGCCTCGGCGTCGCCGCGGAAGCGGGTCACCGCGAAGCCCTCGCTGCGCACCATGCCCGGCGCGATCTCCACCACCCTGACCGGCTGGGCGACGAGCTCCAGCCGCAGCGTCTCCACCATGGCGGTCTGGGCGTGCTTGGCCGCGGCGTACCCGCCGCCGCCCTCGTAGGAGACCAGGCCCGCGGTCGAGGTCAGCATCACCAGCACGCCGTCGCCGGAGTCGATCAGCTTCGGCAGCAGCGCCTTCGTCACGCGCAGCGACCCGAGCACGTTCGTGTCGTACATCCGCTGCCAGTCCTCGACCAGGCCCTCGGCCACCGTCTCCATGCCGAGCGCGCCGCCCGCGTTGTTGACCAGCACGTCGCACCGCTCCAGCGTCGCCGCGAGCGCGTCGACCGACTCCTGGGAGGTGACGTCGAGCGTCACGGGCGTGATGCCGCCGACCTCCGCGGCCAGCTTGTCGAGCCGGTCCCGGCGCCGGGCGCCGGCCACGACCTCGTACCCCTCGGCGGCCAGCCGCCGCGCGGTCGCCTCCCCGATGCCGCTGCTCGCACCGGTCACCACTGCCGTCTTCGTCATGGGCTCATCCTGCCAGCACGGCGAAAGCCGGACGCGCGGCGGGAATGTCGGAAGGTTTCCGCCCGTTGTATGCGCTCTGGAGGTGATATCTGTTGAGGCGACGCGTCAACAGAGTCGCGACGGTGAGCATGCACACGTCCCCCCTGGACCAGCCGGGCACCGGCGACGCCGGCGGGATGAACGTCTACATCGTCGAGACGGCCAAGCGACTCGCTCAGCTCGGCGTCGAGGTGGAGATCTTCACCAGGCAGACGGCGCGTGATCTGCCGCCGGTGGCCGAGCTGGCTCCAGGCGTCCTCGTCAGGCACATCACCGCGGGTCCCTACGAGGAGCTCGACCGGGCCGAGCTGCCCGGCCAGCTGTGCGCGTTCCTCTCCGGCGTGCTGCGCACCGAGGCGATGTACGATCCCGGCCACTACGACCTCATCCACTCCCACTACTGGCTGTCGGGCCAGGTCGGCTGGCTGGCCAAGGAGCGGTGGGGCGTGCCACTCGTGCACACCATGCACACCATGGCCAAGGTGAAGAACCTGCTCCTGGCCGAGGACGACAAGCCCGAGCCGCAGGCCAGGGTGCTGGGCGAGGAGCAGGTCGTGCAGGTCGCCGACCGCCTGGTCGCCAACACCGAGGCCGAGGCGGGCGAGCTCATCGACCTGTACGGCGCGCTGTCCGACCACGTCGCCGTCGTCAACCCCGGCGTCAACCTGACCGTCTTCCAGCCCGCCTCCCAGGGCGCCGCGCGCCACCGCCTCGGCCTGCCGCAGGATGCCCGGGTGCTGCTGTTCGTCGGCCGGATCCAGCCGCTCAAGGCCCCCGACGTGCTGCTGCGCGCCGCGGCCAGGATGCTGATCGAGGACCCGTCGCTGCGCGGCAGGCTCGTCGTCGCCGCCGTCGGCGGACCTTCAGGCAACGGCCTGGCGCGCCCGTCGCTTCTCACCGAGATGGCCGCCGAGCTGGGCATCTCCGACGTCGTCCGGCTGGTCCCGCCCGCGCCCCAGCAGGAGCTGGCCGACTGGTACCGCGCGGCCGACGTGACGGTCGTGCCCTCCTACAGCGAGTCGTTCGGGCTGGTCGCGCTGGAGTCGCAGGCGTGCGGCACGCCCGTGGCGGCCGCGTCGGTGGGCGGGCTGCGCACCGCCGTCCGCGACGGGGTGTCGGGGGTGCTCGTCGACGGCCACGACCCCGGCGACTGGGCCGGTGTCCTGCGCAGGTTCGTCACCGAGCCGCGCTGGCGCGACGAGTTGTCGCGGGGAGCCAGGGACCACGCCAACGCCTTCGGCTGGTCGGCCACGGCCGCGCGGCTCATGGACGTCTACGGCGGCGCGGTGTCGCATCTGCACGCGATGTCTAGGCTTGCCGTATGAGGGATGTGGTCGAAGCCGCGCTCAGGGCCGCCGAGGTCTCCTTCGAGGAGCCGCGCGAGGGCGCCTTCCTGGTGAAGCTGCCCGGACAGCACAAGCTGGCCACGATGACCTGGCTGATCGTCGGCGACCACGCCCTCCATGTGGAGGCGTTCTTCTGCCGCCGGCCCGACGAGAACCACGCCGAGTTCTACAAGTGGCTGCTCGGCAGGAACGGCGCCATGTACGGCGTGCACTTCGCCGTCGACCCCGTCGGCGACGTCTACCTCGTCGGCAGGATCCCGCTGTCCGCGGTCGGCGACGAGGAGATCGACACGGTGCTCGGCTGCGTGCTCACCTACGCCGACGAGTGGTTCGACCGCGCGCTGGAGCTCGGCTTCGCCTCCTCGATCAGGCGTGAGTGGGAGTGGCGGGCCAAGCGCGGCGAGTCGCTGGCCAACCTGCGGGCGTTCGCTCGTTTCGCCGATCCTGAGCGGTCGCCCGCGAGTTCGGCACCACCCGCGTCCTGATCGCCAGGCCGAAGGCGGCCACGCGCGGTCCAGGCACGCCCGAGACCACGAACGGCATCGCGGCCCGTAGCGCCCAGCTCGAACACCGGCCGAGCGACCAGCAGGCCCACAAGGTTCGTCGTGGAGAAGCGTGGGGCGAGGCACGCGCCAGGGGTGATCATGATGCTTGAATATCGTACGATCAAGATTTGTGGCCGAGCCTGTGAGCTTTGATCCGAATATTCCGAATGTCGCGCGAATGTACGACTATTTTCTCGGCGGCAAGGACAATTTCGCCGCCGACCGCGCGGCCGCGGAGAAGGTGCTGGAGATCGTGCCGCACATTCCCGTCGGAGCCCGGGAGAACCGCGCCTTTCTCGGCCGCGCCGTCCGATTCCTGCGGGAGCAGGGGATCACCCAGTTCCTCGACATCGGCACCGGCCTGCCGACGCAGAGCAACGTCCACGAGATCGCCGGCCCCGGCGCCAGGGTCGTCTACGTCGACAACGATCCCCAGGTGCTCGTGCACGCCCGCGCCCTCCTGGAGGACACCCCGCAGGTCAGGATCGTGCGGGGCGACCTGCGGGCGCCCGCCGCCGTCCTCGCCGACGCCGCCACCCACCTGGACTTCTCCCGGCCGGTCGCGGTGCTGCTGCTGGCGATCGTCCATTTCGTCAAGGACGACCCCGCCCCCATCGTCGCCACCCTGACCGACGCCCTCGTGCCCGGCGGCTACCTGGCGATCTCGCACGTCTGCCACGATCTGCGGCCGGAAGCGGCCCCGGAGGTCGAACGGGTCTACCAGGGCGCCTCCGCCCAGTTCACCGCACGGCACTCGACGGAGGTCGCCGCGCTGTTCGACGGGCTCGACCTGGTCGAGCCAGGCGTGGTCAACCTGCCCGAATGGCGCCCCGACCACCCCGACCTCGTTCCCTTCAAGGACGTGGGCCCCTATTTCCTGTGTGGTGTGGCACGCAAGCCCGCTCGATAGGCTTGTCCGCATGGCGACTTTGGTGCTTGTGCGACACGGTGAGAGCGAATGGAACGTCAAGGGACTGTTCACCGGCTGGGTGGACGCCCCGCTGTCACCCAAGGGTGAGGAGGAGGCCCGCAGGGGCGGCGAACTGCTGGTCGAGGCGGGCATCAGGCCCGACGTGGTGCACACCAGCGTGCTCAACCGCGCGATCCGCACCGCCAACCTCGCACTCGAGGCCGCCGACCTGGCATGGCTGCCCGTCATCCGCTCGTGGCGGCTCAACGAGCGCCACTACGGCGCGCTGCAGGGCAAGAACAAGGCGCAGACGCGCGAGGAGTTCGGCGACGAGCAGTTCATGCTCTGGCGCCGCTCCTACGACGTGCCGCCGCCGCCCATCGCCGCCGACGACGAGTACTCCCAGCAGGGCGACCCCCGCTACGCGGCGCTGCCCCCCGAGCTGATGCCGGCGACGGAGTGCCTGAAGGACGTCGTCGACCGCATGCTGCCGTACTGGTACGACTCGATCGTGCCCGACCTCGCGGCCGGGCGCACGGTGATCGTCTTCGCCCACGGCAACTCGCTGCGCGCGCTGGTCAAGCACCTCGACGGCATCTCCGACGAGAAGATCGCCGGCCTGAACATCCCGACGGGCATCCCGCTGCGTTACGAGCTCGACGCCGACTACCGGCCGCTGGTTCCCGGCGGCGAGTACCTCGACCCCGAGGCGGCGAAGGCCGCGATCGAGGCCGTGGCCAACCAGGGTCGCTGAGCGGGCCGGCCCGGCAGCGCGGGCCCGACCGGCGGGCGACCCGCCGGAAACCGCGCTGCCCGGGGAGGCACTTCATGGCACCGAAACTGCGCCTGACGACCGTGAACGCCGGCCCCTTCACGATGCCGAAGGAAGGCCTCATGTACGGCGCGAGCGGCACCATCACCGTGCCGTCGACCGTGGTCGTCGTCGAGCACTCCACGCACGGGCTGATCCTGTTCGACACCGGCATCAACCACCACGTGGCCGATCCCGAGGCCGCCGAGACGTACTGGGGGCCCGGCCTGCGGGCGAAGTACGGCGCCGAGGGCTTCACCCGCGACGACGCCGTCGACGCGCAACTGCGGCGCCTCGGCCACCGCCCGGCGGACGTGACCCACGTCCTCTACTCCCACCTGCACCTCGACCACGCCGGCGGGATGAGCTACTTCCCGCACGCCGTGCACGTGGTCCAGCACGACGAACTGCGCCACGCCTGGTGGCCCGACCGCTGGACCGCCAGGGGGTACGCGGTCAACGACTACCTGCACTGCCGCGACTACGACTACCTCGAGCTGCGCGGCGACGTCGACCTCTTCCTCGACGGCACGGTACGGCTGGTGCGCACGGCCGGCCACACCCCCGGCCACCAGGCGATGGTCCTCGACCTGGCCAACCAGGGCAGGGTCGGCTTCATGGGCGATGCGGCGCACCTGAAAGAGGCGCTCGACCAGGACGTGCCACAGCTCAGCGACTGGAACGTAGAGCAGAAGCTGCTGACCTACCAGCGCGTGCGGGCGCTCGCGCGGGCAGGCGTGCGGGTCTTCCTCTCCCACGATCCGGCCGACTACGCCGCCCTCCCGCACGACGGCGACACCTGGGACTGAGACACCTGGGGCGTGAGCACACCGCGGGGGACGGCCCGGCCCCGAGCACGTCGGGGCCCTGCGCGGGGCCGGCCTCGTCACCGGCGCCCGCGCGGGCCGCGGCGAGGCCGTCCGCCCGTCGGGAGGTCAGCTCACGCGGTGCGCGATCCCGTCACCAGGTAGATCACGTCGCGGGCCACCCGCACCGCGTGGTCGGCGTAACGCTCGTAGTAGCGGCCGATCAGCGTGATGTCGATCGCCGGTTCCACGCCGTACTTCCAGTCCTTGTGCAGGATCTCCTTGAACAGCCTGCGGTGCAGGCGGTCCATGGCGTCGTCGTCGTGCTCCAGTTCCTTGGCCGCCTCCACGTCGCGCGAGGCCACGCAGGAGCCGGCCTTCGTGACGAGGTTCTCGGCGATCTGGCCCATCTGCAGGATCGTGGAGCGGATCTCCGGCGGGATCGCCGACTCGGGGTGACGCAGCCTGGCGACCTTGGCGACGTGCTCGGCCAGGTCGCCCATGCGCTCGAGGTCGGTGCCCATGCGCAGCGCGGTGATGATCATGCGCAGGTCGACGGCGACCGGCTGCTGGCGGGCCATCAGGTCGTAGATGGACTCCTCGACGTCGGCGAAGATCCGGTCGATCTCCTCGTCCTGCGAGATGACGCTTTCCGCGAGCGGCAGGTCGGCGTCCAGGAGCGCGGTGGTGGCGCGCGAGATGGCCGAACGGACAAGCCTGGTCATCTCCACCAGCTTGTCGGTGAGCGAATCAAGATCTTCGTGGTAAGCGTCACGCATGCCGTTACCGTACGTGGGCCGCGATGAACGAACCCCGACCGCGAGATGAACTTTCCGGGAAAGGCGGCGTTCATCCCCTGGTGAGGGGTCTGTAACCCGGAAAAGCGCACCTACCATCGGAAATGGAGGACTGCAGGAAAGGATGCGCATGGGTGAGATGGCCATGAGCTTCGCGGCTTTGGCCGGCTTCGTCGTCGGGGCCGTCGCCGTGCTGTTCTACCGCAACCAGATCGAGGTTGCGGGCAGGAGCGGCCGCGACTCCTCTGACGACGCGGACTCCGGTGCCCTGCCACAGGGCGTGGCCTCGGTGCTGGCCGTACTTCCCTCCTCGGCCGTGGTGCTGGACGCACACGACCGCGTCCTGCGCGCCAGCTCGGCCGCGAGGGCCTTCGGTTTAGTCAAGGGTGATCGGCTGATGGCGGCCGAGCTCCTCGCCCTGGCCCGGCAGGTACGGCGCGACGGCGAGATCCGCGAGAGCGAGATCGACGTCGCCGGACACAAGTTCGGCCAGGAAGTGACCAACTTCGCGGTGCGCGTGGCGCCCCTCGGCTCCCACGGGCAGGTGCTCGTGCTCGCCGAGGACCAGACCGAGCGGCGCAGGGTCGAGGCGGTCCGCCGTGACTTCGTCGCCAACGTCAGCCACGAGCTCAAGACCCCCGTCGGCGCGCTCAGCCTGCTGGCGGAGACGATCCAGGACGCCGCCGACGACCCCGAGGCGGTGACCCGCTTCGCCGGGCGCATGCAGCACGAGGCGGCCAGGCTCACCTACCTGGTCCAGGACCTCATCACGCTGTCCAGGATCCAGGGCGCCGAGCCCATCCCGACGCCCGGCCAGGTGTCGATCGACGACGCCGTCCACGACGCCATCGACCACTGCAACACCAAGGCCATCGCCAAGGACATCACCCTGGTGGCGGGCGGCACCGAGGGGCTGCGCATCTGGGGCGACGACGAACTGCTCGTCACCGCGCTGCGCAACCTGATCTCCAACGCGATCGCCTACAGCCCCGAGCACACCAGGGTCGTCGTCAGCGCCCGCCCCGCGGGCGACTGCGTGGAGATCAGCGTCAGCGACCAGGGGATCGGCATCCCCGAGGAGTCGCTGGAGCGCATCTTCGAGAGGTTCTTCAGAGTCGACGCCGCCCGGTCACGCGCGACCGGCGGAACAGGCCTCGGCCTCGCCATCGTCAAGCACGTCGCCGTGGCGCACGCCGGGGAGGTGAGCGTGTGGAGCAAGGAGGGTTCCGGCTCCACGTTCACGATGCGCCTGCCCGCGTTCGGCGGCTCCGCCGTACCCGTACAACGCCCTCTGGAGGCCGCCAATGGCTGAGCGTCGCGCAGCCGTCAACAACAGACATCGCACGACTCGGGTCACGAGCCCGATGAAGGAGGGATCGTGACCCGGGTGCTCGTCGTGGAGGACGAGGAGTCGTTCTCCGACGCCCTGTCGTACATGCTCCGCAAGGAGGGCTTCGAGGTGTCGGTCGCGGCGACGGGGCCCGAGGCCCTCGACACCTTCGACCGCAACGGCGCCGACCTGGTGCTGCTCGACCTCATGCTGCCCGGCCTCCCGGGCACCGAGGTCTGCCGCTCGCTGCGCCAGCGCTCCAAGGTGCCCGTCATCATGCTGACCGCCAAGGACAGCGAGATCGACAAGGTCGTCGGCCTGGAGCTGGGCGCCGACGACTACGTCACCAAGCCCTTCTCCTCCCGCGAGCTGGTCGCCCGCATCCGCGCGGTGCTGCGACGGCAGGGCGACACGGTGGAGGAGCTGGAGTCGGCGGTGCTGGCCGCCGGCCCGGTGCGGATGGACGTGGACCGGCACATCGTGGCCGTCCGTGGCGAGCAGGTGCAGCTGCCGCTGAAGGAGTTCGAGCTGCTCGAGGTACTGCTGCGCAACGCCGGCCGGGTGCTGACCCGCGGCCAGCTGATCGACAGGGTGTGGGGCGCCGACTACGTGGGCGACACCAAGACGCTCGACGTCCACATCAAGCGCCTGCGCGCCAAGGTCGAGTCCGATCCCTCCAACCCGAAGTGCATCCTGACGGTGCGCGGGCTCGGCTACAAGTTCGACCCCGTCGACGACTGAGGCCCCTCATACGCGCGAAACCCCGCTCGCCCGGTTGGGCGGCGGGGTTTCTGCCGTTTCGCACGGCGTCGGCTCCTGGGCGGGAGCTCGCGGGCCGTCTCGATCCACGGCCTCACCGGGCCGGCCGAGCCGTCGTGCGGGGCCGCTTCGGCGGGCCGGTGCGGCTACGGCCGTGCCGCGGGGTTCTGAGCCGCTTTGTGGTGCCCCGAGGGCCGTCTCGTACGGTCTGGGGCCGCCCCATGGGATCGAGACCGTCCTCGCGGCGTCGAGACCGTCCTCGTGGGGTCCGGGGCTGTCTCGCGGGGTGTGGGGGCGTCTCAGGGCTTCTGGATCTCCCCGTGGGTGCTGCCGGCCCGGCCTTCCCGGGTCCCTTCCTGCCGTGTCCCTCCGCGTCCGCTTGGGTCTTCCCGGGTCCCTCCGTGTCCGTCAGGGCGTTTCCCGGGTCCCTTTCCCGGGTCCCTCCGCGGGCCGCTTCCCGGGTCCCCTTTCCAGGGTTCCTCCGCGTCCGTCAGAGCCTTCCCGGGTCCCTCCTCGTCCGTTACGGCTTACTGAGGGTGCCCGGGGCGGGACGGCGGGGACCGGAGTCCTGCTGGGCGCGCGCCCGTGACGGACGGCGCCCGGCGCGGACGGGGGCGCCAGACCGGCTTGCCGTACCGGACGGCTCGGGTGCGGGCCGGCGCGGACGCCGGCGGGCGGCTCCGGTACGGCCTGCCCCGAGCGTGCGGCCCGGCCCCTGGCGGGCGGATCCGGTGCGGCCCTCAGCGGGTGGTGCCGGTGCGGGCGGTCAGTGGCCGGATTCGGCGGTGTGCGAGGCGGTCGGCGTCGGGGTGGGCGGGGCGGGGGTGGCGCCCGGCGCGCTCGGGTACTGCGCGAACTCGCGGCTGCGCGTGATCACGGGCACGTTCACCGACACCGAGCCCGCGTTGGCGAACTGCAGCGCCAGCCGCACGCTCTCGCCGCCGCTGAGCGGCTTGCTGAGGCCCTCGATCATCAGCTGGGGAGAGGGCTTGCCGGTGTTGACGCCCTCGTTGCTGGGCAGCGTGATCGGCGCGGCCAGCTTCACCGTGCCGACCTCGGCGGCGACGCTCACCAGCGAGTCGGCCTGGCCGTTGGTGTTGACGACGTGCAGGTAGATCGGCGCGGAGCCGCCCTGGGCCAGCTTGGCGCCCGAGTCGGGGCCGAGGACGAAGGCCTGGGGGATCTTGATGCCGCGGGCGCCGTAGGAGCCGTCCTGGATGAGGGCCGCGGCCTCGTTGGGCGCGTACGGCTGGTTGGTGTTGGCGTCGAATCCGGCGGCACAGCCGGCCAGTACCGGTGCGGCAAGGAACGCAGCGGCGGCGATAATCCAGCGACGGCTGGTCACGAGCGGGTTCTCCTTATGGCGCGCGTGTGCGAGTTGGGGCAGGCCCACCATATCGATCCGGGTTCATGGTCATATCCGCACCCCCGCAGGTCATTCGCTATGTCAGTTCTGCGATTCACAGAGTTGAACGGTTGTCAAGTCCTAATATGCGGCTTTGACCTGCAGTTATGGGGATTTCACTGTTCCGGGAGGCTGTGGACGCGTGGTACCCTGGAGTACAGCGGAAGGGGTACTTGTCACATGACTTTCCAGGTCGGCGACACTGTCGTCTACCCCCACCATGGGGCTGCTCGGATCGAAGAAATCACGACCCGGACCATCAAGGGTGTGGAAAAGACCTACCTGGTGCTCAAGGTCGACAAGGGCGACCTTACCGTCCAGGTGCCTGCGGAGAACGCGGAACTCGTCGGTGTGCGCGATGTCGTCGGCCAGGAGGGCCTTGAGCGCGTTTTCGACGTTCTGCGCATGCCTCACACCGAGGAGCCGACCAACTGGTCGCGGCGTTACAAGGCAAATCTTGAGAAGCTCGCGTCGGGTGACGTCAACAAGGTCGCCGAAGTCGTTCGGGACCTGTGGCGGCGTGACCGCGAGCGCGGCCTGTCGGCAGGCGAGAAGCGGATGCTGGCCAAGGCTCGCCAGATCCTGGTGAGCGAGCTGGCGCTCGCGGAGAAGACCAACGAGGACAAGGCTGAGGCCCTGCTCGACGAGGTTCTCAACTCCTGAACACGAACCTCCCACGGGTGGGCGTCGGAGTCGACGTCCACCCGTTCGCATCTGGGCGTGAGCTCAACCTGGCCGGCCTGCACTGGCCCGGCGAGACGGGGCTCGAAGGCCATTCCGACGGCGACGCCGCCGCCCACGCGGCCTGCGACGCCCTGCTGTCCGCGGCGGGTCTCGGCGACCTGGGCGGGCTCTTCGGCACCGCCGACCCGCGCTGGTCGGGCGCGGCCGGCGTCGCGCTGCTCGAGGAGGCCGCGAGAGTCGTGCGCGAAGCGGGCTTCACCATCGGCAACGTCGCCATCCAGGTGATCGGCAACCGGCCCAAGCTGGCGCCCCGCCGTACCGAGGCCGAGAAGGTGCTGGGCGCCGCCGTGGGTGCGCCCGTGAGCGTCAGCGCCACCACCACCGACGGGCTGGGGCTGACCGGCCGCGGCGAGGGGATCGCCGCCATCGCCACCGCGCTCGTCGTCGCGGACGTCAACCCTCAGGGCGCCTAGAGCGTCTATCTGAGCGAGGGGTGATCCCGGCGGGTGGTGTCGAACCCGCCGAGCCACCGGGGATGGCGGTCCGTCACTGGCGCGGTACGGACCGCCATCCCTGCATGCGTAACCTGGGAAGATGCCGGGTACGTCCCCGTCCGGAGATGCATCACAACGGGGGGACTTGACATGATCGGCTCGATCATTTCCGCGATCGTCTTCGGTATCGTCGTCGGCGCGATCGCCAGGCTCATCGTTCCCGGCAAGCAGCACATGTCGCTGACCATGACGTGGATCGTCGGCGTCGTGGCCGCGCTGCTCGGCACTCTCGTCGCCTACTTCCTCGGGCTCAGCAGGACCCCTGGCATCAACTGGTGGCAGCACATCATCCAGATCCTGTTCGCCGTCGTCGGCGTCCTCGTCGTGGCGCGGGCCCAGGCGACGCGAGGCACGCATTGACCTGCGACTTCGGCATCGTCGCGATTATCGTCGTGTAGGCGGGTAATCGTCTTCCCGTGGGCGGTGAAAATCTCACCCCACGGGGAGGTTCTCATGACAATCGCATCCATCCTCGGTGCCATCGTCATCGGTGCCGTCGTCGGCGCGATCGGGCGCCTTCTGCTTCCCGGAAGGCAGCCCATCGGCTGGATCCTGACCATCGTGGTCGGAATCGTGGCGGCTCTCATCGGCACGGCCCTGGCGCAGGTTCTCGGCGTCGCGACGACCCCCGGCATCGACTGGATAGAACTCGTCATGCAGGTGGTCCTCGCGATCGTCGGCGTAGGAATCGTCGCGGGACTGCGGCGCGGCACGAGCGTCTAGACGGCCGGGAACACCGAACCCCGCGCCTCGCCGAACCCCACACCGTGGGACGTGCGAGCGGTCAGCAGGACGGTGTCCCCGTCCGCAAGGAACGGCCCGTTCCCGGTCATCTCCAGCAACGTCCCATTGCCCCCGACGGGCCCGGTGGCGAGCAGATCGCCGGTGCGCAGCGGCGCGCCGGCGATCGTGCTGTGCGCGAGCAGCTGCGGCCCCGTCCAGTACTGCCGGGTGTAGTCCGGCTCCGAGACCAGGTTGCCGTTGATGCGCACGCCCAGCGTGATGCGCAGGCCCGCCGGCTCGTACGACCTCAGGTACGGCGACAGCTCGCACTCCGGCTTCGGCTGCTCCACCCGCGCGGCGTTCAGCGCCGCCAGCGGCACCACCCACGGCGAGACCGTCACCGCGAACGACTGGCCCAGGAAGGGGCCCAGCGCGCGCGACTCCATGGTGACCAGGTCGAGCGCCCGCCAGACGTTCATCAGCACCATGCCGAACACGTGATGCGGGAAGTCCCTCGTCGTCAGCGGGTACGGCGGAGCCGACGGCACCCCCATCACGTAGCCGAGCTCGGCCGACAGGTCGAGGCGTTCGGCGGGCTTCAGGTAGCCGTCCTTGCGCTGCCCGGACGGGCGCACCACCCGCGTGCCCGAGACGGACACGGACGACGCCCTGCCGTACTGGCCGAACGGCATCCTGCGCCACGCCGGCGGCAGCGGATCACGGCCCGGCGGCTGGAACATCCTGCCGAGGTTCGTCGCGTTCTCGATCGAGGTCTGGAACAGCACCAGATCGGACACGTTGAACGGCAGGTGCATCGTCACCTCCGACTGGCGCCGCAGGCAGGGCAGCACCACATCGGTGTACGACGCGTCGCTGAGCAGCTCGGTCACCCGTTCGCGCACGTGGAACCAGGCGCGCGGGCCGGCACCCATGAAGGTGTTCAGCTTGCTCGCGGCGAACCAGTAGGCATCGGGCATGGCACCCGTGACCGTGAGCTGGTGCAGATCGAGAACCTGATCACCGATGGCCACGCCGACGCGCGGCAACTCGCCCTCGCGCGAGAAGACGCCATAGGGCAGGTTGTGGAGGGGAAAGTCACTGCCCTCAGGGACTGGTACCCACGACATGATCGCCACGGGAGCCTTCGTGCCCGCTTTCGGGTCAGGTCGCCACCCTTGTCCGGTCAAGCTTTCGTCTGGATGCGCACCCGGTTCCCGGTGCGCCCGTCCTGGGGCGTTGCTCCTCGGGCGCCCTTTCGGGGCGTCGTTCCCGGGCGCTGAGTCCTGGGGCGTGGCTGGACCTCGGGGCCTCCTACCCCACAGGGTCTCCTACCCCTCGGGGCCTTCTATCCCTCGGGGTCTCCTACCCCACGGGGCCTTCTACCCCACGGGGTTTCCTACTCCTCGGGCGGGAGCGGGGTGCTGCGCAGGCGTCCCGAGGGCGCGTCGGTGTGAGGGGCCTGCGGTGGCTCGGCGGGGCCTAATACGGGCTCGCTCTCGTCGGCCGCCTCGGGGCCGTGGCCTGGGTCCGGGCCCGCGGCCGAGCCGGAGCCCGAGCCCGAGCCCGAGCTCGCGTCGCGGGCGGCGCGCGGGCGTGCGGGGTGCTCGGCGACGATCCTGACGGGCTGGGTGTCGGCGTCACGCGTGCTGTCGGGGCGGGGGTGGACCAGCACGTCGGTCGGCTCGGCCCGGCCCAGGTCACCCCACCGGAGGGGACGCGCCGGCTTCTCGGCCGGCCGCTCCCCGGCGTCCACGGGCCCGCCCACGGAGGACGCGGTCACATCGCCGTCGTGCCCGTCGTGCCCGTCGTGCCCGCCGTGCCCGTCATGCCCGTCGTGGTCGGCTGCCGCGGTGCGCACGGGCTCCACGGCGGCCTCCGCCGCGTGCTCGTGCCGCTCATGGCTGGCCGGCCGTCCTGCGCCGCGCTCCTCGCGCTCCGTGCCCGTCCCAGCCGGTGCCGCAGGGCGCTGACGGCCCAGAGGTCTTTCCACCGGTTCCGCGGCGTGAGGGGACGGCATGGGCGTCTCCGCGGGCCCTGCGGTGTCCTGAGACGCTGGAGAGGTCTCCGCTGACTCTGAGGTGTTCTGGGCGGCTGTGAGGGCCTCCGCGTGTCCTGTGTTGTCCTGAGGCGCTGTGGGAGCCTCTACCGGTCCTGCGGTGCCCTCCTCAGACGCTGCGGGAGCCTCGATCGGTCCTGCGGTGTCCTGGGCGGCGGTGGATGCCGGTCCTGCGGTGTCCTGGGGTGCCGTGCGGGGCTCTGTCGGTCCTGTGGCGTGCTGGGGCCGTGTGAGGGGCTCCCGCGGAGTCGGGGTGCGCTCCTCGGGGTCAGCGGGCCGCTCCGCCCGTTCCGTGGCAGGTTCGGTCGGTGCGGGCAGGGGCATCGTCTTCGCGGGCGCGGGGTGGGGCCGGGCGGGAGGCGTGGTCGGCGGCAGCTCGTCGGCGGGCGCGCCGGGAAGCGCGGCCTCGGCCGTGGGGTCGGGTTCCGTCCTCGGCTTCGGTACGGCACGCGGCTCCGCCGTACGGCTTGGCTCCGCCGCCGTACGGGTCGGCTCCGCCGGCCATCGGGTGACGCGCTCCGACACCGGGATCGGCGGCATGGGCGGCGTCTCCGGCGCGGGCGTGGGCCCGACGACGGGCGTCGACTCCGGTTCCGGCTCGGCCGTACCGACCAGCGGAGGCGCCTCACGGGGCGCGCGGAACGGCACGATGTCGCGCTCCGCCGTACCGTCGGGCACGCCGGCGGGCTCGCGACGGGCCTGCACGTGCTTGATCAACACCAGCCAGAGCCAGAGCGCGACCGCCAGCATCACCCACGGCGCGACCGCCACCCCCACCGCGACCGACTCGACCGGCAGCCGGGCCAGGCCGTTGGTGGTGACCAACACGTTCACCGTCGCGGCGGCGGCGATCATGAGCACGAGCACGAGGGCGGCCTGCGCGCGCACCAGCAGCCGTCCCGAACGCAGCAGCAGCACGCTGATCAGCGCCACCGCCAGCAGGGCGTCGAAGGCGGCGGGGTAGAGGTAGGCGAGATCCGCGCGGGCCCTGCCGAACGCCGCGAGGGCACGCAGTTCGTCGAAGGACAGCACGCAGGCGGTGGCGGTGAGGCCCGCGACGGCGAGCCCCGCGAGTGCGATGCCGATGCGGCGCAGCGCGGAGGGGGGAGTCACGTCCATGGCGATCTCGAGCCTACAGAACAATGGTGTTCATGAACGAAGAGGCGAGGAAGCTGTTCGACGGCGCCAACCACGCGACTCTGACGAGCATCAATCCGGACGGCGGGCCGCAGTCGACGGTGGTGTGGGTGCGGACCGACGGGGACGACATCCTCGTCTCCACGGTGAAGGGCCGGCGCAAGCCGCGCAACTTCGAGCGCGACCCGCGCGCCAGCATCCTGGTGATCGACCCGGAGAACCCCTACCGGTACGCCGAGGTGCGCGGCACGGTCACCATGGAGGACGACCCCGAGGGCCGGCTGATCGAGGAGCTGTCGCTGAAGTACACGGGCACGTCGTGGGAGGAGCCGCCCGGCAACGAGCGGCTGATCGTCCGCATCCACCCCCGCAAGGTCATCCTGAGGGGTTGAGGCACCCACATATTGACACGGATTGGGCGCCATGCATGGGATCGCTTAGCCAAAGGCCCTCGCAGTCCGTACCCTTTCCTTCGTGAGCCTGCACCTATACGACACCAGCACGCGCGCCATCCGTGAATTCGTTCCGGTCGAAGCCGGCCGGGCGTCGATTTACCTGTGTGGGGCCACCGTGCAGGCGCCGCCGCACATCGGGCACATCCGCTCCGGCGTCAACTTCGACGTGCTCAGGCGCTGGATGACCCGCTCCGGCTACGACGTGACCTTCTGCCGCAACGTCACCGACATCGATGACAAGATCATCCGGGTGGCGGGGGAGGAGGGCGTGCCCTGGTTCGTGATCGCCGAGCGCAACCAGCGGGCCTTCACCTGGGCCTACGACACGCTCGGCTGCCTCCCGCCGACCGTCGAGCCGCGCGCCACGGGTCACGTGCCCGAGATGATCACGCTCATGCAGCGGCTGATCGAGCGCGGTCACGCCTACGCCTCGGGTGGCGACGTCTACTTCAACGTCCAGTCCTACGCCTCCGAGTACGGCAAGCTGTCCAACCAGAAGCTCGAGAACATGCGCGCCGCGGGCGACACCGACGACGAGACGTGCAAGCGCGACCCGCGCGACTTCGCGCTGTGGAAGGGCGAGAAGCCCGGCGAGCCGACCTGGCCGACGCCGTGGGGCCCCGGCCGTCCCGGCTGGCACCTGGAGTGCTCGGCCATGGCCACCAAGTACCTCGGCTCGACGTTCGACATCCACGGCGGCGGGCTCGACCTGATCTTCCCGCACCACGAGAACGAGATCGCCCAGTCCCAGGCGGCGGGCGACGGCTTCGCCCGCTACTGGATGCACAACGGCATGCTCAAGATCGGCGCGGAGAAGATGAGCAAGTCGCTCGGCAACTCCCTGCTGATCCCCGACCTGCTGACCCGGATACGTGCCGTCGAGCTGCGCTACTACCTGGCGGCGCCGCACTACCGCTCCTCCATCGAGTACTCCGAGGAGGCGCTGCTCGAAGCGGCCGCCGCCTACCAGCGCATCGAGGGGTTCGTCACGCGCGCGGCCGAGGTCATCCACGACGTCGACGCCGACGCGCCGCTGCCCGAGGCGTTCGCCGACGCGCTCGACGACGACCTGGGCACGCCGCAGGCGCTCGCCGTGGTGCACGAGGTGGTCCGCGAGGGCAACGTCGCGCTCGCGCGCGGCGACAAGGAAGCCGTCGCCCGGCTGCTGGCCGAGACCCAGAACATGCTCGACGTACTGGGCCTCGACCCGCGCTCACCCCAGTGGCGTACGGCGGGCTCCGACCTCACCGGCGTCGTCGACTCGCTGGTCAAGGTCGCGCTCGAACAGCGGCAGGCGGCCCGCGCCCGCAAGGACTACGCGGCCGCCGACGCCATCAGGGACGGCCTGGCCGCGGCGGGCATCACCGTCGAGGACACTCCGCATGGGGCCCGATGGGAGTTGTCCCGCTAGTACCCTTGTGGCATGGCAGCAGGTGGAAGAGCGTCAGGCAGGCCCTCCAAGAAGAAGGGCCCGGCCAAGGGCACGGGTGGCAAGGTACGCCGTGCGCTCGAAGGCAAGGGCGCGACCCCGCCTGCGCAGATGAGGCACTGGTACAAGGACAAGGCGCGCGCCGAGCGCATCTCCCGCGAGGAGCGCGGCGGCGGCGCCTCCCGTCCCGCCGGACGCCCGAAGAAGCCGGAGGACGCGCCCGAGTACATCGGCGGGCGCAACCCCGTCCTCGAGGCGCTGCAGGCGGGAGTGCCCGCCAACGCGCTCTACGTCGCCCAGCGCATCGACAACGACGACCGTGTCCGCGAAGCCATCAAGATCGCCGCGGACAAGGGCATCGCGCTCCTCGAGGTCACCCGCGACAAGCTCGACCGCCTCACCGAGGGCGCCGTCCACCAGGGCATCGCCCTGCAGATCCCCGCCTACGACTACGCGCACCCCGACGAGCTGGTCGAGCTGGCGCACGACGCCGCCGAGATCCCGCTCATCGTCGCCCTCGACGGCGTGACCGACCCCCGGAACCTGGGCGCCATCGCCCGTTCGGCGACCGCGTTCGGCGCCCACGGGCTGCTGATCCCCTCCCGCCGGGCCGCCGGGGTCACCGGAGGCGCCTGGAAGACCTCCGCCGGCACCCTGGCCACCCTCCGCGTCGCCCGCGCCGCCAACCTGACGGCGGCGCTGCGCGAGTACCGTGAGGCCGGACTGTTCGTGGTCGGCCTGGACGGGGCGGGCAAGGTCGACATCGACGAGGTGTCCCTGTTCGAGGAGCCGCTGGTGGTGGTCGTCGGCTCCGAAGGCAAGGGACTGTCCCGGCTGGTGCGCGAGCAGTGCGACGTGGTCGCCAGGATCCCGATGCACGCGGGGGCGGAGTCGCTGAACGCGGGTGTGGCTGCGGGGGTGACGTTGTATGAGGTCGCTCGTCATCGGAGGCGGTAGCGTCTAGACTGTGAGGCCGCGCCGACGTAGCTCAATCGGCAGAGCATCTGTCTTGTAAACAGAAGGTCAGGGGTTCGATTCCCCTCGTCGGCTCTGCGCTGGAAGGCCCCTGAACAGGGAAGATCTGTTCAGGGGCTTTCTGTTTGTCAGGACAATTTTGAGATCTTGCTAACAGCTTTGCTAGCAGGAGTCGTCCGGGTTTCAGGTGATCATGGAATGCGAGCGATCAGGACGTGGAGTGCCACCGGTTCGACGAATTGTCCGCTTGGTTCAGCTGTCAGCAACGCGTCGGTGATCTCTCGCTCGAAGGCGGGCTGCCGAGCGCCGAGTAGCCTCCGCAGAGGCAATGACGTCGAGTACAGGTAGCCGATGATTCGGTCCACCGTCCATGTCCGGCTGAATTCGTGAACCACGGGCATGACGTCTTGGAACGGCGAGCGGGTCAGGACCACCTCATGTGGGTCAGCTGGCATCGCGGCACCAGCATGGGGGATCGGGCCTATGAACTGGTGCTGCACCTCTTCGATGATGTGCTGCCATGGCGTGGTGGAGCGCGCCAGGCATCCGTCATCGGCAATCACCAGACCGCCCCGGTCCTCCACCATGTCGGCCAGCGTCCTCAGCACCTGTTCGCGCTCCATCCAGTGGAACGAGCGCCCCATGGTCACCAGCCGGAACCGTCCGAGCTGGCCTGACAGGTCTGCTGAGCCCCCGCGAACCCACGTGACGTTGCCGACCTTGTCGGCGGCGGCATGTTGGGCGGCCTCGGTGAGCATGTCGGGCTCGGGATCCATGCCGACCGCTTCGGTGACATGCCCCGCCAGCGGGATGGTGAGCTGGCCAGTGCCGCAGCCCAGGTCCAGGAGGCGTCCAGAACCGTCGAGGCCAAAACGCCGGATCACGTCGTCGAAGAACACCTTCGGATAGCCAGGACGGAACCGTGCATAGAACGCACCTGTCCCCGCAAACAGTCCACCATTGGTCACGCGATCACCCCATAGACGTGCTGGACCGCCAGCGGTGTGGTTGGCCGCAGGAGATCCAGACTGGGCTACCGATCGCCCGTGATCAAGTCTCCGAGCACTTCGTTCAGTGCTGGGCAATAGAAAAGGGCCTTCCGGAAGGTGTCCTTTTCGCGCGTTTCCTCAGGCCGTATTCTGGAGCGCTTATATCTGGGCAAGATCAACACGTATGCCTGAAAGCAACTTCATCTACACGTCATCAAGACGGCCCGCCTGCGGTGGTCCGCGCGTCGGGCGGTCGCTGGCCGCGCTGCGGCTCTTCGGCCGGTCGCGACCAGCACCGCCCACGCGCTTTGACCCCCAGGCCGTGATCGCCAACACCGTGACGATGTCACTCCACGAGATGTGACGGAAAACGCCTTGGACATGTCGGGTGGCGTCGTAGTCTGACGCCATGAAGCCGAGCGACTTTCTGCTCTCTGCGCAGCAAGGCTTTCTGGGGACGCCGTCGGTGCGGCAGGTGTTGGACGTCGAACGGGTGACCGCGCTGCGGAATGGCCCGCTGGAGGACATGCCGGACCTGGAGGCTACTCAGGCGATCATCTGCCTCGCACCCAGCGAACTGGCGGCACTGCGAACATATCCGAAATTACCGCGTCAAAGGCTGGCGTCAACGCCGCACCGACGGCCGAGAATGTAGGAGTTCAGTATGACTGGCAACCGCATCAACCGGGCCTACCGCCTACGACGCCGACCCGTCGGGCAACTCGCCGACGGTGACCTCGAACTGGTTGAAGAGCAGGTACCGGAGCTGGCCGACGGTCAGGCCTTGGTCCGCACCAAGCTTCTCTCGCTCGACCCGACCTCTCGCGTCTGGATGAGCGATATGCGTAGCTACGAACCTCCGGTCCCGATCGGCGCAGTGATGCGTGGCTTCGGCGTCGGCGAAGTAGTCGCATCCAGGCGCGAAGACATGCCGGTCGGGGCCACTGTCAGCGGCTTCACCGGTTGGCAGGAACTGGTCCTTGCCGACGACTCACAGCTGGAGGCGCCGCTTACTGTCCTGCCGACCCCACTGCCGGCACCCGAGTCGGCCTTTCTCGGCGTCCTCGGCCACACCGGCATCTCGGCCTATCTCGGGATCGACTTGGCCGATTTGAAAGAGGGAGAGACAATCGTCATCTCCGCCGCCTGCGGTGCGGTCGGCTCGATTGCCGGTCAGATCGCAAGGCAGAAAGGGGCGGGACGGGTGATTGGCATTGCTGGCAGTCCCAGCAAGTGCCAGCACGCCGTCAAGGTTCTCGGCTATGACGCCTGCATCGACCACCACGCCGCTGACTGGCGTGCGCAGCTCGACGCCGCCACACCGGATGGGATCGATGTCGATTTCGAGAACGTTGGCGGGCCGGTCATGGATCACATTTTGATGCGGCTCAACATCGGTGCCCGGGTTTCCCTGTGCGGAATGATTTCCGAGTACAACAGCTATAACCAGGGCGGCGAACACACGGGAAGTCTCACCAACATAGTCCAGCTGATCATGCAGCGGGCGACGATCAAGGGCTTCCTTGTACTTGACTGGGCCCACCGCTTCGAAGAGGCGATCACATACCTCGCTGGGCTGCTCGGCGAAGGTAAGCTCCACTACGACGAGACAATCGTCGACGGCGGCATTGAAGCTGCCCCGCACGCTCTCCACCAGCTGTTCAGCGGCGAAAACTTGGGCAAGCTACTTGTGCGGGTAGCAGATTGAGACCTCGCTTGGGAGGCCTCTTCAAAGGGCTATGAAGTGCTCCGCTTCGGTGGGTAGGAGATAGTCGAGGCGTGGTCCGCTATCGAGAACATCAACCTCGGTAGCGGGTCGTACAGCTGTCCGCACCTTGGTGGGTCAAGGGCGCCTACGACGTCGCTACGCGATCCAATGCCGCGTAGTGAGGCGGAGGCCGGTCAGTAGCGTGGTGTCTGTATGAGACACACTCATAAGGACTGACCCGGTGGCCAACTGCGGGACAGATACGGGATGATCTTGCAAGCGATGCTGCCTGTGCTAAGCATTCGTGCAGGTCAACCGGAATAAGCCGACCGCACAGTTACCGCTCTCTTAAGCGGGTGCTTCAGGCTGCCGCGTGGCTTCCGGTCCTCGGGCCTGGCGGCCCTGCGGTCCGGGTCCACTTGGCATCGGCATACCGTGGCCAATCGCCGTTGGGACGCAGGATGACCACTGATCTTTGCTAACGCCGGGTGCTGACAACGGTCCTGGACGACCGTGGACGGCGAACGGAATCCCGGAGGCGTAATACCCCCGTGAACAGGCACCTGCGTCATCCGTGGACGCTCGCGGACGACTCGATTACTCCCTGTAAACAGAAGGTCAGGGGTTCGATTCCCCTCGTCGGCTCTGCACCTCAAAGGCCCTCCCGAGTGAGCCGGGAGGGCCTTTTTGATCTCCGTACAGCAGCAACCTCTCCGACTTCTGTCGGCCCTGCCTGCGATGATCTTTTCATCGCCCTGGGTTGATGGAGGTCAGGCGTGGTTGATGATCAGGTGGCGCGTGAGGCGTACCTGCACTACCGGCGGTTGCTCGATGACAGCTGGATGGGAGAGGCCATCTGCTGGACGGTGCTCGTGCCCCACGACGGGTCTCCGTCAAGCCTCGCGGAGCTCGGTGAACGGGTGAGTGAGACGGGACACTACGAGGTCTACGAGACGGACACCTTCGAGCATGAGGAGGTGTTCATCCATCTGTCGGATGACGCGCCCTGGGCGATGCTTGTCGATCGTTCGGATCGGCATGTCGCGCTCTTCGAGTACAACGGGTTTCAGGGCGTTTATGCACCAGTACTTTCCCGCTTGAGTGTGGGTGGGCGAGCGTACAGCGCCTACTGGAACGTTAACCGGACCAACTCCATCGGCTTTGCCGTCGATGGCGAGATGGTGCTCTCCTTCAACGCCATGTACGCCGAAGAGGCGAGGGGGCTGCCTGGTTGGGGGCGGTGGCCGCAAGTGCAGGCGGTCCTTCCCTTTTTCGAGTGGAAGAGGGGAGAAAGCTGTTGGGCTGCCGCTCTGACGGCTATCGAGCTCGCCACAGGAGTGAGGCTGAGTGAGGAGTGGGTTGGCGAAGCGCCGTTCTTCCTGACGGGCTGACGGAACGAGCCTGCGGATGATGGGGGAGCCAGGCGGGTCGGCGGTGTGCTCGCGGGAGAGGCCCGTGTGGATAGCCGCCGGGAGACCAGCGGCATGGCCGCCGGCCGAGGACTACTCCCTGGGTACCGATGATGTCATGGTCGTCTTCACCGCCGAGTTCGCGGCCAAAGTGGGCCTCCCCTCTGTGCACTGACCCGCGACGGCTGGGAGGCCGCTGTCTCCTCTCGTCGATGGGCCTGCTTCACCACCCTCTGAAAGCAGGCCCCGACCATGGTCATCAGTTGGGTCCAGTATCCGAACCGATCAGATGTCTCCCCCCTCGAACACTGACCCGGTGATCTTTTCGGTCGCAACGCTCGCATGGATCTTCAGGCGGCGTTTTTGACGGCGTCGGCGAACACGTCGGCGGCTGTCGCCGCTTGCTCGTTGACGGACGCGTCGCCGCACGCTTGTCTGCCTCCACAAGGTGACGTAGACGTCCTGCCGAGGACCTCGGAGACGTCGTGGAGCGGGTGACCTGTGCAAGCATCAGCGACTCGCAGGCGAGGTCGCGGCTGGTCCGGGTGCCCTTCCAGATCATGTGTGGGCGCGGAGACCCTGGATGGCCGCAGCGATCCCTTTCTTGTCGTAGCCGCTGGTGGGCATGGTGGAGCCGTGAGCATGGCGGATGATGCCGCGGGAATCGATGAGGATGCTGCCTGACTGCTGCATCGAGCCGAAGACCTTTCTGCTCAAGCCGACCATCTCGTGCGGGGTGCCCTGGCGGCCCACGAGGACGGGGAACGGGACCTGGCGCTTGGCCTTCCAATCGGCCGCCTCTTGACGGTCCTCAGGAACCGCGACAAGCACGTGAACGTCGTCAGCTGCAAACTCGTTACGACGCCGGATGAGGTCTTGGACGTGCCTGTTGCAGACCGGGCACGACGTCGACCGCATGAAATAGATCAGCACGGCATGATTGCCCTGGTAGTCGGACAGGCGGATGGCCCTGCCATCGGTGTCCTCCAGCACTACGTCAGGCGCGGGCGATCCGGTTTCGAGCATGGCGAAACTTCCCTTCAAAGGTTGTGGAAAATACGGTCGACACAGGTCAGTCAGGCGCTGGTTGTTCCGGAGCCATGCGAGCTTTCCGCGGGCCCGTCATGTCGCCCAAGTCGAGCCGGAGCCTGATGCGGGCCAGGTGTGGCTGGGACTTGATCGCGACGTTGCAAGCCGAGCACCTCTGTGACTCTCCGCCCCGCGTGGCCCAGGACATGTCACATGATCGATGACATCTGGCGACTCCTGGACTGCCCGCACGAGCAGTTCGGCTTCCAGGTGCCGGATGGCCGCGCCCTCGGTAGAGGTCACCAGACCGGCTTCCACCTCGTCATGGCGCTCGAACCTGAGCTGCACGCTCGCCGAGGAGCGGTCAGCCGCGTCTGCCTTCTGCCCCCGCTGGAACGAGATGCTGAAGAGCGCCTGCCGCGCCGCCGGCATCACGACGTCACCCATGCCATCTCCCTCCTAAGTGTGGCCATCACCTCATAGGAGGCCCCCGCACCGCGAAAGGATTCACCGGAATCAGAGCTAGCCCCGCCGGGCGCACACCGAGCGGCATGCCGACGAACCGCAGCCCGTCCTTGGAGAGGAACTGCAATCCATTGCAGGTGACGTGGACGCTGTGCGGCAGCTCGTACAGCAACGACATCAGCTCCCAGCGGTCAGCGATCAGGTAGGTCTCAAGCAAGGCGGCAGGGAGTCTGCTGTAGCAACGATGGAGCATGTCTGCTCCTCCGTATCCCATCTTGTGATTCGTGGACGGGTACAGCCCAGAAGACGCCCTCTACGACGCTCTGCCCGAGATGCAGCGCGTTCCTCGCCTGATCGAAGAGACGAACTGAGGCTGCTGCCGACGCTCGCGAAGCACAGCCTCGATGCGCAGGCCGAATCCGATCAGAGCGACAACCAGGAAGATCAGTACCCCGGCGAGGGACGTCCTGATACTGGCTGCAACCCCGGCAAGCGCGATGCCAGCGCCTACTCCCGCATTGCCGAGAGTACGCAGGCGAGCAGCAGGGGTTTCGCGTTGCTGTTGGCTGTCCGGGTGAACCGTCGGCGATCTTCCCGCGCTGGCACCAAGATCCGGAATGGGTGATCTCACTTCCAAAGTCCGATCGCTGGCCACTGGGCCCGCACGATAGGCGCCATCGGAGACCGCTCAGCCCCTGGCCGGGGCTGGGCTGCGGTCCGATGGCTGCACCTGCAAAGGGAGGTCGCCTGCGATCGGAGTCGGTCATCTCCGCATGAAAGGAACGTCGAAGGCAGGTGGCTGACCGTTCATCAGGTCGGTGAGGTCGTCATCGGTGAGGCTGACGTTGACGGCGTTGCCCGCCTGGCATGGGTTCCAGCCGCGCGCACGGGCCCTGCGTATGGTCGCTGTCACGAGCGCCGGCCGTATGGACATCGTCCGCTCGCCGTACCATGCGTCCGGCCGAGAGCAGGGAAGTGATACCAAGAGAACGCGGCCCGGTCCATCGGCCAGCTCCACCGCAAAGGTCAGCGGTCCCCAGCTGTTTCCCTCGCAGTACGTGGGCTTGTGGCGGACCCGCCAGCGGTAGGCGACGCCGTCGACGGTGATGAGCCGTGAGCCCTTCTTGGGGATCGCCATGAAAAGGTCTCCTGCACTGTTGCTCCCTGCGCCGAGGGAGTGCCGAAATCAGCGACAAGCGAGACGAAGCGTCCGTCAGCGTACTCTCGATCAGCCGCACGATCGAGCGGGTTTTCCCAGGTGGGCCTCGGCCAGCCAGGCTGTCGGCTCCTTCTCACCTGCTGGTCCGAAGGTCAGATGGATCTTGCAAGTCGAGCCGCAACCCTTGGGGGTGTGCGGCTTGATCTCTACCGCCTGGCCTCGATCCACTGGCGTCAGGGTTTGACGCGTTCGCGGTGGACGACGGCGTCGTCGCCCTGTCCCGGGTAGGACATGATCAGCAGTCGTTGCCCGGCGTACTTTTGTCCTTCGAAGGTGAGCCAGGCGTAGTGGACGCGGATGCGGTAGTGGCCCTTGCCGCGAACGGCGAGGTCGGGGAGCGGGTCGCCGCCCATCGGGTCGGCCAGCTCGATCTCGCCGTTCAGGCTGTCGTAGCCGACCTCGACGACCTGGTGCCAGCCCTTGGTCTCCACGGGCGGGCGGCGGGTGTAGGTCTCGGTCGTGACGCAGAGCGGGACGTCGGAGTGGACGGTGACGGCGAGGTGGCCAGGGGCGACCCTTACCAGCTCGTCCTCATGGGTCGCAGTGGCCTCGTAGGGGTCCTCGGTGATCTCCGGATCGAAGGCTTCCAGGTTGCCGTAGTCGGTCCACACGGGCTCTGGCTGGACGATGGCCGCCACCGGCTTGGTCAGCGGCCGGTGGCGGGGCGAGTCGTCGCAGATGCGCTGCTGCGTCGCCTCCCACTCCCGCATCTCGCGGTCCTCCCGCTCTCCCTCCGCCTTGACGACCGCGGCGGCGCTCGGGCAGATCCCGGCCAGAGAGTAGGTCAGCGAGCGGACCTCGACACCGTCCGTACGCCGAACCTGCGCGAGCTCCTGCGGGTCGTTGCGGGTGTAGATGCCGCACAGCCGGTGACCGTAGGCGACCACGAAAGGGTCGGGAGCGTTCTTCGCGACCTTCAGCACGGCCGACTCGCGCACTGCGCAGACGAAGCTCCGTTCGCCGGACAGCCCGCGGCCGTCGCGCGACCGCTGGCACTCCCGCTCCGTGGTGATCTGGCCGGGCGCCTGGTCCGCCGCCGGGACGAAGCAAAGCGCCGCGACCGACGCGACCGCCGTCACGACGATCTGGAACGGGGAGCGGTCCGCCGGGCTGCCGCCGTAGAGGAACATCAGGAGGAGGGCGGCCGCGACGAAGGCGATGCTGTACCACAACGGCGAGATGCCGGAGAAGGTCGCGCCGTCCCAGGTGAAGAGGCGGAGGAAGTCGGGCTGCGTGTCGGGGTTGATGGACCAGGATTCGGCGCTGTCCTCCGCGGGCCGCGAGGGGGTGAACCTGCTGACGACCCCGACCACAGCGGCCAGGAACAGGGCGGAGACCGTGGCTCGCACCAGGCGGCGGGTCCTCCTCACCACCGCGACGAGCACCAGGGCGGCGAGGCCGCCCACCCCGATGAGGACGTCGAAGGCCGTCCACAGCACGGACGGTCCGTAGAAGCCCGCGTTCGTCTCGAAGTATGACGCGATCACGCCTCTTGGGCCGATCCAGCGCGGTACACCCCGAGCCAGGTTCACGACCGCTGGAACCGCCGGGAGCGCGACGGCCACCACCGCCAGCGGCCACCAGCGGGACGGCGCCCGGACCGGACCATCCTTTTCGAGTACGGCCCGCGCGGGCGGACTGGCGAGATCGTGGGCGGAACGAGCCTGCCAGACCGGCCCGAGCAAGCCCGCGGTGGAGTAGAGACCAGAGATCAGCCCGAAGCCGTTCCCGCCGTCGGCCAGGTACATGAACGGGTTGCCAAGCATGGGTACCAGGAGGTGCGGCAGCGTCACGGAGGCGGCTCCCACCCATACGGTGGTCCTTCCCCACCTGCCGTCCTTCGCCTGGGCCGCCAGAATCAGCACCATCCACAGGATCCACGGCAGACCGCCCAGCAGGCCGAAGGAGAGGATCCCCTCGGCGAGACGGAGGTCGAACGCGTCGGCCACGGTCCCACCGATCGCGCGCACACCGATGAACGCCCCCACCACCAGCGCGGTGACGCGCAGCGCGCGGGAGGTACGGATCAGCACGCGAGGGAACAGCAGCACGAGCGCCAGCCACGCGATGCCGTCGAGGAGATCCACCCACCACGGCGAAGGCACCACCCGGAAGACCAGGGAGGAGGCGGCGTTGAGATAGAGCGCCAGCCGCAGACGGCAGACGGCCCCTTCGTTTCGGGACCTCTCTCCCGACACCCGTCCGCGGAGAATCTGCCACAGCATCCAGCCCTGTACCCCGCCAAGGAAGATCAGGTACAGCGCCTCCCACCATTGGAGGGTGACCGGCCCCCTCACCCACCGCAGCGCCGCGGCCCACACAAGGACCCCGCTGTCGCCTCCGGCCATCGCGATGACCCCGAGCACGACGACCGTGGCCACGTAGCCGCCGGCGACCAGCCCGGCGAGCCGGCCGAAACGATAGCGGCGCACGCGTGACTCCAGGGAGATCTAGCCGACAAATCCCTCGACCTTAGCCGGACCCGAATCGATGATCAACGGGCCGAACCCTGGTCCCACCTCGACGGAAGGAGAACGGCCAGACATGAGCGATGGCCGGCCTGTGGGCGCTGAGGCGCCGGCGACGACCGAGCCTCGAGTGGCGGGCTGAGGAGAAGCAGCGGCTGCGCTTCTGTCGGCCCTGCTTGGGATGATCTTTCCTCGCCCTGGGTCGATGGAGGTCAAGCGTGGTCGATGAGCGGATGGCGCGTGAGGCGTACCTGCACTACCGGCGGTTGCTCGATGACAGCTGGATGGGAGAGGCCATCTGCTGGACGGTGGTCGTGCCCCACGACGGGTCTCCGTCAGGTCTCGCGGAACTCGGTGAACGGGTGAGTGGGGCGGGACACTACGAGGTCCACGAGACGGACACCTTCGAGCATGAGGAGGTGTTCATGGATCTGTCGGATGACGCGCCCTGGGCCATGCTCGTCGATCGTTCGGATCGGCATGTCGCGCTCTTCGAGTACAACGGTTTTCAGGGCGTCTATCCGCCGGTGCTTCCCCGCCTGAGCGTGGGTGGACGAGCTTACAGCGCCTACTGGAACGTCAACGGCACCAATTCCGTGGGCTTCGCCGCCGACGGGGAGATGGTGCTCTCCTTCAACGCCATGTACGCCGAAGAGGCGATGGGGCTGCCGGGTTGGGAGCGGTGGCCGCAGGTGCAGGCGGTCCTTCCTCTTTTCGAGTGGAAGAAGGGGGAAAGCTGGCGGGCTGCCGCTCTGACGGCTGTCGAGCTCGCCACAGGAGTGAGGCTGAGTGAGGAGTGGGTTGGCGAAGCGCCGTTCTTCCTGACGGGCTGACGGAACGAGGCGGGACCCTCGTGCATGGAAAAGAGGGGCCCGCTCCTGGGTGTCATGAGTCGGGCAGGAAAGGCCGCCCCGCTAGGGCTGCCCGGCCGGGCAGATGTCGCGGTAGGGCACGTCCTTGAGGAAGGCGGCCCAGTCGGCCGGGGAGAGCGGGTGCCCGGCGCGGCGGCACACGTCCTGGACGATCCGCTCGGCACCGATCGGGATCTTGTAGACGGAACCCCAGTCGGCGGCGTAGACGGTGGAGTCGTCCGGGCTGAAGGCGAGCGAGGTGATCTGGGAGCCGTGCAGGTTGAACGCGCCGCCGAGCCGCCGCATGGTGTTGACGTCCCAGATCTGGAGGATGCCCTCCCTGGTCACGCTGGCGAGCAGATCGCCCTTCGGGGAGAAGGCCAGTTCCTCGATCTCACCCGTCGTCCCGCGCAGGACCGGCGTGAGCAGGTCCGGGCCCTTGACCGTCCACATCGCGATGCGGCCGGCCGGACCGGCGCTGAACGCCAGCCGCCCCTGGCCGCTGACGGCCACCACCGAGGCGCCGCGTACGACATCGAAGGCCGCGTCGACCGGCTTGCCGGCGGTGGGGTCGACGAACCTGCCGAAAGTCGAGGCGAGGCGCCCGTCCGGCGTGTACGGCCCGCCGTCGATCCGCGAGCTGAACGTGCGCAGGAGGCGCCCGCCGGCGGTGTCCAGCACGAGGAGCCGGAAGTCGCCCTCCTGGGTGGACGGCTGGAGCGTGAGTGTGACCGTCTTGCCGTCCTGGCTGAAGTCGGCACGCTCGGGGTTGTTCGTGTCCGTGTGGGGCGTGGAGATCTGCCAGAGCTTCTTGCGTGTCGCGAGGTCGATCAGCCGCACGCTCGTGATGTCGGCGACGAGCATGCGTGTGCCGGTCCGGTCGAATCCCCATGCCCCGAATTCGCCGAGCGGGAAGGTCGCCACCTCCTTGCGGGCGCGCAGGTCCCAGAGCCCGAGGCGGTTCTGGTCGGGATCCTCCATCGCCGCCCACCGTCCTTCGGGACTGAGTTTCGCCACTCCCTTCCGGACATGGGTGGCGCCGGCTCTCGGCGCCAGGTCGAGGCTGATGACCATGTTGTCGTACAGGTAGCGCAGGGTCCTGCCGTCGGCGTCGAAGCGAACGTCGGTCAGCTCGTCCTCGGCCCGGTAGGTGAGGATCTGCTGCCGGTCGGCGACCTTCCACACGCGCAGCTCGCGTTCGGCGAAGGCGGCCAGGTAGTCGCCGTCCTGGCTGAAGCGCAGCCGGGCCGTGGACTTCGAGCAGATGTCGCAGGCCCAGTCGTCATCGCCCCGTTTGTGCTCGCGGCCGGTCGCCGCGTCGACGAGCGCGATCGTGGCGGCCGCGCAGGCGACGGTCTTGCCGTCCGGGGTGAAGGCCGCCACGTCCCGGTGCATGCGGCAGGGCGCCAGGCGCCGCTCAGGGGTCCAGCCCGGCAGCGCCAGCTCGTCGAAGCGGCCACCCGCCAGCAGCAGGTGTTCGCCTGTCGGATCGACGAGCGGAGCCTGCCACGGCATCGTGCCGCCTTCCGCGTAGAGAGCCTTGCCGAACTGCTTGCCGGTCGCCACGTCCAACAGGTAGACGATGTCGCCTTGGTACATCACGGTGAGGATCGACTCGTGCTCACCCCACGTCACGCCGAACTGGCCGCGTTCCGACAGGGAGCGCCGCACCAGTTGCCTGCCCGAGGCGAGGTCCCAGACGCCGAGCTCCGAACCGATGATCAGGGCGAGCAGGCGACCGCTCTTGTTGAGCGCCGGCTCCTGGGGAGTCCCGTCCTTCATCCTCAGCCCGGCCCAGCCACCGGTGCGCTTGCCGGTGCGGACGTCGTAGACGTTCACGCCGGCCTCGCTGACGCTGACGAGTGTGCGGCCGTCCGAACTGAGGGCACGGTGGGCAATGCCCTTGACCAGGGGATCGCGGAAGACCGCCGTCTCCTGCTGCTGCAGGGAGGCGATGAGACTGGATCGGGCCTCCGACTGCGGTGAGACCCGCCAGGCGGCCACGCTCAGCAGCATCGCCTTGACCGGGTCTGTCGTGCGCATCCGGTCGGCCTCCGCCGCCACCTGCTTGGCGGTGAGGATGTCGCGCTGTTCGGCGGCCTGCTGCCGCTGATAGACGGCCAGCCCTCCGGCGACCATGGCCACGACCAGCAGCCCGGCCAGCGCGATGGTGGTCAGCGTCCTGCGGCGGGTCCGCTTCCTGGTCAGCTCGGTGCCTGCCCGCAGGAAGTCCCGCTCGGCGGGGGTGAGCGTCACGTGACGGCGACCGGTCGCCGCCCAGCCGAGCGCCTGCTCCAGGCGGCTGCCCTGGAGCAGGTCGCCGTCCCGCCTGCCGTTGTCGGACCAGCGCCGTGCCGCCGCGGAGATCTGGCCCAGTACGGCCAGGCCGTCGCGGTCGGCGTCCACCCACATGCGCAGCCGCGGCCAGGCCCTCAGCAGCGCGGGCCTGGACAGGGCGACCGAGGTGTCCTTCGTGGTCACCACGTACGAGAACGCCCGCAGGATCCGCTCGACCGCCGCCGCCTCACGCTCTGGGCGCCCGCCGTACAGTTCCTCGCGCGAGGCCCACCGCCCGTTCTCGTACCCGTCCTCGTCCACGGTCACCATCCGCAGGAACACCTCGGCGGCCAGGTCGCGCTCCTCCGGCGCGAGTGCCGCGTAGGCGTCCTCCGCGATCGTGCCGAGCGCCGGATCACCCTGGTCGGGCCCGTGCACGCCCTGCGCCGAGCGGCTGCCCGCGTCCAGCAGGGCCCTGGTGTCGGCGGCGTTGCCGCTGACCAGCGCGAGCAGCAGGTCGCGTGCCGTGGGCCTGGCGGCGGGATCCTTCGCCATCGCGGCCGCCACCAGCTGGGCCAGCCGCGGCGGTAACGCCCGCAGATCCGGTGCCGAGGACAGCACCTGGTGCATCACGCCGCCCAGGTTGTCCGCCTTGAACGGATCCTGCCCCGTGGCGGCGAACACGATGACGGCACCCCACGCGAACACGTCGGCGGGCGCCCCCGCGCGCTGCCCGATGAACACCTCGGGCGCCATGTAGCTGGGCGTGCCCGAGACCTCGCCCGTCCTCGTCAGCGACATGTCCAGGGTGCGGGCGATGCCGAAGTCGATCACGCGCGGGCCGTCCGGGCCGAGCAGCACGTTGTCCGGCTTCAGGTCGCGGTGGATGACGCCCGCGTCGTGGATCGCGGTCAACGCGGTGGCGATCGCCGCTGCCAGCCGGTGGAGGTCGTCCTCGGTGAACCTGCGGCCCTCGCTCACGGCCTTGCGCAGGCTCGGCCCCGCCACGTACTCCGAGACGATGTACGGCTTGCTTCCCTCCAGGTCGGTGGCGAGCACCCGGGCCGTGCAGAACGAGGCCACCCGACCGGCCGCGGTGGCCTCCTTGGCGAAGCGCTCACGGCTGCCGCCGTCGTCCGACGCGTGCAGCACCTTGATGGCGACCCTGTGTCCCTCGGGGTCGTAGGCCTCGTACACGATTCCCTGGCCGCCCGAACCAAGGCGTCCAGCCAGCCAGTAATCCCCGATGCGCTGCGGATCCCCCGCGCTCAGTGCGTCCACGGCGCGTTAGATGAAGATTCTTCGCCCAAAGTTGTCGCATCCGACCGCCTTGCCCCGTCTTGACGCGGGAACCGTGGAGATGCCCCAACGTCGAGGAGTTCGCCCCCGAGCCCTGCGCCTCGGTTCTGGCCGTGGTCATGCGGTGGCCGGGACGCGCCCGTCCAGGCTCGGTCCAAGTCATCCACAAGTCGCGATGGGCATGATCCATGCGGATGTTTCCGGGCGGAAGGAGTCAACGTTGAGCGCTCGGGGGACACCTGTGATGTTTCGCGAGAGCGCCTTGCGGCGGCTGTCGCAGGGGAGCGTCAGGCGCGAGCGGCTCTGGATGGCGTCGCGCCGGGAGCTCGCCGCCTTCTGGGCGACCGCGGCCGTACTCGCCGTGGTGCTGGCAGAGCTGGCCGTACTGCCCGTTCCCGGGCACCTGCGCGTCCCCGCCACGCTCCGCGACGGCCGAGCCGTGGCGGAGCTGCCGGAGGGCCGGCCCCGGGTCACGTCTGGGGCGCGTGCCGTACTCAGGGTGGCCGACACCGATCTCACCTGCGCGGTCCTTCCGGGCCGGAGCCGGAAGATCGTCGTGAGCTGCCCGTCGGCCGTCACGTCCCCGGCGGTGGGAGACCTCGTCCTGGAGACAGGCTCCAGCACTGTTCTGGAACAACTTCTTGTCGATCACTGATGCGAAGACTCCGATGAGAAGACGCGTTCCCCTGCGGCTGCAGAGCGGGCTGGCCGAATGCGGCGCCGCCTGCCTGGCCATGATCTTGAGCTGGTACGGCAGGCCGACCACGGTCCGGGAGATCGGCGATCTCGCGGGAGTCGGCAGGGACGGCCTGTCCGCGCTCGCCATCGTCACGACCGCGCGGCAGTACGGCCTGGAGGCCAAGGCGTTCTCCCTCGAGCCGGAGGATCTCGCGAAGATCCCGCTGCCCGCGATCGTCCACTGGGAGTTCCGGCACTTCGTGGTGCTTGAAGCGTGGACGGCGACGTCGGTGAGCATTGCCGACCCGGCGGCCGGCCGGCGCAGGCTGACCCACGAGGAGTTCGACGCCGGCTTCACCGGCGTGGCCCTCACCTTCGCGCCAACGGAGCGGTTCCGGCCGGGAAACCCCGGCGCGGCGCCCTGGCTGACGTCCTTCCTCACGACCATGCTGCTCAGGCAGCGGGGACTCCTCGTGCAGATCCTGGCCATCTCCGCGCTCCTGCAGCTTGCCGGACTGGCGGTGCAGGGGTTCACCAAGGTGCTGATCGACGCCGTGCTCCCTGTGCACGCCGACCGGCTGCTGGTCGTGCTCGGGGTGGGACTGGCGATACTCGGCCTGATCCATCTGACACTCGGCTACTTACGCTCCACCGTCCTGCTCAACCTGCGCATACGCGTGGACGGGCTGCTCACCACCCAGGTGATACAGCAGTTGTTCAGCCTGCCGTACCGCTATTTCGTGCACCGCGGCACCAGCGACCTGATCCAGCGCACCGCGAGCGTGAGCGTGCTCCGTACGATGATCACCGGACAGGTCACAGCGGCGCTGCTGGACGGGCCGCTGGCACTCGGATACCTGGTCCTGGTGACCGTCCAGGCCCCGGCGCTGGGCGGCTGCCTGGTGGCGTTCGCCCTGATCCAGGCGCTGGTCGTGCTGCTTACCAAGCGCCGCATCGGCGATCTCACCCAACGCGAGCTGGCCGCGCAGGCCGATGCCCAGGGGCGGTTGATGGAGGCCATCGGCGGCATGGAGACGCTGAAGGCGTCCGGCGCCGAGCGCCAGGCCGCGCACGCCTGGGCCCGGTTGTTCGTCTCCTACCTCAACGCCGACTCCCGCGTGCGCGTCACCGAGAACGGGGTGAACTCGGTCCTCGAGAGCATCCGCTTCCTGGCGCCCGCCGGTCTGCTGTGGGCGGGAAGCTGGCAGGTCCTCGGCGGCGACGGCGAACTGGGGGCGACGCTGGCGCTGGTCGGGCTGGCAGGCGCCGCGCTCGCACCCATCTCCTCGCTGCTGTCGGCGGGCCAGACGCTCCAGACCGTCAGAACCCACGTCGAGCGGCTGAGGGACATCATGGAATCCACGCCGGAACCGCGCGGCCAGATCACGGTCACCGAACTGGACGGCCAGATCGAGCTGGACCGGGTCTCCTTCCGCTACGACGCGCAGTCGCCGTGGACGCTGCACGAGATCTCGCTGCGCGTACGAGCCGGAGAGAAGGTCGCGCTCGTGGGCAGGTCGGGCTCGGGCAAGAGCACCCTGGCACGCGTCCTGCTGGGGCTCTACGAGCCGTCCACAGGGACGATCCGCTACGACGGTCGGCCACTGGCCTGCCTGGATCGCGCGTCGCTGCGGCACCACTTCGGCGTCGTCACCCAGGAGCCCGCGCTGTTCTCGGGCAGCATCCGCGAGAACATCTGCCTGAACCGGCCCGACGCCACCCTGGAGGAGGCCGTCTTCGCCGCGCGCATGGCCTGCATCCACGACGACATCTCGGCCATGCCCATGGGGTACGAGACCATGCTGTCGGAGGGCGGCGGCCTCTCGGGCGGCCAGCGCCAGCGGATCGCCCTGGCCCGCGCGCTGCTGAACCGGCCCCGCGTACTGCTCCTGGACGAGGCCACCAGCCACCTGGACACGGTGACGGAGGCCGCGATCGACGCCAACCTCTCCCGGCTGACCCAGACCCGCATCGTCATCGCTCACCGACTGAGCACGGTCCGCGGCGCGGACCACATCGTGGTGGTCAACAACGGCAGGATCGCCGAGTACGGCCGGCACGGGGAGCTGCTGGCGCTGGACGGTCACTACGCGGCGCTGGTGAGCAGCCAGGATCCGCTGCAGTGATCTCCAAGTCCCGCACCGGCTCCGGCTGGAATCCGCCTCATCGACACCCGAAGAATCCGGCGCGACGGCACGAACGCCCAGGTCCTGAGGTCACGCGACTCAGAGGAACTCGGGACATCTCCTGCCCACAGCCACCTCCAAGCCGTTTCCAAGGGCCGGGCTGTGTGCTTCATCCGTGAGCTGGAGACGTCTTCGCACGTCTCCACGCGAAGCTCACAACTCACGTTCGAAGGAGAAAAGAACATGGATAAGAAGATCGTGAACCTGGACGATCTGAGCGCCGAGCTGACGCCGATCGCCGAGGTCGACCTCGGCCTCGTTTCCGGCGGCCGGCGGATGGAGCGCTGCTACCACACGGCCGGCGAGAACGGCCAGCCGTCCGACGGGTGGGTCTCGGACTACTAGTCCTGACCGGCGCGTAACTCATAGCACCGCGTGGGAGGGCAGCGCGTCCCTCCCACGCGGTTGAGGGGGAAGGTTGCTGCTGATTCTGAGTGAACCCGGCGACGCCACGGTTCACATGGTCCTGCCCAAGCTGAAAGCCCGGGGCGTGGACGTTCTGTGGTGGGATCCCGGCGAGTATCCGGCGGCCCGGCTGACCGCCCGGTTCGACGCGGACGGAACCCGGCTCGTCCTGGCCAGAGGCGGGGATGTCGTCGACCTCGCCGCGACGACGGCCGTGTGGTACCGGCGCCCCGGCTCCCCGCGTGCCGCGGAGCAGGTCACGGCGGCCGACCTGCGGGATCGCGTCGGGGAACTATCGGAGTGGTTCCTCGACGGCTTCTGGGACCTGCTGGACGCGCGATGGCTGCCGGGCCGGGAGCCGGTGCTGCGCAGGGCGCACAACAAGCTGGTCCACCTGGCCGTGGCCCAGGAACTGGGCTTCGCCGTGCCGCCGACCGTGATCACCAACGATCCGTCCGAGCTGGTGCCTGCCTATGACCGGGCGGACGGTCGGCTGATCACGAAACCGGTCGAGCACACCTCGTTCCAGATCGACGGCGAGGCGCACACCGTGTACACCACCGTGGTGAACCGGAGGGATCTCGTGGGCCGGAGCCGGATCGCCCATGAGCCGACCATCTTGCAGCCGTACGTTCGCAAGGCGGTGGAGTTGCGCGTCACGGTGGTCGGGCGGCAGGTCTTCGCCGCCGAGATCGCCTCGCAGGACTCGCCGCGTACGCGGGACGACTGGCGTCATTACGACTTCGACCGCGCGCGGCACAGCGTGCATCACCTGCCCGATGACGTGGCTCGCCGGTGCGTGGACCTGGTCGCCGCGCTCGGTGTGTCGTTCGGGGCGATCGACCTCATCCTGACCCCCGAAGGGGAGTACGTGTTTCTCGAAATCAACCCCAACGGCCAGTGGGGCTGGATCGAAGATCTCACCGGCCTGCCCATCAGCACCGCCATCGCTGATTGGCTCGCAGCCGGAGAAACGGACGCGCGGTGACTCAATCCTCCCTCGGCCCGGCGCTGGAAAGCGCCGTGAACCTGCTCCGCGGGCTGACCCGTCGGCGTTCCGCAGTCGCGGAGGCACACCGCACCGCTGACGCCTGGGCCGCGGCGCATCCTTCACTCGGAGCTCAGCTCGTGGCCAGCCCGCGTCCCGGGTCACCGCTCGTCGACTACGACCTGCTGATCGACGACCTGTCGGGCGGCACCATCATGATCGGCGTCCAAGCGGACGACGGCGCGTCCTGGCTCGTCGATCATTCGACGCACTGGGCCGCCAGCCGGCTGCTGACCGTGAACGGGACGCACGTCTCCGTTTCCGAGGCGATGCTCATGCTCCGTTCGCTCACCCGCCCCGGGCTGTCGCCGCAGGACGAGCTGGTCCGGCTCTGCTTCCTGCGCGACGCCGCCGCCAAGGAGCAGGTCACTCTGGACGACATCCAGGCGGCCGCGGACAGCTTCCGCAGGCGGCGCGACCTGACCAGCCGGGACGCCATGAAGGAGTGGCTGGACCGGATGGGTCTGAGCGCCGAGGCGTTCCACGACCACATGGCGGCGATCGCCAGGGACCACACGTTCCGCACCCGGATGCGTGATGAACTGGGCCCCGAATATCTGGCGCGGCATCGTGACCGGTTCGCGCGGGTAAGGGCGGCCTGGGTGGTGTCAGACGATGAGGTCGACGTCGCCGAACTCCACGGCTCCCTCGCCGACCGATGGGAGCTCCAGCTGACCAAGGCCCGGACCTGGTCCGGCGATCTCCCCTCACCTCTGCGAGAGGCACCGGCCGGAGGTGGCGTCGGACCGGTTCCCTTCGAAGGACGCTTCCTCACCGGCTTGATCCTCGAACGGCAGGAGGCCGTGGAGGACGCCGACACGCTGAAGGCCGCGGGAGAGGCCGCCTTCGATCAGTGGCTGGCCGACGCCGCCCAGGGGGCGCAGATCACGTGGCATTGGCTGTGAACATGTCGTTCAACCTCTGATCTGCGCATCTGCGGCGTCCCGTGGCCGGGCTCAGGCTCCCGGCAAGGTGATGGCGCTGTGAAGAGCGGCAACGATGCCCATGGGTGGATCGGTTACCGCCGCGCCAACCAGTCAGCGATGACGGTGAAGTCGCTTTCCCTGAGGCCGTGGCGAGGGTCAACGCGATGGAGGAGGGCCCGTCCGTGATGGTGTGCGGACACCCAGGCGCGATCGGTATCGGTGATTTCATCATCAACCCAGACAAATGAGCGTCCAGCTGCCCAGTCGATCAAGCCGCGGGTCTTCCAGTGCAGCGGGCCCTCCTCATCCGAGTCCGGCCAGTCCACCACCGGCAACTCGGGCAGGCCCAGCAACGGACCGATCACTTCGTTCGCATCGGCCATCCATGTGGTCGCCCACACCAGATCACAGGGCAGTGCCGACAACCGCAAACCGTGCTGGGGATCGATCCTCGAGAGCAGTGGATTCGAGCCCGCCAGCCGTAGCTGTGGCGATGTCCGGTTGCCTGAGTGCCCACCGACCTGCGGTTGTGGCGCCCCGAATGGAATGAGGGGCCCATCAACATCAAGGAACAGCAACGGGCGGACCGCGGAACCAGACATCGCCGCAGGATAGCCGCCCGGCGCGCCCGCGGGCTCAGGTGGCCGGTTTGTAGGCGCGGCCGGCGGCTTCGATGTGCGCCTTGGCGGCGTGGCGGGCGGTCTGCGGGTCTCCGGCGCGGATGCCCGCCACGATGGCGCGGTGCTGGTCCGTTATCGCGCCCGCCCAGTGGGGGTCGTCGAGGTTGGCCACGGTCGTGACCGCGATCCGGTCCCATACCCGGTGCAGGGTGTCCTCGAGGAACGGGTTGCCCGCCGCCGCTCCGATCCCGCGGTGCAGGGCCAGGTTCGCCTGCGCGGACGCGCGGGCGTCGCGCGCCTTCACCGCGACCTCCACCTGCTCCACCGCCCGGTCGAGCGCGTCGATGTCGGCCGGGGCCAGCTCGCCTCGTGCCTGCCTGGTGGCGGCCAGCTCGGCTGCCAGGGCCTCGAGGTCGGCGCGCAGCACGAAGAGGTGCGCGGCCTCGCTCGAGCTCAACGCTGCGACGGCGACGCCGCGGGCGGCGGGGATGACCAGCCCTTCGGCCAGGAGGCGGCCGATCGCCTCGCGCACCGGTGTCCTGCTGACGCCGAGATCTGTCGCCAGCGCGGTTTCCGTCAGTCGTTGGCCTGGCGCGTACTGGCCGTCTGAGAACCGCCGGCGCAGCGCCACGTACACCGCGTGGGCGCTGCCGGGCTGTGAGTCGTAGGAGACCGCCATGTAGATCAGTATACGTTGCATGCAAAACTGATGGCACGAGTGTTGACATGCATTGTATGCAATGCATACGTTGATGCCGTGTTGGACACCGTGCAAGTGACAGTGCTCGCCGCCGCAGGGTTCCTGGCCGGGGCCGTGAACGGCGTGGCGGGCGGAGGATCGCTGATCTCGTTCCCCGCCCTGCTGGCCATGGGCTACTCGCCCGTGGCGGCCAACGTCACGAGCGCACTGGCCGCCCTGCCCGGCTACCTGGGCGGTCTCGCCGGATACCGTGACGAGCTGGCAGCGGTGGGCCGGGAAGCTCACCGGCTCGCCCCAGCGAGCGTCGCCGGCGCGGCGTGCGGATCGGTGATCCTGCTCAGCGCGCCCGCGGAGCGGTTCTCCTCCGCCGTCCCGTTCCTCGTCCTGGCCTCGGTCGTCGCCCTGGCCGCGCAGGGCGCGATCGCGCGGCGTCTCGACCAGTCGAAGACGGCCGCCGGCGGGCGGGGACTCCTGGCCGGCCAGTTCGTGGTCTCCCTGTACGGCGGCTACTTCGCGGCGGGGCTCGGCGTGATGATGCTCGCCGTCCTGGGCACCTTCCTGAGCGAGGACCTGCACAGGCTCAACGCGCTCAAGAGTGCTCTGTCGCTGGTCGTCGGCCTGGTCTCCGCGCTCTGCTTCACCGCGTTCGGCCCGGTGGAATGGGTCCCCGTGGCCGTCATGTCGCTCGCCGGGCTCGCCGGCGGCCGAAGCGGGGTGGTGCTCGCCCGGCGCGTGCCGTCCCGCCACCTTCGCCGGCTCATCGTCGGCTTCGGTCTCGTGCTTTCCATCGCGCTCTTCCTGAGGTGATCATGCGCCAACGACACGACCTTCTCATCGCGGGCACTCACGTGATCTCGATGGATCCCGCCATCGGCGACCTGCCGCACGCCGACATCCTCGTCCGTGACGGCGAGATCATCGATGTCGGCCCGCACACCAACGGCCGCCAGCCCGGCGGCGTGCAGGTCATCGCGGCCGAGGGCACCATCACGATCCCCGGCTTCGTGGACACGCACTGGCACCTGTGGAACTCGCTCCTGCGCGGCACCGTCGGCGACAGCGAGGGAACCGACTACTTCACCGTCAAGCGCGCGCTCGCCCGGCACTTCGAGCTGGACGACTTCTACTGGGCGGCCCGCCTCGCGCTGGCCGAGGCCGTCAACGGCGGCATCACCACGGTCCACAACTTCGACCACAACGTCCGCGGACCCAGGGACGCCGACGCCAACATCCAGGCGCACCTGGACTCCGGCCTGCGCGGCCGCTTCTCCTACGGCCCTCCCGACTCCGCTCCGTCCGACCGCACCAACGACCTCGACGACCTGGCCAAGCTCAGGGAACGCTGGACCAGCGACCACCTCGACGGCCGGCTGGACTTCGGCGTCGCCCTGCGCGGGCCGTACCGGACCCCTCCCGAGGTGTACGAGCGCGAATGGAAGACCGCGCGCGCCCTCGGCCTGCCGATCACCATGCACTGCGACCGGTGCCTGCGGGAGGAAGGCTGCAGGAGCTGCGGACTCGTCCGGCTCGAACAGCTCGGCCTGCTGGGCGAGGACGTGCAGGTCATCCACGCGGTGCACGCCGACGAGGCCGACATCGCCGCTCTGGCCCGCACCCGGACCCGCGTGTCCTTGAGCCCGCTCACCGAGATGCGGACGATGGGCTTCCCGCTCGTCTCGGAACTGCTCGAAGCCGGGGTGCAGGTGTCGCTCTCCCTGGACACGCTGGCCATGCCCACCAGCGCGGACATCCTCGGCCACCTCCGCGCGATCATCTCGGTGGAGGCGGCCCGCACCGGCTCGCCCGCGGTCACGCCGCGCAGGCTGCTCCAGCTCGCGACCATCGACGGCGCCAGGGACCTCGGACTCCACGACACCATCGGCTCGATCACCCCTGGCAAGCGCGCGGATCTGGTGATTCTCCGCTCGTCGGACGTCAACCTGGTGCCGTCGGGCGACCCGGTCCAGGCGCTGGTCTACACGGGCCAGATCGACAACATCGACACCGTCGTCGCCGACGGCCGGGTCCTCAAGCGATACGGACGGCTCGTCCAGGCCGACGACGAGGCCGACCCCGTCGCCATGGCCGCGTCACGCCGGGACGCGCTGCTGCGCAGGGCCGCGGCGGCCGGCGACTGGCACCCGCCCGCGGGCGCTGCCACCACCCCATCACCGAGCGCAGAAGAAAGGAGTCTGTCGTGAACGCCGCCTCCGTCCCCCTCTCGTCACCGCCGAGGCAAACCCTGGCGCCCACGATCGCGGTCGCGATGTTCGGCCTGCTGCTGCTGGCCTACACCGTCAACGCCATGGACCGCATGGTCTTCCCCATCCTCCTGGTCGAGGTACGGGCCGAGTACGGCTTCAGCCTCGAAGCGGCAGGTCTGCAGGCCACCGTGTTCGCCCTGGGAATGGGCCTGGCCGGTCTGCCCGCCGGGTACCTGCAGCGAAGGCTTGGGCGCAAGCCGACGATCGTCGTCGGCACCCTGGTGTTCTCGCTGGCGACGGCCCTGACCGCGGTCTCGGCCGGCTTCGCCGACATGCTGCTGTGGCGCGTGCTGTCCGGAGTCGGCGAGGCGCTTCAGCTCGCGATGATCATCGCCGTCGCCTCGAGCGCGTTCCCGGCCCGCCGTGGAGTGGCCATCGGCAGCGTCAACATGGCGTTCGCCGCCGGCTCGCTCATCGGCCCGGCGCTCGGCAGCGGCCTGCTGCAGCAGTTCGGCTCCTGGAGGGCGCCGATGCTCGCGTACGGCGCCATCGGCATCGCCCTGGCGCTGGCCATCGTGGTGCTGGTGTCACCCCAGCTCGCGGAGACCGACCAGGCCGCGAGCTCGTCGCCGCATACCGGCGGCGCACGCAGGCTCCTCGCCCGCAACCCGCTCGTGCTGTCGGTCATCATCGCGCTGTTCGGCCTGGCCGACTTCGCCTTCATCGGCCTGTACGCCAGCTACCTGCGCGGCCAGCTCGGCTACACCCCGGCAGGGGCGGGCTTCGTCATCGGGCTGTCCGGGCTGGCGGCGTTCGCCTCCCCGCTCGGCGGGCACCTGGCCGACCGGCTGAGCCCGCGGGTCGTGCTGCCGGCGCTCAACGTCGGGGTGGCCGTGTGCGGGTGCGTGCTCTTCCTCGGACCGTCCTCGACGGCCTGGCAGGCGACCTTCTCCTTCCTGTTCGGGCTCTTCGCCAGCAGCGGCGTGTATGTGGCCGCGGCCGGCTACCTGGTCAAGTCCGTGGACGGCGAGCTGGTGGGCAGGGCGGCCGGCTTGTTCGTGACCTGCGTCTACGTCGCGGCGGGCATGGCCGGTCTCCTCTTCAGCACGCTCGTCGCGGCCACCGGCTGGATCGCCGCGGGCATGGTGCAGATCGTCGGTCTGTCCCTGCTCGGCGCCGCCCTGGCGCTCGCCCTGCGCCCGCACCTGTTCAGCACCACCCTCTCTCCTCGGGATCACCGATCATGACCACGCTCTGGCAGCTGCCCACCACGACCGTCCCCGTCAGCGGAGGACCGGAGTCCTTCCCCGTCCGCCGCGTCTACTGCGTCGGGCGCAACTATCTCGACCACATCCGTGAGATGCAGGAGGGCAGCGAGCGCGACGACCCCTTCTTCTTCCAGAAGCCCACGGACGCCGTCGTCGCCGACGGCTCCGCCATCCCTTATCCGCCGCGGACCGGCGACCTCCACTTCGAGGGCGAACTGGTCGTCGCCGTCGGCCGGGCGGGATCCGACATCAGCGTGGCCGAGGCGCCCGCGCACATCTTCGGGTTCGCCGCCGGCATCGACCTGACCCGCAGGGACCGGCAGCGGGACTGCCGCGACCTGGCGCAGCCGTGGGAGGCCGGCAAGTCCTTCGACCACTCGGCGCCCTGCGGCGCGATCCTTCCCGCCGGCCAGGCCGGCGACATCCTGTCGGGCGAGCTACGGCTGAGCGTCAACGACCGGCAACGCCAGCACACCAGCCTCAAGCTGATGATCTGGAACGTCCCGGAGATCATCAGCCACCTGTCCCGTTCCTACCGGCTGATGCCGGGCGACCTGATCTACACGGGAACCCCGGCGGGCGTCGCCGCCGTGGAGCCAGGGGACCGCATCGACGTCGAGATCACCGGCCTGCCCGCCCTGACTGTGACCATCAGCGAAGGAGAGACCCATGCGTCCCAGTGAACGGCTCGACTACGACCCCATTGACGGCCGCCCCGCACTCCGCCTGCCCGGTGGCAAGCGCATGGTCGTCTGGGTCATCGTCAACGTGGAGACCTGGTCCGACACCGAGCCCATGCCCAGAACCGTGCTGACCCCTCCGGCGGGCGGCATCCCGGCCCCCGACGTCCCCAACTGGGCCTGGCACGAGTACGGCAACCGCGTCGGCTTCTGGCGCATCCTGGCCGCGCTGGACCGCCAGCGTGTGCCTGCCTCGCTGGCGATCAACGGCCAGGCCGTCGAACACTACCCGCAGATCGCCAGAGCGGCGCTGGATCGCGGATGGGAGTTCATCGGCCATGGCTTCACCCAGAAGAACATGCAGAAGGTCGAGGACGAGCGTGCCGACATCCGGGCCACCACGCGGGCGATCGAGTCGGTGACCGGTGCGCGCCCCCGCGGCTGGCTGGGGCCCGGGCTGACCGAGACCTGGGACACGCCGGACATCCTGGTCGAGGAGGGCTACGAGTACGTCTGCGACTGGGTGCTGGACGACCAGCCGGTGGAGCTGGCCACCAGGACCTCGCCCATCGTGAACATCCCCTACACCCAGGAGTGCAACGACGTGGCCATGATGCTGATCCAGCATCATCCGGCGCGGGAGTACTTCCAGCGGGCGGCCGACCAGTTCGACCAGCTCTACAGGGACTCCGCGGAGTCCGCCAGGGTCATGGCGCTGGTCGTGCACCCGTACATCATGGGTGCGCCGCATCGCCTGAAGTACTTCGAGCAGGCTCTCCAGCACATCGGCGCCCACGAGGACGTCGAGTTCCAGACCGGCGAGCGGATTCTCGACTGGTACCTTCAGGCGCGCTCCGCGCCATGGCGGCGCGAGTCCCTGGTCGCGGGCTAGCGAGGACGCCGGCTGAGGCGTCGGGCCGACGGCAGCGCCCGGTCAGTCGCGAGCGGTGCCCTCGTGAGGGGTGGACAGCCGTTCTGCGAGGATCCGGGCGCGGGCGAGCTGGACCTTGCGCGCCTGCCCGGCGGCGAACCCGGCCACGAGCCGCGGGGCCGTCAGGTCGAGGCGGTCGCTCACCCGGGTGCCGGTGCCGTCCGGCTCGAGGTCGAAGCGGTAGGCCAGGTGAACGCGTCCCGGGCTGCGCACCTCACCGTGGACGGACAGGCCGTCGGTGTGGAGGGCCACGGTGATCGGGTTGTCGTGCGTGAAGATCCCGAGGAACCGGAAGCGCTCGACGGCCGTGTACCGGATCACGCCGGGCTCCGACCGGTCCACATCCCTGACGGCGACCACGAGGGGCGACAGGCCGATGTAGCTCTCCGGGGTCGTGAGGTGCTCGAACACCTTCTCCGGGGCGACGTCCACGTGGAATGCGTGGGTCAGCACGCTGTTCGACACCCCGGCCTCCCGTACCTGCGCGTTCTGTCGCGGAATTGTCGCAAGATTCCTCCATGTGGGGAAGCGGGGAAGCCGGGAAGCATGGAGCAGGGCGGCGGACGGTTGAGGCCGGGTCTCGTCGGCTGGAATGATCACAACCGTCCCTGTCACCCCTCTGTATCGCAGGAGCACTCTTGTTGAAGCGTCGTGGTTTGACCTTGTCCGCAGCCCTCACCGCGTTGTTGGTGTGCGTCGCCGTTCCGGGCGCGGCGGCGGACGAGGCGACGGATGATCCGACATCGCCGGGGCCGGTCTACCGGACGGTCACCGACAAGAGCGGGCTGCTGTCCTTGCAGACCAACGGGCGGCCGGACGGGCGGGACATGGTCTTCCGGATCTCGGGGGCCGTGTACGCCAACATCGAGGGCAACGCCTACGACCCGCAGCTGCGCCACGGCCAGAAACTGTTCAACATCGAGGGCTACAACATCCGGCGGCTGTACCGGGTGCCCGGCACCACGCAGCTCTACCAGCTCTCCCGCGAGATCGTCTTCTACACCGACCCCGCCGACCCCACGAAGATCGTGCGGGAGTGGAAGAACCCGGTCGACCTCCGGACCTACCCCGTCGTCCCCATCAACAACGACGCGGTGAACTTCGGCCCGTTCAACGTCACCTCCTCGTACGTCGGCCCGCCCCTGCGGCAGGTGCACGACGAGACCGTGTGGACCAGCGACATCCCGGTGCGCGCGGACTTCGGGCGCACGTTGGGCGAGCCGTTCGGCCTGGTGAACGGCGTCTACGCGGCTCAGGAGATGTTCGACTTCTACGTCGACGACCGCGAGGTCGCGGCTCGCACGATTGCGGGCACCGTCCCCAAGGGTGCGATGAAGACCAAGATCAGCTGGTCCAGGACGAGCCCGTGGGCGCCGTTCATGTGCATGCCGGAGACCGACGTCCGCGGGCAGCTCACCTACCATGCCCGCAGCTGGTCGCTGCCGTCCTACCTCGACATCGAGCCGTGGCTGCGTGCGGAGGTCGACGCCGGCCACCCGCTCTTCAAGGCCGCTCCCACCGCGCCCGGCCCGAGCGAGAACTCGTGGACCTCCTTCTACAACAAGCAGCTGGGCAAGGGCGCCACCACGTGGGCGGGCTGGTGCGCCGCCAACGGGAAGGCCTGACGACCACGATCAGGTCCTGACACGCGAGACACCACCGGGGTCTCCGTCATGGGAGGACGACGATGCGTCCGCGAAGGCGGTGCGGCTCGGCGCCCTCCTGGAGGCGGTGGGAGCGGGCGGCCTCGGTGAGCGGCAGCCGCATTCCGATCCTGGACACCAGGGTGCCCCGGGCCAGGAGATGGTTGATCGCCGTGGCCGCCGCGGCGAGTTCGGCCACGCCGGCGTTGCTGATGACGAAGCCGCGCAGGCTGGCGTTGCGCGTGTAGAGCTGCCCCACGGGGAGCACGGGGGCGGCGCGAAGACCGGCCAGGATGACCATCCGGCCGCCGAGGGCGAGCAGGGGGACGGTCTGCTCCAGGTGGTGCCGGCCGGCGTTGTCCCAGAACACGTCCACGCCGTCGGGGGCGAGTTTGGCGATCTCCGGGTACATGTCCGGGTCGTGGTAGTCGACGACCTCGTCGGCGCCGCACCGCCGGCACCAGTCGAAGTCCTCCTCGCGCGCGGTCGCGATGACCCGCGCCCCCGCCGCCGCGGCGAGCTGGACGGTGGCCGTGCCGACCCCGCCGCCCGCGCCGGTCACCACGATCGTCTCTCCGACCCGCAGCCCGGCCTCCTCGAACAGGCCGAGATACGCGGTGGCCGCGGTGTGCAGGGAGGCGACCGCGTTCTCCGGATCCACGCCGCCGGGCAGGTGGTAGAGCCGGTCGGCGGGCACGACGGCGTACTCGGAGAAGGATCCCTGGCGACCGTCGAGCCCGAGGCTGTTGCACCACACCAGGTCGCCGGGGGCGAACCCCGGCGCCGCCGCGACCGCGGTTCCCACCAGGTCACGGCCGATGATGAACGGGTACGGCAGGCGCGTCCGGTAGGCGCCGGAGCGGACGAAGGTGTCGACGTGGTTGACGGCGAGCGCCAGCACCTTCACCAGGACCTCCGACGAGCCCGGCTCGGGCACCGGCAGCCGGCCGACCCGTATCTCGTCCGCCGGGCCCGGCCGCGTGACGTACGCCGCGGTCATGGTCTCCTGCTCGCTCATCGTTCCGCTTCCAGGTCGGCGAGATACGTCCGCGCCCACGCCTGCCGGAGATCGCTCTCGTCGGCGCCGCCGAAGGTGTAGGCGGGGGACAGGATCGGCAGCGCCCTCTCCACGTGCACCAGGATCACGCGATGGGCGGGGTAGCCGGGGCCGTTCAGGTCGAGCAGCCAGGTGTGCAGCCACTCGTACACGGGGTCGCCCGGCTCGCGGAACTCCGCGGTGCCCTTGAACCGGTAGCCCCGCCTGCGGAAGACGTCGATCGAGTTGATCTCGATACGGGGGTCGCGTTCGAGGTTGGCGACCGTGTTCGGGGACGCGATGTCCATGAAGGCGATGTGCTCGTCGTCGTACACCCGCATCGACCCCTTGGGCGAGAGATTGGGCGAGCCGTCGGGGCACACGGTGGCCACGAAGGACAACCGCGCGCTGTCCACGATCAGTCGCATGTCGTCGTCGATGGTCTTCATCGCCTCTCCTTCGGAACGGCCGAGCTCCGGCCTTGGAGGGAGGAGAAGGTCTCTACCCTCTCCGCGCGCATCCAGCCGATCTCGCCGTCACCGATGGCGGGGAGCGGACGGGCCGGTGACCTCGGGCGGGCTCCTGGTCACCACCGGCCCGGTACCCCTGCGAGGGTCACCCGGACCAGGGATCAGGCCCCTGCTTCAGGACGTGGATGCCGCGTTCTTCCGCGGTTGCCCACATCTCGACGCGGTACTCGAGGTGGTCGCCCTGCTCGGCGTCGTCGGTGTCCGGGTGGACGATCCCGGTCGGCAGGTACGAGATGCGCGCCCGGTACCTGCTCGGCGAGAGGGCGATCACGTCTGCGGTCCCCGCTTCCTGGTCGCACCCGAAGATGCTGAGCCGCCCGGTCGGCAGGTCGAGGTCGGCCTCCACCACGTGATCGGCTTCGTCGAACGACCCGGCCGGCGGCGGCGACCCATGCATGCGGAGCGTCATCAGGACCCAGTCCTCGCGGGCCGTGCCCACGGCGATCGAAGCGGTCTCCACCCCGATTCTCAGCGACTGCGAGGCTTCCTCGGTCCAGGGATCTCCGTCGTCGTCACCGTCCTCGATGGCGTCGCCGTACGTTTCGGCGTCCTGAAGGTAGAACTGGAAGTGGCCGGCGTGGAGGAACAGACGCCGGATCTCGGCCGTGGACGAGCGCATGGCCCGCGACGCTACCGGGCCGGCCCAAGGGATCCAGGCGTGACCTACTCGCCGGTCAGGCCGTCCACTGACTCGCGGAGGAGGTCGGCGTGGCCGTTGTGCCGGGCGTACTCCTCGATCAGGTGGACCAGGATCCAGCGGAGGCTGGGTGCCCGGCCGTCCGGCCAGGTACGGCGGGCCGGCTGCTCCAGCCCGCCGTCGGCCAGCGCCTGCGCGACCAGGGCACGGGAGCGGGCCACCGCGTCCTGCCAGAGCGCGTGAAGCTGCTCGGGGGTGTCGTCGGCGGCCGAGTGCCAGTCCCAGTCGGGGGCGGCCGTCCAGTCCACCGTGTCCCAGGGGGGTTGCCGGTCGCGTCCGTGCAGCCATCGGGAGCACCAGACGTCCTCGACGTAGGCCAGGTGCTTGAGCAGCCCGCCAAGAGTCATCGAGGAGGCGCCGACCGTCGCGCTCAGGCCGGCGGAGTCGAGGCCTGAGCACTTCCAGGCCAGCGTGGCGCGCTGGTAGTCGAGGAAGCCCAGGAGTGTGGCGGTCTCGTCGCCGGTGAGGAGCGGCTCCGGGCGGCCGTGTTCGTCCACAGTGGTCATGGTCAGCGAGCCTACGGCGCCGGTTGCCGCCAGATCCGGGGAAACGCGAGGTTCCGCCCGATGGGCGGGCACGAGGCGAGCGGGCGGCCCGAAGTCCCTGCGCTTCGGGGCGCCGGAGGGTCGTGGTGCGCGATCCGTGAAGGCCGGTTGCCATGTGCCGGCGAGCGGGAGACCGCAGGTCGGCGTGGTGCCCCTGGGAATGTCACGCCCCGCTGAAGAAATTTTCCGGCGTCCTGTCACACTCGCGTGCCGGGCCGGGTCGACACAGTGAAGACGCAAGACCCCGGCCGGAGCGAGCCTTCGGCGGCCCCCGATGAGGAGCATGTCAGATGTTCACCACCTACGTCGTCGTCACCGTCCTGGCCGCCGCCATGGTCGGCTTCTCGGCCGGGTCGATCTTCTTTCGGGCCACGTGGGTGGTGCAGCCCCTGGCCGACTACGGCGTTCCGCGCGCGTGGTGGCCCTGGCTCGGCGCGGCCAAGGCCGCGGGGGCGGTGGGCCTGCTGGTCGGGCTGTTCGTGCCGGTCATCGGGGTCATGGCGGGGATCGGCCTGGTGCTGTACTTCACGGGAGCGGTCGTGACCGTGGTGCGGGCGCGGTCGTTCTCGCACGTGGCGTTCCCGCTGATGTACGTGGCGCCGGTGGTGGCCTCCCTGGCGCTGGCGTACGCCGGCTGAGCACCCCCGACCTGATCGCCTCGATGGCCGGCCGTTCCGCTCACCGGCGCCACCGCGGAGCCGCCGCACGGTCGACCGCGGTCACGGGGCACGCCGGTCCGGAACGGCACTGCGGCCCGGACCGGCACTGCGGCCCGGACCGGCGCGGCGGTCCGGAACGGCCCGCCGGTCCCGAACGGCGCTGCGGTTCGGAAAGGCGCATCGGTCCGGAACGGCGCGGCGGCCCCGGGCGGCCCGGCCGCCCGGGGCCGGTCAGCGCGTGGCGGGTTCGGTGTGCTTGACGATCGCCGTGATGACCGTGTCCCACACCTGGGCGGGCGGCATCTGGTGGCCCATGCCGGGCAGCGGGATCAGCGAGGCGCCGGGGATCTCGCGGGCCAGCGCCTCGGCATGGCCGTACGGGAAGAGCGGGTCGTCGGTGCCGTGCAGGACCAGGGTGGGCGCGGTGATCTCGCCGAGGCGGGGGCGGATCGGCTCGCCGCCCTCGATCGTCCAGTGGTTCGACGCCGCGGCCGGGACCGGGCTGCGGTCGAACGCGCGCCCGGCGACGCGCCGTATCCGGTCCTCGTCGACCGGGATGGTGCCGGAGAAGGCGTGTTCGGCGGCGAGGAAGTAGGCGATGACGGCTTCGCGGTCGGACCAGTCGGGGCCGGGGGCCGGCTCCTCGAACATGGCGGCCAGCGCCGCGCTCATCGGCGGCAGGTCGGGACGGTCGGGACCGCCGGGCCCGCCGGGGCTGGTGGACATCAAGGTGAGGGACAGCACCCGTCCGGGGTGCTCGACGCCGAGCCGCTGCGCGATGCCGCCGCCCATCGAGATCCCCACGATGTGCGCCGCGGCCAGGCCGTACGCGTCGAGCACGCCGAGCGCGTCGGTGATGAGGTCGGCCTGCGTGTACGGCGGCGCCCCGACGGGGAACGTCGTGGAGCGGCCGGTGTCGCGGGTGTCGTAGCGGATCACGTATCGGCCGGCTGCGGCGAGGTGGGCGGTGAAGTCGTCGTCCCACCAGTCCATGGACGCCTCCGCGCCCGAGATGAGCAGGATCGGGGGACCGGCCGGGTCGCCGAAGGCCTGGACGGCCAGGTCGACGCCGTTGACGTGCACCGTTTTCTCCGGTGTGGCCTGAGACGGCCGGCTGTCGGGCATGGTGGGCCTCCTGCGTCGGGCGAATCCATCACCATCACGCTACTTCGAAAACCGTAGTTGCTGCTACTCTTTTCGTAGTCAATTTGTGGTGAGGTGGCGATGACGGGGAAGCGGACCTACGGGCAGGCGTGCCCGATCGCCCACGCGCTCGACATGATCGGGGAGCGCTGGGCGCTGCTGGTGGTGCGCGAGCTGCGCCTCGGACCGCGTCGCTACGCCGACCTGCAGGCCGCCCTGTCGGGGATCGGCCCCAGCGTGCTCGCCCAGCGGCTGCGCGATCTGGAGGCGGTCGGCGTCCTGCGCCGGCGTACGCTGCCACCTCCCGCGGCCAGCAGGACGTACGAACTCACCGAATGGGGCGCCGAGCTGGAGCCGGTCTTCGCGGCGCTGCGCACCTGGGGCATGCGCTCCCCGGTCGTGCCGCTGAGCGGGGAGATCAGCGCGGACACCGTCCTGCTCGGCCTGCGCGCCTTCTTCGTGCCGCAGCCGGACGCGCCGTGGACCGCGACGTACCGGATCGCGCTGGAACGCGACGTCTACCGTGTCGAGGTCCGCGACGGTGAGCTGGTCGCCGTCGCGCGCGGCGAGGTCTCCGGCCCGGCGGACGTCCGCCTGGACAGCGACCACGTCACGCTGCAGTCGGTTCTGAGCCACGAACGCCCGCTGGCCGCGGCGCTCGAGGACGGCGGGCTCACGGTGACCGGCGACCTCGAGGCGGTCAGACGACTGATCGGCGCGGTCCCGCCACGCTGAAACAACCCGCGCCGGCCACTCAGGCCGGCCGTCCTCATGGCCTCGGCGGGAGGGGGAAGCGGAGGGCGGCGGCCGCGGTGTGGTTCTTGAGCCGGGTGTCGGCGGTGACGTGCTCGACGGAGCCGCCTTCGTCGATGACCGTTTCCGCCAGATCTTCGAGGACGTCGGGAGACCGCCGCGTGGGACCGCCGCAGAGCGGGCAGGTCTCGCCGGAGCGGGCCAGCCAGCCGGATTTCTCGCAGACCACCCCGGGCACCTCGGCGCCGTCCTGAACGAGCAGGTAGTCGACCGCGGCGACGGTGCCGCCCCACAGGCAGTCGTCGATCGTGATCGCGGCGTTGCCGCCCGTGGCGGCCCTCTCGAACACCTCCTGCACCCGGCGGATCTCGTCCTCACGCTCGTAGTCGGCGAGGATGCGCTCGGCGTTCTCACGGATGTCCTCGACCGTCGCCTTGCTCACGTCGACGGTGAAGACCGCCGCGACCTTCGAGCGCAGGTGATGCGGCAGGAAGTCCAGGAAGACGGTGACGTCGTCGCTCTGGCCGCCGACGATCAGCAGGTCGTAGCTCTCGGTGCGGAACAGCTCGTCCAGCAGGTTCACGGTCTGGCGGTAGTGGCGTTTGGCGAGGTCGTCGGCCTTGTTGCGGACCCGGTACTCGGCGTAGCCTGCCCAGCCGGCGTAGTCCGGCTTGCGCAGCACGCGCCCGCGCACCTTGCCGATCTCGTGGATCTCCTCCTGGTACAGCTCCCACGCGCGGGCGGCCTCCCTGTCGATGATCAGGACGCAGCAGCGGTGGTACTCGTCGAGGACCGCGAGCATGGGACGGACGTACGGGGTCTGGTCCACCACGACCCGGTCACGCACCTTGCGCGGCAGGGGCACGGTCTCGAGCAGTCCCGCGTCGCTGCAGGCGAACACCGCGACGGAGCCGGTCGTGCCCTGCCCGAGCGCTGAGATGTCCATGATGCGCTCCATGTCCTGCCGGAGCGAGAGGCGAGCCCGCCGATCGAGCGTCTGGTCGTCGGCGAGCGGGCGGACCTGGGCGATGAGGCTGTTCAACCGGGTACGGACGATGTCGGAGCCGTCAAGGCCCACGGTCACGTACAGCGAGAGAACCGGCAGGCCGCCGCTGTCGAAGCGGATGAGACGGTCGACGGTGTCCTTGGTGATCATGCGATGTCCTCGTCATGGCGTTCGGATGCTGGAATCTCATTGCGCGGTCGCGGACGGCCCGCCGCGGATCAGGTCGTCCTCCGCCGACTCGATCACCTGCTGCAGGCGCAGGCCGTGCCGGACGTCCGTGGGAGGCGGCGTGCCGCGCTCGACGCACGCGGCGAAGCTTCCGTACATGGCCTCGTACGCCTCGCTGTCCGTCGCGGCCACGCCGTCGACGGAGGCGGTGCCGCCGGGCCCGTAGATCTCGATGTCGGCGCGCGGCCGGTCGACCGCTGCCTTGCCGTACAGGGATGCCTGGCTGAACCGCCCGCCCTGGTGCTCCATCAGCACGCCGAGCCAGCCGGACGGGTCGCCCTGCGCGCGCACGCCGACCACCTTCCCCAGCGCGGCGTCGAGCAGATCGACGAGGTCAGGGCCGAGTTCGCGCAGGACGCTGCGTCCGAGCCGCCACGGGCTCGCCGGTGACCCGCCGGCCTGCGTCCTCGAGACGGCACGGCCGCTGCCGCCCACCGGCCGGGTCCGCCCGGCCGCCGCCAGGAAGCGCTGGATCGCGGGCGCGTGGCGCCAGGGCAGCGCGAGCTGCGAGACGACCCCGGCCCGATCGACCGCCATGACCAGGTCCTCCGCGCCGGCGATGTCCGCGGCGACCGGCTTCTCCAGGAGCAGCGCCTTGCCCGCCTCCGCGGCGTGGGCGGCGAACTCGACCTGGACGGCGGGCGGCACCGCGAGGGCGACGGCGTCGCAGCTGTCCAGCAGGTCGTGGAAGCTGTCGAACGCCCGCACCCGGTGCCGGTCGGCCAGTTCGATCCGGGGGAGCGGGGACGGCGACCAGACCCCGGCGAACTCCACCCCTGCGCACGCGGCGAGCGCGGGCGCGTGCACTTCCGCAGCGCGTTGGCCTGCCCCGACCAGGCCTATCCGTATGCGCATGGAAGCCAATCTAGGTTCCGTCGAGTAACAGGCATGGCGAAGCCGGACAACGTACCCCACAAGATGTGGCCGAGGCGCGAAGCTGATCCAGAGCCGGACTGATTCCGCTGATGACTCAACCGTGAACCGTCCCCGATGGGTTGTAGCTGATGTGAGAGGCTTTCAGGAGTTCGTGGCCGCCCGCGGCCCGTCGTTGTCGCGGACCGCCTTTCTGCTCACCGGCGACCATCACGCCGCGGCCGACCTGCTCCAGGACACCCTGGTGAAGGCGGTGGCCCGCTGGCGCAGGATCGCCGAGAGCGGCAATCCCGAGGCCTACATCCGCACGATCATGCTGAACCAGCTCAGGAGCTGGCGGCGACCGCGCAGGCTCGCCTTCTTCTCCACCTCCGAGGTGCCGGAGACCGTCCAGCCCGACCCGTCGGGCGGCACCGACAGCAAGGTCATGCTGGCGCGCGCGCTGGCCAGGCTGGGAGCGAAGCAACGTGCGGTTCTCTACCTGCGCTTCTACGAGGACCTGTCGGAGGCGGAGATCGCCAGGCAGCTCGGCTGCTCCGTGGGAACGGTCAAGCGCCACACCCACGACGCGCTCAAGCGGCTGCGGCAACTCGCGCCCGAACTGCTGGAGGTCGGACATGAGTGACGAGGCCTTGCGGGCCGCCTACCGCACGCTGGAGCAGGAGGCGGGTGACTACGCCGACTCGGCCAGGGCCCTGGCCGTCATGAGGCGGCGGCGGGCGGCCGTCGCGGTGGCGGCGGTGGCGGCCGTCCTCGCCGTTGTGGGCGGCCTGTGGTTCGTCCGGCCGGCCTCCCCGGAGGTGTCCGTGGCCGCGCAGCCGTCCGGCGTGGGGCGGAGCATCCACACCGCGTGCATGTACGGGTGCCCGACGTACCTGACGCTCACCGACGGACGGCAGGTCCTGCTGGGCGAGCAGACCGCGCCACCTCCGGGCAACCTCACCCTGTCGCCCGACGGCCGCTGGCTGGGCATGCCCACCCCGAGCGGCTTCCAGCTCAAGGACCTGAGCGGAAGCACGGTCTACCACGGCCCTCAGGCGGGTCAGGGGGAGGCCGTCACCCCGTGGGCGTGGTCGGCCGACTCCCGCACGCTCCTGCTGGCCGGCCACGCCAGCGGCAAGGTCGGCGCCTACTTCCTGTTCGACCTGACCACCGGCCGGGTCACCCGGCCCGAGGTGCCCAGCGGCTTCGAGCCCGTCGGGCTGGCTCGGGGCGAGCTGGTGCTCTTCGCCGAGAGCCAGTACGGCAAGCGCGCCACGCGCGTGGAGCTCACGGTGGGCGGCCGGCCGGTCACGCTGGACGCCGGCGACGCCGAGCTGGTCACCGAGGACGGCGGGCCCACGATCGAGGTGTACGGGGACCGGATCTACGCCCTCGCGTTCCCGTCCAACACGATGATCGAGTTCGGGCTGGACGGCAAGGAGCTGACGCGATACCGGCTCGTCGGCCAACCGCTCGGCCCGAGCGAGGACGGCTACGTCGTCTCCACCGCCGGCAAGGTGTCGGCTGGCGGAAAGGAGCTCTTCGAGCTGCCGCCGGACTCGCTGATCGTGGTCCCCGGCATGGCCCGGCCCTGACACCGGCAAACCGCCCCCGCCCGCCCGATCTGCCCCGCCCGCCCGATCTGCTCGGCCCGCTCGGCTCCGGCCCGCTCGGCTCCGGCCCGCTCGGCCTGCCCTGTGCGCGCCCGCCCGGCCCACTCGGCCCGCCCGGCTCGCTCGCTCCGCTCGGTCCGCCTGGACTCCCCGCAGGTCCGGGGCGCCGTAGCCGTTCCGGTCGAGATCGCCCGCCATGCGGTGATCTTTCTGACCCGGATGTACGTGACTATGGTGATCTGGATTTGTTGGAGGGGAAAGGCGAGCACATGGCGACGGGCGGGTCCGAGGAGTCTCTGGGGAGCCAGTACGTCCTGCTGGACGAGATCGGCGCCGGCGGGATGGGGACGGTCTGGCGGGCGCGCAGCCGCGACACCGGGCAGATCGTGGCGGTCAAGCTGCTGCGCGACGGTCACGCCGCCGACCAGGACCTGGTCCTGCGCTTCGTCCAGGAGCGCAACGTGATGCGGGCGCTGCGCCACCCCCACATCGTCCCGGTGCGCGACTTCGTCATCGAGGGTGAACGGCTGGCGCTCGTCATGGACCTCGTCGAGGGCGGGGACCTGCGCTCCATGCTCCAGCGGTCGGGCACGCTGCCCCAGTCGGCGGCGGCCGAGCTGATGGCGCAGGTCGCCGACGCGCTGGCGGCCGCCCACGCCCTCGACGTCGTGCACCGTGACGTCAAGCCGGGGAACGTGCTGATCGACGGCGCCAGCGGGCAGGCGCGGCTGACGGACTTCGGCGTGGCGCGCATCGTCCACGGCCCCGGGCTGACCCAGACGACGTCGGTCATCGGCACGCCCACCTACCTCGCGCCGGAGGTGGCCGACGGCGGCACCCCCACGCCCGCGGTGGACGTCTACGCCGTCGGGCTGATCCTCTACGAGCTGGTCGCCGGACGCCCGCCGTTCGTCGGCGAGCATCCGATGGCGCTGCTCAAGCAGCACGCGAGCGCGACCCCGCGGCGGTTGCCGGGGATGTCGGACGCCGTGTGGGCCATCGTCTCGGCCTGCGTGGCGAAGGACCCCGCCGTACGGCCGCCGGCGGCGGAGGTGGCCAGGGCGCTGCGGTCGGCGGTGCCCGCCCTGGCGGGACTGCCCGCCCTGCCCGCCGTCGCCAGGCAGGAGCCGCCGTCCGTCACCTCCGAACCCCTCCCCGCCCCGAACCTCCACCCCGGACTGCCGGTGACACCGGAAGTGCCGGGCTCTCCAGGAGCGCTCGGTTCTCCGGGGATGCCGGGCTTCCCAGCATCCCCGGGCACTCCGGGGGCGCCGGGCTTTCCCGCATCCCCGGGTTCCCCGGGTGTGCCGGGTGTCCCCGCATCCCCGGGCTCTCCGGGGGCGCCGGGCTCGCCAGGAGCCTCGGGTTCGCCGGGAGCGTCGGGCGCTCCGGGGGCGTCGGGCGTCCCGGTTCCGGGTGGCTTGCCGGGAGGGCCGGGTTCGGGGGGTGCGGGGTCGCGGCCCGGCGCCGTCGAGGACGGGACTCTGGCCTCGGCCCGGCGCAGGCCGCCCCGGCGGCGGCTGGCGGTGGTCGCGGCCGTCGCCGCTGCCCTGGTGGTGAGCGGGACGGCGCTCACCTTCGTGGCGCCGTGGCGATCGCCGGGCGCGACGGCGGCGGCCCAGGCCGGGGACACCGCGAAGAAGCCGGTCGTCACCCCCGAGGTGGCGGCCCCGGTCAGCACCCCGCCCTCGCCGGGAGTGACCCCGCCGGAGGCGAAGCCGGGGAAGTCGCAAGAGGAGCAGGAACAGGACGAACAGCACGACCGGCAGCCGCGTGAGCGTACCGAGCAGACGGCGGAACGCGAGCAGCGGGTGACCGCGGAGAAGAAGCAGCCCGCCAAGGAGCCGGAGCCGGATCCCGAGCCTGAGCCGGATCCCAAGCCGGATCCCAAGGACACGACGCTCGTGAGCGGCGACCCGGGGGACGGCCCGTCGGCTCCGTCGAAGCAGTACGACTGGCAGTGCCGCCCCTGGATCTCGGCCGGGCCGGGCACGAACGTGGAGATGTCACCGTGCATCGCCGTGGCGGGCGACAGCATTCGGCTCAAGGGCCGGATCCGGGGTTCCTCCTCGGTCGTCTCCGACATCCACGTCCAGCTGTACGACAGCGTCGCCGAGCGCGTCGTCTCGCGGCATTTCGTCTGCCCGAGCCGTTCCGTGCCCGCGGGCGGCGGCGTCGTGGCATGTGTCACGACCATGAGCGGAGTGCCGCGGACCGGGGCCACGATCAACGTCCGGGAGCGGTGGCGGCCCGCGGGAACAGGTGTCTGGAGCGGCGGCCGCGAGAGTCCCGAGATCACCTGGTAGCCGCCTGGGCGGGCTGCCGTGCCTCGCGCAGCTCGGCCTGATGCTCGGCGGCGCGGCTGGTCGGGTAGAGGGCCGGCAGCGAGGCCGGGTTCGGGCGGCCGTCACCGGCTGAAGCCAGGCGAAATCACCCATCAGTTCTTCGGTGAAACAATGGAAGGGCAGGTCAGCGGCACCACGGGAGGACCACGTGCGCGAGATCGAGATGGCGGTGACGGCCGACGACGGGGTGGCCATCTCAGGCACGCTGGCCGTTCCGGATGGCGACGGGCCGCATCCCGCCATGGTGCTCACCTGGCCCATGGGGCTGGACAGGGAGGCCGACAGGGGCGGCAACCGGCTCGGCCTCGGCCGGCCCATGGCCGAGGCGCTGGCCGCGAAAGGGGTCATCTCCTACCGGTTCGACCCGCGCGGCACCGGCCGGACCCCGGGCGGGGGGCGTACGGTCCCGCTCGCCCGCTACCGCCAGGACGCCGCCACGGTCCTGCGGGCGGTGGCGGACCTGCCGGGGGTGAGCACGGTGGGCGCGATCGGCTACAGCGAGGGCGCGCAGCAGGCCGCCTGGCTGGCGGCCCACGCGGGGGCCGCTTCCGCCGTCCTGCTCGGCTGCACCGCCCAGACAGGGGAGGAGGTCTACCTGTGGGGCGCGGCGCGCTGGGGCAAGGACGATCTGCCGCGGTCGATCAGGCTGGCGCTGCGGCTGTTCGGCCGTACGCCGGAGGACCAGGCGCGGCGGCTGTTCGCCAGGGTCAAGTCGGGCGCGCCGCGGATCTACGGCGTCCCCGTGTCGCGGGCCTTCCGCGAGTGGCTCGTCCACGACCCGAAGAAGGATCTCGCGGCGATCCACGTGCCGGTGCTGGCGATCATCGGGGACAAGGACCTCCACGTCGACGTGGACGACCTCGACGTGATCGACGACCTGGTCCCGGGGCCGGTGGAGACGCGCCGCTTCCCCGACCTCACGCATCTCCTGCGCCGCGATCCCGGCCCGGCCTCCCGCAGCACCTACCGCGAGCAGTACGCCCGCCCGGTGGATCCGGAGCTGCTGGAGGAGGTGGCGGCCTTCGTCAGCTCAGCGGGTCGCGCAGGCGGCGCGGGAGACGCTCCCCGGTGTCCATGATCTCGTCGGCTTGAAGACGGCCTCGGCCGGCGGTGGCCTGGCGCCCCGTATCCCCTGAACCCGGGTGGCGGCGGCACCGGGGACTCCGGTGCCGCCGCCGTACCCGGTCAGGTGGTGGTCAGGGCCACCGTCGGCGACAGGCGGGCCGCGCGCATGGCCGGGTAGAGCCCCGCGACGGTGCCGATGACGAGCGTGGCGGCCACCGCGCCGCCGATCGCCCACGGGGGCACGACCGGCGGCCAGTCCCGCGACATCGCGTACCCGACCGTCGCCAGCGCCCCCAGGACCGCGCCCGCCACCCCGCCGAGCGCCGACAGCAGCAGCGACTCCGACAGGAACTGGACGCGGATCTGCCCTCTCGTCGCCCCCAGCGAGCGGCGCAGGCCGATCTCGCGGCGGCGTTCGAGGACGGAGATGACCATGGTGTTGGCCACGCCGACCCCGCCCACCAGCAGCGCGACCGCGCCGAGGCCGAGCAGCAGGCTGGTGAAGGCGCCCGCGGCGGCGGCCCTGGCGGCCAGCGCGTCGGACGGGCGGCTGACGTCGACCTCGTTGGGGTTCTCCGGGTTGACCGTGCGCGGCAGCACGTCCCGCACGGCCTCGACCGCCTCCTCCGCCGACCGTTCGTAGATCGTCGTCGGGTGCCCGTCGAAGCCGAGATGTTCCTCGGCGACGGGGAAGCCGACGAGCGCCGACCGTTCGATCTCGGGGGCGAGCGGCGTGGGGCGGAGGATCCCGATCACCGTGAACCAGCGCCCGCCCATCCACACCCGCACGCCGGTGCGGGTGATGCCCAGCCGTTCGGCGGCCTTGGCGCCGAGGACGACGGCGGGCTGGCGGGAGGTGGCGTCGTTCAGCCAGGTGCCCTTCGCCACCGTGCCCTCCAGCGTCTCCAGCAGGGACGTGGTCGCCGCCTGGACGCTGATGCCGCCGGTCACCGCCTCGTCGATGTGGGAGGTCCGCCGTACGGTCGCCGGGGCCGACCCCGTCGCGGCGGCGGAGAAGACGGGGCCGATGCGGGAGACCATGTCGACCGCGGTGCGCGGCAGCTTGGCGGGCTCGCCGAAGACGGTGTTGCCCGCCGAGACGGTCAGCATGTTGGTGCCCAGCTTGTCGAGCTGGCGCAGCAGTTGCTCCCGCGAGGACGACGAGATGCCGATGACCGCGATCATCGTGGCGATCCCGATGGCGATCCCGAGCGCCGACAGGATCACCCTGGCCGGGCGGGCCCGCAGCCCCGACGCCCCGACCCTGAGGACGTCGCGGAGGCTCAGCCTGGCCGGTCTCATGGGAGCACCAGCCCGTCCCTGACCCGCACCTGCCGGGGACACCACTCGGCGATCTCGCTGTCGTGCGTGATGATCGCGATGGTCGTCCCCGCCTCGCTGAGCTCTTTGATGATCTTCAGGACCTCGGCTCCCGCCGCCGAGTCGAGGTTGCCCGTCGGCTCGTCGGCCAGCAGCAGGGGCGGGTCGCCCACGACGGCCCTGGCCACGGCGACGCGCTGCTGCTCGCCGCCCGACATCTGGTTCGGCTTGTGGCCGAGCCGGTGGCCGAGGCCCACCCGGTCCAGCGCCGCGGCCGCCCGCTCGCGCCGGACGCGCAGCGGGGTGCCGGTGTAGAGCATTCCGTCGGCCACGTTGTCCAGCGCGCTCACCCCCGGCGACAGGTGGAACTGCTGGAAGACGAAGCCGAGGTGCCGGGCGCGCAGCGCGGACAGCCGGCGGTCGCTCAGCCCCAGGACGTCGTGCCCGGCGATCCGCACGCTTCCCGCCGTCGGCCGGTCGAGGGTGCCGATGATCTGCAGCATCGTGGACTTGCCCGAGCCGGAAGGCCCGATGATCGCCAGCAGCTCGCCGGAGTCGACCGTCAGATCCACCCCGCGCAGCGCGTGGACGGTGCCGTTGTAGGTCTTGGTGACTCCGCGCAGCTCGATGATGCTCATTCGGCGGGCACCCCGACCTTCATCCCCTCGGCCAGCCCCGCGCCGGTGATCTCGACCATGCCGCTGCCGAACGCGCCGACCTCGACCGGCACGAGCCTGGTGCGGGCGCCCTCGACGACCTCGACGCCGAACCCGCCCTCGCGCAGCGCGAGCAGCGCCTCCACCGGTACGGCCAGCACGTCCTCGCGCCGCTCGCTGACCAGCTCGACCTCGACCGGCGCCTGGTCCAGCTTGGTGCGGGGGGCCTTGTCCAGGGTGATGTCGACATCGACGGTCGTGCTCTCCTTGACCGTCTTGGCGACCGTGCCGACCGAGGTGATCCGCCCGGCCGCCTTCTCGCCGCCCGGCAGCTCGACGGTGACCTTGGCCCCCTTCCTGGCCAGGGTCTGGTCGTCGGTGTCGAGGTCCACGTGGACCACCCTGTCCAGGCCGCTGACCGCCAGCACCTGCCGGCCGGGGGCGGCCCTGCCGCCGACCTCGCCCCGGACGCCGGTCACCCTGACGGCCGACGGCAGGAACACCACCTGGGCGGCGTCCACCCGTCCCGTCTCGGGCAGCCCCCTGTCCTCCTGCCACTCGACGACGGCCTGGTAGGTGGCGTAGGTGAACTCGTCGTCCACGGTGAAGCCGTCGTAGCCGAGCGCGGCGAGGTTGCGTTCGAGCTGCTCGACGTCCGGGCCGTCGCCGACGCCGAGCTGGAGGGTGCGGTAGAGGGGGAGCTTGCCGTACATGAGGACCGTGGGGCGGCGGTCGGTCCTGAACAGGGACCGGCCCCGCCTCACGACCGCGCCCTCGTCGGGGAGCCAGGTCAGCGTGCCCGCCGCGCCCGCGGCCACCTGGCGCTCGCCCTCGTAGGTGAGGGCGCCGTCGACCGTCTTGGTGTCGATCAGGTCCTGCCTGGTGATCGGCGCCGTGGCCGGTACGGCCGCCGCCGCGGGGGCCGCCGCGCCGGTGCCGCCGTCGGCCAGGACGGCCACCGCCGCGCCCGCCACCGCGACCGCGAGGAGGCAGGCACCGGCGAGGGCGACCCTTCTCACGAGCCGTTCCCCCTCAGCGCGCCGGGCGCGAACTCCTTGCAGGCCTCCTGGGCGACCTTCATCGCCTGCTCGCCGCCCTCGGCCCCGGTGATCCTCACCATGCCGTCGGCGCTCGGGTCCTCCATCCTGACGCCGTTCTCGCGCATGCACTGGGCGAACTTCAGCATCTGGTCGCGCTGGGCGGGGTCCATGGCCTTGCGCTCGCCCGCCGCCTGGTCGAGGTACTGCTTGCAGGCCTTCATCGCGGCCTCGGTCTTGGCCTGCTCGCCCTTCTTGGCCTGGATGCGCACGCCTCCGCTGCCGTCGGGATCGGGCATGTCGACGCCGTTCTCGCGCATGCACTGGGCGAACTTGAGCTGGGCGGTGTTCCTGTCCATGGTGGCCGAGGCGCTCGGCCTGGCGGCGGCGGTGGCGCTCTCGCCGACGCCGGCGACCTGCGCGGTGGTGGAGGGGGTCGAGCCGCACGCGGCGGCGAGCAGGAGTGGCAGCGCGGCCACGAGGAGGTGTCTTCTCATGCCGCACACTTCACTGAAGGGAGCGCTAAAGCCGGATAAGTGGCTTACTCACGGCTAACAGGCGGTGCTGCACGCTCGTCATCATGCGGGTGCTCATCGTGGAAGACGAGGAACAGCTGGCCGACGCCGTGGCGCGCGGGCTGCGGCTGCAGGCCATGGCCGTCGACGTGGCCTACGACGGCCAGGAGGCGCTCGAACGCGCCTCCCACACCGACTACGACGTCGTCGTCCTCGACAGGGACCTGCCCGAGGTGCACGGCGACGACGTCTGCGAGGAGCTGGCCGGCAGGAGCAGGATCCTCATGCTCACGGCGGCCGGACAGGTGCGCGACAAGGTCGAAGGGCTCACCCTCGGCGCGGACGACTACCTGGTCAAGCCGTTCGCCTTCGCCGAGCTGGTGGCCAGGATCAGGACCCTGGCCCGCCGCAGCTCGCCCGCCGCGCCGCCGGTGCTGGAGCGGGCCGGGATCAGGCTCGACCCCGCCCGCCGTACGGTCACCAGGGACGGGCGGCCCGTGTCGCTCAGCCGCAAGGAGTTCGACCTGCTGTGGGAGCTGATGCGCGCCGAAGGCGCGCTGGTGACCTCGGCGGAGCTGCGCCGCAGGGTGTGGGACGAGTACGCGGGCACCGACACCGCTGTCCTGCGCGTCACCATGACCGCGCTGCGCAGGAAGCTCGGCGGTCCCGCCCTCGTCGGGAACGTGCCGGGCAAGGGGTACCGGCTGTGAGGCTCGGGCTGCGCGCCAGGCTCACCGTCCTGTACGGCGTGCTGTTCTTCGTGGCCGGATCGCTGCTGCTCTGGTTCACCTACCTGCTGACGTCCAGCGCGTTGAGCAAGCAGTTCGTCCTGGCGTTCGCCAAGGTCGGCCCGGGTGCGGCGCTGCCGTCCAAGGAGCAGCTGCAGACCACGATGAAGCGCGAGGTGGGCGTGCGCGCCGCCGAGGTGCTGGACGAGATGCTGCGCTACTCGCTCATGATCATGATTCTCATCGGGATCATCGCGGTGATCCTCGCCTACCTGGTGGCCGACCGCGCGCTGCGGCCGATCGACCGGGTGGCCGAGACCGCGCAGCGCCTGTCGGAGAGCACCCTGCACGAGCGCATCGGCCTGGACGGACCCGACGACGAGGTCAAGCGCCTGGCCGACACCTTCGACGCGATGCTCGACCGGCTGCACAGGGCGTTCGACGCCCAGCGCAGGTTCATCTCCAACGCCTCCCACGAGCTGCGCACGCCCCTGGCGATCAACCGCACGGTCCTGGAGGTGTCGCTGGAGGAGCCGGAGGCCTCCGCCGACCTGAAGGCGCTGGCGCGCGCGTTGCTGGGCACCAACGCCCGCTACGAGCGGCTGATCGAGGGCCTGCTGCTGCTGGCCCAGTCGGAGCAGGAGCTCACCGCGCGCCGCCCGGTCGAGCTGCGCCACATCGTCCGCACCGTGCTGGAGCAGGTCGACCTGCAGCCGCGCAGGCGCCGGGTCACGATCCACCAGGACCTGTCGGACGCCGAGGTCGAGGGCGATCCGCTGTTCCTGGAGCGCTGCCTGTTCAACCTCGTGGAGAACGCGATCAAGTACAACGTGCGCGACGGCCAGGTCTGGATCAGGGTGTCGGCCGACGGGCTCGTCACGGTGGAGAACACCGGGCCCGTGGTCGCGCCGTACGACGTGGACGGCCTGTTCGAGCCGTTCCGGCGGCCGGCGGGGGAGCGCGTGCGCTCCGACAGGGGCGCCGGGCTCGGGCTGTCGATCGTGCGGGCCATCGTCGACGCGCACGGCGGCACCATCACCGCGCTGCCCAGGCCGGACGGCGGCCTGGCCGTCACCGTGAGCCTGCCCAGGCCGGCGACGGCGAGCGTCGCGGGCCCGGGCAGGCCTGTGAGGGGGACCGGGGGTCTGCGGGAGGTCAGCAGGTGAAGTGGACCCCGGAGAAGCCGCGCCGCCACTGGGTGACCTCGGGCGCGACCGTCGCGGGATCCACGGACGGGTCGAGGCTGCGGGCCACGAACGCGGCCAGCACGGGCATGTCCTCCTCCGTCATGCCCAGCCGCGCCACCTCGGGCGTGCCCAGGCGCAGCCCGTTGACGTCGCCCGCGACCGGGGCGGCCGGCAGCCCGATGCCGCAGGCCAGCAGGTTGGCTCGGCGCATGCGGCGGGCCGCGGCCTGGCCGCCCTGGGGAGCGACGAGCGCGAACTGGTGGGAGTTGGTGCCGCCGCCGAAGACTGGCAGGCCGAGCTCCTGCAGGCTGGTCGCCAGCTGGTGGGCGGTGCTCACCATCATCTCCGCGTAGGCCTTGCCCGCCACCTTCCAGTCCAGCAGCGCGACGGCCAGCGCCGCCGTACGGCCCGCGTCGAAGTTGGCGGTGAGCCCCGGATAGGCGATCGCGTCGAGGCGTTCGGCCAGCGCGGCCGAGTCGGTGACGACCAGGCCGCCGGCCGGGCCGCCCAGGCTCTTGTAGGTGCTCATCGTCATGAGGTGCGCGCCCTGGGCCAGCGGGTTCGGCCAGACGCCGCCGGCGATCATCCCGCACACGTGGGCCGCGTCGAACAGCAGCAGGGCCCCCACCTCGTCGGCGATCTCACGGACGGCGGACACCGGGTGGGGGAAGGGGTTGAGGCTGCCGCCGAGGGTGATCAGTCTGGGCCTGACCCGTACGGCGAGCTCGCGCAGCGCGGCGACGTCGACGGTGTAGCCGTCGGCCGCGACGGGGGCGTCGACGGTGGTCAGGCCGTACAGGCCGGCCGCGCCCGCCGCGTGGTGGGTGACGTGGCCGCCGATGGCGGGCGGCGGGGCGATGATCGTGTCGCCCGGCTTGCAGGTGGCCATGAACGCGTAGAGGTTGGCCAGCGCGCCCGAGCCCACGCGGACCTCGGCGTAGCGGGCCGAGAACACCTCGGCGGCCAGCTCGGCGGCGATGATCTCGATCTGCTCGATGGCCTCGAGGCCGGTCTCGTACTTCTCACCCGGGTAGCCGAGGGAGGGCCTGGAGCCGAGCCCGGCCGACAGCAGCGCCTCGGCGCGCGGGTTCATGACGTTGGTCGCGGGGTTGAGGTTGACGCACTCCACGTCGTGGATCTCGTGGCTGCGGGTGGTGAGCCGCTCGATCTCGGCCAGCGTGGCCGAGGCGGGCTGCGAGGAGACGGCGGCCGCGCCGTGCTGAACGAGATCGTCGGCGGCGGCGGGAACCCAGGAGCGAGGGGCGAGCATGGGGCCAGGGTAAGCAGCACGTCGCGGCGGGCACATGGTGTGGATGAAGGGACCCGCTCCTACACTTGTCGGAATGCAGGCATGGCTCGACGCGCTCGCCGCGGCCATCGAGCGGAGCGTCACCGTCGACGACCCCGACGGCCGGCTGATCGCCTACAGCTCGCGGCACGCCGACGCCGATCCGGTGCGGGTCGCCGCGATCCTCTCCCGGCAGGTCGCGCCCGAGATCAGCCGCTGGCAGGACCTGCACGGCATCGCCGCGGCCACGGCACCCGTCCGGGTGCCGGCCAACGAGGAGCTCGGCATGGGGGCCAGGGTCTGCGTGCCCATCAGGGACGGCGGGCGCGCGCTCGGCTACCTGTGGCTGCTCGACCCCGACCAGACGCTGGACGGCAAGGCGCTCGCGCTGGCCGAGGAGACCGCCCGCGAGCTGGCGGCCGCCTGGCACGAGGACCCCGACGCGATGGTCCGCCGCCTGCTGACCACGGGGCAGGGCTGGAACCGGACGACCCCCAGACTCATCCAGGTGTGCGTCGTGCTTCCCGGCTCCGGCCGGCCGGAACGCCATGCCATCGGCGGCTTGCGGACCGACACCCACGCCGCCTACCTGCTCCGCCAGCCCGCCGACGCCATGCCGGACGAGGACGGCGTCACCCGCGGCTACAGCGAGGCGATGGCGCCCGAGGCGGCTCCTGAGGCCTACCGCCAGGCGCTGACCGCCGCCCACCTGGCCGCCGCCGACCCCGCGCTGCCGCGCCAGGTGTCGTGGGCGGGGCTGGGGCCGTACCTGACGCTGCTCGGCGCGGCGGACGACCCGCTGGCCGGGCTGGACGGCGAGCAGGCGCACACCCTGGAGACCTACCTGGACCTCGGCGGCAACGCCCAGCGCGCCGCGGCGGCGCTGCACCTGCACCGGACGACCCTGTACTACCGGCTCGGCCGCATCGCCGAGGCGCTGGGCGCCGACCTCGACGACGGCATGACCAGGCTCCACCTGCACCTGGCGCTGAAGAAACGAAGGCTCGACTCGGGTCTTCCCGGCTGAGCCCCCTGCTCCAGCTCCCCGGCGGCGGCCGGGGAGCTGGAGCCCGTTCATTCGGCGGTGAGCCGTTCGGCCTCCTCGTGCAGCGCGGCGACCAGCAGGAGCTCGATCGCGAGCTCGGTCAGGTCGGGCGCCGCGAGGCCCTCGAGAACGTGCATGGTGGGCCTCCCTGATCAGGGGACGCCCCAGCAGTCACAGTGGTTTACCGGACGGGTTACCCGGACGGTTACCTGGGCCGGTTATCTGGGCCGGTTATCTGAACCTCTCCCAGGCCGACTGGCGGGTCATGTTCAGGGACGCGCCGATGCGTTCCCAGCTCACGTCGCGGGTGCGGAGGTGGCGCACCCAGTCGTGCAGGTTGTCGTCGATCTGCACCTGGACCGCCGCGATCTTGGGAAGGTGGTCGAGGATCTGCTCGACGGACATCTCCTCCCACATGGGCAGGCGCGGCTCCGACGGCGCGCTGAGGCGCTCTGTCTCGAGGATCTCGTTGCAGAGGGCGACGCACTGGTCGCAGATGTGCACTCCCGGGCCCGCGATGAGCTTGCCGACGTCCGCGCTCTTCTTGTGGCAGAACGAGCAGCGGAGCTTGTCCTTCCAGCTGTCAGGCATGGCCTGACACTAATCCCGTCAGGCGACACCTGACAAGCCCTCCTGGACGGCTTCTCTGGTCTCCTTGACCTGGGACATGATGATGGCGTTGCGCTCCTCGCCGATCTTGCGGCAAATGGTGGTGTAGGCCTGCAGGATCTTGCGGTAGGCGGCGCGCGCCTCCTCGAGTTGGGCGCTGAGCGCGAGCACTCTGATGGGGTCGCCGTAGAGCTCGGCCTCGGCGAGCATGGCGCGCGCCTCGTTCACGATCTGCTCCGCCCGCTGACGCGTACGGCGCAGCAGTGCCGAGCACTCGTAGAGCTCGGCGAGCCGTGCGGAGGAGACGATGCGCTCGGCGGAGCGCACGGCTGGATCCTCGGTCGTCTCACGGCTGAGTTCCGTTCCCATTTCCGCCACCTCTCAGATCAAGGTTGCCTGAGTGTAGACGCGTCATTCCCGTCTTGGGATCACCCAGGTGGGCAGGGGGTAGGGCACTGTTCCCTGCAGGGATGAATCTCTACGCCGCAGGGGAATTCAGCGCCCCCGCCGAGCCGCAATTCACCCTGCTTAATCAGCAAATTTGCATCGCCGAGTGATATGTCGGTTGTCCCGAAAGTAAAGCCGTCAACACGCCGGATTGCCCGCGCGAACCCGCAGTCTCGTCACATACTGAATTCAAGGGCTAGCGGAACGTGACGGCTGAGGGGCGCGGCTGTGGCTGAACGACCGACCGGATGCGAAGAGGGCGGTGTGGACGTCAGCGTCATCATCCCCGTCCGCGACTGCCGTGACTATCTCGATCGCAGCCTGACCTCCGCACTGGTCCAGCGGGTGAAGAAGGAGATCGTCGTCGTCGACGACGGCTCCACAGACGGCAGCGCCGAACTGCTCGAGCTCTACTCCCACTACCACCGCGGCGTGGTCAGGGTCGTGCGCAAGGAGCACCCGATCGGCGCGGGCGGCCCCCGCAACACCGGGCTGGAGCACGCTCGGGGCCGCTACGTGTTCTTCTGCGACGCCGACGACTACCTAGGTCCCGAGGCGCTCGAGCGCATGGTCGCCATGGCCGACAAGAACGCCGCCGACATCGTGCTCGGCAAGATCGTCGGGCATGGCCGCCGCGCGCCGGTCTCGATGTTCCTGCACAGCACCGACCGGGTCGACCTGGGCGACAGCGCCGTCTACAACAGCCTGAGCTGCTTCAAGCTCTACCGCAGGGAGATGCTCGACCGGCACGGCATCAGGTTCGCCGAGGGGCAGCTGATCGGCGAGGACATCGTCTTCAGCGTCCACGCCTACTGCCACGCCGAGATCATCTCTGTCGTGGCCGACTACGACTGCTACCACCTGGTCGCCAGGCCCGACGGCAGCAGCATCATGCAGCAGCCGGCCAGTCGCGACCCGCTCGGCTGGCTGGCCATGATCGGCAAGCCCATCGAGCTGATGACCGCGCACATCGGGCCGGGGCCGCTGCGCGACCACCTGCTCCGCCGCCACTTCAGGCTCGACATCTTCGCCCAGCTCGGCGCCCCCTTCCTGGCTGCCGACGACATGCGGCGCAAGGAGATCGCCCACGAGGTGGCCGTCCTGTGCGACCGGTGGCTGACGCCGGGCGTCACCGACCGGCTCACCACGACCGACCGCCAGCGCCTGGCGGCGCTCGACGACATCGACAGGCTCGTACGGCTGGCCGGCATCGAGGCCGCCGTCGTGTGCCGCCGCCTGACCGGGCTGCGTTGGGAGAGCGACAGGCTGGTCGTGGAGGGCGAGGCGGCGCTCGACGGCCAGCACGCCGCCGGCGGTGTCGCGCTCGTCCTGCGCTCCCGGCAGGAGCAGGGCGGCGAGCTGGTCCTGCCGGCCGACCCCGTGGGCGACGGCGGCTTCATCGCGAGCGTCGACCCCGGCGAGCTGTCGTCCGGCGTGTGGGACTTCTACGTCGCCGTCGAGTGCGAGGGCGTCATCCGCCTGGGCAGGCTGGGCGCCGACCGCGACGGCGGCATCACCAGGCCGGCTCCCCGCCTGGTGGGCAGCGCGGTGGCGCTGCCGTACTTCACCAGGACCAACGGCAACCTCAGCGTCGACGTCGGCGGGCACGTGCTCACCGTGCCGGGCAGCGCGCGGCTCACCCGCACCCGGTGGATCCTGGGGCACCGCCTCCTCCTCGACGGGGAGATCACCGTGGGCGGCGGCGGTATCCCCGAGGCGGGCGCGGTCAAGCAACTGGTCTGGAGGGAGCGCCACAGCGGCAGGGAGCGCGTCGAGCCGGTGGTGGCGCTGCCCGGCGGCGTGTTCGTGGCCAAGCCCGCGATCGGCAGGTTCGCCCCCGGCACCTGGGACGCCTACCTGGAGCTGGAGCTGGGCGGGCCGCCCGCGCGGTTCAGGATCGAGGTCGACGCCGGCACGGTGGCCGAGCCGCGCAGCTGGTGGCGGGGCCCCGTGCGCAGCAGCGTCCGGCCGTACGCGACGGCGGGCAAGGGCAGGCTGAGCACGGTCGTCCGTAAGATCACGCCTCGGGCGCTCGTGCGAAGGCTGATCCGCCGCGGGTAATTGCTAGACATGTGCAACTGCAAAGCCTTGACTTAAAGTAGGGGAGTTTCGTCCGCTTACTGGAGGCTTGGTCGTGCACGTACCCGATGGCTTCTTCAATGCCGCTACATCCGTCTCGGCAGGCGTCGTCGCGGCCGCCGGGGTGGCGGTCTGCCTGCGCGGCGCCCGGCGGGAGCTCGACGACCGCACCGCGCCCATGGCGGGGCTGGTCGCCGCCTTCATCTTCGCCGTCCAGATGCTCAACTTCCCCGTCGCCGCCGGCACCAGCGGCCACCTGCTGGGCGGGGCGCTGGCCGCGATACTCGTCGGACCCTACACCGGCGTGTTGTGCATGGCCGTGGTGCTGCTCGTCCAATGCGTCTTCTTCGCCGACGGCGGCCTGACCGCGCTCGGCATCAACATCGTGATCATGGGCGTGGTCACCGTACTGGTCGGGTGGGGTCTGTTCCGCCTGGTCACCAGGGCGGCGAAGGGCAAGGCGGCGGTCGGCGCGGCCGCCTTCCTCGCCGCTCTGGTCTCGGTGCCCGCCTCCGCGCTGGCCTTCTCGCTGCTGTTCGCGGTCGGCGGCACCGCCCCGATCGACGCCGCCGCCGTCGCCGGGGCCATGGGTGGCGTCCACGTGCTCATCGGCATCGGTGAGGCCCTCATCACCACCGCGACCGTCGGCGCGGTGCTGGCCGTACGGCCCGACCTGGTCTACGGCGCCCGCGGCCTGGCCGCCCCGCTCGTCCTGAAGGGCGCCGACGGCACGACCTCGCCCGTCGGCGCGGCCCCCGCGGCCAAGCCCGCCACCGGCGGCAGGCCGTTCCTGCTCGGCGGCGTCGGCCTGACGCTCGTGCTGGCCGGCGTGGTCTCCTTCTTCGCCTCCGCCGACCCCGACGGCCTGGAGGCGGTCGCCGAGAACAAGGGCTTCCTCGACCAGGCCACCGACCACCTGTTCGGCTCGTGGGCCCTGGCCGACTACGGCGACGTCGGCGGCGTGCCCGTCGGCGTCGCGGGGGTCGTCGGCGTCGGCATCACGCTGCTCGTCGCCGGCGCCGTCGCCTTCGCGGCCCGCCGCCGCGCGGGAGCCGGGGTCTAGAGATGGGCGCGGGGCACCACCACCAGCTCTACCGGCCCGGCGACTCGCCCGTCCACCGGCTGCCGCCGCAGTGCAAGCTGGTGGCGATGCTGGCCTTCGCGGGCGTCGTCGTGGCCACGCCGCGCGAGGCCTTCTGGGCCTTCGGCTGCTACGCGCTGCTGCTGGCGCTCACGGCGGGCGTCGCGCGGGTGCCCGCCGCCCACGTGGTCAGGCGGATGGCGATCGAGATCCCGTTCGTGCTGTTCGCGCTGGCGATCCCGATCATCGGGATGGGGGAGCGGACCGAGGTCCTCGGGCTCTCGCTCAGCGTGCCGGGACTGTGGGCGGCGTGGAACATCCTGGCCAAGGCCTCCCTCGGCGTCGTCGCCTCCATCCTGCTGGCCGCCACCACCGAACCGCGGATGATCCTGCTCGGCGCCCAGCGGCTGCGGCTGCCGTCGTTGCTGGTGCAGATCGCGATGTTCATGCTGCGGTACATGGACGTGATCGTGGACGAGATGCGGCGGATGCGGGTGGCGCGGGAGGCCAGGGGCTTCGAGGCGCGCAACCTCACCCAGATCCCGGTGATCGCCAGGTCGGCCGGCGCGCTGTTCATCCGCTCCTACGAGCGGGGGGAGCGGGTGCACCTGGCTATGCTCAGCCGGGGGTACAGCGGCTCGCTGCCGCTCATCCACGATGTCTCCGGATCGGGGCGGCAGTGGGGGACCGCGCTGGCCCTGCCCGTCACGGCGCTGGCCGTCCTTGGAGTGTCACTGTGGTGAAGTCCCTTGAGGTGAGCGAGCTCGCCTACGCCTATCCCGATGGCACGCAGGCGCTGTTCGGGGTGAACCTCACGATCGGGCGCGGCGAGCGCGTCGCCCTGCTCGGGCCGAACGGCGCGGGCAAGACCACCCTGGTCATGCACCTCAACGGCATCCTGACCGCCGGACACGGCACGGTCAGCGTCGCCGGCACCCCGGTGCGGGCCGACACCCTCAAGGAGATCAGGCAGCGGGTGGGGCTGGTCTTCCAGGACCCCGACGACCAGCTGTTCATGCCGACCGTGCGCGACGACGTCGCCTTCGGCCCCGCCAACATGGGCGTCAGGGGCGAGGAGCTGGAGCGCAGGGTCAAGAACGCGCTCGACAGGGTGGGCATGGCCGACCATCTCGACCGGCCGCCGCACCACCTGTCCTTCGGCCAGCGCCGGCGGGTCGCGGTGGCCACCGTGCTGGTCATGGAGCCGGAGATCCTGGTGCTCGACGAGCCGTCGTCCAACCTCGACCCGGCGGCGCGCAGGGAGCTGGCCGAGATCCTGCGCTCGCTCGACGTGACCGTGCTGATGGTCACCCACGACCTGCCGTACGCGCTGGAGCTGTGCGAGCGCTCGCTGATCCTGTCCGGCGGGGTGATCGCCGCCGACGGGCCGACCTCCCGCCTGCTGTCCGACTCCGCGCTGCTGGCCGAGCACCGCCTCGAGCTGCCGTACGGCTTCGCCGTCCCTGAGGCTCCCGGGACCGCCGAGACGCGTGGGTGACCGCCGGGCGGTCGCCCTCGCCGTCCGCGGCGCTCCTCGGCCGGGCATTCCGCTGCCCGCACGTTGGTGAGCGTAGTTTGTCCATGCCGCTCGTCGGGGGATGTCGAAGTACAGTGGCTCATCGAGGAGGGCCGAATGAAGCTACGGCTGGCGCGCCATGCCATGGGAGACGCCGTGGTGGTCGCGGTGGAGGGTGAGCTCGATCTCTTCACCGCGCCATTCCTCCGTGACGAGGTCCGCGACGCGATCAAACAGGACGGCGCGCGGCTGGTGCTCGATCTCCAGGCGCTGTCGTTCATGGACTCCAGCGGTCTGTCGGTGCTGATCGAGGCGTGGCGCCTGGCGACGGGTGAGGGTGGGTGCGTGTCGCTGGCCGCGCCCCAGGCGCCCGTGGCCCGCATCCTGCGCACCACCGGCCTCGACCGCCGCATCAAGGTCTACCCCGACGTCGACACGGCGGTGGGCGCGATCTGACCGGCGGGGCCGGGCGGACCGGCGGGGAGAGATTTGAGCCACTCGAAGTAGAACTTCGTTCGGTTCTCGCGTTAAGGTCCGTGACATGGACGTCAACGGAGTAGTAGCAATCATCTCGGGCGGGGCGAGCGGCCTGGGCGAGGCCACGGCCCGCGAGCTCGCCCGGCAGGGCGCGACCGTGGTCATCGCCGACCTCAACGAGGAGCGCGGCAAGGCGATCGCCGACGAACTCGGCGGCGTCTTCGTCAGGACGGACGTGTCGGACGAGGCCGAGGTCCAGGCCGCCGTCGACGCGGCCGTGGCCACCGGCAAGCCGGTCCGCGTGATCGTCAACAGCGCGGGCATCGGCTGGGCCGAGCGCACCGTCAACCGTGAGGGCGCCCCGCACAGCCTGGCCAGCTACCGCAAGGTCATCGAGGTCAACCTGATCGGCACCTTCAACCTCATGCGCATCGGCGCGGCCGCCATCGCCAGGACCGAGCCCGTCTCCGAGGACGGGCACAGGGGCGTGGTCGTCAACACCGCCTCCGTCGCGGCGCTGGAGGGCCAGACCGGGCAGCTCGCCTACTCCGCGTCCAAGGGCGGCATCGTGGGCATGACCGTGCCCGCGGCCCGCGACCTGGCCGCCATCGGCGTGCGCGTCAACACCATCTGCCCCGGCATCATCGACACCCCGATCTACGGCTTCGCCGGCGACGCCGCCGAGGAGTTCAAGGCCAAGCTCGTCGCCCCCGTCGTCTTCCCCAAGCGCATGGGCCGCCCCGACGAGTTCGCCCACCTGGTGCGCTCGCTGATCGAGAACGACTACATGAACGCCGAGGTCATCAGGTTCGACGGCGGTATCCGCTTCCAGCCCAAGTGATGAGGTGCGCGTGTCCTCCGACGAAGTACTGATCGAGGAGTCCGACGGCGTCGCGGTGATCACCATCAACCGCCCGTCGGCTCGCAACGCCGTCAACGGAGCCGTCGCCCGTGGCCTCGCCGCCGCGCTCGACGCGCTCGACTCCCGCTCCGACGTCTCCGTCCACGTCCTGACCGGGGCGGGCGGCACGTTCTCCGCGGGCATGGACCTCAAGGCCTTCCTGACCGGCGACCTGCCCGTCATCGAGGGCAGGGGCTTCGGCGGCATCGCCGAGTCGCCGCCCAGGAAGCCGCTGATCGCGGCCGTCGAGGGGTACGCGCTGGCGGGCGGCTTCGAGCTCGCGCTGTCGTGCGACCTGATCGTGGCCTCGTCCGAGGCGAAGTTCGGCCTGCCCGAGCCCAAGCGCGGGCTCGTGGCGGGCGCGGGCGGCATCATGCGCCTGCCCCGCCGGATCCCCTACCACGTGGCCATGGAGATCGCGCTGACCGGCGACCACTACCCGGCTTCCCGGCTGTACGAGCTCGGCCTCGTCAACCGGATCACCGCCCCGGGCGCGGCGCTGCAGGGCGCTCTGGAGCTGGCCAGGACGATCGCCGCGAACGCGCCGCTGGCGCTGGCGGCGACCAAGCGGGTCGTCATTGAGTCGGCGGACTGGTCGCTGGAGGAGATGTTCGAGAAGCAGGGGCCGATCATCAACCCGGTGTTCGGCTCGAAGGACGCGATGGAGGGCGCGGCGGCCTTCGCCGAGAAGCGCCCGCCGGTGTGGCGGGGCGAGTAGGTCCTTCCCGGCTCCTCCCGCGCCGCCGGGAGGAGCCCCCGCCATCGTGCGGCGGCGCCGTCCCGCGGGAGACGGGCGCCGCGCGCAGGGGACGCTCCGCATTACCGTAAAGGGAGAAGCCTTCCCTCCGGCGGCAGGAGAGCGCATGAGTTCCCCCTACGAGTCGGCCAGGCGCGGCGCGAGCGGCCTCCTGCAGGGCGCGCTCGGCGCCCTCCTCCTGGTCGTCGGCATGGTCGTCGTGATGTGGGCGGTCGAGATCTTCGACTACTTCGCGCTCGGCCGCCTCGACTACGAGCTCGGCATCGTCTCCTGGTCTCCCGACGGCCTCGTCGGGATCCTCTTCGCGCCGTTCCTGCACGCCGACTTCGGCCACCTCATGGCCAACTCGCTGCCACTGCTCGTCCTCGGCTTCCTGGCCGCCTTCCGCGGCCGGGGCAGGTTCCTGTGGGCCACGCTGATCATCATGGTGATCGGCGGCGTCGGCACCTGGGTCGCCACCCCTCCCGGCGTGGTCACCGTGGGCGCCAGCGGGCTGGTCTTCGGCTATTTCGGGTTCGTGGTCGCCCGGGGGTTGTTCGACCGGCGCGTGCTCGACATCGTGGTGGGCCTCGGCGTGGCCGCGGCGTACTACTCGCTGCTGTGGGGCCTGCTGCCGAACGAGCAGGGCATCTCGTGGCAGGGCCACCTGTTCGGGCTCGTCGGCGGCGTCGTCGCGGCGTGGGTGCTGCGGCGCAGGTCCGCGATCGGCCGCACGCCCGAACCCTTCTGATTCCGCCGTGGCCCGCCGATCAGCCGGGCGAGGCCCTCGGATGGGTGAGCGCCGCCCGCGGACCCGCAGCGGCCCGCTGAGCGGCGCCCAGGGTCAGTGGGCGGCCGGCGCCTTGGTGCGTTCGGCCGGCGAGGCGGCCAGCAGCCGGTCGATGTAGGCCAGCCCGATGGCCGAGGCCACGAAGGCCAGGTGCATGAGGGTCTGCCACATCATGGTCGCCGACGGCGTGTCCTTGGCCCTGATGAACGTCTGGAGCAGGTGCACCGACGAGATGCCGATGATGGCGGTGCCCAGCTTGACCTTGAGCACGTTGGCGTTGACGTGGGAGAGCCATTCGGGCTCGTCGGGATGGTCGGTGAGGTCGATGCGCGAGACGAACGTCTCGTAGCCGCCCACGATCACCATGATGAGCAGGTTGGAGATCATCACCACGTCGATGAGCCCGAGGACCGCGAGCATGACGATGACCTCGGGGCCGGGAAGCGAGTCGACGCCGCCGAAGGCGTCGACCGTGGCCTGGCTGACGTGTCCGGTGATGATCGTGTCACCCAGGTGCCACAGCTCCACCATGAACTGCCACACGTAGAGACCCTGGGCCACGATCAGGCCGAGATAGAGCGGCGCCTGCAGCCACCGGCTGGCGAACATCAGGTGGCCCAGACCGCGCCTCCTCCTCGCAGGCTCCCCCGAGATGGACATCACTCCTTGTACTCCTGTCGCAGTGGTGGGGCCGCGCTCCGGCAGCCTCAGGTCGTGGACGCACTCGGGGCCCGCACACGCGAACGAGCACGTCACCCGGCTCACGCTCGAGGCGCCCGCCGCCGGCACCGAAAGGCTGCCGGTGCCGGCGAGGGGCGCCCAGCGGGGCGCCGGGGGACGCGCTCGCGTTGCCCGGCGAGCCTGCCCGCCGGGCCAAGGACGGCTAGAGACGCTCGACCACGTAGTCGACGCAGGTGGTCAGGGCCTCGATGTCGGACGGCTCGATCGCCGGGAACATCGCGACGCGCAGCTGGTTGCGGCCGAGCTTGCGGTAGGGCTCGGTGTCGACGATGCCGTTGGCGCGCAGCACCTTGGCCACCGCGGCGGCGTCGACCGTGTCGGAGAAGTCGATCGTGCCGACCACCTGCGAGCGGAACTCGGGGGCGGCGAACGGCGTGGCGAACGACGACTTCTCGGCCCAGGTGTAGAGGCGCTGGGCGGAGTCGGCGGTGCGCGAGGTGGTCCAGGCCAGGCCGCCGTTGCCGTTCATCCAGTCGAGCTGGTCGGCCAGCAGGAACAGCGTGGCCACCGACGGGGTGTTGTAGGTCTGGTCCTTGGCCGAGTTGTCGATGGCGACGGGCAGGCTGAAGAACTCCGGCACGTAGCGGCCACTGGCGGCGATCTCCTCGACGCGGGCCAGCGCGCGCGGCGACATGATCGCGATCCACAGGCCGCCGTCGGAGGCGAAGCTCTTCTGCGGGGCGAAGTAGTAGACATCGGTCTCGGCGATGTCGACGGGCAGGCCGCCCGCGCCCGAGGTGGCGTCGACGAGGACGAGGGCGTCGTCGCCGCCGACCCGCCTGATCGGCATCGCGACGCCGGTGGAGGTCTCGTTGTGGGTGAGGGCGTAGACGTCGACGCCGTCTTCGGCCACGGCCTCCGGGTGGGTACCGACCTCCGACTTGATGATGGTCGGGTCGCCCAGCCACGGCGCCTTGCTGACGACCGCGCCGAACTTGGAGGAGAACTCGCCGAAGGACAGGTGCTGCGACTTCTGACGCACCAGCCCGAAGGCGGCGATGTCCCAGAACGCGGTGGTGCCGCCGTTGCCCAGCACGACCTGGTAGCCCTCCGGCAGCGAGAACAGGTCGGCGAGCCCGGCGCGGACCCTGCCGACCAGGTTCTTGACCGGCTTCTGCCGATGGGAGGTGCCCATCACGCCGGCGCCAGTGGTGGCGAGCGCGGACAGCTGCTCGGGTCGGACCTTCGATGGCCCGCAGCCGAAGCGGCCGTCGGCGGGCTTGATGTCAGCGGGAATCACGATGTCAGCCACCTGCCCAAGCCTACTGAGCCGACTCCGGTGGCTCGTCCCGGGTCCGGGATGTGAGACATGTGGCGGGCGGCGGGAGCCGTACGGAACGACAAACGGCCCGCTGGTGATCAGCGGGCCGTTACCGAGGGAAAGGCGTCAGATGGTGCCGACGACCTCGTCGGCGCCGGGGACGTCGCTCAGCGGACGCGTGGCGGGGCCGACGTAGTTGGCGCTGGGGCGGACCAGCCTGCCCGTGCGCTTCTGCTCCAGGATGTGCGCGGCCCAGCCGGCCGTGCGCGCGCAGGTGAACATCGAGGTGAACATGTGCGAGGGAACCTCGGCGAAGTCGAGGACCACGGCGGCCCAGTACTCCACGTTGGTGGCGAGCACCCGGTCGGGCTTGCGCGCGTGCAGCTCCTCCAGAGCCGCCTTCTCCAGTGCGGCGGCGACCTCGTAGCGAGGAGCGTCGAGCTCCTTCGCGGTACGGCGCAGCACCCGGGCGCGCGGGTCCTCGGCGCGGTAGACGCGGTGGCCGAAGCCCATCAGGCGGTTGCCCTTGTCCAGCTCGCTCTGGACGTACTTCTTGGCGTCGCCGAGCTGCTCGACGCCCTCGATCATGTGCAGCACGCGGGCGGGCGCGCCACCGTGCAGCGGACCCGACATCGCGCCCACAGCGCCGGAGAGCGCGGCGGCCACGTCGGCGCCGGTGGAGGCGATGACGCGGGCGGTGAACGTGGAGGCGTTCATGCCGTGCTCGGCGGCGGAGGTCCAGTAGGCGTCGATGGCCTTGACGTGCTTGGGGTCGGGCTCGCCCCGCCAGCGGACCATGAACCTCTCGGTGATGGTCTTGGCCTCGTCGACCCTGCTCTGCGGCACCATCGGCAGGCCGAGGCCGCGCGCCGACTGCGCCACGAAGGACAGGGCCATCACGGACGCGCGCGCCAGGTCGTCGCGGGCCTGCGCGTCGTCGATGTCGAGCAGCGGCTTGAAGCCGTAGGCCGGGGCCAGCATGGCCAGCGCGCTCTGCACGTCGACGCGGATGTCACCGGAGTGGACCGGGATGGGGTACGGCTCCGCGGGCGGCAGGCCCGGCTGGAACTTGTTGTCGACAAGCAGACCCCAGACGTGCCCGAACGGGACACGACCTACCAGGTCTTCGATGTCGACGCCCCGATAGCGAAGGGCCCCTCCCTCTTTGTCCGGTTCCGCGATCTCGGTCTCGAAGGCCACGACGCCTTCGAGTCCGGGTTTGAAGTCGGACATTCTTGGCCGCCTTCCTTTCTTGCCGTATGGGCAATCCGTCTCATGGTCGCGGCCGCCTCGGGCGCGTGTTCGCATCCCCGGGGCTCGTCCGCTTCTGTTGATGTCGAGATACCGGCGGGTCAATTTAACCCCCTAACAGGGCGTGCTTCGTCTTCGGGCACGCCGAAACGCCATCGGTGCTGGTAGGGGGTTGTGCGTGGGATCGCCACCAAGCGCGCAAGAATACCTAGTCGTGGATGTCACTTCGCTGGCGGGGCTCCGCCGTACCTATGAGGGACAGCCGTTGCTCGAATCTGACGTCGCGGCCGAGCCGATCGCGCAATTCACTCGATGGTTCGAGGAGGCGCTGGAGGCCGGCCTGCCCGAGCCCAACGCGATGGTGGTCGCCACCGCGTCGGCAGGAGGCCGGCCGAGCGCCAGGACCGTGCTGCTCAAGGGCTACGACGAGCGCGGCTTCGTCTTCTTCACCAACTACGAGTCGCGCAAGGGGCGCGACCTGACCGAGAACCCGCGTGCCTCGCTGCTGTTCCCGTGGCATCCGATCCGCCGCCAGATCCGGATCGAGGGCAGCGTGGTCCGCCTGTCGCACGAGGACTCGGCCGCCTACTTCAACTCCCGCCCGTACGGCTCCCGCGTCGGCGCGTGGGCCTCGCGCCAGTCGGCGGTCGTGCGTTCGCGCGAGGAGCTCGACGACCGTTACGCCGAGCTCGCCGCCCGCTGGCCGGAGGAGCCGCCCGTGCCCGACTTCTGGGGCGGCTTCCGGGTGGTGCCGATCGAGGTGGAGTTCTGGCAGGGCCAGATGGACCGCATGCACGACCGGCTGCGCTATCGGCGGGTTCACTCCGGTTGGGAGTTGGAGCGGCTTGCCCCCTAATGTGCCGTGAGTGGCTTTCGGGGACCTTGTTGTTGACACGCGCCCGCTTCGCGTCGCCGCCTACCGGCGACTGTGGTGGGGACAGGCCGTCTCCCACGTCGGTGTGGCGGTCACCGTGGTGGCGGTCAGCCAGCAGGTGTGGGAACTGACGGAGTCCTCCTTCTGGGTGGGCATGCTGGGGCTGGCCAACCTGATCCCGCTGGTGGTCTTCGGGCTGTGGGGCGGCGCCATCGCCGACGCCATGGACCGGCGCAAGCTGCTGGTCATCGGCTGTGTGGTCGCCTGGCTGAGCACGCTGGTGCTGGTGGTGCAGGCGGCTCTCGGCCTCGGCAACGTCTACGTGCTCCTGGTGGCCGTCGGGCTCGGCGCGGCCGGCTTCGCGATCAGCTCCTCCACCAGAGGCGCGATCATCCCCAGGCTGCTCGAGCCCGGACTGGTGCCCGCGGCCAACGCGCTCAACTCCCTCGTCTTCAGCATCGGCGCCGTCTTCGGACCCATGATCGGCGGCGTCGTGCTCGCGGCGGGCGGCTACGCCTCCGCCTACGCCATCGACGCGGTGCTGTTCACCGGGAGCCTCTACGCGGCGCTGCGGCTGCCGGCGCTCGAACCGATCAGCAAGGTGGTCGTCCGCCCGGGGGCGGAGGCCGTGTGGGAGGGGCTGCGCTTCATCATGGCCAGCCCCGTCCTGCTGATGTCGTTCGTCGTCGACATCATCGCCATGGTCTTCGCGCTGCCGAGAGCGCTGTTCCCCGAACTGGTCGCCGATCGTTTCGGCGGCTCCGAGCTCGCCCTCGGCTGGCTCACCTCGGCCATGGCGATCGGCTCGGTGGTGGGCGCGCTGTTCTCCGGCTGGGTGGGCAGGATCAGGCGGCAGGGGGTCGCGCTGGTCATCGTCATCGCCGTGTGGGGGCTCGCCGTGGCCGCGGCGGGGATGGCGCATGAGCTGTGGCTGGTCATGACGTTCATGGCCGTCGGCGGCATGGCCGACGTGGTGTCGTCGGTGTGGCGCCAGTCGATCCTGCAGCTCCACGCGCCCGACGAGATGCGCGGGCGGATGCAGGGCGTGTTCATGGTGGTCGTGGCGGGCGGCCCGCGCCTCGGCGACCTGCGCGCGGGAGCCACCGCCACGGCCTTCGGCATGACCGGGGCGTGGGTGGGCGGCGGCCTGGCCTGCGCGCTGGCCGTCCTCGCGGTGGGGCTGGCCGTACCGGCCTTCAGGAACTACAGGGACAGGAGCGGCGAGCCAGCGTGAGGTCGGAGACGAGCCCCTTGTAGGCCTCCTCGCGGTCGGGCGCGCGCAGCACGGCCGACGGATGGATCGTCGCCACCGCCAGCGCCTCGCCCAGCTCCAGCACCTCGCCCCGCTGCCGGCTGACCCTGAAGTCGGCGCCGAGCAGGGCGCGGGCGGCCGTCGCGCCGAGCACCACGATCATCTCCGGCTCGACCAGGGCGAGCTCCGAGCTGAGCCACGGCCGGCAGGCCTCGATCTCGGCGACGGTCGGCTTCTGGTGGATCCTCCGCTTGCCCCTGAGCGTGAAGGAGAAGTGCTTCACGGCGTTGGTCAGGTAGACCTCCTCCCTGGCGATGCCCGCGTCCTCCAGTGCCCGGTCCAGGACGCGGCCCGCGGGCCCGACGAACGGCGCCCCCTTGTGGTCCTCCTGGTCACCGGGCTGCTCGCCGACGAGCATGAAGCGGGCGTCCGTGGGTCCCTCGCCGAACACGGTCTGGGTGGCGTTGCGATAGAGATCGCAACCCTGGCAGTGCGCCGCGGCTTCGCGCAGCTCCGGTAGGGAGCGATGCTCGGGAAGGAACCGAGCCGCTCCAGTGTTGCCGTCCTTTGCCATCGCTGGTCGTTCTCCCACTAGGGTTTCTGTGGCTTCTGTGCCCCATGACCGGCGTAGCATTCAGGACGGGAGGAGCCTTGACCGCACACGGCTTGATCGACACGACGGAGATGTATCTCCGCACGATCTACGAACTCGAGGAAGAGGGGATCGTTCCTCTTCGTGCGCGCATCGCCGAACGGCTCCAGCAGAGTGGCCCCACCGTGAGCCAGACCGTCGCCCGCATGGAACGTGACGGGCTGGTCCGCGTCGAAGGCGACCGCCATCTGGCGATGACCGATCTGGGCCGCACTCTCGCCACCCGCGTCATGCGCAAGCACCGCCTGGCCGAATGCCTGCTGACCCAGGTCATCGGGTTGCCATGGGAGGAGGTGCACATCGAGGCCTGCCGCTGGGAGCACGTGATGTCCGAGTCGGTGGAGGAACGGCTGGTGAAGCTGCTCGACAACCCCACCTTCGACCCTCATGGCAACCCCATTCCCGGCCTGGAGGAGCTGGGCGCCACCGGCCCCGAGTCCGACGCCTGGTCGGCCTTCCCCAGCATGGCCGACGTGGCCGGGGCCAGGGACATACCCGTTGTCGTACGTCGAATTAGCGAACAAGTGCAAAGCGATCCCGCTGTGATGCTTAAACTCAAGCAAGTTGGGATACAACCCGGACGCGAGGTGACGCTCGCGGCGAGCGACGACGGTGTGCGGGTGACAGGTGATAACGACGCGACGAACACTCCCGCGGAGCTTCCGCGTGAGGTCGCCGCGCACGTATTCGTCTCCAAGCGCTGACGGCGGCGCTGCTGCTTGGTTGAATCCCGCATGGGAGTCCCTCCACTCCCCGGACACGACTGTTGCAGGAGCGCCCGTGGTTCGCTTTGCGCACATGCCTCCCCGAGGAGTGGTCGCCGGATGAAACGTTGGGGGGATCTGTCCCAGGAAGCGGCTGACTTCTTGTCGGCGTCGTCGGTCCTCGACCACGCCGAGATGGCCGTCGTGGTGACGGACCGCTTCAGCAATCTCCTGTACTGGAACCCGTTCGCGGAGAAGCTGTTCGGCCGCCAGGGCAAGGGCTCGGTGCGGGAGGGCTCGGTGCTCTCGCTCGGGATCATGGAGAAGGATCACCCGGCCGCCGTCGAGCTGGCCAAGCACGTGCTCAAGGGCGGCGTGTGGGAGGGCACCTTCGACGTCAAGCGCGGCGACGGCACGATGATCTACGTGCGGGCCCAGGCCGTGCCGCTCCGGCACGACTCCGGCTCGGTGACCGGCATCGTCATCACCGCGCGCGAGGCCATGCGCAGCAACGAGCGCGAGAAGGACCGCTTCGGCCTGCTCGAGCGCATCGGGGAGCGGCTGGCCGGCTCGCTGTACGTCGAGGAGACGCTCAAGCGGGTCGCCGAGATGCTCGTGCCGCAGTTCGCCGACCACTGCTTCATCGAGCTGATGGAAGGCGATCGGCTGGTGCGCAGGGTCTCCCAGCACGTGCAGGGCTGGACCCCCCCGCCCGACACGTGGAAGCCGGTCGGCTCGGAGATCCGCTACCCGGCCGGCCACTACGCCGACACGGCGATGCGCCGCCAGGAGACGATCCTCGTCGAGGACTTCGCCTCCACCAGCTTCCCCAGCCCCCACGAGGGCAGCGCGCGGCTGTGCGGCGAGATCGGGATGACCTCCGCCGTGGTCGCCCCGCTGTGCGTGCGCGGCGAGACGCTCGGGCTGATGTACCTCGGGCTGTCCAACCTCACCGACCGGCGCAGCCCCCACTACGACGCCTTCGACCGCGACTTCGTCGGCGCCATCGCCACCAGGGTCGCCCTCGCCGTCGACAACGCGCTGCTGTTCGAGGAGGAACGGCACACCGCCGAGTCCTTCCAGAAGCACCTGCTGCCCAGGGCGCTGCCCACCCTCGACGGCCTCGACATCGCCGTCCGCTACTACCCCGCCGCGCCCCTGGCCTCCCACGGGCAGGGCATCCAGACCCAGGTCGGCGGCGACTGGTACGACGTGATCCCGCTGTCGGCCGGCCGGGTCGGCATCGTGATCGGCGACGTCGAGGGGCGCGGCGCCAAGGCCGCCGCCATCATGGGCCAGCTGCGCGCCGCGCTGCGCGCCTTCGCCCAGGACGACAAGCCGCCCGCCGAGATCCTGGCCAGGCTCGACGAGTGGACCCGCATCATCGCCACCCCCGAGCAGGACGAGTCGGGCGCCGACATCAGCGTGCCGCCCATCGTCACCTGCCAGTACCTCGTCTACGACGCCTGGTCGCGGCAGCTGTCGTTCGCCAACGCCGGCCACGCGCCGCCGCTGCTGCTGCACGACGGCCAGTGCCTGGAGATGAACATCGAGGAGGTCGGCCAGCCGCTCGGCGTCCGCGCCAAGGGCATGCACGCCGACCTGGTCTACAAGGAAGAGACCCGTACGCTCCCGCCGGGCGCCGCCCTCGTCCTCTACACCGACGGCCTCGTCGACCGGCGGCCGGGGCGCGACTTCGGCGGCAGGACACCCTCCGACGAGGAGACGCTGGCCATCCTCAGGGACAAGCTGGCCGCCTGCACCAAGGAGAACGTCGAGCGCATCGCCGACACCGCCACCCGCGCGGTGCCCGGCGAGATCGACGACGACATGGCGATCCTCGTGCTGCGGGCCAGCCCCGTCGACCTCGACGTCGAGGAGCGCGACTTCCCCGCCCAGCCGATCATGGTGGGTGAGGCCCGCAGGATGGCCACCGAGGCGTTCACCGGCTGGAACGTCCCCGAGGAGCGCGCCGAGCTGGCCTGCCTGCTCGTCTCCGAGGTCGTCACCAACGTCGTGCTGCACGCCGCCAGCGCCAGCATCCCGCGCAGGGAGCTCGTCGTGGAGGGGCCGCCGCTGCCGTTCGAGGAGTCCTGGGACATGCCAGGCTTCGAGGAGGAGCTGGCCGGCGACAAGACCTTCACGCTGAGGCTGCGCAGGGGCGAGGAGTCGGTGTGGGTCGAGGTGTTCGACCAGGACCTGCGCCTGCCGCGCATCCGCAGCGCGGGCGAGAACGACGAGGGCGGCCGCGGCCTCTACCTGGTCGACCAGCTGGCCAAGCGATGGGGATCGCGCCCCACCAAGGAAGGCAAAGCCGTCTGGTTCGAGATTCCCACACGCAGCAGGTGAGTGGTTCACTCAAGGGATGGAGCTGGCCTTCGAACGGCGCGGCAGCGGCCCGCCGCTGATCCTCGTCCACGGCATCGGCCATCACTGGCAGGCGTGGCTGCCCGTCATGGACCGGCTCGCCGCCTCCCGTGACGTGATCGCCGTCGACCTGCCCGGGTTCGGCGACTCGCCCGAACTGCCGCCCGGCACGCCGTACACGGCCGAGGCGCTGGCCGACGCGGTCGAGTCGTTCTGCGCGCTGCTGGACGTGCGCGAGCCGCACGTCGCGGGCAACTCGCTGGGCGGCTACATCGCGCTGGAACTGGCTTCCCGAGGCGTGGTCGCCACGGCCACCGCGCTCTCGCCCGCGGGGTTCTGGACGCGCGGCGAGCTGGTGTGGTGCCAGACCGTGCTCAGGTCGCTGCGCGCGTCGGCGGAGACGGTCGCGCGGGCCACCTCCGACGGGCTGCTCGCGCGCCTGCTGGCCTCCCGGGCCGCCGGACGCGCCGTCGCCTCGTTCCTGGTCGCCCAGCCCTCCCGGCTCGACCCGGTCGCCCTCGCCGCCGCCACGCAGGCGCTGGCCGCCGCGCCGGGCTTCCACCCGACGCTGGAGGCGTTCACCGACGTGATGCCGCCCGCGCCGCCGAAATCGCCCATCACGATCGCCTGGGGCGCCCACGACCGGCTGCTGCCCCGACGGCAGGCCGTACGGGCGGCCAAATGGTCGGGGCAGCGGGTCAAGCTGCTGCAGGGCTGCGGGCACCTGCCGATGAGCGACGACCCCGAGCTGGTCGCCAGGGTCATCCTCGAAGGGTCTGCCCCCAGATGGCCAGCATGACGATCACGAACACCACGACCACGCCGACGTAGCCGACCGGGTTCAGGCGCAGCGCGCGCCGTACCCGGTTGAGGGCCCAGGCGAACAGCAACGCCAGGAAAACCAGGAGGATCAGACCTTCCATGTCCTCCAGTATGGGTCAGAACCCGAAGGAACGGCCGATGATCTCCTTCATGATCTCGGTGGTGCCGCCGTAGATGGTCTGCACCCTGCTGTCCACCCACGCCTTGGCGACCGGGTACTCCATCATGTAGCCGTAGCCGCCGTGCAGCTGCAGGCAGCGGTCGATCACCTTGTTCTGCAGCTCCGTGGTCCACCACTTCGCCTTCGCCGCGTCGACCACCGACAGCCGCCCGGCGTTGAGCGCGGTGACGCACTTGTCGACGTAGTGGCGGGCGATCTCGGTCTCGGTGGCCAGCTCGGCCAGGACGAACCGGGTGTTCTGGAAGCTTCCGATGCTCCTGCCGAAGGCCTGGCGGGTCTTGCAGTACTCGATCGTCTGCTCCAGCACCGCCTCCGCCGCCGCCACCGCGCCGACCGCGATGGACAGCCGCTCCTGGGGGAGGTTGTTCATGAGCTGGACGAAGCCCTGGCCGTCGGTGGCGCCGAGCCGGTTGGCCGCCGGGACCCGGACGTTCTCGAAGAACAGCTCCGCGGTGTCCTGCGCCTTCATGCCGATCTTGTCGAGGTTCCGGCCGCGGGTGAAGCCCTCCGTGCCGCGCTCGACGACGAACAGGGTGGTGCCGCGCGCCCCCAGCTCCGGATCGGTCTTGGCGACCACGACGACCAGGTCGGCGTTGATGCCGTTGGTGATGAACGTCTTCTGGCCGTTGATGACGTAGTGGTCGCCGTCGCGCACCGCGGTCGTCCTGACACCCTGCAGGTCGCTGCCCGCGCCGGGCTCGGTCATGGCGATCGCGGTGATCAGCTCGCCCGACACGAAGCCGGGCAGCCAGCGCTGCTTCTGCTCGTCGTCGGTGAGGTCGACCAGGTAGGGGGCCACCACGTCGTTGTGCAGCGAGAAACCGAGCCCGGACGCGCCGCTGCGGATGATCTCCTCGACGATGACCGCGTTGTACCGGAAGTCGGTGACGCCGGCGCCGCCGTACTCCTCGGGGACGGAGAAGCCGAACATGCCGACCTCGCCGGCCTTCTTCCACACGTCTCTCGGGACGATTCCCTCCTTCTCCCACTGCGGATGGTGGGGGAGGACCTCGCGGGCCATGAACTCGCGCACGGTCTCCTGGAAGAGCAGGTGCTCCTCCTCGAAGAGGTCTCGCTGCATGTGGTCGCCTCCATGGTGGGGTGTGGCACCAGAATACGATTCTGTTCCGCGGCGCGCCTCCCGGCGGGCCGGACGAGCGAGGTGCCCGCCGGAGGCCCGCTTGCTAGGCCGAGTAAAGCTCGTGCAGGTCGAAGGTGCGCGCTCCCCTGATGCCCTGGTCGAAGTCCGCTCCGCCGTACAGGGAGAGGACGGTGTCCCGCACGTCGTACTTGGAGCTCAGCAGGTCGCGCGCTCGCGCCAACCGGTCGGCGTGACCCTGGTCCATACGGGTGCCCCACTTCACTTCACCCAGAGAGAGGATGCGTCGCGGCCTTCCCGGCTCGGTCGCCGCGAAGACCACCACGTCGACCTCGATCTGGCTTCGGCGTGCCGTGTCGGCGATGACCCCTGCGGCGACCTCGCCCGGGAGCTCGCCGAAAAGTGACTCGGTTCTGGCGAACTCGCGGCACATGTCCTCGAAGTGTGGACCCACGACCTGGCCGTTGAACCTTGTCCGCGCATCCTGCCAGACAGCCGCTGCCCTGCCGCTCTCCAACAGTGCCCATCGGGGGCGCATGACCACCTGGTAAAAGCTGACCAGCGGCTCGCACACGCGGTACACGGATCGACCTGGGCGGAAGGCATCGATCTCGCGGCGCAGCAGGCAGCTGTCCTCCAGAACATTGAGAGGGTGCCCGATGTCGGTGGCTTTACGGCCGATGTAGCTCGCGATACCGCCTCTGGTGGCATTGCCGTTCGCCACGGCGGCGAGCACCGAATGGTAGAGAGCGGTGTCGCGCACGTTCGCCTCCTCCTCCATGAGATAGCGCGCCTCGCGGAACAGGGGAGTGCCAGGATCGAGCACCGTGCGCTGGACCCAGTCATCGAAGTCATCGAGGCACGTAGGCCGCTCGTCGTTCACGAAACGGAGGTAGGCGGGGGTCCCGCCGACTACCGCGTGAACCAGCACGGCCAGCCGCGGATCGTCGAGGCGCCAGTACTGTGCCGCGAGCCGATAGTCGAAGGGGCGGACGACCAGTTCGAGCGACGCTCGGCCGCGAAGGGGGGCGTTTCCTGAGAGCAATCCCCCCATGACGGACATCGCGGAACCGCACAGCAAGAGTGAGGCGGGAATCTCTCTGGAAACCGCTCGATCGATCTCACGCTGGATGATCGACGTCAGAGCCGGTGAGACATTGCTCAGGTAGGGGAACTCGTCGATCACGATGGGCGCGGCCTTCTCCGCGCTGATGGCGAGAAGGTGCCTGATGGCCTCGTTCCAGTCCGCGAAGCGGACCGGGACGTCCGCCTGCGTGTAGTCGGCCAGTGCTTGCGAGAGCAGCCGCAGGGACTCGGCTTCGGTCGCCTCGGTCGCTCCGAAGAAGAAGCCGCCGACCTGTCTGGCCAGAGCTTCGAGGAGAAATGTCTTTCCCTGGCGCCTGCGCCCGCTGATGACACCCAATTGGGTCCGGGTTCCCGCTCTTTCGGCGAAGGCCGCGAGATGGCGCCATTCGAAGTCACGGGCGAAGACGCGCTCCGGCTTGGGAAGCATGGCCCCTCGCAAGATAGAAGTGTACTTCTTAGAAGTGTACTTCTATCTTCGACGGCGGGGGTGACTATCGCGCTTGGATGACTGCTCCTGGAGGCTGCGACAGATCGCCGGATGCGAGTCGTCGCAGGGGTCACGGCACGCGGCGCTGTCCCTCTTGCCCGGTGCCCACGACCACTGGGCGACCTACTCCAACGATCAGCGGACCTGGAGGGACGCCGTGGTCCGGCACCGTGGGACACGGGTTCATCACAAGTGCCGCTTGTCGCCGTTTTCGCCTGTGTCGCAGGTGTTTGAAACCTTAAGATCTCCTCTGGATTTCTGTGAGATCGGAGTGTGCGGTGGCTCGTTGGCGGAGCGCATTAGCAGCCGGATCGGTAGGGCTGGTGGCGGGGCTGTGCGTCGTCCTACCGTCAACGCCGGCCTCGGCCGCGCCGGCCGACCTGGTCATCGACTACGACTGCTACGGCGTCGGCAACACCTACACCATCGCCAAGTACGCGCCGGTCAGGCTGCGGACCCGGCTGACGTTCGCGACCGATCTCGTGGTCGACGGCGCGCTCGACCTCAAGTGGTCGATCGCCTACAAGGACGGCAGCCGCTTCTCATCGCCCGGCTACTACGCCGCGGGCGCCCAGATGAACGTGCTGGGCAACGCGCAGATCACCGGCGCATGGCAGGGCGTGCTCCAGCCGACGGGCGCGACCACGATCTCCAGCAAGCTCCGGATGGACGACCCGCTCGCGCTGCCGGCGGGCATCGCCGACCCCGGGCAGATCATCAAGGCCGGCGTGATCAAGATCGAGCCGAAGGACATCGTCGTCGACTTCGTGCCGCCGGACGGCGAGGCGACCGTCAACAACGGCAACGACGGCGACAACCCGCGCTTCCACACCATCAACTACGGCGGCCCGTGGACCGAGTTCGACGACCGGCTCTCCTCCGAGCACCACATCCACAACGACTACCACGAGACCTCCGCCCAGGGCGCCTCGGCCGAGCTGAAGTTCATCGGCACGGGCGTGAAGTACATCGGGCCGCGCGACCGTGAGGGCGGTCCCGTCAAGGTCTTCCTGGACGGCGCGCAGCGGGCCGAGGTCGACCCGTCGCGGAACATCGAGGACGACCCGGTCAACGAGGTCCACAACGGCGGTTTCACGCTGTGGGAGTCGCCGCAGGACCTGGCGTACGGCGAGCACACCATCAAGATCGAGAACGGCAGCGCCAAGAAGGCGTGGCTCGACGCGTTCATCGTGACGACCAACACCTCCAAGGTGCCCACAGACTTCCACCGCGCCTCCTGCAAGCTGGTGAGCTCGCCGGTGTCGGTCGAGGTGACGGTCAGGGAGAAGCCCGGCCAGTCGCCGACGGTCAGCCCCACCGTCAGCCCGACCATCTCGCCGACCGTCAGCCCCACGCAGACGCCCACGGGGACCCCGGCGACCACCCCTACGCGCCACCACAACGGCAACCACAACAGCGGGAACCAGACCACGGTCGACCGGCTCGTGAGCGTGCACGGCACCACGACCGTCACCGCCACGCCCACGGTCAAGACGTCGACCGGGCCGACGGCGACCAACTACGTCGCGGCGCAGGTGAAGAAGACGCCGTTCGGCGGCGTGCCGTCCGGTGAGGCGCCCGAGCCTTCGCGGCAGCCGTACGCGCTGATGGCCGGCGGCACGCTGCTGCTGCTCGGCAGCGCGGCAGGCGGGCTGGCAATGAGACGGCGGCGGGCCGCGCACGCCGGGAACCGGCGCTGAGGGAGGGCGGATCATGACCGAGCAGAAGTCACTGCTGAACAAGGCCCTTCCCGGGCTGCTGATCGCGGGGTCGCTGGGTGGCGTGGCGGCCATCATGGCGGGACTGCTGTCGTTCATCACCCCGGTCGATGACGGCTCCGGGCCCACCCCGTCCCTGGCGCAGGGGGAGAGCCCCGAGACCCTGGCGATGTACAACGTGGCGAACTCGTTCGTCCTGCCGGCGGTCGGGCCGGGCGGGCCGAACAAGCCGCTGGCGCCCGCCGTGCTGAGCGCGCCGCCGCCGGCCCCCGCCGGTGCCGTCGCGGCGCCCATCAAGCCCAACGCGAAGGCCAAGCCGCTGCGCATCAGGATCCCCAAGATCAAGGTCAACGCGCTCGTCGGCAGCGTGACCGTCGACGCCAAGGGCGAGCTGCAGGCGCCGCCGCTGTCCAAGCCGAACCTCACCGGCTGGTACCGCTTCAGCCCCGTGCCGGGCGAGAAGGGCCCGGCGATCATCAACGGGCACGCCACGACCAAGAACGGCGCGGCGGTGTTCAGGCGGTTGAAGGAACTGGCCAAGGGCGACCAGATCTACGTCTACCGCACCGACGGGAAGGTCACCCGGTTCACGGTCAGCGGGATCGAGCAGGTGAAGAAATCGGCGTTCCCGACAAAGCGGGTGTACGGGAACGTGGACAACGCGCAGCTGCGGCTGATCACCTGCGGCGGGCTGGTCGGCGCGAACGGCCACTACGAGGACAACGTCGTCGTCTACGCCGCCCTGTCGAAGAAGAAGGGTTAACGGCGCGGAAATTTGTCGTGATTTTTGGAGTTTGCAGACGATTCACAGGGACAGTTCGTAGGATCTCTACCGAATCGTGACCATGGACTGGAATCCTGTTACGCCAGTTGTCAACATGGTCCCCGCTGTTTGGAACGGAGAGAGACAGTGCTGAAGTCCTTGGCGCGGCGTCGCCACGCCCTGAAGACCTCTGCCCTGGGGCTCGCGGGAACGCTGGCTCTCTTCGCCGGATCGGTCCTCGGCCTGTCGTCCCCGGCCGAGGCGTCCACCTCGACAGCGGCCGCCGACACCACGATGACCATCCCGTTCAACTGCGTGAGCGGGCCCTTCGAGGGCACCGGCACGGTGCAGGTCAAGATCACGGTGCCGGACAACGTGGCCACCGGCACGACGACGGTCCCGATCAAGTGGGAGTTCGTCACCGCCAAGCCGAAGGACGCGCTCGCCGCCCAGTCCAAGATCACAGTGGAGGCGGACCTCGACGTGACCGGTGCCAACGCCGGTGGCACGGGCACGGGCGACCTGACGTGGGACCAGGAGTACACGCTCACCACCCAGGTGCCCGCCCAGTCGAACGTCCCGATCCCCATGAAGACGGCCAACGGCACGATCACCGCGGGCTCCACCTCCGTCGTCGTCAAGCCGGTGACGGGCCTGGCCAGCCTCTACCTCGAGGTGACACCTGCCACCGGCGGGACGGCGTCGGAGAGCAGCTGCACGGCGGGAACGGCGACCCCCGCGAGCCTGACGACCACGGTCGGCGGCACGGGCGGTGGCACCGGCACGCAGGACATCGTCACCTACAAGTGCACCGGCCCCGCCACGACCGACATCCAGAACGTGCAGATCAAGGTCGAACTGACCATGCCGACCAACGCGAAGGCGAACGAGCAGTTCGCGATCGGCTGGAAGGGCACCTACGTCTCCGGCCAGGAACTGAAGGCGCCGGCCACGGGCACCATCGCCGCGAAGATCTTCCCCTACGCGACGCTCACGGGCATCACCAACCTGACGTCGGCGACGGGTGAAGGCATGACAGGGACGATCACGGCGGGCCAGATCATTCCCCTGCCCGCCACCACTACTCCCGTCAGCATGAAGAGCACGTCGGCGAACACCGGTACGGCGACGGTCAAGCCGGGCAACGTCAACTTCGGCTCGAACGCCGCCAGCGGCACCGATCCCGCCATCAGGTGCGAGGTCCAGAACGCGGCCAACCTGAAGACCTACACGCTCACCGTCGGGACCGGGACCGGGACGTCGCCTTCGCCGTCACCGTCGCCTTCGCCGTCCCCCTCTCCCTCGGCCAGCGCCAAGCCGACCCGTACCGTCACCGCGACCGTCACCCAGACCCCCGTCGGCGGCAACGGCAAGGTGAACAAGACGCCGAAGGGCGCCGCCGAGACCGGTGGTGGTGGCGAGCTGGGTCCTGACGGCCGGATGTTCGTGCTGACCGGTTCGCTGATCGTGCTGGCCGCCGCGGTGGGCGGGCTGATGCTGCGCCGCCGTACCGCGCCTCGGGGTTGACCTCGGTGAGCGGACAGTACCCCGAACCGCCCTACGACGATCGCGGCAGCCAGATCCTGCGGTCGACGCTGATCTTCGCCGCGGTGGCCGGGGTGCTGACCGTGGTCGTCGGGCTGGTGTTCATGCTGATGAGCCCCGAGGAGTACGGCCTGGCGGAGGGGCGGCAGTCGCTGTCGCTGTCGAGCCAGCCGGACGCGATCGCGTCGGGCCAGCCGCAGCAGGCGCTGTTCGAGGCCCCGCCGACGGTGCCGCCACCGTTGCCGCCGATCACGCCCGCGCCGCCGATGCAGCCGTCGAACCCGATCAGGGTGGTCATCAAGCGGCTCGGCATCAACGCGCCGGTCATGTCGGTCGGCCTTGACCGCAAGGGCGCGATCCAGACGCCGCCGATCGACAACCCGAACCTGGTGGGCTGGTACCGGCACGGGTCCACGGCGGGGGAGTCGGGCCCGGCGGTCATGCTCGGGCACAAGGACACGCGCACCAGGAGTGCGGTGTTCAGCAGGCTCGGTGAGATCCGCAACGGCGACGTCATCGAGGTGAAGCGGCGCGACGGCACGACGGCCGTGTTCACCGTGGGCGGGGTCGAGCAGGCGGGGAAGGCGACCTTCCCGACGCAGCGCGTGTACGGGGACCAGGCCAACGCCCAGCTGCACCTGATCACGTGTGGCGGCGTCTACAACCGGACGACCGGGCACTACACGGACAACATCATCGTCTACGCGACGATGACCAGCTCGCACCGCTCCTAGACGGCCCGGCCGCGCCGCCGAGCTCCAGGCGGCGGCCCGGCCGTTCCGTCGCGCCTTGGACAACGGCCCGGCCGTTCCATCGTGCCTAGGCGGTGGCCTGGCCGTTCCGTCGTGCTCAAGACGGCGGCCCCGCCGTTTCATCGTGCCTAGGCGGGGGACGCGTCGAGGCGTTCGGCGAGGACGCGCAGGTCGTCGGCGCGCAGCACGCGGGCGGGGGTGGCGCCGGGCAGCGGCACGTGCAGCGGTTCGAGCCAGCGCGCGGGGATCGCGTCGATCCCGTGGACGGCGCCCGCCAGCCCGCCGGTGACGGCGGCCACGGTGTCGGTGTCGCCGCCGACGTCGACGGCCGCGCGCAGCGCCGCCTCGTACGACGAGGTGGTGCGCACCGCCCACACCGCCGAGCCGAGGCATGGCCAGACGGCGCCGTTCACCTCGGTGGCTTGATCCGGGTGCCAGCCGGGGGCGAGGACGGTCGCGTAGCGTTCGCGTTGGCCGGGCTCGACGTGGGCCAGGATCTCCGGCAGCGCGGCGAGGGGGTCGCCGCTGTCCAGGGCGATCCTGATGAGGTCGTGGAAGATCGCTGTGCCCTCTCCCGCGGCGGGGTCGCCGTGCGTGAGGGCGGAGATGCGCCGGGCGGCGTCCATGGTGGCGGCGCGGCCGTGCCGGGCGAAGTGGACGGCGGACGGGGTGGCCCGCATCAGCGAGCCGTTGCCCGCCGCGCGTCCCGTCGAGCGGAAGTGGGCCGCCGCGGCCTGGTCCCACGGCAGGCCGGCACCCAGGACCGCCTCGGTCTGGAGTCCGATGTCCTTGGGCTCGGCCGCCGCCCAGCACCGGAACCGGTCGAAGACGTCGGCCAGATCGAGCGTGCCGCGGTCGAGGAGCGACTCGGCGACGTGGACGGCCATCTGTGTGTCGTCGGTCGCCTCGCCTGCCTCCCAGCCGCCGCCGGGCCGCATGTTGCCGCCGCCACCGGGGAACGCGGCGGAGAACGCGCCCGCCGGTCCGAACTCGTACGGTGCCCCCAGCGCGTCGCCGACGGCTGATCCGACGACCGCGCCGACCGCTCGCCCTATCCGGTCCATGCCTGTCCTCTCCGCCGACATCCCGCTCATTTCTACCGCCTCTACCGCCGATAAATGCGTTGCGGGGCAGAGGGGGCACCGCCTACTGTCATGGACATGCGCCTTTACCTGTGACGCGCGGGGCTGACCTGATCAGCCGACCGCCACTCAGCCGTCAGACCTCGTCCGTTCAGACGCGGCAGCTGAGCTTGCCAGACCGGCCTTCACCCGTGATGCGGCCGCGTCGCAAGTCGCGTAAAGGAGCACACTCATGCGAGTTCGTTCAGGCCACAAGAAGCACGGCACCGCTCTGCCCGGCAGGGAGATGCCGCAGGTTCCTCGCCAGATGCCCAAGATGCCGCAGCGGCCCATCGCGCCGCCGCGCCGCATCCCGCCCAAGGGGCGGTAGGTGGGCAGTGCGCCGCTCCCCGGTTTCCTCGGGGGCGGCGCACCTCTCTCCGGAGGCGAATCTTTCCGGAGGCGGGAGGGCTGCACCTCTCCGGAGGCGGGAGTGTGTCGCCGGGCCGGTCGTGTGATGCGGGAAGCCCGCCAGTCTCCCGCCGACCGGCCCGGCGGGTCCGTCAGAGGCGCTCGATGATCGTGACGTTGGCCTGGCCGCCGCCCTCGCACATCGTCTGCAGGCCGTACCGGCCGCCGGTGCGCTCGAGCTCGTGCAGCAGCTTGGTCATCAGGATCGCGCCGGTGCCGCCCAGCGGGTGGCCTAGGGCGATGGCGCCGCCGTTCGGGTTGACCTTGGCGGGGTCGGCGCCGAGCTCGTGCATCCACGCCAGCGGCACGGGCGCGAACGCCTCGTTGATCTCGGTGACGTCGATGTCGTCGATCGACAAGCCCGCCTTCCGCAGCGCCTTCCGCGTCGCGGGGATGGGCGCGGTGAGCATGTAGACGGGGTCGTCGCCGAGGAGGGCGAGCTGGTGGATGCGGGCCCTCGGGGTCAGTCCGTGGTCGCGCACGGCCTGCTCGGAGGCGATGAGCACGGCGCCCGAGCCGTCGGAGATCTGCGAGGCGGTGGCGGCGGTGATGGCGCCGCCCTCCTTCAGCGTCTTGAGGCCGGCCATCTTCTCCAGCGTGGTGTCGGCGCGCGGGCCCTCGTCGTCCTCGACGCCGTTGACGGGGACGATCTGGTCCTTGAAGTAGCCGTTCGCGATGGCCTTGGCGGCCCGCTGGTGCGACTCGAAGGCGTACTTCTCCAGGTCCTCGCGGGTGAGCCCCCACTTCTCGCACATCAGCTCCGCGCCGCGGAACTGGGAGATCTCCTGCTTGCCGTACCGCTCGACCCACATGTCCCCGAACGGGAACGGCATGCCCTTCTCGAGGGCGGCGGTGATCGACGAGCCCATGGGGACGATGCTCATCGACTCGACGCCCGCGGCCACCACCAGGTCCTGGGTGCCGGACAGCACGCCCTGGGCGGCGAAGTGGATCGACTGCTGCGACGAGCCGCACTGGCGGTCGATGGTGACGCCCGCCGTCGTCTCCGGCAGTCCGGCGCTCAGCCAGGCGTTGCGCGCGATGTCCATGCTCTGCGGGCCGAACTGCATGACGCAGCCCATGATGACGTCCTCGACCGCCGCGGGGTCCACGCCCGTCCTGCCGACGAGTTCCTTCAGCGTGATCGCCGCCAGGTTGGTGGGGTGGACGGTGGAAAGGCCGCCCTTCTTCTTACCGACGGGGGTGCGGACCGCCCCGACGATGTACGCCTCTGCCACAGTGCCTCCCGGATCCAAACCGAGCAACATTCGGTCAGTGAGAGGTTACAACAGAACCTTGCTCTGTGCCTGTCCCGGCCCGGGTCCCCGCCGTACGGCAGGGCGGGCTCACGGCCACCGTGGTCACCGCTGACCGCCCGTCCTTCACGGCACTCCAGCGGGACTTCGCACCCCGCCGTCACATCGTGCTCGCCGGCCCCCCGGGTGGCGCCTCAGACCGGCGGGAGGGCCCCGGGCAGGCGGAATAGGGCGAAGGCCGAGCTCGGAAAAGGGGTGCGCCGCCGCCCGCGCGGAGGGATCGCGGGCGGCGGCGCGGGGAGGGGGTCTACTTGATGGAGCCGGCGGTGAGGCCGCCGACCACCTTCCGCTCGATCAGCGCGAACAGGATGATCACCGGGATGGTGGCGATCACCGAGCCGGCGAACAGGTTCTGCCAGTCCACCGAGTACTGCCCGATGAAGGAGTTCAGCGCCACGGTCAGCGGCTGCTTCTCCGGGCTGGTCGTCAGCGTCAGCGCGACCACGAACTCGTTCCACGCGGCGATGAACGTGAAGATCAGCGCGGTGATGACGCCCGGCATCGCCAGCGGCAGCGTGATCCTGAACAGCGCGCCGAAGCGCCCGTTGCCGTCCATGAACGCCGCCTCCTCCAGTTCCCTCGGGATCGAGGCGAAGTAGGCGTTGAGGATCCACACCGCGAAGGCCAGGTTGAACCCGCCGTTGACCAGGATCAGCGACCATGTCGAGTCGACCAGGCCGAACTGGAAGAACTCCCGGTAGATGCCGACGAGCATCGCGGTCGGCTGGAACATCTGGGTGATGAGCACCAGGATCAGGAACGCCGTGCGCCCCCTGAAGTTGTGCCGGGCCGAGTAGTACGCCGCCGGCAGCGCCACCAGGAGCACGAGCAGGGTCGAGCCCCCCGCCACCTTCAGCGTCACGAGCAGGTTGTCGGCCAGGCCGCCGGTCCAGAAGTTCAGCAGGTTGGACCACTCGAACGACGACGGGAGGTAGGCCGCCTCGCGCAGGCTGGCCTGCGGGCGCAGCGCGGTGAGCAGCATGACCAGGTAGGGGAACAGGAAGACGAAGGCGATCAGGTAGGCCGCGGCGGCGACCAGCACCTTCTTGAGCGACGGCATCGGACCGCCGGTGACGGCACGGGAGTGGGCCATCACGCCACCTCCTGCTTCCACTTGGAGATCTTGAGGAAGATGGCGGTGAGGATGATCACCATGCCGAAGTTCACCACCGACATCGCCGCCGACTCGCCGATGTTCGAGCCCTTGAGGATGAACATGAAGATCGTCGAGGTCGCGGTGGAGTAGCCCGGCTGGCCGTGGGTCATCGACCAGATGATCGGGAAGCTGTTGAAGACGTTCATCACGTTGATCAGCGCGGCGACGGTGAGGGCCGGTCGCAGCAGCGGCAGCGTGATCGACCAGTACGTCCTGAACGTGGAGGCGCCGTCCATCCTGGCCGCCTCGTAGACGTCCGAGGGGATCGTGGCCAGGCCGGCCAGCAGCGCGTAGGTGGTGAACGGCACCGACACGAACACCGCCACGAAGATCAGCCAGGGGAACGCGGTGGCGGCCTGGCCGAGCTGGTCGGCGTCGGCGCCGCCCATCGCGGGGATCAGCCCGAGGTCACGCCGGATCAGGTTGATGATCCCGACCTCGGGGTCGAGCATCCACTTGAAGATGATCGACGTCATGAGCACGGAGGCGGCCCACGGGGCGATGAGCGCCCACCGGGCGATCTTGCGTCCGGGGAACCTCTGGTTGAACAGCTGAGCCAGCGCCAGCGAGATCAGCACGGTGAACCCGACGACCGCGACCACCCAGACGAGGCTGCGGAACATCACCGGCCAGAAGTCGGTTTCGGCGAAGAGCTTGTCGTAGTTCTCGGTGCCGTTCCAGCCGCGGACCACGCCGAACCGGCTGACCTCCAGGAACGACGTCCGCACCATCTCGATGACCGGCCACAGGACGACCACCGCGATCAGCACCACCGCGGGCCCGACCCATGCCAGGGGCTCCAGGACGCGCAACCTTTTCATGAAGAACCTTCCATACGGGTACGGCCGGCGCGGGGGAGCGCCGGCCGTACCGACCCCTGAGGATCAGCTGCCCTCGGCGACCTTCTGGATGTCGCCGAGCACCTTCGCCGGGTCGTCCTTGACGGCCCCGCCGATCGTCTGCTTGATCGTGGTGTTCACCTCGGACCACTTGGGGTCCTTGAAGGGGTAGAAGCTGGCGTTGGGCAGCGCGTCGAGGAAGGGCTTGAGCTTCTCGTCACCCGACAGCTTCTGGATGCCGCCGTTGGTCACGGGCAGCAGCTTGTAGTTGTCGACGATCTTCTGGGTGGCGTCGCCGGTGTAGAAGAAGTCGAAGAACTTCCTGATCTCGGCGGCGTGGCCGTTCTTGTTGAACGCCATGATCCAGTCCATGACGCCGAGGGTCGTGTCGAGCGGGCCGGTCTTGCCGGCGATCGGGGCGACGGCGTACTTGCCGTTCACGGCGCCCTTGTCGAAGATCGGGATGGACATGGGGCCGCCGTTGACCATGCCGACCTTGCCCGCGGCGAAGTCCTCCCAGACCGTCTTGCGGTCCTTGGTGCCCGGGTTCGGGGTGGTGAGGCCGGCGTCGACCAGGCCCTTGACGTACGTGAACGCCTCGACGTTGGCCGGCGAGTTGACCGTCCACTTGCCGGAGGCGTCGGTGTAGCCGCCGCCGTTGCCCAGCATCCACAGGAAGGACTCGCCCTGCGCCTCCTCCTGGCCGAGCGGCAGGCCGAACGGCTGGCTGACGCCGGCCGCCTTCAGCTTCTCCGCCGCGGCCTTGAGCTCGTCCCACGTCTTGGGCGGCTCGGCGACGCCGGCCTTCTCGAACAGCTCCTTGTTGTAGAAGAGCGCGCGGGCGGAGGAGACGAACGGGATGCCGTAGGCGGTGCCGTCGACCTTGCCGAAGTCGGCGAACTTGGTGAGCATGTCCTTCGACACCTCGGGCGACAGGACCTCGTCGGCCTTGTAGAGCAGGCCGTCCTTGACGAAGCCGGAGTAGTCGCCGGTCTGGAGGATGTCGGGCACCTGGCCGTTCTGGACCATGGTGGCGACCTGCTTGTCGATGTCGTTCCAGGAGATGACCTGGACGTCGACCTTGATGTTGGGGTTGGCCGCCTGGAACTGGTCCACGACCGACTTCCAGAACTTCGTGCCCGCGTTGTCGGCCGTCGGGTTGTCGCCGTAGTCGGCGGCCACCATCTTCAGCGTGACCTGGCCGCCGGCCTGACCGGTGGAGTCGCCGCCGGTGGCGGGCTGGGAGCCGCCGCCCCCGCACGCGGACAGGACCAGCATGGTGGCAAGGCCGAGAGCGGCGCCGCCCACAAGCTTGATGTTCACCGTAGATACCGCCTTCTCATCGGACGGGTGCGCTGGTCCGTACCAGCCACCTGACACCGCCCAGGGGTTGGGGGTGCGCGCGGGCCGCGGCTCCGCGCGTTTGCGTCAGAGTAAGCCCCTGTTCGGCGGCCGGTCTATACCGGCTGGTCTCGGTTTCACAACACAAAGGCTGACGCGGTCTAGACCGGATGTGATGCGAGGGTGCCCTGTGTCGAGCATCCTGCACGATTCTGCTTGAAACAAGGCCTTTTATATTACTAATCAAGCACCAAGATGACGGCGTACGTCATCGTCACCCGAGGGGGAGGCGATCCACGGACCGTCGATGGACGGGTCGAGCACCCCTTCCTCCAGGAAGGCGTAGCGGCCCTCGAGGAGATAGCGCGCCACCCGGGCGTCGTGCGCGTCGGTGTTGTGCCACAGCCGCTCGAACAGCGCGTCGACCCGCGCGGCGGCCTGGCGGCAGAACGCGTCGGCCAGCTCCACCGGGCGGCGGCCGAGATCGCGCGAGTCCTCGTCGGCGCGCAGGCAGACGGCGGTCATCGCGAACAGCTCCGCGCCGATGTCGACGATCCTGCCGAGGAAGGACTGCCGGTGCTCCAGTGCGCCCCGCCACCTGGACATCGCGTAGAAGGTGGACCTGGCCAGCTTGCGGCTGCTCCGCTCGACCTGCCGCAGGTGCTGGGCCAGCGGGCCGAAGTCGGCGTAGGAGACCGGCAGCGTGCCGTGGCCGACCATCAGGCCGGGCAGCCACCTGGCGTAGAAGGCGCCGGCGCGCTTCAACGCCCTGGTCCGGTCCTGCCGGGAGGCCCCCGGGTCGACCAGCTCTCCCGCGACCGAGAGATGCGCGTCCACGGCCTCACGCGCGATCAGCAGCCGCATGATCTCCGAGGAGCCCTCGAAGATGCGGTTGATGCGCAGGTCCCGCAGGACCTGCTCGGCAGGCACGCCCCGCTCCCCCCTGGCGGCCAGCGACTCGGCGGTCTCGTAGCCGCGCCCGCCCCTGATCTGGACCAGTTCGTCGCCCACCCGCCAGGCCATCTCGCTGGCGAACAGCTTCGCCAGCGCGGCCTCGATCCTGATGTCGGTGGACTCGTCGTCGGCCATCCTGCTCGACAGGTCCGTCACCGCCTCCAGCGCGTAGGCGGTGGCGGCGATGAAAGCCAGCTTGGTCGCCACCGCCTCGTGCTCGCCGATCGGGTGCCCCCACTGCACCCGGGCGGCGCACCACTCCCGCGCGATCTTCGTCGCCCACTTGGCGTTGCCCGCGCAGGTGGCCGGCAGCGACAGCCGGCCGGTGTTGAGCGTGGTCAGCGCGATCTTCAGGCCCGCACCCTCGCGGCCGATCCGGTTCCTGGCCGGGACCCGGACACCGGCGAACCGCGTGACGCCGTTCTCGATGCCGCGCAGGCCCATGAACGCGTTGCGCCGCTGCACGGTGATCCCGGGCGAGCCGGCCTCCACCACGAAGGCGCTGATCCTCTCCCCGGTCCTCGCCATCACGACCAGCAGGTCGGCGAGCACGCCGTTCGTCGTCCACAGCTTGACGCCGTCGAGCACGTACTCGTCGCCGTCGCGGACGGCCGTCGTGGACAGCCTCGCGGGATCGGAGCCCACGTCCGGCTCGGTCAGCAGGAACGCCGAGATCTCCCCCCGGGCGCAGCGCGGCAGGAACTCCCGCTTCTGCTCCTCGGTGCCGAACAGCCGCAGCGGCTGCGGCACCCCGATCGACTGGTGCGCCGACAGCAGCGCCGACAGCGCAGGGGAGTAGGAGCCGAGCAGCATGAGCGCCCGGCTGTAGTACAGGTGGGACAGCCCGAGACCGCCGTACTCCTCCTCGATCGTGATCCCGAACGCGCCGAGGCCCGCCAGGCCCTTGATGACCTCGTCCGGCACCACCGCGGTCCGCTCGATCTCCGCCGGATCGACCTGCCGGTCGAGGAAGCGCCGCAGCGCCCTGACGAACTCCTCGCCCCTCGTGGTGGCTGATTCGTCGAGCGCGGGCATCGGGTGCACCAGATCGAGTCTGAAGTCGCCCAGGAAGAGCTGCCTACCGAAGCTCGGCCGCTCCCATTCGGCCTGCCTGGCCTGCTCCGCCACCTCTCGCGCCTGCGCGTACTCGGTCATAACGGCCGCCCATCTCCGTCCACCGTTCTCTTCGGATTCTGATCCCCACCCCTGCCCGTGACCATCCCCGGCCGGCGTTACCCTCAGCCGGATCTTCAAGGCGGGCGTCGTGCGCGGGTGCCGGTCGTCGGGCGCCCGTACGGCAAGCCCGGTCCAGCCCACCCTCCGCGCGGGGCCGGCGTCCCTCCAGGGAGACGGCAGGCGAGCGTGCGGGGCCGGGGCGGCAGACGACGGGCCGGCCGGCGTGGCGGCTTCGGCGCGGCGGGGCGGGGCGGCCCAGGCGTTCAGCATCGGCCACGGGGCCGGCCATACGGGCGGCGTAGCGGCGACCGGCCGGAGTCCTGCTGGAGTACGCGTGAAAGACGGACGGCCACCGAGTGATCTCGGTGGCCGTGGCGAGGCTTGCCGTACGGGAGGCTGGACGGCGCGCCCGGCAAGAGGTCGTACGGGGGCTGGACGGGAAGAGGGTCAGCGGGGCACGCGGGCGACGCAGAAGACCGTCTGGCCGAAGGGCGGGCGGATGAAGCGCTCGAGCAGCCGGGTGGCGGGCACCACGGTGCGGTCGTAGATCTTCACCAGGCGCGGGTCGGGGTAGCCGACGCCGCCGCGGCGCACGGCCGCCCACCAGGCGATGCCGCCCAGGAAGTTGATCGGCTTCAGCACGTCGATGTCGAGGCCCGCCTTGGCGACCGAGCTGCGCAGGGTCTTGGGCGTGTAGCGCTGGACGTGGCCGACCTTCTTGTCGAAGTCTCCGTAGAGCTGCATGTAGCCCGGCACCCAGATGATGATGCGGCCGCCCGGCGTGACGACGCGGGCCAGCGAGCGCAGCGCCTCGGAGTCCTCCTCGATGTGCTCGAGGACGTTCATCATGACGACCGTGTCGACCTTCTTCTCCATCGGAACCGGGTCCGGGAGCGCGAAGTGCAGCACGTCGATGTCGGAGCGGTCAGCGAAGCGCTTGCGCAGCTGGTCGACGCAGTAGGGGTCGAAGTCGCTCACCACGAGCCGGTCGAGGCGGGGCAGGAACTGCTCGGCGAAGTGGCCGAGACCGGAGCCGATCTCGAGCATCGAGCGGCCGACGTGGGGCGCGACCATGTCGAACTCGTACTGGCGGTAGTTCTTCGCCTCGTCGCCGCCGAGGTGGTTCTCCAGAGCCTCGTCGCCGGCCGCCGGTTGCACCACGCGGTCGTACCCAGATGACATAAGTCCGTTCCTCCATGGAAAACCGGTCGGCCCAGCAGTCTAGTGCCCGGTCGTCCCTGGCAATCACGTTATGGACGGAAGCGGCGTTCATGCGATGGAATCTCTCCTGCCCATGGACGACGCCGAGGCGATAGCCCGATCCCTGGACGGTGACCTTGCCGCCTACGAGGTGCTGGTCGCCCGCTACAGCGCGCTCGCCCACCGCACCGCCGCCATGCTCGGCGCGGGCGACGAGGCCGACGACGTGGTGCAGGAGGCGTTCGTCAAGGCGTTCAGGCACCTGGGCGGCTTCCGGATGGACGCGCCGTTCCGCCCGTGGCTGCTGCGGATCGTCGCCAACGAGACGCACAACCTGACCAGGTCGCGCGGGCGCAGGTCGGAGCTGACGCTGCGGCTCGGCGCGCTCGCCCCGGCGCAGGCGCCCGACGACCCGGAGGGCGCGGCGATCGCCGACGACCGCAGAGCGCGGCTGCTGGCCGCCGTCCGCGAGCTGCCTGATCGGGAACGGGAAGCCGTGGTCTGCAGGTACTTCTTGCAGCTGTCGGAGCAGGAGACGGCACAGGTGCTCGACTGGCCGGTCGGCACGGTCAAGTCCAGGACGCATCGCGGTCTGGCCAGGCTGAGGGAGGAGGTGGGACGTGACCTCGCCTGACGACGAGCCCGGCGTGACACCGCCGGACGACGACCTCGAGGCGGAGCTGACGGCCCTGGCCGGCTTCCTCGACGTGCCCGCCGCCCCGCCGCCCGCCGACGTGGCCGCCGCCGTACGGGCCCGCCTCGAACAGCCCGCCCCACGGCCCGAGGCCGTCGACGATTCCCGCCACGCCCCGGGGCCCGAGGCCGAGCCCGGCCGAGATCCGGGGCCCGAGGCCGACGACGATTCCGGCCACGCCCCGGGGCCCGAGACCGACGACGACCCCGGCCGCGCGACTGATCCCGTGGGGTGGCCTGGCGCCCGGCCCGTGGGCCGGCGCGGGTGGCGCAGGTCCAGGTGGGGGCTGGTGGCCGCCGTCCTGGTCGCGGTCGTCGCGCTCACCGCGGCCACCCCGCAGGGCAGGGCGGCCGTCGTCCACGTCCTGCGGCTGGCCGGCATCGAGCTGCGCGTGGGCGAGAACGGCACACCGCCCGCCTCGCCCGTGCCGCTGCCGGGGGAGCGGGCCGTCACGCTCGACGCGGCGCGGAGCCTGGTGACGTTCCCGGTGAAGGTGCCCGCCGAGCTGGGCGAGCCCGAGCGGGTCACGGTCAGCGACGGCGGCCGGATCGTCTCCCTGTTCTGGTCCGGCGGCACCAGGATCGACCAGTTCGACGGCCTCGGACCCTACTTCGTCAAGCAGCTCGGCGAGCCCTGGCCCGAGCACGTCAGCGTCGACGGCGCCGAAGGCTGGTGGATCGGCCGGGAGCACCGGCTCAGCCGCGTCGACCGGGAGGACGGCACCGAGCTGCCCCTGCGCCTGGCGGGCCCGACCCTCGTCTGGTTCGACGGCGAGGTGGCCGTCAGGCTCGAAGGGGTGCCGGACAGGCGGCGGGCGCTGGAGATCGCCGCTTCACTCCGCTGAGGGATCAGGGGCGGCCAGCCAGTCGTCCACTCCCCGCAGCAGCTCCTTGCGCACCTGCTCCGGCGCGGTCGACGCCCTGATCGACTGCCTGGCCAGCTCCGCCAGCTCGGCGTCGGAGAAGCCGTAGACCTCGCGGGCCAGCTCGTACTGCGGCAGCAGCCGCGCGCCGAACAGCAGCGGGTCGTCGGCGCCCAGCGCGATCGGCACTCCGGCGTCGAACAGGCGCCGCAGCGGAACCGCCGACGCGTCCTCGACCACTCCGAGGCCCACGTTCGACGTGGGGCACACCTCGCAGCAGATCTGCCGGTCGGCCAGCCGTTCCATCAGCCGCGGCGACTCGGCCGCCCGCACGCCGTGGCCCACCCGGTCGGCGCCGAGGTCGTGGACGCATTCCTCGACGCTCTCCGGGCCCAGCAGCTCGCCCCCGTGCGGCACGGCCAGCAGGCCCGCGCGCTTGGCGATCCTGAACGCGTGGTCGAACTCGCGGGCGCGCCCGCGCCGCTCGTCGTTGGACAGGCCGAACCCGACCACGCCCTCGCCCGCGTACTGGGTGGCCAGCCTGGCCAGCGTCCTGGCGTCGAGCGGGTGCCTGGTCCTGTTGGCCGCCACGACCGTCGCGATGCCGATCTTCGCCTCCGCCGCGGCCTTCGCCACCGCGTCCAGCATCAGCTCCAGCGTCGCGGTCAGCCCGCCGAACCTGGAGGCGAAACCCGACGGATCGACCTGGATCTCCAGCCAGCCGGACCCCTCCGCCGCCTCGTCCAGCGCCGCCTCGCGCACCAGCCGGTAGATGTCCTCCTCGCGGCGCAGCACCGACCTGGCGATGTCGTAGAGGCGCTGGAACCTGAACCAGCCCCGCTCGTCGGTCGCGTGGAGCTGGGGCGGCCAGTCCTGCTCCAGCGCGTCGGGCAGGTGCAGGCCCTGCTCCCTGGCCAGCTCGATCAGCGTCGAATGCCGCATCGACCCGGTGAAGTGCAGGTGAAGGTGGGCTTTGGGAAGGGCGGCGAGCGGACGTGGCATTTCCATATGGTGCCACTCAACCTGACCCCCGGTTGACGCGTTGGGAGGGGCGAAAGGGGATCTCGCTGATGAAGGAAGAAGACGAGGCGGCTTTCGACGAGTTCCTTGCCGCCCGAAGCACGTCCCTGCTGCGTACCGCGATCCTGGTGTGCGGGGCCACCCAGCACGACGCGGAGGACCTGGTCCAGCACGCGCTGGAGAAGGTCTACCGGCACTGGCCGCGCATCAGGCACGACAACCCCGACGCGTACGCCCGCAGGATCGTGGTCAACACGGCCATCTCGGCCGCCCGCCGCCGCAAGGTCATCCAGGAGATCACGTTCTCCAAGCCGCCCGAGACGGAGGCCCGCTCACCCGATCTCGACCTGCGCGACGCGCTCATCGCGGAGCTCCGCAAGCTGCCCGCGCGCATGCGGGCCGTCCTGGTGCTGCGCTACTGGGAGGACATGAGCGAGCACGCGACGGCGCAGATGCTCGGTTGCTCGCTCGGCACGGTCAAGAGTCAGGCGGCGCGGGGGCTCGCCAGAATCCGCGAGAACGTCAAGGAAGGAGTGCTCGTATGAAGGTGGAGGAAGCCCTCGCGGACGCCATGGCGGCGAGCGTGGCCGAGGTCAAGGCGGCACCCACGCTGGGCGCCGGCGTGCGCAGGAGGCACCGCGCCCACGTCATCAGGTTCCGTACGGCAGGCGCCGCGCTGGCCACCGCCGTCCTGGCCGCGGGAGTGCCGGTCTATATGGCGGTGACCGCGGGGCCCGAGTCGAGCGGCGTGGCCAACGGCACGTCGACCGTGCGGGTGCTGACCAAGGTGACCGTGCCCGACATGACAGGCAAGACGTTCGAGGAGGCGCAGGCGGCGCTGCAGGCGGCCGGCCTCGTCGCCGAGAAGGCCACAGGGGCGGAGAAGGTCTTCGGCCAGGAGCCCAAGCCGGGCACGGAGGTGGATTCCGGCTCCACGGTCCGGCTGCTGCTCGGGGAGGCCCCGCCCCAGGCGCTCGGCGACCTGGGCGACGGCCGCACGTTCGGCGGCATCACGCTCGGCTACGTGCCGGACGGTCTGGCGTGGGGCAAGTGGTCCAACAAGTGGGACGGCCCGTCCGGCGGCACCTCCTACACGACGACCTACGACCTGCCCGACGAGCCGAACGGCTACTACGGCATCCAGGTCTTCGTCCACGAGGGCAAGGCCGGCGCGCGCGTCGACGACACCCTGAAGCGCGAGGGCGTCGAACGCGTCGACGTCGGCGACAGGCGGGGCTATCTCGGCGACATCGACGAGGGCGGCGACTACGACAAGCTCGGCGCGCAGCCGCGCAAGGAGCCTTGCTGCACGCCGACCCTCGGCTTCAGGCTCACCGACGATCTCGCCGTCGAGGTGGCGATGAGCCCGTCCCGGGCGAAGGAGCTCAGCACGGAGGAGATCACCGCCGAGCTGAAGAAGATCGCCGAGGGGGTGCGCCCCGCGAAGTGACCATGGCGGGGTCGGTGGGCACCAAGGAGATATGGCGCCTGACGAGTTGGTCGCCGGCACGGGCGGGGGACGGCGCGCCGCGCTCGCTCTCGCCGCCCTGGCGGTGACGGTTCTGACCATCTACGCCATCTTCGCCTCCGGGTTCGGGCGGGTCGCGCCCTCCGCCGCCCCGCCCGCCATCTCCGCCCCCGCTCCACCGGTCGCCGCCGCCGTGCCCGAGGCAGTGCCCGGCATCACGGTCGTCGCCGACAACTTCTGGCTGACCTACCTGCCGTCAGGCCTCACCCGCACCGGCGGCGGCGCCATCGCGCCCGAGCCCGGCGTCGAGGGCGGCTGGGCCCGCTACGCCTCGGGTGCGGCGTTCGTCGAGGTCCAGGTCGAGCGCGGTACGGTCGCCGCCGACTGGGAGACCTACCGCGAGCGCGTCAGCGTCGCCAAGCCCCGCAAGACCACCGTCCGCGGCAGGCCCGCCCTGGTCGGCAGGCATTCCGGCGGCGGCATGGTCATCGCCTGGCTGGAGCGCACCGGCACGGGCGCCTGGATCCGCGTCAGCGACGGCCTGGCCCACGCGCTCGTCCCGCTGGCGGCCTCCGTCCGGTCGCCCGGCTGATCCCGGGCAACCCTCCCGCGGCCCCAGGCGTACACAAGGGGTATGGAGACCACCGAGTGACCGCGTTCGCCGAGTACGTGGCGGCGCGCGGCACCAGCCTCTTACGCCTCGCGTACCTGTCCTGCGGCTCGCGCGAGGAGGCCGAGGACGTCCTGCAGACCGCGCTGGAGCGCGCCTACCGCAGCTGGCACCGCCTGCGCAAGGACGTCGACCCCGAACCCTACGTCAGGCGCATCATCGTGAACACCGCGATCAACCGCGCCAGACGCCGGGCCGTCCTGCGGTTCATCCCGATGGGCACGCTCCCCGAGGTGCCGGTGGCGGGCGCGGACTCGGGCGTCGAGCTGCGTCAGGTTCTCGCCGACGGACTGCGCCTGCTGCCGCCCCGGCAACGGGCGGTGGTGGTGCTGCGCTACTGGGAGGACCTGACCGAGGCGCAGACCGCCGAGACCCTCGGATGCGCCGTCGGCACGGTCAAGAGCCAGACCGCCAAGGCGCTGGCGAAGCTGCGCGGGCTGATCGTCATGGATGAGGTGCCGAGCGATGTTTGAGAGCAGCCTGCGGCAGGCCATGGCCGAGGACACCGCCCATCTCGCCGCCGCCCCCGACCTCGCGGAACGGGTGGTACGGCGCTCGCGGCGGCGGCGCCGTACCAGGCACTCGATCGCGGCGGTGGCGACGGCGACGGCGCTGGCGCTGGCCGGATGGGTGCTGGCGCCCGGGGAGCAGCGGGTGGCCACCACGCCGAGCACCACGGGCCGCCTCGACGACGTCGTGGTCCGCCACGTCCCTCCCGGCCTGGGCGAGCCGGTCCAGGGTCACTCCGGCGAGGGCAGGCTCCTGGCGGGCACGCTCACCTGGGGCTCGGGCGCCGACCTCGTGAGAGTCAGCAGGTACGGCGGGGCGGACGGCCTCGACACGCCCGGACTGATGGCCGGAGGGCAGCTGACGTCCACGCGGGGCCGGCAGGCGAAGATCTCCCCCGGCGGGACGGACCTGCTCTGGAGCGAGCGTCAGGGGCTGCTCCTCAGGGTGACGGTCGGCGCGAACCACGTCGCCGAGGTGCGGACCATCGCCGAAGAACTCCAGGTGATAGACCCCACGGGACCGGCCGGCGGCGTCGTGGAAGGGCTGCGCGTCTCCTACCTTCCGCCCCGCCTCCACCTGGAGAGCTTCACCATGAGGAGCGACGGGGAGACGGCCAAGACGTGGACCGGAGCGGGCGAGAGGCAGATCACGCTGACCGTCGTCAGGGGCAGGCACGCGGCCTCGCTGGACGAGCTGGCCGCCTGGAGCGCCGGGGACTGGCGGAACGGGACGCGCACGACCGTCAACGGCAGGCCCGCCTACCGCAACGGCGCCAGGAGCCGGCTGACCGGCCGGCTGTGGCTGCAGGAGCCCGGAGTCGGGGTCGTCCTCAGGATGAGCGAGAACCTCGAACCCGAGATCGACCGCGTCCTCGCCGGGATCGTCCCCGTTCCCGCCACGCGGGGCCTGCCCCTGAGATTCGAGGGGCTCACCGTCACGCATCTCCCGCCGGGGTTCACGGCAGGGCAGGACGGCGGCATGGACGGTCGCGGCCGATGGTGGACCAGGGCGGGCAGCTCGGTCCTGGTCGAGGTGGTGAAGGGGGAGCGGGCGCGCACCCCGCAGGACCTCGCGCACGTCTCGTGGCCCACGAGCGAGAGGTTCAGCGGTCTGCGAAGGACGACCGTGGGGAGCCGGCCCGCCCTTGTCGGCGACATCGTGACGGGCACGGGCCTGTCCAGGGGCCGCATGGTGCTGTGGACGGCCAGACCGGGCTACGGCGTGCGGGTCCAGGTGAGCGACGACCTGGTCAACGACCTCATGGCGGTGGCCCGCGGCATCCAGGTGGCCCCCGCCCGGTAGCGGGGCCCTGGGAGGCTCGCCGGCAGGCGACCGGGAGCGGACCCTGGACACCACCACGGCCGTGCTGACGACCGGGGTGGTGTCCGGGCAGGAGAGGGGACGGGCCCCGGTTCAGCTCGCCTCGGCCAGCAGCTTCTGCAGCCGGCTGACGCCCTCGACCAGGTCGTCGTCGCCCAGCGCGTAGGACAGGCGGAAGTAGCCCGGCGTGCCGAACGCCTCGCCCGGCACGACCGCCACCTCCGCCTCCTCCAGGATGAGCTCCGCCAGCTCGGCCGAGGTCTGCGGGCGCCGGCCCCTGATCTCCTTGCCGAGCAGGGCCTTGACCGACGGGTAGACGTAGAAGGCGCCCATCGGCTCGGGGCAGACCACGCCGGGGATGTCGTTGAGCATCCTGACCATGGTCTTGCGCCGCCGGTCGAACGCCTCACGCATCTCCGCCACCGCCGACAGGTCGCCCGAGACGGCGGCGAGGGCGGCCATCTGGGAGACGTTGGCGACGTTGGAGGTGGCGTGGGACTGCAGGTTGGTGGCGGCCTTCACCACGTCGGCGGGCCCGATGAGCCAGCCGACCCGCCAGCCGGTCATCGCGTAGGTCTTGGCGACGCCGTTCAGGATGACGACCTTGTCGCCGAGCTCGGGCACGGCGGTGGCGATGCTGGTGAACTCGGTGCCGCCGTAGACCAGGTGCTCGTAGATCTCGTCGGTGACGACCCACAGGCCGTGCTCGGCCGCCCAGCGGCCGATGGCCTCGACCTGCTCGCGCGGGTAGACGGCGCCCGTCGGGTTGGACGGCGAGACGAACAGCAGCACCTTGGTGCGCTCGGTGCGGGCGGCCTCCAGTTGCTCGACGGAGGCCAGGTAGCCGGTCGTCTCGTCGGTGACGACGTCGACCTGCACGCCGCCGGCCAGCTTGATCGCCTCGGGGTAGGTCGTCCAGTACGGCGCGACGACCAGGACCTCGTCACCCGGGTCGAGCAGCGCGGCGAACGCCTGGTAGACGGCCTGCTTGCCGCCGTTGGTCACCAGGACCCGCGAGGCGTCGACCTCGTAGCCGGAGTCGCGCAGGGTCTTGGCGGCGATCGCCTGCTTCAGCTCGGGCAGGCCGCCCGCGGGCGTGTACTTGTGGAAGCGCGGATCGCGTGCCGCCTCGATCGCCGCCTCGACGATGTAGCCGGGCGTGGGGAAGTCGGGCTCGCCGGCGCCGAAGCCGATGACGGGACGGCCCGCTGCCTTCATCGCCTTCGCCTTGGCGTCGACGGCCAGCGTGGCGGACTCTGAGATCGCGGAGATGCGTGCGGAGATGCGGCTGGACATGGGGTCCATCGTAGTGCGGGCAAGCCGTCCCGACCTGGGCGATCGTGTTCTGGTTCGACGTGGAGGTCATTCGCCCGTACACTTTCGCATGGTCCTGCCGCCGCATGTCGATGCGGCGATCGGTCCGGACAGGCAGTCAATCGATGTAGTGTGGTTGACGACATAGGGCAATGGCGCAATTGGTAGCGCTCCGGTCTCCAAAACCGGCGGTTGGGGGTTCGAGTCCCTCTTGCCCTGCTGAGTGCGGTCCGCGCAGCAAGGCGTGCAAGCGCGCCGCGCAACTGCGTTGGATACGACAGATCAGGTGAGGACTGTGGCGATCGACACGCACAGCGAGACCGCAGGCAAGCCGAGCGGCGAGAAGAAGCAGAAGCGCACTTCGCCCGCCCTTTTCTATCGGCAGGTCGTCAACGAGCTGCGCAAGGTCATCTGGCCGACGCGTAAGGATCTCATCACTTACACCACGGTCGTTCTGGTATTCGTTCTGATCATGGTTGCGATCGTGTCGGGGTTTGACGCCCTGCTCACGGAGGGCGTCCTGCGGATCTTCGGCGGTAGCTGACCCGACGCCTGACAAGGCACCATTCGATTCGACGAAAGAGGAAAAGTCACCGTGTCCGAGACTTCAGACACCCCTCGCGAGGAGTGGGACGACGACGTCGCCGCCGAGGAGGCCATCGACGAGGTCGAGGAGACCGAGCTCGATGAGGCCGAGGAGGCCGACGACGACGTCGAGGAGTCCGACCAGGCTCCGGTGACCGTCGTCGACGAGGCTGAGGAGGCCGACGAGGCCGAGGAAGCCGTCGACCCCGTCGAGGAGTTCAAGCAGTCCCTGCGCGGACAGCTCGGCGAGTGGTACGTCATCCACTCCTACGCCGGTTACGAGAACCGCGTGAAGTCCAACATCGAGAGCCGCAACGTGTCGCTCAACATGGAGGACTACATCTTCCAGGTCGAGGTGCCCACGCACACCGTCCAGGAGTTCAAGAGCGGCAAGAAGGTCCCCGTGAAGGAGCGCGTGCTGCCCGGCTACGTGCTCGTCCGGATGGACCTGACCGACGAGTCCTGGGCCGCGGTGCGCAACACGCCCGGCGTGACCGGCTTCGTCGGCCTTTCCAACAAGCCGAGCCCGCTCAGCCTCGACGAGGTCGCCAAGCTGCTGGCGCCCGAGCCGACGGAGGAGACCAAGAAGGCCACCACCAAGGCCGCCTCGGGCCCGGCCGTCGAGTTCGAGATCGGCGAGTCGGTCACCGTCATGGACGGTCCGTTCGCCACGCTGCCCGCCTCGGTCAGCGAGATCAGCCCCGAGTCGCAGAAGCTCAAGGTGCTGGTGTCGATCTTCGGCCGCGAGACCCCGGTCGAGCTGTCGTTCAACCAGGTCTCGAAGATCTGACGGGCTCGCATACACTCGACGGGTAACGCGTGAGCCCGGCAGTGCGCCAGCCGCCGGCGATCCGTCACTCGTTTCCGTCGACCACAGACGTTCGGCAGGCCGTCCACGCGAAGGACGGCCTTCCGACATGTCCGCCCGCACCCGCGAGCGGACGGCAACACGATCAGGACCCGGAGAAGGACACATGCCTCCGAAGAAGAAGATCGCGGCGCTGGTCAAGGTTCAGCTCCCCGCTGGCCAGGCCACGCCCGCCCCGCCGGTCGGTACCGCCCTCGGTCCGCACGGCGTCAACATCATGGACTTCGTGAAGCAGTACAACGCTGCCACCGAAGCCCAGCGGGGCAACATCATCCCCGTTGAGATCACCATTTTCGAGGACCGCAGCTTCACCTTCATCACGAAGACGCCCCCGGCGCCTGAGCTGATCAAGAAGGCGCTCGGCCTCGACAAGGGTTCTGCGGTCCCCCACAAGGACAAGGTCGGCAAGCTGAGCCGCGAGCAGCTGCGCAGCATCGCCGAGACCAAGATGCCCGACCTCAACGCCAACGACATCGAGGCCGCCGAGAAGATCATCGCCGGCACCGCCCGGTCGATGGGCATCACGGTCGCGGAGTAGGTAGAACCACCGTCACCCGACGGGCTTCTGCCCAGCAGTCCATTTGTTCCATCCGTGGGAGGGCCAGGCGCTGGCCCGTGACCACAGACTCCACCGAGGAGATCCGAAGTGAAGCGCAGCAAGGCGCACAAGAACGCGTCGGCCCAGGTCGACCGCGACAAGCTCTACACGCCCGCCGAGGCCGCGAGGCTCGCCAAGGCGACCACCACCACCAAGTTCGACGCCACCGTTGAGGTGGCGCTGCGGCTGGGTGTCGACCCTCGCAAGGCCGACCAGATCGTGCGCGGCACGGTCAACCTCCCGCACGGCACCGGTAAGACCGCCCGGGTCCTGGTCTTCGCGACCGGTGACCGTGCCGAGGCTGCCCGCGAGGCCGGCGCCGACATCGTCGGCGCCGACGAGCTCATCGACGACATCGCCAAGGGCAACCGCCTGAACGAGTTCGACGCCGTCGTCGCCACCCCCGACCTGATGGGCAAGGTCGGCCGCCTGGGCCGCGTGCTCGGCCCGCGCGGTCTCATGCCGAACCCCAAGACCGGCACCGTCACGCCGGACGTGGCCAAGGCCGTGACCGACATCAAGGGCGGAAAGATCGAGTTCCGCACCGACCGTCAGGCGAACCTCCACTTCATCATCGGCAAGACGTCGTTCGACGAGCGCCAGCTCATCGAGAACTACGCCGCCGCCCTTGACGAGGTGCTGCGTCTCAAGCCGTCCGCGGCCAAGGGGCGCTACCTGAAGAAGGTCACCTTCTCGACCACGATGGGCCCCGGCGTTCCCGTCGACCCGAACGTGACTCGCGCGATGACCGCCGAGCTCGAGGGCTGACCCCTTCCTCTCACTCGAAGGCCCCCGCAGGATCTCCCTGCGGGGGCCTTCCCCTTTCCCGCCCCCCGCCTCCGTCTGTCTCCGGCCTCCGTTGCACGAAGGCCGTGCGTTTCCACGCGCGGCGGCCCTTGGAGCGGCGTCCCTTGCCTCGCCCAACCTCATGCTGGTGCGGCTCCGTGTTGGTGGGGCTCGGGATGTTGGCTGGTGTGTGCGGCGCTGTGCTGGTGGGGCTCGGGGCGTTTGCCGGTCTGTACGGCAAGCCGGGTCAGGCGCCTCCGTGGTCACCGGTTGCCCTCCGTCGAAGGGACGCTCCTCGAGCCCAGCCGCGTCCCGCCGTCACGGACGGCCCTTCATCGGCCTTCCGTAGCGGCGGCCGGCCACGCGCGCTCGGTGACGCGTATCCCGGGACAGACGCCCGCCACGCGCCTGGGGTGGCGCGTGGCGGGGCTTGCCGTACGGGTCGGTGGGCGGAATCCAGCGCCCGGCCGGATGGGCGGAATCCCGGGCCCGTCGGGTGGACGGATCCCGGGCCCGTCGGGTGGACGGATCGCGCGCCTGCCAGTGAACGGGACGCGTGCCGGATGGCGGAATCCCGGGCCCGTCGGGTGGACGGATCGCGCCTGCCGGGTGGACGGATCGCGCGCCTCCGGGGGGATGGGACGCGCGTGCCGGACGGATGGGATCTCGCCGGATGGGAGAGGGTGTGTGATCGAGGTACTTCGGCGCCTATCGGGTGGGACGGAGGCCCACGCTTGTCGGGAGGCGCCTGTGGGGAAGGGCGGGCGGAGTCTCGCGCGTGGCCGAGATAGCGAAAGGAGCGAGACTTGTGGGTCCGTGTGAAAGATGGATGCGTGCGTGTCGCCTGTCGTCCGGGCTGGTGGGGGAGGTCGGGCGGCGGGTCGAACGGGGAGGGTGGCAGTCAGGGATGACCCTGGCGTTTCCCTGAGTTGATCGAGGGAAGCCAAAATGCGTGAATCCGCGACGTAGTGTCAGAGGCATGCTGAAGCGCAGGATTAGTCTCGCCGTCGCCGCCACGGGCGCCGCCGCCCTTGTCGCGGTCGCGGGCTGTGGATCGACCGGAACGACCGCGACGGGTGTGGCGGTCCCCATCCAGGCCAACCTGGCCGCCGCCGAGGTCCTGGAGCAGGCCGCGCAGAGGACGCAGGACGTCACCAGCTACACCGTCGACGGTGTGATCGACCTGTCGCATCCTCAGGAGGGCACGGGCAAGGTCCAGGGGCGCATGGTCTACCAGAGCAAGCCGCAGCTGGCCGCCGACCTGACGCTCGACACCGCCAATTTCGGCGGGCAGAGCCTGCCCGGCGGAGGGCGTGTGGTGCTGCAGGGCGACACCGTCTACGTGAAGGTTGACGCGCTGAACAAGATGCTCGGCGCCACCAAGCCGTGGATCAAGGTCCCGGTCAGTGAGGGCGGCGCGGAGGCGAAGCAGTTCCTCGACCAGGTCCAGCGGTTCGACCTGGCGAACGTCACCAAGCTCGTCACCGCCTCCCAGAACGTCAAGCAGGTCGGCACCGAGAGCGTCGGCGGCGTCGACGCCACCCACTACAGCGGCACGTTCCCCGTGGACGCGGCCGTGCAGCAGCTGCCTGCCGACGAGCAGGAGCAGGCCAGGCAGCAGCTGGCCGAGCTGCAGAACGTCGCCTTCGACATCTGGGTCGGCACGGACGGTCTGCCGCGCAAGGTGGCCATGTCCGGAGACGAGAAGGGCGCGAAGTTCAGCGCGAACCTGTTCTTCAAGGGCTTCAACGAGCCGGTCTCCATCGCCGCGCCGCCCGCCGACCAGGTGGGCGAGTTCCCCAAGAACACGAACTGATCCAGCGGGGGCGATTTGGCATCTTGACGAGTCGCCCCCTATTCTGGTCCTTGCCAAAGACCGCCGGTCGTCGCCGGGTGCCTCAAGGCCCGGTGACCGAAGGATCCACGTCATGTGGACGGCCCGCGTAGGTGAGATGCGAGTTCTTCCCGTGTGGTTCCTGCCATATGGGTGAGCCCCGTGCGCCTGCGCCGGGGCTTGTTCCATGTTCGGAGACCTTCGCCGGCGGCACATCTGGAAGGAGGCCCATGGCGAGGGCGGACAAGGCGACAGCGGTTGCCGAGCTCAAGAGTGAGTTCGAGGGCAGCAGCGCCGCCGTTCTGACCGAGTACCGCGGTCTCACCGTCGCACAGCTCAAGGAGCTGCGTAAGTCGCTCGGTGGGAACGCGAAGTTCGCCGTGGCGAAGAACACCCTGACCAAGATCGCGGCCAACGAGGCCGGCGTGACGGGTCTCGACTCGCTGCTGGTCGGCCCGACGGCCGTCGCTTTCGTGACGGGCGACGTGGTCGAGGCCGCCAAGGGTCTGCGTGACTTCGCCAAGGCCAATCCCCTTCTGGTGATCAAGGGCGGCTTCATGGAGGGCAAAGCCCTCGACGCCGCCGAGATCACCAAGCTCGCTGACCTCGAGTCCCGCGAGGTTCTCCTCGCGAAGCTGGCCGGCGCGATGAAGGCGAAGCAGTCCGCTGCTGCCGCCGTGTTCGCCGCGCTGCCCACCAACATGGCTCAGCTGGCCGACGCCCTCCGCGCCAAGCGCGCCGAGGCGGGCGAGTAAGACCGGGGATTGCCGCAACTTCAACCGCGGTCCCGTAACACCATTTAGCAAGATCCATACGGAGGAAACATCATGGCGAAGCTCAGCACCGACGAGCTGCTCGACGCGTTCAAGGAGATGACCCTCCTCGAGCTTTCCGAGTTCGTGAAGCTGTTCGAGGACACCTTCGACGTCAAGGCTGCCGCCCCGGTCGCCGTCGCCGCCGCTGCCGCCCCGGTCGCCGCCGCTGAGGAGGCCGCGGAGCAGGACGAGTTCGACGTCATCCTCGAGGCCGCCGGCGACAAGAAGATCCAGGTCATCAAGGAGATCCGCGCGCTGACCTCCCTCGGCCTGAAGGAGGCCAAGGACCTGGTCGACGGCGCTCCGAAGCCGGTCTTCGACGGCAAGGTCAACAAGGACCAGGCGGAGAAGGCCAAGGCTGCCCTCGAGGGCGCCGGCGCCACCGTCACCGTCAAGTAAGACGGCGCGTCTTTCTGAAAAGAGCGGAACACACCCTGGTGCCGGGTGGGTTCCGCTCTTTTTGTTTGTCCCGGCCTTTTCGTTCGTCCCGGTTTTGGTTGTCCCGGCTTTTGCGGTCTTGGCCGCTCGTGGTCCTAGCCACTCGCGGTGCTGGTCACCCGTGGTGCTGGTCATCCGCCGGTCCCGTCCGCGCGTTGCCCGGTGACGCTCGCCGTCTCAGCCCGCCTCTTTCTCGGCGGGGCGCGCTGTCCTGCCTGCCTTCCATCCCGCTTGTGCGCTGTCCCGCTTGTGCGCTGCCCGGCCTGCGGAGTGTCCTGCCCGCACGCCGTCCAGGCTGCGCGCCGCCGCGCCTGTGAGCTGTCCTGCCTGTGCGCTGTCTCGCCCGCACGCCGTCCGTCCTGCGGTCTGTCTCGCACGCACGTCATCCGTCCTGCGGTCTGTCTCGCACGCTGCCGTTCAGGCCGCACGTCGTCTCGCTCGCGCGCCGTCCGGGCCGCATTCCGTCCGTTGTTGTGTGAGGCGCTCGCTTCGCTCGCCGGTTGTCTTCCGGCAGCGCGTTGTCTCGGCCCTGCGTTGTCTCGGCCGTGCGTTGTCCGGCGATGCCTGGGAGTGCGTTCGGGCTACGGGAGGGTCGTGAGGCGGTTCGGGCCGCGTGGCGGGGCGTGGGGCGGGTTCGGGCCGCGACGGGGAGTCGAGGACGTGGGGCGGGCTCGCGCCGCGGGGTCAGGAGTCGGAGCCGCTGGGCGGGTCCACGGCCAGCTGGTGACGGTCGTTGGGGTGTGGCGGGAGGCCGAGGCCGGGTCGTGAGCGTGGCCGCAGTGGTGGCTGTAGCGGTGTGTTTGGCGAGTCATGAGTGTTGGCCTTCGTAGGCTCGCGATACGGATGCGATCCCCAGCTCTGCGGAGAGCCGGGCCCGCTGGTGGCCGTATGCCTCGGCCGGCCCGACGGCACTAGGGCGCGGTGTGGGTGCCGCGGCGTATGCGGTGGAGACCGCAGGTTCGCCATACACGGGCGGGATCCCCACCGCGGGCCCCTCGACGGGCAGCCCCCGGCGATCCTGCGATGGCGGCGTCGGCTCGTGGGCTCTTCGGGATGGCCCCGGCCTGGGCGACCCTGAGATGGCGACGTCGGCCCGTGGATCCTTCGGGATGGCGACGAAAAGCCCGGCCGCCCCCACGACGGTCCGGCGCCCCACAGCGCGCCGGACGGGGACGGTTCCCGCGCGTGCCCTGTTCCCCGGGAGTGGCTCCGGCGTTGCTCGTAGACCCCGGATGGCGGTGGTTCCAGTGATTTTCGCGGTGGCGACGGTCTCGATGGTCGGCGGATGGTGAGGTTCCGAGGGTGGCCAGGTCCGGCGGATGGTGATGTCCCGAGGGTGGCGAAGTCCGGGGGATGGTGAGGTCCGGAGGGTGAAGCGAGGTCCAGGAGCACGGCGAGATTCGGAGGACGGTGATGTGCGGCGAGGGCGGTCGCCGGGTGGGGGTGCTTCCGGATCCCTGGGCATTCGGCGCGCCGCCGCATGGGTTCTCCGGGGCAACGGCTCCGGGCCTCCTCGACCGGAGGCGGGGGCGGGGTGCTGTTCCTCCGACACCCAGCGATCGAGGCCGCCGCGCTGCTCAAGGCGGGCGCCGAGCCGTACACCTTGGGTCGCCATCGCCACCGACCGCCGCGACCGCCATTGACCGCCACCGTCGCCACGACCGCCACGACCGCCACGACCGCCACGACCGCCACGACCGCCACGACCGGCACGACCGGCACGACCGCCATTGGCTGCCACCGCGCCCACCGCGGTCGTTGGTGGCACGAACGCAGCCGGCGCCGGGCTATCCGTCATGGTGGCCGGCGGCTGCAACGGGGCCGACCCCGCGCCGACCCTCGCCCGGTTCCAGCAGGAGGTCCGGGGAGGGAAGGATCCGCTCTTTCGTCGGCGGCATGGAGCCGAGCGCCCGCACCGGTGGCGGCGGGGCTGTCAGGATGACCGCCCGGGGTGCGGGAGAGCTGCACCGCGCGCTGTCGGCGCGGCGTCACCCTGTACGGCCTGAGCGAAGGCCCGCGACCGCGGTGGCGTCCATGTAGTCGCGGGTGTGGACGATCTTCCCGTCGCGCACCCGCAGGACGAGCAGTCCGGGCACCGTGTACGGCCGGCCGTTCACCGTGACGGCGGTCTCGTGCTCGACCACGAGCACCTCGGGGTCGACGCTCTGGTGGACGACGACGTTGCGGATGTCCTCGACGACGGCCGGGCTGGCGCCCCATGAGGCCGTGTATCCGGCCCTGACCTCCTCTCTGCCGTTGTAGCGCGGCACCATCCCCGCCATCCGGAAGGGGAACTCGTGGACGCCGTCCTCGGCGTAGAGGTCGGCGAGTTCGTCGGCCGACATGTGGCGCATGGCGTCGTGGAAGCGCGTGACGATCTCTGTCATGCCGGCCAACTTACTCAACAACCGTTGAGCGAACAAGGGGCCAGTAGAGTGACGGCGTGACGCTGACGCGGGCCGAACGCAGGGCCAGGACCGAACGGCGGATCCTCGAGGCGGCTCGCGCGCTGTTCGCCGAAAGAGGCTTCGAACGCACCACGATCAGGGCCGTCGCCGGCGCGGCAGGCGTCGACCCGGCCCTGGTCATGCAGCATTTCGGCAGCAAGCAGGGCCTGTTCGAGCGGGCCGTCCAGGTGGCGGGCGACGACGCCGAGCGGCTGGTCGACGACCTGCTGGGTTCGCTCGGCGTCAAGCTGGGCGAGCTGCCCCAGAGTTCGCTGGCCGTGATGCGCTCGATGCTCACCCATCCGGAGGCAGCCGCGTCGGCGCGGGCCACGTTCAGCGGGCAGATCGAGCGGATCGCCGCGGCGATCGAGGGCGGGGACGCCAGGCCCAAGGCCGCGCTCATCACGCTGGTACTGCTCGGCGTCACCATCGGCCATCAGCTCCTCGACCTCGACGAGCTGCGTGACGTCCCGCCCGACGAGGTGGCCAGGCTGCTCCGCCCGGCGTTGCAGGCGCTGACATAACCGCCCAGTAACAATCCCGGCGTTTTATTGGAATGGATTCCAATTCACGGGAAGCTCCGTAACAGCGATCCCTTACCACCGGCGATGGGAAGGTGACTGTGGGCGTCGAGGTCGTGGTCGATGGGCTGACCAAGTCGTTCGGTCGGCAGGTCATCTGGGAGGACGTCTCGCTGACCCTCCCCGCCGGCGAGATCTCCGTGCTGCTCGGGCCGTCCGGCACCGGCAAGTCGGTCTTCCTCAAGACCCTCGTGGGCCTGCTGCGTCCCGACCGCGGCCACATCTGGATCGACGGCTACGACCTGGCCAACTGCAGCGAGAACAAGCTCTACGAGCTGCGCAGGCTGTTCGGGGTGCTCTTCCAGGACGGCGCGCTGTTCGGCTCGCTCAGCCTCTACGACAACGTCGCCTTCCCGCTGCGCGAGCACACCAAGAAGAGCGAGTCGCAGATCCGCCAGATCGTCATGGAGAAGATGGAGCTGGTGGGCCTGGTGGGCGCGGAGGGCAAGCTGCCCGGCGAGATCTCCGGGGGCATGCGCAAGCGCGCCGGGCTGGCCCGCGCCCTGGTGCTCGACCCCGAGATCATCCTGTTCGACGAGCCCGACTCGGGCCTCGACCCGGTCCGGACCGCCTACCTCAACCAGCTCATCGTCGACCTCAACGCCGAGATCGAGGCGACGTTCCTCATCGTCACCCACGACATCAACACCGCCCGCACGGTGCCCGACGACATCGGGCTGCTGTTCCGGCGTGAGCTGGTGATGTTCGGCCCGCGCGAGATGCTGCTGTCGAGCGACGAGCCGGTGGTCAGGCAGTTCCTCAACGCGCGCAGGCACGGCCCGATCGGCATGTCGGAGGAGAAGGACGTCTCCGAGCTGGAGGCCGAGGCGCAGATGGGTCACGACCCCGGCGCGCTGCCGCCGATCCCGCCGCAGCTGATGCCCAGCGGCAACGGCATCCGCCGGACGCAGAAGCCACCCGGCTCGTGGCTGGCCGCCAACGGGGTGATCCCGCCGCAGGGCTCCTTCGTCGACGAGCGCGGCCGCAACTGGCTGGAGGAGTATCCCCGGCTCGTCAACGCGCACATGAACGGCGTGCGCTGACGCGGCGCCGTCCGGCGGGACGCTCCACCGATGCCCGCCCGGATGTTCGGGGCCTGGACGAATGGGTCGAGCGTTATGATCCCGCGATATGGCAGGCAGTGCTGACTCCTCCCGGTCGGCGACCGTGGTGCGCGCGCTGATCGTCGCGCTGGCGGCGATCCTCGTGCTGGTCACGGGGCTTGCCTTCTGGCTGAGCGCGCAGCTGCGCGACGAGGAGGCGGCGGCGACCGACCGCCGGGCGGCGATCGACGCCGCGGCGGCCCACGCGCTCAACCTGCTCTCGCTCAACTACAAGAGCGCCGACGCCAGCATCGCCAAGATCCTCGCGACCTCCACGGGTGTCGCCTACGCGGAGTACCACGCAGGGGCGCCCAAGCTGAGGGAGACCACGATCGCCAACAAGGTCGTCCAGACCGGGGTCGTGCGCGCCTCGGGGATGGTCTCGATGGCGGGCGACGCCGCGAAGGTGCTGGTCGTCGCCGACTCCACGATCAGCTGGGAGGGCACGGGGACGCCCCAGCAGGACCGCTACTACCGCTGGTCGATGGACCTGTCCAAGGTCGGCGGCCGTTGGCTCGTCGCGAAAGCGGAGCAGGTGCTGTGAGAGTCGTCATGGCGGCGCTGCTCGCCGCGGCCGTGACCTTCCTCGGCTGGGTCTCGCTGCGGATGCACGGGGAGCTGAGCGAGCTGCGCGAGGGGCGGGCGGCGGGGGAGCAGGCGCTGGCCGCGGCCCGGGCGCTGGCGCCCGACCTGCTGTCGTACAACTACCGGACGATCGAGGACGATCTCACCAGGGCGCAGGCCCTCACCACCGGCGAGCTGGCCGGCCGCTACCAGGAGCTGCGCAGGTCGCTCGTGCCCCGGGCCACCGAGCAGCGGACGGTCCAGGAGGTCTCCGTCGCGGGGGCCGCCGTGCAGGACGCCACACCGGACAGGGTGTCGGTTCTCCTGTTCGTGAACATGGGGACGACCAAGCAGGCGCAGAGCGATGCCGAACCACGGCAGCAGGTGATCCAGAATCGGGTACGGCTCGTCATGGTGAAGGATGGTTCGCGGTGGTTGGTGGGCGATCTCTCCACTTTGGTAGGCAGCAGTTGATGTCGGGCATGTCCCGACATTCAATTGTTATCAAATTCCAGGTTTAGCGAGCCTTGTGAGACGGGTACATCCGTCACGGTTCCACCGATCGTCGGCATGGGTTCAGACCTCGGTGTGACAGAGCGTTAGCGGCCCCGGCTCGCGGGTATCGTCTTGGGGCCTACGGCTAGCCATCTGTCACCAAGGGAAGAAATCCCAGCGTCCAGGCTTTGAGTTGGCCGAAAGTCCGGCTCGCGGGCTTGACGTTTCCGCTCGGACGGGCGATGCTGCGGACAACGTGGAGCATGCAGCGAGAGCGAAGTGGACAGGCGTGTGCCGTTCGGCTACACTGCCCCTTTGCGCTGCCCTTTGACGACCCGCTTCTCTTGCTCACGTTGCGAGGTTGTCTGGCGTGCGTGTAGTCAGTCCGCCGCGAGCCCTCGGAAGGACATCTGTTGGCAGCCTCGCGCAACGCCTCCGCCGTACCCGCCGGTCCCCGTCGCGTTTCCTTTTCGCGCATCCAGGAGCCCCTCGA